>NZ_SSNA01000017.1 GCF_004799445.1 Bradyrhizobium sp.
TGCTCTGACTGCGGTCATCGCCAACGACAAAGCGTGTCATCGAATCCTCCGGCCAAATCGCAGGAGAATCATATCATTTGATGGTGTTTTCACACAGCCTGGACCCGAAGGAGACATCGCAAGTCACCTCAATCATCGCGACCGTATGCGCTAGACCCCTGTCTCCCCGTAGTATTACGGTCCTGAGTGAAGTCGTCGGACCGACGTGCGGCAACGTATTTTTTTAACCTGTCGGGTGGACTACTGTAAGGCTGCATCCGCCTGTGACAAACGAAACCGGACAAGTGTCGTCCTGAGAATGTCTCGATAGCGGACGCGGTGGTTGCGTTGCCAACTTCCTGAGATCTTGAGCATCCCGTCGATAGGCCTGGGCGCATCTTCGGTTCAGATCCGAGCCTGTGTTATTCGCGACCGACGACCGAGAGCTTGGCCGGGATTGATTTGGAGCAACTCGTTAGCGGCGCGAATCACTTAGCGACCTTAGGTCGCGACCGTGTTCGACGGACACGTCCCAGGAGGCTGAGGAATTCAGATGGGCCACGACCTTCCGCGGACGCTCTCGATTTCGGTGCAATGGAATCGAACTTTCGCCGTTTACGGTAACGGCGACCCGCCAGGATGGCTTATCGAAGGGCAAACGCTTGGCGAACTCGAACGGCCGGCGACAAACCCATGAGAACTCTTTTTAGATCGTTTCGCAATAGACATCGGTTTGTCGCCAGCTGTTTCCTCTTCACTCTGCTCGCCACGCTATTTCTGCCGATGACTGCCTCGGCCGGAGACCAAGATAATTCATTCGGCAAATCGGGCGAAGGGTTGCACCCAACTCGGAGTCTTCCCGAACGCCAGTTGACCAGCAGCAGCACTCCGCGATGGACTGTCTCAGCCGAGGCTATCGTCTTGGGCCGTTTTGGCGGCGTCAATCAAACGCTCGTTGCACGAGTGCCGGGCGTCGTACCGTTCTACCTTACGTCAACCGCCCCCGGCACCGAAGCTTTCAACAGCAACCAGTTCCAACAAGGGTTTTCCGCCGGACCGAAAATAAGCCTAATTTACCATGGTGATTCCGGCTACGGTGCGGAGTTGTCGTATTTTAACATCTTCAACCAGAGCGCCACCAAAGCCATCGGCCCCGACAGTCCTGCAGACTGGCTGGTGATGAAGGCTCCCGGCTTCTGGCAAACTCAAGATTTCCCGTACCAAGCAATGGAATGGAAATCCACCACGAACCTCTATAATGCCGAGGCCAACGGGCGGTTGGATCTCTCCAGCCAAGTGACCATGCTGGCCGGGTTCCGCTGGCTCCAACTGAATGACAATCTTCAGGGTACATTGCCCCCCGCAGATCTCACCGCACCTACATGGAAGCAGAATTATGGTTTCAATATTTTTCAGATCACACCGGGTGGGCCAGCAGGAAATTACCCCCCCTTCTGGAATACGCGCACGACGAACAACCTTTATGGCGTCCAAATCGGCGTGGATGCAAAAATGCTGGAGCTTGGTCGCTTTTCGCTTCACGGACTGATGAAGACCGGAATATTTGATAACAATGCCCTGCAGTCAACCGGGGTCAGCCTCGAGAAGGTGGTGTACCCATCGCAAGCCACGACGAACCACGTCGCCTTCGTCAGCGAAGCCGGCTTGCAGTTGAAATATCAAGTTAGCAAGGGGCTGGCACTAAAGGTGGGCTACGAAGCGCTATGGCTCGACGGCGTTGCTTTGGCGCCTGGACAGATCCAGCAAACTTCTTCTTCGATGCCGTCGACTGTGCGTGCACTTGGTGTCAATTGCGGGTCAGGTGTGCTCTTTCAAGGAGCTACTGCCGGATTGGAATATTCGTTTTAGAATTGGCTGTGCGGCCAAATGCTCCATCGCATGAGTCCGCTATCGGTACTTTTCGGACCTCGCGCGATGTCCGACATGAGTCCGCAATACGCACCAAAGCGGACGTCCGCCGCTCACGCAGAATTTCCGTGGTTTCTAACCGCTTGCGCTGCATGCTCCGGCTGGCCTGCACCGCCGCGCTTGATTTGCCCGTCGGGCAAATCAGCTGATCATTTTTCCGCGCGACGCCTGGTTTGACGGATCGAAATCTCCGCAAACCGCGTGCGCGTAAACCGGAATTTGCGTAACCGATTCAATCTGATTTGGGCTGTCCAGTCCTTCAACGCAAAAAATTCCGCTTTCATCCGCCCTCGACCGGTGGCTATTTCGGCACTGTTCCGGCCCGCCAGAGGGGCGTATCGCGATCGTCACGGACGTTGGGCACGGAATGCGGTGGACGCGGCAGCGACGCGAGACGAGCGGCGCTGATCCGCCTTCGCTGAAGCTTCGGCGGGACTGGTACCAAGACCGTCGAGTGGCTTTTGTGAGGACGGGCGCGGACGGTGAAGTCGTGTGGTCCTGACGCCCCGACGCTGGCGTCAAGTTCCTGGGAAGCAAGCTTCTCAGGGGCGACGGTGGCAAACAAGCCCGGTCGCCGGGGAGAGCACGAAGCAAACCGTTAAAACCATTGCGCGGGGAATGCCGGGTGTTTCCGGTGTGACCGTGGTGACTAACGCGCGTGTTTACTACCACTACACGCGCGGCTGCGGGCGCATCGGGCGCCCGGCATTCCCTGCGCCCTCTGTCGAGAGGGCGGGAAGTTTTCGGCACAACCCGCGCGAATCGCGCCGCGGGATCGAGAAGGTGTGTTTGCCGTCGTTGCGAGGAGTGCAAGCGACGAAGCAATCCATTCTTTCTTGGTGCGGTACGATGGATTGCTTCGCGGAGCCTGTCATCGGGCGGCGCTTTGCGCCGACCCGTTGGCTCGCAATGACGGCTGCCTGTTGTTTGAAACCCGAATCGAATTGTGATGCTGGCGAAGAATATTCCCTGGTGGCCGTCGCGGTGGAGGGGCCCGATAGCAAGACGCTGGCGGGCCGGGACGACCTCGAACACCGGAATGGGGTTGGACGCCCCCAACGAAATTGGCTAGTAATTTGCGCGCCGTCGATGCGCATCGGGGATACGAAAATGACCTATTGCTGCGGAGTGCTGGTGCGGGACGGGCTGGTCATGATCGCCGACACCCGAACCAATGCCGGGCTCGACAATGTCTCGACCTTTCGCAAGCTGCACATCTTTTCAAAGCCGGGCGAGCGCGTCATGGCGATCGCGAGCGCCGGCAATCTTGCGATCAGCCAGTCGGTGCTGTCGACGCTGACCGAGGGGCTGGAGGATCCGCACAGCGGCGAGATCGAGACGCTGCTGAACGCGCCGACCATGTTCCAGGCGGCGCAACGCATCGGCAAAGCGATCCGCGCCGTGCACGCCACCGAAGGCACCGCGCTGCAGTCCGAGGATATCAATTTCGACGTGTCGTTCCTGTTCGGCGGCCAGATCAAGGGGTCGCGGATGCGGCTGTTCATGGTCTACCCGGCCGGCAATTTCATCGAATGCACCACCGACACCCCTTACCTGCAGATCGGCGAGCACAAATACGGCAAGCCGGTGCTCGACCGCGCCATGCA
The DNA here is from genome assembly GCF_004799445.1 of Bradyrhizobium sp. Lineage (GTDB taxonomy): Bacteria > Pseudomonadota > Alphaproteobacteria > Rhizobiales > Xanthobacteraceae > Bradyrhizobium. The sequence continues at coordinate 3,516 of NZ_SSNA01000017.1, forward strand.
TTACGATGTCGAACTCTATGAAGCGCTCAAGACCAGCCTGATCTCGATGGATTCGACGATGCGCTCCAATCTCGGCGTCGGCCTGCCGATCGACGTATTGGTAGTGCGATCGGACGTCTGCGACGCCGACCTCAATCACCGCATCGAGGCCGGCGAGCCGTATTTTCACGACCTGCGCTCGCGCTGGTCAGCGGCGCTGCGCGCGGCGCATCAGAATATCCCACGACCGCCCTACAAGACCGAAACTCCAAAGACATAACAAGGCAGGAAGCAAATGACCGAAACCAAAAACAAGATCGCGGTGGTGACCGGCGCCGGCACCGGCGTCGGACGCGCGGCATCGCTGGCGCTGATGGGCGCCGGCTTCACCGTCGTGCTCGCCGGGCGGCGCCTGGAGAAGCTGGAAGAGACCCAGAAGCTCGGCGAAAAACTCGGCAAGAGCCTGCCGGTGTCCGCCGACATGGCCGATCCCGGATCGATCGCCGCTCTGTTCGCCAAGGTGATGAACGTCTATGGCCGGCTCGACGTGCTCTTCAACAATGCCGGCATGGGCGCGCCGCCGGTGCCGTTCGAGGATCTCGGCCTGGCGCAATGGCAGGCGGTGGTGAATACCAATCTCACCGCGCCGTTTTTGTGCACGCAGCACGCGTTCCGCATCATGAAGGACCAGACCCCGCGCGGCGGCCGCATCATCAACAACGGCTCGATCTCCGCGCACGCGCCGCGGCCGTTCTCATCGGCCTATACCTCGACCAAACACGCCATCACCGGCCTGACCAAGGCCACCAATCTCGACGGCCGCGGCTACGATATCGCGGTCGGCCAGATCGACATCGGCAATGCCGCCACCCCGATGACCGACCGCATGGTCGACGGCGTGCTGCAGCCCGACGGCCGCAAGATGCCGGAGCCGCGCATGGACGCCAAGGCGGTCGGCGACGCGGTCGCCTATATGGCCAGCCTGCCGCTCGACGCCAACGTGCTGTTCATGACGGTGATGGCAAGCAAGATGCCGTTCGTCGGACGGGGGTAGGCAGCCCCCTCACCGCCGTCATTGCGAGCCAACGGGTCGGCACAAAGCGCCGCCCGATGACAGGCTCCGCGAAGCAATCCATCCATCCGCACGGAAGGTGTGGATTGCTTCGTCGCTGCGCTCCCTTGCGCAAACGCTTCGTGTTTGTCGCAGGCAATTACGCCTGCCCCCTACTCCAGCCGCTCGACGTCGCGCAGCGTCGGAAACAGTTTCATCCACAACAACGCGGTCACGACGGTCGCGACGCCGCCGAGCACCGCTGCCGGCATCGCGCCGAACAATGCGGCGGTGACGCCGCTTTCGAACTGTCCGAGCTGGTTGGACGCGTTGATGAACAGGAAGTTCACGGCGCCGACGCGGCCGCGCATCTCGTTCGGCGTCGAAAGCTGAACCAGCGAGAAGCGGATCACCACGCTGACGGTATCGGCCGCGCCCAATACCGCCAGCGCCACAACCGAGAGCCACATCCACTGCGACAGCGCGAACACCACCGTCGCCACGCCGAAGACGATGACGGCCTGAAACATCCGCATGCCGATGCGGCGGCGGATCGCGCGTCGGGCCAGCACGGCGGTCATCAGCAGCGCGCCGACCGCGGGCGCGGCGCGCAGAATTCCAAGTCCCATGGGACCGGCCTGCAGGATATCGCGCGCATAGATCGGCAGCAGCGCGGTGACACCGCCGAACAGCACCGCGAACAGGTCCAGCGAGATCGTGCCGAGGATGGCGGAATTGCCGCGGATGAACCGGACGCCAGCGAAGATATCGCCTGGCGTTGCCGTCTCCCTGAGAGCGACGGGTTGGGCGACAAGGATCGCGCCGGTAAACAACATGCCCAGCAGCCAGAACACCACCATGATGCCATAGGGCAGACCGGGCGACACGGCATAAGCCAGGCCCCCGAGCGCGGGGCCAGTGATGGTCGCGACCTGGGCAGCGCCGCTCGACAGCGCGGTCGCCCGCTGCAGCGAGCCTTGCGGCGCGATCAGCGGCAGCAGCGCGGCGGTGGCCGGACTTTCGAACGCGCCGGCTGTCCCCAAGAGCGCGGTGGCGATGAATATCTCGGTCACGGTCAGCCAACCCGCATAGGCGCCCCAGGCGAGAAACAGCGCCGTCAGCGCTTCGGCGAGCTGGCAGAGCTGCACGACGCGCTTGCGCTGGTAACGATCGGCGGCGTGTCCGGCGACGAACACCAAAAGCGCAGTGGGCAGAAACTGCACCAGCCCCACCATGCCGAGCATGAAGGCGCTGCCGGTGAGATCATAGACCTGCCAGCCGATCGCGACGCCGGCGATCTGGCTCGAGAAGCGCGAAAGGCTCCGCGACAGCAGGAAGAAAACAAACGCGCCTTGCTTGAGGAGCGTGCCGCCGGGCGCCGGCATCGTGGAGGACATGGTGGATCGGTGGCCGACCGTCGCGGTGTTGTCAATGGCCGCAATGACGGCAGCGCATGGCATTGCGCTTTGATCTGCGCCACTGCCATAATCGCCCTCGGCTTCGGGGGAATCATGCTTCAACTGCAATCGGCGTTCGGCGTAGTTGCGTTGCTGGCGATCGCCTGGGCGTTTGGCGAAAACCGCGGCGCGGTCTCGTTGCGGCAGGCGGCCATCGGCCTCGCCGTCACTTTGCTCACCGCCGTGGCTCTCATCAAACTGCCTTTCGTGGCGCATGCGTTCGGCGCCATCAACGACGCGGTCGGCGCGATCTCGTCCGCCTCGCGCGCCGGCACGTCGTTCGTGTTCGGCTATCTCGGCGGCGGCGCGCTGCCGTTCGACCTGAAGGCGCCGGGCGCGGATTTCATCCTGGCGTTCCAGGCGCTGCCCGTGGTGCTGGTCATGAGCGTGCTCACCACGCTGTTGTTCTATTGGCGGGTGCTGCCGCCGGTGGTGCGCGGCATGGCCTGGCTTCTGGAGCGCACGCTCGGGGTCGGCGGCGCGGTGGGCCTGTCCACCGCCGCCAACATCTTTCTCGGCATGGTGGAAGCGCCGCTGTTCATCCGGCCCTATCTCGCGCAGCTGACGCGCAGCGAACTGTTCCTGGTCATGACCGGCGGCATGGCGGGGATCGCCGGCACCGTGCTGGTGCTCTACGCCACGCTGCTGGCGCCGCTGATATCGGATTCGGCGGCGCATTTTGTCATTGCCTCGGTGCTCGGGGCGCCGGCGGCGATTCTCGTCAGTCTGATCATGGTGCCGGAGATCAGCGACGTCAGAACCGGCGGCGCATTGAATGATCCGGAGCTGCACGCCTCCTCCACCATGGACGCGATCGTCAAGGGCACGGCGGCCGGCCTTGAACTCCTGCTCAACATCGTCGCGATGCTGATCGTGCTGGTGGCGCTGGTTTATCTCGCCAATGCGCTGCTCGGGCTGTTGCCCAATGCCGGCGGCGCCGGGATCACCCTGCAGCGGATGCTCGGTTACGCGATGGCGCCGGTGTGCTGGCTGATGGGCCTGCCATGGCCGCAGGCCATCACGGCGGGCGGCCTGATGGGCACCAAGACCGTGCTCAACGAACTCATTGCCTATGTCGATCTGTCGAAACTCGGCGCCGACGCGCTCGATCCCCGCTCGCGGCTGATCATGCTCTATGCGATGTGCGGCTTTGCCAATTTCGGCAGTCTCGGCATCATGATCGGCGGTCTCGGCACCATGGCGCCGCAGCGCCGCGACGAGATCCATTCGCTCGGATTGAAATCGATCGTCTCGGGCACGCTGACGACCTGCCTGATGGGCGCGATCGTCGGGGTGCTGACGTGACGCGTCACTTCCCTGCCCCCAGCATCGGCGCCACCTTGCCCATCACGTAAGACGATCCCTCCGCGGTGAGATGGGCATGATCCCAGGAAAGCGGAATGCCGCCGTCGACCGTCAGCGGACATTGCCGCGAGGGACAGACGGCATCGACCACCGATATGTAGGCGAATTTCGCCTGCGCCGGCAGCGCGGCTTTCATCGTCTGATCGAGTGTAAAGATTTCCGGCAGCACGAAGTCGTCGGGCCGCGCCTCGATAGAACGCAGATGCGCACGCATCAGCATCGATGGCAGCCGCGCCCTGAATTGCACGGCCGGACCGAGCAATACCACGGCGATGCCACGTTCATTGAGCTTGGAAATCGTTTGCCTGAGATCGGCGATCATGCCGTCGATGCGCGGCGGGCGGGCGTATTCCAGCCAGTCCGCGGACATGATGACGAGGTCGGGCCTGCGGTCCCGAAAGAAGGCCTCCATCTGCGCGGCAAAACTACGGCAGGACGCATTGCCTTGTGCTGCCGCGTTAAGCGTCGGCATGCAGGCCGCCTGTGTCGCCTGCAGAATGTTCACGGCTTGCGGATTGGTTGTCTTGGTCAGCCCGTAGAAATAATGCGCGGCCAGGCTGTCACCCCACAGCAGCCAATTGGTCTTGCCGGCTGCCAGCGCGAGACAGGAATCGCCGAACACACCGCTCACCGGCGCAAAGCAGTCTCCGAAGCGATACAGCGGCTGGTGATTATAAGCATTGTAGGACTCAAGCTGCAGCGCGGCGCGGTCGGCTTCCGACGGGGTCCGGCTCAGCGCGATTCCAAGGGCGCTACCCGCGAGCAGAACCACACTCGCAAGGCCCGCGGCCTGAAACGCGGCGCGCCGCGTCGGCGCCAGGGCTTTCGATCGGAATGGCTGTTCGATGAACCGCCACGACAAATACGAGATTGCAACCGTCAGCGCGAACAGCGCGACCTTGTCGGTGGCATCCAACACCAGGCTATTCTTCGAAAATCGCGCGAAGGTGAACAGCGGCCAGTGCCAGAGATACAGCGAATATGAAATCTGTCCGAAAAATCTGGCGACATTGAGCGGCGAAGCGGCATTGCGCTTCAGCGTGGGCACGCCGATGCCGCTCCAGATGAACACCGCCGCGCCGACACAAGGCGCCAGTGCATTGAAGCCGGGAAAGCCCGGCCCCTGGCGCAACGAAAAGATCGGGATCGCGATCAGCACCAGCGCGACGCCGCGGGCTATCTGTTGCGCCAGCGCGTGACGCAGCACCGGAAAGCCCGGGGTTGCGACGAGGCCGCCGATCAGGAATTCCCACGCCCGCGGCGGGCTCATGAAGAAGGCGTTGGCGGAACGGTCCGAATTCATCAGCCAGATGCTCAGCGCGAAAGATGCCAGCGTCAGCGCGCCGAGCGCTGCAGACAGCGCGAGACGGCGGCCGGCGACGCGCGCCAACCCCCACAGCATCAGCGGCAGCGCCAGGTAAAACTGCTCCTCGACCGCAAGCGACCAGGTATGCAGCAAAGGCTTCTCCACCGCGGCGTGGTCGAAATAGCCGGTCTGGAACCAGAAGAAGAAGTTCGAGGTGAAGGTCACGACCGCCGCGACCGAGCGGAAAAACTCGGCGCGTTCGGAGGTCAGGAGATAATGGAAGGACGGGATCGCCGTCAGCGCCACCATGGCGTACAGCGCCGGCAGCAGCCGGCGCACCCGGCGCTCGTAGAACCGCGCAAAGGAAAACGTGCCGCCTTGCAGCTCGGACTGGATGATCCCGGTGATCAGATAGCCCGAGATCACAAAGAAGATGTCGACGCCGACAAAACCGCCGAACACCGCCGGCGCCTCGAAATGGAACGCGACCACCGCCAGCACGGCGATGGCGCGCAGCCAGTCGATGTCTTCACGGTAGTCGCGCCTCACGATCGCTATGCCGCCCAAGCCTGATTGAGACAAGCCCGAATCAGACAAGCCTGATGGAGGGAAGTCCGGCTGCGCGTTGAGCACATCTCGAGGCGCGGATGCATCATGCCCCGAGTTCGACCGTCTTGAATTCCGCCGGCAGGATCACCTCGAGCATTTCGACGTCGTCGGAATAGTCCATGATCAGGTGCTTGATGCGCGGCGGCTGGGTCCAGCTCGAGCCTTCCTTCATCAGCGTCTCGCCCTGCCCCTCCATGTAGGTTTTGACCCAACCTTTGAGGACATAGACCATCTGAAAGTCGACGTCGTGGAAATGCAGCTTTGAAACTTCGGCCGGATCGCACGGCCCGATCAGCCGGATCACATGCGCGCGCGCCAGGCCCTGGCTTGCCTCGGCGATGCCGAGATCGCGGTATTTCGCGTAAGTGCGCAAACCGTCGGCTTTGAAATCCTCGTCGCGATGATGGCTGATGGCGATGCGCTGCTTCGGACGGGCGCGCTTGACCGGCGCCGGCGTGCGCGCCTTGGCCTTGAGTTTCTTGCGGGCGGTGGATTTCGCGGCGGTCTTTCCGGCAGCACTCTTGCGCGCGGGCGATTTCTTCTGCGCAGGCTTGCGGGCCGCGGCCCGCGATTTGTGCTTCTGCTTGGCCATTGACGTCCTCCCCTTTCCGTTCGATGAGGAAAGGTTAGCACATATCGCCGTTTGTAGGGTGGGCAAAGGCGCACTCGCGCCGTGCCCACCGCATGCACCATCGGTGGAGATGGTGGGCACGCTTACGCTTTGCCCCACCCTACAAGCTATCCTGCGTCTATCTCTGTCTCAGTGCAGCCGGAACACGCCATCGACGGCGCGCAGCTCGGCGGGCTTGATCAGCTTGGAATGGGCGACGGTGACGGCGTAAAGCGGGCCTTCGAGCTTTTGCTGCCAGAAGCTGAGAAAATCCTTCAGCACGGGGAAGTTCGGAAACAGATCGTAGTTCTGCCAGACATATGTCTGCAACAGCGAGGGATGATCGGGCATCCGGTAAAGAATCTCCGCCGTCGTCAGCCCATAACCCAGCACCTGTTTCCGGAAGTCTTCGGAAACCCCAACCCGCGAGACCATGCCAACCTCCATTGCTGGAGCGCATTTTCCAAAGTGGCCGCCGACCGGGAGCCACCCGGTGGAGATGCGCTCACATGAGAGAAATGTGACGCACGATACCAACCCATCACAAGCCTAAATGTTTAACGATCTGTTGAAAAAGGGTGCGTTAGCAGCAGCTTACCGCACGTGCTAATACTGGGTTTCCCGCTCTGTTCCGGCTGGTTAACGATGACGGAGAAAATTGGCAGGCGTCATATTTGAGTGCCAGTTTTTCTGCTAAAGGCTCTTGTTCCCCACACAAGTCTGGCTTATGTCCACTTCGCCTAGGCTGGCACTCGCTGGCTGGGACTGCTAATTTTCAGAAACTCGACAACATCTTCAAAAGCTTAGGAGGACTGCATGAAATTCCGTCCGCTTCACGACCGCGTCGTGGTCAAGCGCATCGACGCCGAAGAGAAGACCTCAGGCGGCATCATCATTCCGGATAGTGCCAAGGAAAAGCCCTCGCAGGGCGAAATCACCGCCGTCGGTCCGGGCGGCCGCGACGAAGCCGGCAAGCTGATCCCGATCGACCTCAAGGTCGGCGACCGCGTGCTGTTCGGCAAGTGGTCGGGCACCGAGGTCAAGCTCGACGGCCAGGAGCTGCTGATCATGAAGGAGAGCGACATCATGGGCGTTCTCACCGACCTCCCCGCCGCCAAGAAGAAGGCCGCTTAAGCGCCTTTTCCCGCAATCCAGATTTCAAGGAAGCAACAATATGTCAGCTAAAGAAGTCAAATTCGGCGTCGATGCCCGCGACCGCATGCTGCGCGGCGTCGACATTCTCGCCAACGCCGTCAAGGTGACGCTCGGCCCCAAGGGCCGCAACGTCGTGCTCGACAAGTCGTTCGGCGCTCCCCGCATCACCAAGGACGGCGTCACCGTCGCCAAGGAAATCGAACTTGAGGACAAGTTCGAGAACATGGGCGCCCAGATGGTGCGCGAAGTCGCTTCGAAGTCGGCCGACGCGGCCGGCGACGGCACCACCACCGCGACCGTTCTGGCGGCAGCGATCGTCCGTGAAGGCGCCAAGTCGGTCGCCGCCGGCATGAACCCGATGGATCTGAAGCGCGGTATCGACATGGCGGTGGAAGCCGTCGTCGCCGACCTCGTCAAGAACTCCAAGAAGGTCACCTCGAACGAGGAAATCGCCCAGGTCGGCACCATCTCCGCCAACGGCGATGCCGAAATCGGCAAGTTCCTCTCCGACGCCATGAAGAAGGTCGGCAATGAGGGCGTCATCACGGTTGAGGAAGCCAAGTCGCTCGAAACCGAACTCGATGTCGTCGAAGGCATGCAGTTCGACCGCGGCTACATCTCGCCCTACTTCGTCACCAACGCCGACAAGATGCGCGTCGAATTCGACGACGCCTACATCCTGATCAACGAGAAGAAGCTCTCCAACCTCAACGAGCTGCTGCCGCTGCTCGAGGCCGTGGTGCAGACCGGCAAGCCGCTGGTCATCGTCGCGGAAGACGTCGAAGGCGAGGCTCTCGCTACCCTCGTCGTCAACCGTCTGCGCGGTGGTCTGAAGGTCGCCGCCGTCAAGGCGCCGGGCTTCGGCGATCGCCGCAAGGCCATGCTGCAGGACATCGCGGTTCTGACCGGCGGCCAGGCGATCTCGGAAGATCTCGGCATCAAGATGGAGAACGTCACGCTCGCCATGCTCGGTCGCGCCAAGAAGGTGATGATCGACAAGGAGAACACCACCATCGTCAACGGCGCCGGCAAGAAGGCCGACATCGAAGCCCGCGTTACGCAGATCAAGGCGCAGATCGAGGAAACCACCTCGGACTACGACCGTGAGAAGCTGCAGGAGCGTCTGGCCAAGCTCGCGGGCGGCGTCGCGGTGATCCGCGTCGGCGGCGCGACCGAGGTCGAGGTCAAGGAGCGCAAGGATCGCGTTGACGACGCGATGCATGCGACCCGTGCGGCCGTGGAAGAAGGCATCGTACCGGGCGGCGGCGTCGCGCTGCTGCGCGCCTCCGAGCAACTCAAGGGTCTGCGCACCAAGAACGACGACCAGAAGACCGGCGTCGAGATCGTGCGCAAGGCACTTTCCTGGCCGGCCCGCCAGATCGCGATCAACGCAGGCGAGGACGGCTCCGTCATCGTCGGCAAGATCCTCGAGAACAAGGCCTATGCTTACGGCTTCGACTCGCAGACCGGCGAATACGGCGATCTCGTCAAGAAGGGCATCATCGACCCGACCAAGGTGGTCCGTGCGGCGATCCAGAACGCGGCTTCGGTCGCGGCTCTGCTGATCACCACCGAAGCCATGGTGGCCGAACTGCCGAAGAAGAACGCCGGCGGCGGCGGTGGCGGCATGCCTCCGGGCGGCGGCATGGGCGGCATGGATTTCTGATCCATCCGTTCAGGCGGTTATCCAAGAATGCAAAACCCCGGCAGCGATGCCGGGGTTTTTTTGTCATTCCAGGGACGCCTCTTAGCGCGAGCCCAGATGCTCGTGGTTATGGATTCCGGGCTCGACGCTGTGCGTCGCCCGGGAATAACGGGCCAATATGCAGCACGACATCAAGCCCGGAAGCGCGATGTCCGCCTCCCGCCTTCAATCCACCCGTGCGACCACCGCGAGTCGCTTGATGCCCTGGTTGCGGTAGGCATTGAGGAAGGCGTTGTAATCCCTGAACGACACGCAGCCGTTGGAATCGCCGTTGGGGCCGAGCATGAAGGTATGGGCCAGCAGGCCGGACCGGCCATAGATCGATTCCTCGCCGCCGATCGGGTTCAGCCGCAAGGCCGGCACGCCGTGAAACAGCGCCTCGCGCGGCGTCAGTTCGTAGATGTGCGGTGGCGTCACGCCGCGCATCCTGATGTTGGCGGAGCTCGGGTCATCAAGCTTCGAGCCAAGGCCGGAATGCGCCTCAAGTTTTGTGCCGTCGGGCAGATAGACCGTATGCGCGGAGATGTCGTAGACCGCGGTCGATTGATCGTAGCGCGGCGTGTTGCCCGCCAGCGCCGGATTTTGTGTCGGGCCGAGGCTGCCGGTCACGCTGGCGTCGGCGGACGCGAACGACAGCAGCGACGGCCCGTGCGGCTGCGGTTGCGGCCTGCCCCAGAGTTTTTCGACGATCGTCTGCCTGTCGTTCGAGGCGAGCGACATCACCGCCGCCTTGGCGCGCTGCGCCATGTCGCGCACCGTCGTTGCCGGCGTCTTCGCCGGCTGAGATTCGGCGGGACGCGGGGCCGGCGCGATCGCGGCCATTCGAACCGGCACCGGTGGCGGCGAAACTTCCTTAGGCTTTGCGGCCTCTGCCTGCTTCGGCGCTCGAATTGGCGGAGACGCATCCGCAAGCGTCAATGTTTCGGCCGGCGCGACGGACGCGACGCCTTGCCGCGCCGCGGCCGAAAATCGGTCATCGAACGAAAGCGAGGGACCCGACGGGATGGTTGCGGGTGCGGAAATCAGTGGCCGCGCTTCGAGCCGAGCCGTTCGGGTGTTGTCGACGACCGGCGGCGCGTTGCGGACCGCAACACTCTCCGGACGCCTCATCAAAACTGCATCGGAGCCCGCGTTGCCGAGCTGCGGATAGGGGCTGGCCGCAAAAATATTGGCATAGACGGTCCAGGCGCAGCCGAGCACGAGAGCTGTGACCGCCGCGCTGGCGAAAAAACTCTGCGAGCTGGCTTTCGGGGCTGATCTCCTGGGTTCGGGCGCCGCGAAATTGTAATACGCAACTGTACTGGTACTCATCCGCTTCGCATCCAGACTGGTTCCACCTTGTTGCCCCTGCGGCCGGCGTTCGACGGAGTGCCCTCCTCGGGCACATTCGAAGACCGATCCGCGCGAGATGATCAGCCGAAGTTCCGACGAAGCATCTCGCAGAGGGGCGGAGCATCATTAAGGCGACTTTTAGTTAAATGCGGATTAAGTGCAGGGCGTTGTCGGGCAGTCCCAATTTGAGACGTAAATGCACGGGCAGAGCCCGCACATTTACGGAGTAAGCCGCCCCAAAAATGCCAGATTGTGCCAGCTTTCCGCGTTAACGCATTGAACGCCGCGTCATCGTCGCGGTGTTCGATCAGGCGTGATCGTTGCGGCTGAACTCGCCGGACGTCGGGCCGACAGAGGGCGGAGATTTTTTCGGACCGTCATACGCGAGTTTTCATGTCCCGGTTCTGCGATGCAGCGCGCAGCGGTGCATCGCAGAACCGGGACCCACAGCTCGACTATTGAGCGACTGGACCCCGGATCAGCAGCGCACCGCAAGAGGCGCTGCGCCGCATCCGGGACGCGTAACTTCGCCACCCGTTCTGGGCTGCGCGGGTATGCATGCCAATCCGGAAATGGCGGCTCACCCCCATTTGCCCGGGAAGAATGGGAAAGAACCGCCAAGCCATGGCCGCCCGCGCGAAGTGTTTGTAAGCTCCGCATTAAGGCGATTCGTTTGCGGTTCGCTGTGCTTCCCCAGCCTTCAGGAGACACCAATGCAGAGCGTGGCCCGCAAGCTGGCCTTTGTGCTGGCTTCGTCCAATCACGGCACCTTGATTGTTAACCGGTTCGACTATCACATGGTCGGTCCGCAGCAGGGCTATGGCGTGGGCTTTCAGATTCTGGAAACAGCGTCCTTCGACCCCTTGGAAGTCAAGCTGCTGGTTGACCTGCTTGCCCTTCGCCGCAAGCATCACGGCGACGGCGTCGTGGCGATCGATTGCGGCGCCAATATCGGCGTCCACACCATCGAGTGGGCGACGTCAATGACGGGTTGGGGATCGGTCCTCTCCATCGAGGCACAAGAGCGCGTCTACTATGCGCTTGCCGGCAATATCGCGATCAACAACTGCTTCAACGCCATTGCGGTGCACGGCGCGGTATCATCCCAGAGCGGAATTATGCAGATTCCGAATCCCAATTATTCGGTTCCGTCCAGTTTCGGCAGCCTCGAGCTGCGCGAGCGCGACGGCAACGAGTCCATCGGCCAGCCAATCGATTATAAGAATACCGTCGCGGTCAGGGAACTGAAACTGGATGAGTTCAATCTGCCGCGCGTCGACCTCATCAAGATCGACGTCGAAGGCATGGAATTGGACGCGTTGGAGGGCGCAAGCCGCACCATCGACCAAAGCCACCCGATCATGCTGATCGAGAGGATCAAGACAGACGCCGCAAAACTTCGTCAATGGCTGGGAGATCGCGGCTACGAGATCATCGACGCCGGGATCAACATGCTGGCGATCCACAGGAGCGACAAGACGCTCTCGGAAGTCAGGCCGGCCCAGCCGTCGGCCGCGCAGCCATCAGCCGCGCGGCCCGTGGCCTGAACTCCGGCGAAGGGCCGTTCACTGCAGCAATTCCGGCGGCGGGGAGCGGTCGAGCACGTCGCGCTTGGCGCCGTCGAGCAGATCAAGCGCAAAGGTTTCGATCGTCAGCGGCCCGCGCATCCGCTTGAGCTCGGCGACCCGCTCGATCCGCGCAAACGTCTCTTTCACATAGGGCTGCACGGTGCTGCGCACTTCATCGACATATAACAGCTTGCCCGACAATTGCGCCGGATCGGGCTCCGGCATGTTGACCCAGCGGATACGCTGTGTTGGCTGCACCACACAGGTGTCCTTCGGCAAATAGAAGGCGAGCCAGCTCGTGGTGCCGTAGTCCGGCGCCAGCACGCACGCCGCACCGGTGCGGACGCGCACCGCCTCGATTCCAGCGGCGAGCTCGGGCCAACCGACGCCGACGCTGCGAACGGTGGCATCACGGCGGAAGCCCGAGAGCACACCGGTGTTGGCCTGCACGATCAGGAGCGCAAACATCAGGATGCCGACCGGCGAGGCCCACCGCAAGCAAAAATCGACGACGCGCTGCCGGCGCAGGTCCCATCGCGTCAGATGGGCGGCCACCGCGGCCGCTATCGCGAATGCCGGGTAAACCGGCGCGAACCAGTTGGCCTCGACGCGGGCATGCAGCGAATGCCACATGAAATAAACGACGATGGTCCAGAATATCGCATTGATCAACGCGCGCGCGGCCAGTGCGCCGCTGTCGCGCTTGAGCAGCGCGTAGAGTCCCATCGCGCCCAGCACGAAGACGAGCGGAGTTGCGAATGCGATCTGGGTCGGTATCAATTCGCCGATGAATGACGGCTTGAAATCCTCGATCCGCGACCGGCCGATCTGCTTGACGAAGGAAACCCAACCATGGTCGGCATTCCACAGAATAACCGGAGAGAATATCGCTAACGCCACGGCCCCGCCGAGATAGGGCCATGGCGAGACCAGCCAGCGGCGCAGTTTTGGGACGCTCACCAGCCAGACCAGGATCGCGGGACCGAAAAACAGCGCGGTATATTTCGACAATAGCGCCATACCTACCGCGGCGCCGACCGCGAGCCACCACGTGCCGCGTCCGGTCTCCAGCACCTTGGCGAGAAAAAACATCACAAAGCTGGAGGCCACCAGCAACGGCGAATCCGGCGTCACGATCAGGGTTCCGACCGCCGCCATCAGGGTGACGTTGAGCAGAATGGTGGCGGTTGCCGCCACGCGCTGGCCGCCGAACAGGATCGCGGCCGTGCGATACAGCGCAAAGCTCATCGGCAATGCCAGCAGGATCGACACCAGCCGCACACCGAGCTCGGTGTCGCCGGCGATCAGGGTGCCCGCGCGTATCACCAATGCGACCATCGGCGGGTGATCGTAGTAGCCGAAGGCGAGGTGCTTCGACCACATCCAGTAGTAGGCTTCGTCGAAGGTCAGCGGCGTCCAGGCCGCACCGACCAGCCGCAGCGCCACCAGCGCCAGAACCGTGACCGTGGTGTTGCGGACAAGCCGAGCCTCGTTCGGACTCATGGCAGGTTCATCGCTTGCGCCAGACGAACAGTCCGGACATCGCGTAGTTCCAGACCACGCCCATCAATGCGCCGGCCGCGCCCGCCAGCCACCAGATCGGTTCCTGATCGTAGACCGAGAACGCCACGCCGACATTGGCGAGCAGGCCGACGCTGCAGACGAGATAAAACAACAACAGGCCGCGCAGGATCGCAAACCCCTTCAGGCGCTGATCGCGGTAGGTGAGAAAATTGTTGAGGATGAAATTGCTGGTCATGGCCGAGATCGCCCCGCAGGCCTGCGCTTCCGCAAACGGCCAGTCAAACGCGACTAACGCTACAAACAGCATCGCGAAATGCACGATCAGGCCGATCGATCCGACCATCGCAAACAGCAGGAAGCGCAGCGACACCACGTCATGGGTCAGCTTCGCCAGCACGAGACCGAGGAAATCCAGCGCCACCATGGAATCGAGCTTGCTCTCGCCGTGCAGCCGCGAGCCGAAGCTGTAGGGAATTTCCTTGATGCGCAAATTGCCGCGCGCGGTGGCGACGATATCGAGCAGGATCTTGAAGCCCTGGGTGGACAGCTGCGGCGCCAGTTGCTCGAAGCGATCCCTGCGGATCATGAAGAACCCGCTCATGGGATCGGCGATCTTGACCCGCAGCACGCGCTTGGCGACCTCGGTAGCAAGCGCGCTGGCGCCTGCCCGCTGCTTGTTGAAGCTGTCGGCGCTGCCGCCTTCGATGTAGCGGCTGCCGACCACGAGGTCGAACTCACCGCCTTGCAGCAGCGCCAGCATTTTCGACAGTTGGGTCTCGTCGTGCTGCAGGTCGGCGTCGATCACCGCGGCGCATGGCGCGCTCGACGCCAGGATGCCCTCGATACAGGCGCCGGAGAGGCCGCGCCGTCCGATCCGCCGGATACAGCGCACCCGGCTGTCGTCGTGCGCCAGCGCCCGCACGACTTGCCAGGTGCCGTCAGGGGAATTGTCATCGACGAAGATGACTTCGAACGCCGTGCCTGTCAGCGCGGCTTCCAGCCGCCGAAACAGCGTGGTGACGTTGTCGCGCTCGTTGAAGGTGGGGACGACGACCGAAAGCTGAGGCAAACCAGCGGCCTGCGGCGGGTTCACGGGCCCCGGTTGGATGGCGACATTCATGCCGCCAGCGTATATCCGATAGCCCTTGGGGATGCCAAGGCAGAGTTCCCGAAAGACCGGTGGGGAACCGGCGAAAAGCGGCCCGGATTTTTGATCGGACGCGGTTTCTTGACGCGAACCGGTACCCACTTCGCTTGAAAACGCTTTAGAAATGCCAACGACCACGAACAGAGGGCGCGCGTACATCCGGCGCAGCCGAGCTATTCAGTGGTCGTCCCAGCGCCGGAGCTATCAAGCATCGACGTCGCCGTTAAAGCCTAGATAGGGACCGCCGGGGCGTTTCGCAAGGGGGTGGGCGTTTAGCAAGTGTTTACAGGGGCAGGCTAGATTGGACGGATAAAGCGCGCCGAGGCTGAGCATGTTTGGAGAAGGCTGCCGGATCATCTATGACGCTCCCGCCGACCTCAAGAAATGGCCGTCGCTCAACGGCCAGCGGCTCAACGGCGGCCGCCAGCCCTATCTGGTGTTCAAGGGCACGCTGGCCGACTGTATCCGCGAATTGCTGGCCAAGCCCGTGAAGGGCATTTCGCTGTACGACATCGTCACCGACCCCTTCGACAAGAACGTGCTGTCGCCGGCTGACGCCGCCGAAATCGCGATGCGCCAGGATTTTCCGAAGGCCTGAGCCGTTCAACAGCTGCCGTTTCTCCCCTGAACAGCGGGAACGCGGGCGGCGCCGCAACGCCGGCGCGACGCCTCAGCGAACTGGCCAATCCCCGCCGATTTCTTTAGGCTTCACCCGACATTCCCTTTTGCCCTTTTGCGACGAGAGTGACCGGTGAGCAAGACCCCCGCCTCCAAATCCGCTTCGAAACAATCGGGCCGCATCTATATCGGCGTCGGCGGCTGGACCTTTGCGCCGTGGCGCGGGGTGTTTTACCCCGAGAAGCTGACCCAGGCGAAGGAGCTGGAATACGCGGCGTCGAAACTGACCTCGATCGAGATCAACGGCACCTACTACGGTTCGCAGAAACCGGAGAGTTTTCGCAAATGGGCGCGTGAGGTGCCCGACGGTTTTGTGTTTTCGGTGAAGGGACCGCGCTTTGCCACCAATCGCCGCGTGCTGGCCGAGGCCGGCGATTCCATCAAACGGTTTTATGATTCCGGCGTGCTGGAACTCGGCGACCGGCTCGGTCCGGTGCTCTGGCAGTTCGCGCCGACCAAGAAATTTGACGGGGCGGATTTCGGCAAATTTCTCGAGTTGCTGCCGCGCAAGCTCGAGGGCCGCGCGCTTCGCCATGTGGTCGAGGTGCGGCACGACAGTTTTTGTGTCCCCGATTTCGTCGCGCTGTTGCGCCGGTTCGAGACGCCGGTGGTGTTTGCCGAACACGGCAAGTATCCGGCGATCGCCGACGTCGTTGGCGATTTCGTCTATGCGCGGCTGCAGAAGGGCAATGACGAGATCAAGACCTGCTATCCGCCGAAACAGCTCGATGCCTGGGCCAAGCGGCTGCAGTTATGGGCCGACGGCGGCGAACCGGACGACCTGCCGCGCGTCGATCCGGCAAAAGCGAAAAAAGTCCCGCGCGACGTCTTCGCCTATGTCATCCACGAGGGCAAGGTTCGCGCGCCGTCCGGCGCAATGGAATTGATCGCGCGCGTGGCCTAGTCAGGTGCCCCCATGGCCAAATCCAGAAAACTCTTCACCATCGGGTATGAGCAGACGCCGGCCAGTTCCGTGCTCGACGAACTCGAACAGGCCGGCGTGAAGCTGTTGGTGGATGTGCGCGCGGTTGCCGCCTCCCGCCGTCCCGGCTTTTCCAAGAACCAACTGGCGGCAGGACTAGACGAGCGCGGCATCTCATACCTGCATCTCCGCGGCCTCGGCACGCCGAAGGACGGCCGCGACGCCGCTCGCGCCGGCCACTTCGACACGCTTCACAAGATCTATGCGAAGCATCTGAAGACGCCACAGGCGAAAGAAGAGCTCGACGAATTGTCGGCGCTGGTCAGGAAATCCGGCCCGGTCTGCATCCTCTGTTACGAGCGCGACCACCGCCATTGCCACCGGCAATGGATCGCCGAGATCATCGAAGACCGCGACGGGGTCAAGGTGGAGAATTTGGTGGCAAAGCCGGTGTAAGGGCTCGTCATTGCGAGCGGCAGCGATGCAATCCAGAGCCTCGAAGGAAGCATGGATTGCTTCGTCGCTTCACTCCTCGCAATGACGGAGGGAACCACCCGTCCTTGCCATCGGCCGAACAACGCCGCGCCCTTAATCCAGGGTGCGGCGGAAGCGCGTCACCGCGATCGTCATGGCGAGCACCATCAATGCCAACAGCGCGAGCGAATCATATTCCAGGTTATGCAGTGTCGCGCCCTTCAGCATGATGGCGCGGACGATCCGCAGGTAATGCGTCAGCGGCAGGCCTTCGCCGATATATTGCGCCCAGACCGGCATGCCCATGAATGGAAACATGAAACCGGAGAGCAGGATGCTCGGCAAAAAGAACATCATCGACAGCTGCATCGCCTGCAGCTGGTTCTGCACAATGGTCGAAAACGTGTAGCCGATCGAGAGATTGGCGGTGATGAACAGCGTCGAGAGCAGCGTCAGCATGACCAGGCTGCCGCGCACGGGCACCCCGAACAGCAGCACGCCGATGCCAATAATCAGCGCGGCCTGGATGAAACCGACCAGCACGTAAGGCAGGATCTTGCCGAACATGATCTCGACCGGCTTGATCGGCATCGACAGCAGGCTTTCCATGGTGCCGCGCTCGACCTCGCGCGTCACCGAAAGCGCGGTGAAAATCAGCATGGTCATGGTGAGGATGGTGCCGACCAGACCCGGCACGATATTGAGCCGCGACGACGCCGCCGGGTTGTAGCGCGCATGGGCCCGGATCTCGAACGGCAAGGACGGCGGATCGCCCGCGAACAGGTCGTGCGCAAGCGCGGTCTGAACCACGACACCGAGCGCCGACATCGCCGAGCCAGCCGCCACGGGATCGGTGGCGTCGGCGGCGACCAGCAGCGCCGGATAGTCGCCGCGCCGCACCGCGCGCTCGAAGCCGCGCGGGATCTCGACGCCGAACAGCACCTTTCCCGACGTCAACAGATCGTCGAACTCGGCAACATCGTGCACTTCCCGGGTGAAGTGGAAATAGGAGGTGTTCTCGAGCGCCTTCAGGATCGAGCGCGCGAGGTCGCTGTCTTCCTGCAGTAGGACCGCCGTGGGCAGATTGCGCGGCGTGGTATTGATGGCGAAGCCGAACAGCAACAGTTGCATCACCGGAATGATCACGATCATGGCGAACGACACGCGGTCGCGCCGCAGCTGGATGAACTCCTTGACCACCATCGCGTAAGAGCGCCGCCAGAAGCCGAAGCGCGGCTCCGGGATTTCGCTTCGATGTTTCGGGGGGCTCGTCACGCTCACTGGAAATTATCCTTCGAGCGGGTCATCAGTTCGATGAACACGTCCTCCAGTGACGGCTCGCCGTGCTGCCAGTGCAATTCCCTGTGCTCGCGCCAGGGCGCGATGGTGGCATCGAGCGCCGCCCTGTCGCGGCCGGACACATGCAGGCTGGTCCCGAACGGCGCCACCATGTCGACCCCGGGCTTGCCGGTGAGCTGGTCCTGCAGCGCATGGAGATCGTCGCCGGTGACGGTGTAGGTCGACAGCGCCGATTTGGCGATCACTTCCTCCACGGTGCCATGCGCCAGCAAATAGCCATAGGCGATATAGGCGATCTCGTGGCAACGCTCGGCTTCATCCATGTAGTGGGTTGAAACCAGCACCGTCAGCCCGCCCGCCGCCAGCGCGTGGATCTCGTTCCAGAAATCGCGGCGTGCCTTGGGGTCGACGCCCGCGGTCGGCTCGTCCAGGAGCAGCAATTGCGGATTGGGCAAGGTGCAGGTGCCGAGCGCCAGTCGCTGCTTCCAGCCGCCCGAGAGTTCGCCGGCGAGTTGCTCTTCGCGGCCGCTTAAGCCAAGCCGCCTGATCATCTCGCGCGCCGCCCCGTGCGCATCGCGCATGCCATAGAGCCGCGCGACGAATTCCAGGTTCTCCCGCACCGACAGATCCTGGTACAGGGAAAAGCGCTGCGTCATGTAGCCGACCTGGCGCTTGATCTTGTCGGCGTCGCGGCGAATGTCGTAGCCAAGGCACCTGCCCTCGCCGCTGTCGGGCGTCAACAGACCGCACAGCATGCGGATGGTGGTGGTCTTGCCGCTGCCGTTGGGACCGAGGAATCCGTAGATGGTGCCGCGCTTCACCTGCATCGAGAGGTCATGCACGACCTCGCGACCATCGAATGATTTCGACAGGCCGCGAACGTCGATCGCGATGTCGGAGGTGGACGCCGGCATCGCGGTCATCGCTTGTCCGCAACCGGCGTCTTGGGGTTGATAAATACGCTGATCGGCTGGCCGACCCGCAAGGCATCGGGCCGCGAGGGCCGCGCCTGAACGAGGTAGACGAGCTTGTTGCGCTCATCCAGGCTGTAGATGACGGGCGGGGTGTATTCGGCCGAGGTCGCGATGAAGTAAATTCTCGCGGTGAGGTCGGCGGCGCAGTTGTCGCAGGTCACCCGGACCTCCTCGCCGATCGCAAGCTTCGGCAAATCGGTCTCCGGCACGTAAAAGCGAACTTTCATGTTGCCGGGCGGCATGATCGAGAGCACCGGCCGCTGCGCCGGCACCGTCTCGCCTTCGCGGAAATAGATCTGCTGAACGGCACCGCTCACCGGCGCATAGCCGATCCGGCGCGCCAGCCGCGTCTGCGAGGTCACGACCTGCGCCTCGGCCACGCGCAGCGCCGAGACGGCAGCATCAAGCGTAGCCTGCGTGCCGGATCCCGTTTTGCTCAATGAGGATGCCCGGTCATAGCTTTGCTGCGCGTTAGCGAGTGTCGCCTTGTTCTGGTTGAGATTGGCCTGCTGCATGTCGTCATCCACGGCATAGAGCTGATCGCCGGCCTTGACCTCGTCGCCCTCGCGAACGTTGAGCTTGGTCACGCGTCCGGATTCGTCGGGGCTGACGAAAATCATGTCGGCCTCGACCCAGCCCTGATAACCGGGATTCCGCGTATCGTTGCAGCCGGAGAGCACGGTCCCAAGCGTGAGTGCCATCAAAATTCGCAATACCGCTCGCGACGAGGTCATGCCGTCCTCCGTTCGCCAAAAATCATGTCGAGATGCACGCCAAGCATCTCGGTCGCGTCCAACGGCGCGTGCCTGCCGAACAGGCTTTGCCAGATCACCGCGATGAGCGCGGGTGCGACAAGGATCTGTGGAAAGCGGGCCAAATTCTTTTGCTTGATTTCACCGCGCGCGACGCCCAGTTCGATCAACGCGCGGATGGCGGCAAGGCCGCGCGAAACCACTTCGCGGTAGTAGAAATCGGCGATACTGGGAAATCGCGGCCCTTCCGCAACGATCAAGCGCACGATCTCGCCGCGCCGGGTGGACGCTACCTCCTGGACGAAGGTGCGGGCGAAACCTTCGATCGCGTCCCGAACCGATCCGCCGATGGCTGGCGGCGCGTGCAGCCGACCGATCAGCGGCACGAGCGCCGTCCGGATCAGTTCCTCAAACATCGATTCCTTGTCTTTGAAATGCAGGTAGATCGTGCCCTTGGCGACGCCCGCCCGCTTGGCAACGTCGTCAAGCCGCGTGGCGGTGAACCCCCGCGAAATGAATTCGTCCAGCGCCGCATCGATGATCGCCTGCCGCCGGCCCGCCGCGCGCTCGGCGCGGCTCGAGGCAGGTTCGGACGAGGACGCCTTGGCCGGCTGCGGCGCCCTGGCCGAGCCAGCCTTCTCCCCGCGCCGATGATCGGCCGGTTTTGATCGGGTTTTCGCGGTCGTTGTTCGGGAACTTGGCATGAATCAAATATGACTGACTGGTCAGTCATTGTCAATCCGCCGCTGATGCCGGGGCATCAAGTCCTGGGCCTGTCCCGGCCAGGTTTATTCCGGCTTGGGCGCCATGGCGGCTTGGCTGCGGCCAAGCCTGGCCTTCTTCCATTCGTGCCAGGCTTCCCGGCTCTGGCTGAAGAAGCAGAGGTCGAACATCCGATCGTCGGTATTGGATTTGACGTGCCGCTCGATGGTGCGGTCGAGCGTCCAGCCGGTGCTGTAGAGGTAATGAATGATCGGGCGGTTATGGGCGAGCGCGGTCGCCAGCATCACCTTCATTCCCAGGGTCTCGAAGAAATAGTCGCGGAACGGGATCGTCACCGAGTTGGTGACGCCCGAATGGCGATATTCCGGCTCGCCGATGATCATGCTGACCAGAAATTGGCCGCTGGCAAAATCCACATCGTTGCGCAGGAAGCCGAGCAGCAGTCCGCTCGCCTTTTCGAAAATGCCGATCAGGATGTGCGTCCGCTGATCGAAGCCCTTGATATAGGCGACGATGTCCGCCTTCGTCATGGTCCGGGGCGCCGCGTTCAGCATGATGCTCGCCTCCGGATCCGCCATCCAGTTCGCCCATCGATCCGAGGCATCCTCGACCGTAATGGTGCGGAGGATATATTTCCCGCAGTCGAGCCAGACTTTTCGCTTCGGAAATTTCGGTTGGGGCATTGGCAGTCCTGGGAGGTTTCTCGCCTAATTTGTGAACAATGGAAGCCAATACGGCATCCGGCAAATTTCGGCGGCTGTGTCCCATGCGCAACAGGCCTGGCACAAGCTCGGTGCTATGTTCGTCAGCATACTGCGCCGTTGCTTTGGCTGTCGATTCGAAATGGGGCTGGATTTGATGAGGCATTTGCTCTCAGGCGTTGCGGTCGTGGCATTGGCCGCTGCGAGCCCGGCCCTCGCCGCCGATCTGCCATTGAAGGCACCGCCGCCGGCCGTTGCCGCGTGGGGCTGGAGCGGCTTCTATGTCGGCGGTCATGGCGGCTACGGCTGGGGCCACGATTCGCAGACCGACCCCAACGACCCGTTTTTCTTCGGCAAAGTCCCGGGCTTTGGCGGCTTCACGGGTTTCGATCCGAAGGGCGCCCTCGGCGGCGTTCACGCCGGCTTCAACTGGCAATCCGGAGCCATTGTCGGCGGTCTCGAAGGCGATCTCTCCTTCACCGATATCAAGGGCTCATCGTTAAATTCCGCGAGCGCGGCGACCACGTTTTCCGTCAACTCGTTGACAGCGACCAATTCCGGAGCGTTCGACATGCTCGGGTCCGGCCGCGGCCGGCTCGGCTACCTCGTGTCGCCGAATGTGCTGCTCTACGGCACCGGCGGACTGGCATGGACCCGTTTCGTCAATAACCAGGACTCGACCTCTCTTTCGGTCAACATTCCGCCGCCCGGAGCCTTCGGCATTAATACATCGGTCTCGAGCCCGAGCTGGCGGTTCGGGTGGGTTGCCGGTCTCGGTGTCGAGACCCGGCTCTTCGACAGCAACTGGCTCGCGCGTCTGGAATACCTGCATTACGACTTCGGCAACTCCGGCAGTTCGGCGAGATCGGACTTCCTGTCTTCGCAGACCACCGGCAATCTGACCCTCGATGTGGTTCGCGCCGGCATCAGCTACAAGTTCGGTCAGGACTCCTTCGCCGGCGGCGCATCGAATCCCGCTTTGGTCTACAAGGCAGCGGCGCCCGCGTCGCAACCCTGGACATGGAGCGGCTATTACCTAGGGGCCCATGCCGGTTACGGATGGGCGAGGGATCCCTTCACCAATTTCCTGGTCAATTTCGTTCCCTTGAACGGCGTCGACTCCCGCGGTTTCGTCGGCGGCTTCCAGGCCGGCGCCAACTGGCAATCCGGTTCATTCGTGGGCGGCCTCGAAATCGATCTTTCGGGCACCGGCATCAAGGGGTCCACGTCAAATTCGACGAGCGCCAATGGTATTATCGACCAGGGGACGCAAACTGACAAACTTGATTGGTTCGGTTCGGCACGTGCCCGCCTTGGATATCTCGTCACATCGGACGTCCTGCTCTACGCCACCGGTGGTCCCGGATGGGCGCGCATGGTCACCGATCAGGAAGGCGTCGCCACGACCGTTGGATTCCCTCCTCCCACCACGACATCGTCCGTATTCCCGACATGGATATTCGGGTGGGTCGCTGGCGCGGGTGTCGAGACCAGACTATGGAATACCAACTGGCTCGCCCGGCTCGAATATCTGCACTACGACTTCGGCTCAGGCAGCTCGTCGCAGAACATTCCAGCAGGCGGCGGTCTTGTCACCACCAGGACATCTGGTCATCTGACCAACGACGTGGTGCAGGCCGGGC
This sequence comes from Bradyrhizobium sp., assembly GCF_004799445.1. Classification (GTDB taxonomy): domain Bacteria; phylum Pseudomonadota; class Alphaproteobacteria; order Rhizobiales; family Xanthobacteraceae; genus Bradyrhizobium. The sequence continues at coordinate 26,490 of NZ_SSNA01000017.1, forward strand.
TTAGCTACAAGTTCGACTGGCCGGGAATGGGCGGCGGTCCCCGCTCTGCCTACAACGCCATGGCGGCGATGCCGCCTGCCGCTGCAATCTGGAGCTGGAGCGGCTTCTATGTCGGCGTGAATGGCGGTTATGGCTGGGGCCGCGATCCCATCAGCGACGTTGTGGCGACAACGCCGTCCGGCGCAAACCTCATATTGTCCGGCGTGAATTCCCAGGGCTTCATCGGGGGCTTCCAGGCCGGCGCCAACCTGCAAATGGGCTCCGTGGTCGGCGGGCTGGAAATCGATCTTTCCGGCAGCGGCATCAAGGGCACTTCGTCGATCGCGGGCCTCGACGGCAGCGGCTTTCCGATCTCCCAGATGCAGACCGATAAATTCGATCTGCTCGGCTCGGGACGCGCCCGTGTTGGATATCTGGTTTCGCCAAACACCTTGCTCTATGGCACGGGCGGTCTGGCCTGGACGCGGATCACCCAGACCACAACCATCGTGAATTCCGACGGCACGACAATCGATACAACGCCGAGCTGGCGATTTGGATGGGCCGCGGGCGCCGGTGGCGAAATGCGGCTGTGGAATACCAACTGGCTGGCCCGCGTCGAATATCTGCATTACGATTTCGGCGATTCCGGCAACGTGATCGCAGCCTTCACCAACGGAACCACCAGCTTCAACTTCGCCAATATGACGTCGCATCATCTGACGGCTGATACCGTTCGCGCCGGCTTCGGTTACAAGTTCAATTGAGGTCCCGACGCCGATAGTAAGGCGGGCGGCCTGCAGGCGAACGGTCGCTCGACGGTGAAGCGCTGAGCCTGCTAGCTATGGAACTTGAGCCCGTCGACGATCTTGTCGATCACCTTGCGTTCGGCGCGCATGGCAAGGCCCACCAGATTGAGTTCGGCGCGGATCACCGCCCTCACCGCTTCGCGGTTGGCGGCATCATGCGTCGTCTTGAACATCTCCTCGGTATAGACCGCAGGCGTGACGTTTCGCGCCAGCGCCCGCTCCAGCGCGCGGGTCAGCGCCGCACGGTCGCCGCCAAAGATCAGAACGGGTTGACCGATCAATGACATGTAACGCGTACCTGAACCATCAGAATAGGGTTCGCCAATGCATTCGGGAAAGGCGGCCGCGATCCCGCTGCTCAGGAACGCCGCGACGTTGAGCTTCTGCCACGCTTCAAGGTCAGTCCGGATCACGATCGCGATCTTGGTGTCGAATTGCATGATGGGGTTTCCCGCCGTCATTCCGGGATGGTCCGAAGGACCAGCCCCTGAAACGCGACTTGATCATATCGGGATTCTCCGATGTGCAACTGCACATCGGAGTTCGCGCTGATGCGCGCCCCCGAATGACGTAAGAGGCCTACCCCTTGGCGTCGCAGGCCCAGGCGCGGATCACGCATTCCTTGCCGCCGAACTCGTAGCACTTGCGCGTCGCGGCGTTGAGCGAACTCGATATCCGCGGCTTGACAGCGTAGCCGTGGGCGCCGCAGGGATTGGCCATGTCGACCGCGAATGCGGCGCAGGCGCGCTTCATGGTCACCGTGGTGGGGCAGTTGCCCTTGCATTGCCTGCGCGCCGCGGCCAGCGCCACGTTCTCGGCCGGATAGTCATAGGCCTGGCCATAGGCGCCGCATTTGCCGATCGCGAAGGCGCCCGCCGCCCAGGTTTCGCTGACCAGCCGCGATGCGCCGAGCACCAGGGTCAACGCAAGAATGCACAACGCGCGGCGTTGCGCGACAGCCGTCGAAACGATCAACATCCCCTCCCCGAGATCAGTCCGCCGCAAATCTAACGGAGAGGACGTTTCAACTTGGTGAACGGGAAATTGCAACCGGTCGACGCGGGAGCGGTCACGCGCTCAGCCGCGCCGCGCGGCTTCCAGCGCCTGCGGCGTATCGATATCGAGAAACGCGCCAAAGCCTTCGACTGGGACTTCCGCCACCGCCTCACTGTGCTTCGCAATCAGATGACGGGCGCCGATATCGCCGTCGAGCGTCATCAATTCGTTGAAGAAGCGGCGCGACCACAGCACCGGATTGCCGCGCCTGTTATCGCTGACGGGGACCGCGATCAAATTGCCGCGATCGGGCGCGAAGACTTCGATCAGGCGGTCGATCAATGGTGCCGAGATCATCGGCATGTCGCCGAGACAAATCACCGCGCCATCGGCATTGTCGGCCACCGCCGCGACTCCGGCCTTGACCGAACTCGCCAGTCCCAGCGCGAAATCCGGATTGCGGACGAATTTCACGTCGAGACCCTGCAGGGCCTTCTCGACCAATTCAGCCTGGTGGCCGGTGACGACAATGACCCCCTTGGCTTTCGAGGCGAGTGCCTGCTCGGTCACGATCCTGACCAGCGGTTTGCCGCCGAGTTCAGCCAGCAGCTTGTTGGGACCGCCCATCCGGGTCGAGCGGCCCGCGGCAAGAATGATCGCGGCCACATGGTGGTTGCCGTCGGTCCCGAGACTGGCGCGCGGCTGCGGCCGCGTCACGATTTCCATCAACAGCCCGCCAACGCCCATTCTGGTGAGTTCGGCGCGGCTGACCTTCAGCCCGGCCAACAGCCGCATCAGCACCCAGTCGAAGCCGTTCTCGACCGGGGAGCGCGCGCAGCCGGGCGCGCCGAGCACCGGCACGCCGTCGGCATTGCCGATCAGGAGCAGGTTGCCGGGATCGACCGGCATGCCGAAATGCTCGATGGCGCCGCCGATCCCGGCGATCGCCGCCGGGATCACATCGCGCCGGTCGGCGATCGCGGAGGCACCGAACACGATCACGAGCTCCGCGCCAAGGCCGAGCAATTCCTTGATCGCAGTCTTGAGCGCCGCCTCATCATGCGGCACGCGACGCTCGGCTATAATGGCGGCGCCGGCCGGCGCCAGCCGCTCCGCCGTTACCCGCAAGGTCTTTTCCACCACCTTCGGCGCCAGCCCCGGCAGCAAGGTCGAGATGACGCCGACGCGCTTGATGACATAGGGCGCAATCCGCAACGCGCCGCCGCTTGCCGCCTTGACCGCGGTGTCGCGCAGCTTCGCCTCGACCCCGAACGGAATCAGTTTGACGGTTGCGACCATTTCACCTTCGACCACGGATTTGAAGGCGGCAAGGGTGGCAAAAGTAATGGCCTCATCGACGCCATTGATGCGGTCGACCGCGTCGCGGTCCACCACCAGCACACCGGCGCGGCCTGCGAAAAGATTGGCGCGGCCGGTAAAGGCGCGCTCGACATTGACGCCTTCGCCGGCGACGGCCTGCGCGATGCCAGCGGCGGCGACGTCCTCGGAGACGTCACCCTCTTCGAGCCGCACGACCACGATTTCCTTGACCCCGGCGCGGATCAGCGCCGCGACCTCGGCTGCACCGATCGTGGTGCCTTTCTTGAGCACCAGCGAGCCCTGACGCAGGGTGTGGACGGTGACGCCGCCGATGGCGTCCGTCGGACTGGCGGGACCGAATTTCATGCCGCGGCTTCTTTTTCCTTGGGCAACCGCAACTGCGCGGTGATCTCGGCCATGATCGAAACCGCGATCTCCGACGGCGAGACCGCGCCGATCGGCAGGCCAATCGGTGCGTGGATGCGGGCGATGTCGCTATCCTTGGCACCTTGCGCCCTCAGGCGCTCGCCGCGCTTGGCATGGGTCTTTCGCGAACCAAGCGCCCCGATATAGAAGCAGTCGCGCTCAAAGGCATGCAACAGCGCCGGATCGTCGATCTTGGGATCATGCGTGAGCGCCACAAAGGCGGTGTAGTGATCGATATTGAGCGGCGGCAGCGCCACGTCGGGCCATTCCGCGATCAGCGGCACATCCGGAAATCGCTCGGGGCTGGCAAAGGCGGTGCGCGGGTCGACCACCGTCACATCATAATCCAGCGAGCGCGCCAGCGGCGCCAGCGCCTGGCTGATATGGACGGCGCCGACAATCACGAGCTTTGCCGTCGGCGCGTAGACGTTGAGAAACAGCTTTTTGCCGCCGGCCTCGATGGTGCCGCTCTTGCCCGTGCGCAACTGTTTGGTCAGCTCGGTCCGCAGCGGATCAGCGGCGAAATCTTTGACCTTGACCAGCCGCTGTTCGCCATCGGCGGTATCGGTCACGACAATAACCGGCCGCCGCGCGGCGCGTTCGGCATTGAGTTCAGCTAGCGTCTGAAGCTTCACGGCTAACCGACTTTCTCAACGAACACGCGGATGGTGCCGCCGCAGGACAGGCCGACATTCCAGGCGGTCTCGTCGGCGACGCCGAATTCGAGCATTTTCGACCGCCCGCTGGCGATCACATCCAGCGCCTCGGTGACGACGGCCCCTTCGACGCAGCCGCCGGAGACCGAGCCGAGAAACGTGCCGTCATCGTTGATGACCAAGCTCGATCCGGCCGGCCGTGGCGCCGAACCCCAGGTCTCGACCACGGTGGCCAGCGCCACGCCATGGCCGGCCTTCTGCCAGTCCTCAGCCGCTTTGAGAATGTCTTGGTCGCGATTGAGCATGGAAAGCCTCTTTCAAGCTGCGGATCGGATCAGGTTGCGATGATGCGGCGCCGGCACCGAGGACAGGGCCGCGATCAGCCCTTCGATAGAACTCAAATTATGTACCGGACGGAATTCGTCAACGTGCGGCAGCATCATTTTGATGCCCTGTGCCTTGGCCTCAAAGCCGCCATAGCGCAACAGCGGATTGAGCCAGATCAGGCGGCGGCAGGACCGGTGCAACCGGTCCATCTCGAATGCCAGTCTGGCATCGGCTTCGCGTTCTAGCCCGTCGGAGATCAGCAGCACGATGGCGCCCTGCCCCAGCACCCGCCGGCCCCAGAGCTTGTTGAAGGTATGCAGCGAGGTCGCGATCCGGGTGCCGCCGGCCCAGTCCTCCACCGACGACGAACAGCTGGCCAGCGCCTCGTCGGGATCCCGAGCCCGCAAGCTGCGCGTCACATTGGTCAGGCGGGTGCCGAACAGGAACACCGACACGCGCTTGCGCGCATCGGTGATGGCATGCAGGAAATGCAGGAACAGCCTGGTATATTCGCTCATCGACCCCGAAATATCGAGCAGCGCCACGATCGGGGCCGGCTTGTCGATCCGCCCCAGCCGACGGATGTCGACGATGTCGCCGCCGGTGCGCAACGATGCGCGCAAAGTGCGGCGCATGTCGAGCCGCAAGCCCCGCGCATCCGGCTGGTAACGGCGGGTGCGCAATTCGGCCTGCGGCAGTTTCATTTTCGCAATCGCGCGGGTCACTGCCGCGATCTCGGCCGCGCTCATCTGCGCAAAATCCTTTTTCTGCAGCACTTCCCGATCGGAGACAGAAAGCCTGAGTTCCTGCTCCTGCGCTTGCGGCGTCTCGATGATCTGGGATTGCGACAGCGCCTCCTGGACGCGGCGCGAGGCCGGCGGCGGCTTCTTACGGGCCTGATCGGGCAGCGGCACCGAATCCAGCATGTGCTTCCATTCCTCGGCGGCGCGAAAGAACAGGTCGAAGGCCTGCGCGAAGATCAAAGCATGCTCATGGCGTTTGACGAAGATCGCCTCCAGCGTCGTGAACACGTCGGCGCGGTTGCCGATCTCGATCACCCCCAGCGCGTTGAGGGCATCGATGACGGCACCGGGTCCGACCGGAATCCCGGCCGCGCGCAACGCCCGGGCAAAGCCGATGACGTTGTCGGCCATTTGACCGGTCGCGGGCGAGAGATGATTGATAGCCATCGGACAACTGATTCCTGTCATTCCGGAGCATGCGCAGCATGAACCCGGAATCTCGCGCCGCAAATTCCAGATTCTCCGATGTGCAATTGCACATCGGAGATGGCTCGTTTTACTCGCGCCCCGGAATGACGAGCGTCAATTCTCGCTCGTCGCCTCTTTCAGGACCTTCTGCAAGCCGTCGCCCTGCATGCGCGCGATGTCATCCTGGTATTTCAGGAGCGCGCCGATGGTATCGCCGACCACTTGCGCGGTCAGCGAGCGGGCATCGAGTTCGGTGAGCGCGGTCGCCCAGTCGATGGTCTCGGCCACACCGGGCGATTTGTAGAAATCCTGATCGCGCAGCGCCTGCACGAAATTGACGACCTGCTGCGACAATTTTGCGGAAATACCAGGCACGCGCGACTTCACGATCGCGAGCTCGCGTTCGGCAGAGGGATAATCCACCCAGTGATAGAGACAGCGGCGCTTCAGCGCGTCGTGGATTTCGCGGGTGCGGTTCGAGGTGATGATGACGATCGGCGGATGCGGCGCTTTCACGGTGCCGAGTTCGGGGATCGTGACCTGGAAATCGCTGAGAATTTCCAACAGATAAGCTTCGAACGCCTCGTCGGCGCGGTCGAGTTCATCGATCAGAAGCACCGGCGCCCCCGCGACATCCGGCTCCAGCGCCTGCAACAGCGGCCGCTTGATCAGATAGCGCTCGGCGAAGATGTCACTGGTGAGCTGCTCGCGATCGGTATCTCCGGCCGCTTCCGCAAGCCGGATCGCGATCATCTGCGCCGCGCTGTTCCACTCATAGACCGCGGAGGCCACGTCAAGACCTTCGTAGCATTGCAGCCGGATCAGCCTTCGCCCGAGCGCTGCCGACAAGACCTTGGCGATCTCGGTCTTGCCGACACCGGCCTCGCCTTCGAGAAACAGCGGCCGGCCCATCCGCAGCGCCAGATAGGTCACCGTCGCCAGCGAGCGCTCGGCGAGGTAGCCACGCGAGGACAAGAGCTCGAGCATGGCATCGACGGAATTGGGCAGCGCCGATGCGGTCATGGGAGAGCCAGCCTTGATGAGCCAGAAATTGGCAACGTCACGATTTGGCGGTCGCGGCCTCGACCGCGCGCCGCGCCAGCACCGCGATCAGATGCGCGCGGTACTCGGCGCTGCCATGCAGGTCGCTGTTCAGGCCTGTCGCCGGTACCGTCAAGCCATCGAGCGCCTTCGGCGAGAAGCGCTTCTTCAATGCCTCTTCGAACGCGGTGACGCGGAAAACGCCTTCGGAGCCGGCGCCGGTGACGGCCACGCGCACGTCCGACGGACGCTTGGCGACGAACACACCGACCAGCGCATAACGCGAGGCCTGGTTGCGGAATTTGATGTAGGCGGCCTTCTTCGGCACCGGGAACATCACCTTGGTGATGATCTCGTCACCCTCGAGCGTCGTTGTGAACAGCCCCTGAAAGAACTCCTCGGGCTTGAGGCGGCGCTTGTTGGTGACGATGGTGGCGCCAAGCGCGAGGCAGGCGGCCGGGTAATCGGCGGTCGGATCGTTATTGGCGAGCGAGCCGCCGATGGTACCCTTGTGGCGCACCGCCGGGTCGCCGATCAGGCCGGCGAGCTCGGCCAGCGCCGGGATCGCCTCGCCGACCAGGGCGGAGGTTGCGACCGCATGGTGGGTCGCGGTGGCGCCGACGACGAGCGAACGTCCCTTCATCTCGATGCCGTCAAGCCCCTCGATATGGGAGAGGTCGACCAGATGCGGCGGGCTGGCGAGCCGCTGCTTCATGACTGGCAGCAAGGTGTGGCCGCCGGCGATCACCTTGGCGTCTTCATTTTTGACCAGGAGATTGGCGGCCTGCCGCACGGTCGCCGGACGATGATATTTGAATTCGTACATAGGGTAATCCTTGGAATATTCCTGATCGCCGTGCGGTGACCTGCTTTACGCGAGATCGGAGTTCGCCATCGCCTTGGCGCCGGCCGCGATCGATTGAACGATGTTCTGGTAGCCGGTGCAGCGGCAGAGATTGCCCTCGAGCTCTTCGCGGATGGTATGGTCGGACAGGTCGTGGCCCTTGCGATGGACCAGATCGACCGCGGTCATGATCATGCCGGGCGTGCAGAAGCCGCATTGCAGGCCGTGATGCTCGCGAAACGCCTCCTGCATCGGATGCAGCGGCGCGCCGTCCGCGGCAAGCCCCTCGATGGTCCTGACCTCGTGCCCGTCAGCCATTACCGCAAGCGTGGTGCAGGATTTGACCGCCTTGCCATCGAGATGCACGACACAGGCGCCGCATTGCGAAGTGTCGCAGCCGACATGGGTGCCGGTCAGCCGCAGATTCTCGCGCAGGAACTGCACCAGGAGCGTCCGGGGATCGACATTGGCATTGACGGGATTACCGTTGACGATGATGGAGATTTTGGCCATTCAGCACTCTCTTCATCTGTACCGCTGCGTTGCACGGCAGCACAGTCATTAAAATCATTGCAAAGCCATAATATGGGCCATCCCGGCAATGAGCAACCTCATCGCGGCATGGCCCCCCATGACCAAGGAGACCTCGCCCGGGGCCAGTCTTTTCAGCAAATTAGCCTTACCAGAGATCAGCCCTGCACCGCCTTGGCGAAATTCGCGAAAAACTCGTCGGCCAGTTTCTTTGCCGAACCGTTGATCAACCGCTGGCCAAGCTGGGCCAGCTTGCCGCCGATCTGCGCCTCGACGTCATAGGTCAATAGCGTGCCGCCGTCCTTGTCGGCGAGCGCTACCGTCGCGCCGCCCTTCGCAAAGCCCGCGACCCCGCCCTCGCCTTCCCCCGATATCTTGTAGCCATTCGGCGGATCGAGGTCGCTGAGCGTCACACGGCCCTTGAAGCGGGCCGATACCGGACCGACCTTCATTTTGGCCACGGCGCGGAAACCGTTGTCTTCGGTTCGCTCCAGCTCCTCGCATCCGGGAATACAGACCTTGAGTACCTCCGGGTCGTTCAGCTTGGCCCAGACCGCCTCGCGCGGCGCCGCAAGCTGGACTTCGCCGTTCATCGTCATGGCCATGGCTGCCTCCCGGTTCGCTTACGGTCTTTCAACCAAGTAAAGCACGCCCGGCCCAAAAGGAAGGGGATGAATGGACGAGGAGTGTTGCATATTCGCGGCGCAGCAGACTTGCCTGACGTGCTTTGGGATTGGCAGAGGCCGGCCGGGATGGTTAGGTCGCGCCCGACATGAGCACCTCGCTTTCGCCCCTGCTCGCCCCCATGCTGTCGAGCCCCGCCATGCGCGCCGTCTGCGACGATGTGGCATGCCTCCAGCAAATGCTCGATTTTGAGGCGGCCCTTGCGCGCGCGGAAGCCGCAACGGGCGTGATCCCGGCGGCCGCCGCAGGCCCGATCGGACGCGCCTGCAAGGCAGGTCGCTTCGACCTTGCCGCCCTCGCCGAGGCCGCGACGCGATCCGGCAATCTCGCAATCCCCCTCGTCAAGGCGCTGACCGGGGATGCCAGGGTCACCGCGCATCTAAGTGCAGACAAGATCGCACAATTATTTGAGCCGATGGCCTATCAGGGCGTCTCGCAGGCCCCGATCGATCGTCTGCTCGCTTCACTCGACGACAAGCAAAACGCCTGAAATAAGAAAACTTGAAACAAGAATCCTGGAGAAATGCCGATGCCGATGATCGACGCCGACGGTTGCCTGCTCAACGTATCCGTCGAAGGCCGCGATGGCGGTCCCACTTTGATGCTGTCAAACTCGCTGGGCTGCACCATGCAGATGTGGGAGCCGCAGATGCAGGCGCTCACGCAGGTTTTCCGCGTGATCCGCTATGACCGGCGCGGCCACGGCAAATCAAGCGTTCCCCCGGGTCCCTATTCCATGGAGCGCTTCGGCCGCGACGTGCTGGCGATCCTCGATGATCTCAACATCAAGAAAGTGCACTGGTGCGGGCTTTCGATGGGCGGCATGGTCGGACAGTGGCTGGGGGCCCATGCACCGGAGCGAATGGCCAAGATCATTCTCTCCAATACCGCCTGCTACTATCCCGATCCGACCAATTGGCTGAACCGCATCAAGGCGGTGAAGGAAGGCGGCATCGCGGCGGTCGCCGACACCGTCATCGCAGCCTGGCTGACGGCGGATTTTCGCGAGCGCGAGCCGCAGATCACCGCGAACCTGAAGGCCATGCTGCTGGCTTCCCCGGCACAGGGCTATATCGCCTGCTGCGAGGCCCTGAGCACACTCGATCAGCGCGCGCTTTTGCCTGGCATCAAAAGCCCAACGCTGGTGATCGCGGGCCGCCATGACATGTCGACCCCGGTCGCAGCCGCTGAGTACATCCGTAGCCAGATCCCCGGCGCCTCGCTGACGATCCTCGACGCCGCACATATTTCCAACGTCGAACAGCCGCACGCCTTCACCGACGCCGTGATCGGCTTCCTGACGCAACCCTGATCCGAGAGGGGCCAACGATGGGCGATCAGAAGCGCCGTGACGACGACATGGTCCAGCGCCGCAAGGAGCTTGTGGACGCCTAGGTCGATAAATCCATCGCGGGCAGGAATTTCTTCAACGCTGATTTCATCGACCTGATCACGCGCCACGCCTGGGGCGAAAATCTGGACCCGGCCGCATTTCGATCAGCGCACCCGGCGCGTGCTGGTGATCGGCACCATGGTTGCGCTCGGCCAATGGGACGAATTCCGTCTTCACGTCCGTGCCACGCTCACCGAGGGCGGATTCACGCCTGATGATATCAAGGAAATCCTGCTGCAGCAGGCGCTCTATTGCGGCGTGCCGGCCGCCAACCACGCGGTCAAGGAGGCATCAGCCGTTATGGCTGAGCTGGGACTGCTCAAGAGCTGGCGAGTCCGACGTCACGGCGGGATTTGTCCGGGGCTGTGCCGGAGGTTCGAACACCAGCACGACCGCGGTGCCGAGCAGCATCAAGAGTTCGGTCGCATGCAGCCGAAGGGCCGCGGTCTCGCCGACCTGCGACGCCATCCACATGCTGGCAAAGCTGATCAAGCTGCCGATCGCCAGCGCCATCGCCAGCGCCTCGTCGCAACCGCCGGTCTTGCGGATCGAGGCGCGCGCGGCGAAAAACACGAATATCGCAAAGAACCCGACAACGGTGAGCCTGCCCAGCGCAAGCAGCCACGCGACGCGCACCGTGGCCATCGATGCCATGTGCAGATGGTCGCTGATGAACAGCGCCACCGATATGCTGGGCCGATCATAGAGGCCGTGGACCGGCGCGACCATGATCCTGAAGGCGATGATGGCCCAGGTCGGAATGAAATACGCCGCCAGCAGCACGCCGTTGAATGAACTGATCCGCCAGTTTGTGGGCATGTCGCTTCCCGTTGGTCCGCCAGCTGGTGGGAGAGCTGCGGCTTCTCGGGTGACGTAACGCCCCTAAACAGCGACGGGCAATTTAAACCCTTTATTTACCTTAACGGCGGGGCCGCGCGGGGTCCGGGAACCGGAATTTGCCGGAATGCAGCCAAATCTCCACGCTAGGCCGCACGGGTCAGCGCGGCCAAGGCGGATCACCTGCCAAAGTGCAATTTGCCCGGCGCCTGCATGAGCTGTTTCAGACGGCGCCCCTCGCCTCGACATACAAGGCGTAGAGCGAATGCGAGCTCGCCATAAACAGGCGGTTCTTCTTGGCTCCGCCGAACACCAGATTGGGGCAGCGCTCGGGAAGGCGGATGAAGCCGATGGCCTTGCCTTCGGGATTGAACACCTTGACCCCGTCCAGTTCCTCAGGCTTGGCCGTGGGCGCGCCATTGCTTCCCCAGCCGCACCAGATATTGCCGTCGGTGTCGACCTTGATTCCGTCGAGCGCGCCGGCGCCGTTGGCGTCGATCACCTTGGTCTTGTTGGACAGCGTGCTTCCGTCCGCTCCGACGTCGTAAGCCCATACCAGCCGGTTCGGCTGCGCGCGCGATTCAACGATGTAGAGCTTCTTTTCATCCGGCGAGAACGCCAGCCCGTTCGGGCCCGCAAGATCTGCGGTCACCAGTCCGAGCTTGCCGTCGGGCGCGATGCGGTAGACGGAATGCGGCAATTCCGGCGTCGCCTTGTCGCCCTCCCACTCTCCCGAAATGCCGAACGGCGGGTCGGTAAACCAGATCGAGCCGTCGGACTTGCACACGATATCGTTGGGCGAATTGAAACGCTTGCCGTTGAAATTATCGGCCAGGACCGTGATCTTGCCGTCGTACTCCGTGCGCGTCACGCGGCGGGTCAGATGCTCGCAACTGATCAGCCGCCCCTGCCGGTCGCGCGCGTTGCCGTTGGCAAAATTGGAAGGCTGGCGAAAAACGCCCCAGGCCCCGGTGGCTTCGTCGTATCGCATGATGCGATTGTTCGGGATGTCGCTGACCAGCAAATAACGGCCGTCGCCGAACCAGACCGGCCCCTCCGCCCAACGCATCCCCGTGGCCAGTTGCTCGACGGTGCTGCTGAACAGACGATATTTGGCAAAGCTTGGGTCGAGGATCTCGACCGACGCGTCGGGGTAACGCTGGTTCGGCTTGAATTCAAAGGACTGCGCGTTAGCGCGCTGTTGAAAAGCAAAAGCGGTCGCGGCAGCACCTGCAGTAGCGATCATACCCCGGCGGGTCACGTTCATCGACTTTCCTCCCTGATTTTCGCACGGTCGTTTCGCCGGCGAATGGTGGAAACCCTCGCGCCGGCGCTGCCGCTTGCGCGGAACGTAGTTGAGGTTCCATTGCAGGTCCAGAGCACCCGACGGGGCGGCCGAGCCCGAGTGGCGAGAAAAGCCCGCGCTCCTCCTCCAAAAAGAAAAGTCCCGCCTTCCGGCGGGACCTTCCCTCACTCACTCCTTCGACCAGCCTGGTTCGACGAGGAGTTAACGACCGCGAATTAACGACCGCCCTTGCCTTGCTGGTTGGGGTTCTGGCCCTGACGGTTCGGATCTTGCTGCTGCTGTCCGGGTTTCTGGCCGCCGCCCTGCTGCTGGCCCGGCTTTTGGTCCGGTTTCTGATTCTGCTGGCCCGGATTCTGGTTCTGGCTGGACATCGGGATCTCCCTTGTTGAATGTCGCGGGAGATAACCGGGAAATCCGCAGTTGGTTTCACGGAAACCCGGTTCCCGCGGCAAGATTTCCATGGCGATTCTCCTGCCGCATTTGAGGTTTTGCGGAGCCCGGGCGGGAAACTAGCTCTGTACAAGCCCTCGAAGCGGTCCCCGGCGCTGTTGCCGCCCCGGGTCGTCACTGTTAGAAAATGGCACGACGCGCCGTCCGGCTGCCGGGGCCATCGCCGCGTAACCTATTGAAGTGGATGCTTTCTTTGCGGCAAACTGGATCAGTCTGGTCTGGAAGTGCCCCAAACAGCGGCAGCGCATGGATTATTTCGCCCAGCAACTGATCAACGGCATCGTACTCGGCTCGATCTACGGCCTCATCGCCATCGGCTACACCATGGTCTATGGCATCGTCGGCATGATCAATTTTGCTCATGGCGACATCTTCATGATCGGCGGCTTCATTGCGCTGATCTCATTCCTGATCCTGGTCTCGATCGGGCTGACCGTGGTTCCCGTGATCCTGCTGATCGTGCTTCTGGTATCGATGGCGATCACCGCGCTTTATGGCTGGACGGTGGAACGCATCGCCTACCGGCCGCTGCGGCACTCGTTCCGGCTTGCACCGATGCTGTCGGCGATCGGCATGTCGTTCGTCCTCACCAACTATTCGCAGATCGCGCAGGGCGCGCGGGTCAAGCCGGTGCCGCCGATCATCACTGGCGGCTACACCTTGCATGAGGGCAGCGAGGGCTTCGTGGTCCGGCTGTCCAATGTGCAGATCATTGTCGTCATCACCACCGTGGTGCTGCTCGCGATCTTCACCTGGCTGGTGTCCCGGACCCGGCTGGGGCGCGACATGCGCGCCTGCGAACAGGACCAGACCATGGCGGCACTGCTCGGCGTCGATGTCGACCGCACAATCTCCATGACTTTCGTCATCGGTGCCGCGCTGGCTGCGGTGGCGGGCATGATGTACCTGCTCTATTACGGCCTGGTCGATTTCTTCATGGGCTTTGTCGCAGGCATCAAGGCGTTCACCGCGGCCGTCCTCGGCGGCATCGGTTCGTTGCCCGGCGCGATGCTCGGCGGGCTCCTGATCGGCCTGATCGAAACGCTGTGGTCGGCCTATTTCTCGGTCGAATACAAGGATGTCGCAGCGTTCTCGATCCTGATCGTGGTGCTGATCTTCCTGCCCACAGGCCTGCTCGGCCGGCCCGAAGTTGAAAAAGTTTGACAGGCGAGCGCGTGACAGCACCCGCGCCCGGACCTGTGCAAGCCTCGCGGCTACCTGGCGTCGCCTTCATCTTCAAGAAAGCCCTGATCAGCGCGCTGGTGGCGCTGGTGCTGTTCTCGCTGATGATCGGAATCCGCACCGAGGCGGGGCCCACCGGCCAACTGATCTATTGGACGCGGTTCGGCGACCTCGCGGCCATGGTTGCGACCGTGTTTGGCGGCAGCATCGTCGTCGAATTGCTGCGGCAATGGTGGGGGCCGGTCGGCACCGTCAGGATCGTTCCGCCATCCGTGCAAAGCACTCTTGCGGTCGCGCGGCGTGCGATCGCGCCGATCCTGCTGATCTTCACCTTCCTGGTGCCGGTGATCTTCTACGATCAACGCTACATTCTCGATCTCGGCATCCTGGTGCTGACTTACGTGATGCTGGGATGGGGACTGAATGTCGTGGTCGGCCTCGCCGGCCTGCTCGACCTCGGTTACGTCGCCTTCTACGCGGTCGGCGCCTATTCCTACGCGCTATTGTCGACCAATTTCGGGCTGTCGTTCTGGGTCTGCCTGCCGCTGGCCGGCATCCTCGCCGCGTTCTGGGGCGTGCTTTTGGGATTTCCGGTGCTGCGGCTGCGTGGCGACTATCTCGCCATCGTGACGCTGGCCTTCGGCGAGATCATCCGGCTTGTCATCATCAACTGGCAAAGCCTGACCGGCGGCCCGAACGGCGTGTCCGGCATTCCGCGGCCGTCGTTCTTCGGCATTCCGCTGACGCCGGGCGATGACGGGCTGGCCGCGAAGCTCGGTATCGAATTCTCCACGACCCATCGCATCGTATTTCTGTTCTACCTGATCCTGGCGCTCGCGCTCTTGACCAACTGGGTGACGATCCGGCTGCGCCGCCTGCCGATCGGCCGCGCCTGGGAGGCGTTGCGCGAGGACGAGGTCGCCTGCCGCGCGCTCGGCATCAACACCACCACGACCAAACTGACCGCGTTCGCCACCGGCGCGATGTTCGGCGGTTTCGCCGGCGCGTTCTTTGCCACCCGGCAAGGCTTCATCAGCCCGGAATCCTTTACCTTCCAGGAATCGGCGCTGGTGCTGGCAATCGTCGTACTCGGCGGCATGGGCTCGCAGCTCGGCGTCGCGCTTGCCGCGCTGACCATGATCGGCGGTTTCGAACTGTTTCGCGGCTTCGATCAATACCGCATGCTGGTCTTCGGCCTGGCGATGGTGCTGCTGATGATCTGGCGGCCGCGCGGTCTGATCGGGCACCGCGCGCCGACCGTGTTCCTGCGGCACAGCCAGGCCATCTCCTCCGAGCTTGCCAGGGAAGGCCGGGGATGAGCGGCGATCACATTCTCAGTGTCGATCACCTGACGATGCGCTTTGGTGGTGTCGTCGCGGTCAACGACCTGTCGTTTGAGGCCGAGCGGCGCAAGATCACCGCGCTGATCGGACCGAACGGCGCCGGCAAGACCACCGTGTTCAACTGCATCACCGGATTCTACAAGCCAACATCGGGCGCCATGCGCCTGACGCATGATGACGGCCGCAACATCCAGCTCGAACGGCTGAACGATTTCCGGATTTCCAAACAGGCCAAGGTCGCGCGCACCTTCCAGAACATCCGGCTGTTTCCCGGCATGACCGCGCTCGAAAACCTGATGGTCGCGCAGCACAACACGCTGATGCGCGCCTCCGGCCTCACCTTTCTCGGGCTGATCGGCGCACCGTCATGGCGCGTTGCCGAAAAACGCGCGATCGATCAGGCGACGCGCTGGCTCGAGCGCATCGGCCTGCTGGCACGCGCCGACGACGCCGCCGGAAATCTGCCCTATGGCGATCAGCGCCGGCTCGAAATCGCGCGCGCCATGTGCACCGAACCGGCTTTGCTGTGCCTCGACGAGCCGGCCGCCGGGCTGAACACGCGCGAGAGCGCGGCGCTTAGTGAGCTGTTGCTGTCGATCCGCGCCGAAGGCACCTCGATCCTGCTGATCGAGCACGACATGTCGGTGGTGATGGAAATCTCCGACCACATCGTGGTGATGGATTACGGCGTCAGGATCGCCGAAGGCGCGCCGCAGGATATTCGTGACGACCCGAAGGTGATTGCGGCCTATCTCGGCGCCGACGAACAGGAAGCCATCGCTGTCATGGAGAGCGGAACGTGACCGCGCCCTCCGCCGCGCCCATGCTCGAGGTCCGCAGCCTTCGCGCCGCCTACGGCAAGATCGAGGCGCTGAAGGGCGTCGATCTCGACATCAGCGCCGGCGAGATCGTCGCGCTGATCGGGGCCAACGGCGCCGGCAAGTCGACGCTGATGATGACGATCTTCGGCAAGCCGCGCGCCCGCGCCGGATCGATCCTGTTCGATGGCCGCGATATCACCGATGTGCCGACTCACGAAATCGCGCGGCTGCGCATCGCGCAATCGCCCGAAGGCCGCCGCATTTTCCCGCGCATGAGCGTGGCGGAAAACCTGCAGATGGGCGCGGACGCCACCGACAGCAGCGAGGTCGACCGGGCCGCCGGGCTGGAGCGCGTGCTGACGCTGTTTCCGCGGCTGAAGGAGCGCCTGAGCCAGCGCGGCGGTACCTTGTCGGGCGGCGAACAGCAGATGCTGGCGATTGGGCGAGCGCTGATGAGCCGCCCTCGTCTGTTGATGCTGGACGAACCCTCGCTGGGCCTCGCCCCCTTGATTGCCCGCCAGATTTTCGACGCCATCCGGACCCTGAACCGGCAAGACGGCCTGACCGTGCTGATCGTCGAGCAGAACGCCAATCATGCCCTGAGGCTGGCCCATCGCGGCTATGTCATGGTCAACGGCCTGATCACCCTCAGCGGAACGGGCGCGGAACTGCTGCAGCGCCCGGAGATCCGCGCTGCCTATCTGGAAGGCGGAAGGCGGGGGTAGGCCCCGCCACCGGCCCTCGTCCCGGCGAACGCCGGGGAACGTGGATTTGCCCGAAATTTGCCGATGACTTCGCCGCAAATTCAGTCGACAATGGCCGTGCTTTTCGAACCCGGCGGCCTGCCGGCGACTTCCCATGGCGAACTAATCGCGAGGATCCCTCATGAAATCACTAAAGCTCATCGGCTTGGCATTGGGCGCGTCGCTTGCGCTGTCGACGGCAGCGCTTGCGCAAGACATCACGATCGCCGTGGCGGGTCCGATGACCGGCGGCGAATCCGCTTTCGGCCGCCAGATGAAGAACGGTGCCGAACAGGCGGTCAAGGATCTCAATGCCGCCGGCGGCGTGATCGGCAAGAAACTGGCGCTGGATGTCGAGGACGACGCCTGCGATCCCAAGCAGGCGCGCTCGGTGGCGGAAAAAATCGCCAGCGCCAAGATCCCGTTCGTTGCCGGCCACTACTGCTCGTCGTCGTCGATCCCCGCGTCGGAAGCCTATGCCGACGGCAACGTGTTGCAGATCACGCCGGCCTCGACCAATCCGCTGTTCACCGAGCGCAAGCTCTGGAACGTCGCGCGCGTCTGCGGCCGCGACGATCAGCAGGGACTGGTCGCCGCTGCGTACATCGCTAAATTCTACAAGGGCAAGAACGTCGCCATCCTCAACGACAAGACCACCTACGGCAAGGGCCTCGCCGACGAAACCAAGAAGGCGCTCAACAAGATCGGCTTTACCGAAAAGATGTTCGAGTCCTACAACAAGGGCGACAAGGACTTCACCGCGATCGTTTCGCGCATGAAGCGCGACAACATCGACCTGGTTTACGTGGGCGGCTACCATCAGGAATCCGGACTGATCGTGCGCCAGATGCGCGATCAGGGACTCCAGACCGTGTTGATGGCCGGCGATGCGCTCGCCGACAAGGAGTTCGCCTCGATCACCGGACCCGCCGGCGAAGGCACGCTGTTCACCTTCGGCCCCGACCCGCGCAACAAGCCCACCGCGAAGGCCATCGTCGAGAAGTTCAAGGCCAACAACATCGATCCCGAAGGCTACACGCTCTATACCTATGCCGCGATGCAGGTGTGGTCGCAGGCGGTGGCGAAGGCCGGCACGACCGATCCGAAGAAGGTCATGGAGGCGATCAAGGCAGGCTCCTGGGATACGGTGATCGGCAAGATGGAGTTCGACGCCAAGGGCGACATCAAGCAGATTGATTATGTCGTCTACAAGTGGGACGCCAAGGGCGGCTACATCGAGATCAATCCGAAGGGGTCGTAAGGCCCGGCCATTTGATCGAGTCCTGCATTGAGCGCCCCGGTTCGCCGGGGCGTTTTGCCTTCCGCCGGGAGAGTTTCGTTGAACAATCTCCTCACCGACATTGCCGGGGTTCGCGTCGGTCACGCCGATGATGCCGCACTTGCATCCGGCGTCACCGCGGTGATCTTCGAGCGGCCCGCGGTGGCGGCCATGGACGTGCGCGGCGGCGGCCCGGGCACGCGCGAGGGCGCGCTGCTCGACCTCGCCAATACCGTTGAAATGATCGACGCGATCGCGCTTGCAGGCGGCTCGGCGTTCGGGCTCGAAGCCGGCGGCGGCGTCCAGGCCTGGCTCGCGGAACAGGGCCGCGGCTTTGCCGTGCGCGGCGCCATCATTCCGATCGTGCCCGGCGCGATCTGTTTCGATCTCCTGAACGGGGGCAACAAGCAGTGGGGCCGCTTCGCGCCGTACCGCGATCTCGGCTACGCGGCGGCCGCGGCGGCCGCCGGGACTTTCGCAGTCGGCAGCGCCGGTGCGGGCCTCGGCGCGCAGACGGCCAACTTCAAGGGCGGCCTCGGCTCCGCCTCGGCGAAAACCCAGGGCGGCGTCAAGGTCGCGGCGCTCGCGGTGGTCAATGCGCTAGGCGCCGTCACGGTCGGCGACGGACCGTGGTTCTGGGCCGCGCCATTTGAAATCGACGGCGAATATGGCGCGCGCGGATTTCCGCCGTCTTTCACGCCGGACATGCTGAAGATGCGTATCAAAGGAGGTCCCGACGCAACGTCCGTGGAGAACACGACGCTGGCCGTCGTGGTAACCGACGCCACACTGACGAAACCGCAGGCCAGGCGGCTTGCCATCATCGCGCAGACCGGATTCGCCCGCGCGATTTATCCGGTGCACGCACCGATGGACGGCGACGTGGTGTTCGCCGCGGCGACCGGCGAAAAGCCGATCGACCCGCTGGTCGGCCTCACCGAACTTGGCATGGTCGCGGCCAATGTCGTGGCCCGCGCCATCGCGCGCGGCGTCTACACGGCCGCCGCCCTGCCCTTCCCCGGCGCGCTGCCGGCATGGCGGGATCGTTTTGGGTAGAAGTTGGCGGCGGGAACGCCGCGCATCCCGAGAAATGGAAGGAGCTTGGGGGAGTCCGCGAGGTCACGATGATGAAAAAGGGCCGGGATCAGGCGTCCATCTGATCCAGCGCCATTGCTGTGCACCACAAGCTTGCGTGTCGAGCCTTCTCAGGCGTTGACCGAAAGCGGGGGTTTCGACAATGAAATCGCGTTTGCCTCACGCTGAATCATCTGCTCGATGATGTTGTAGGATGACGACGCGGCGCTGGATGACGTCGTCGGCACCGCCGACGTCATCGTGACCTTGGACCCGTCGGCATAGGTCAGCGATGTCGTGGTTGAACCGTCGCTGTTGGTTGCCGACGTAGAGGACGCGCCCTGCAATGCCTGCAGCAGCGGATCGGTGCTCGATCCGCTCGTGCTGCCTGCGTCGCCGCCGGAACCACCGATATGGGCGTGACCGTGATGGCCATGGCCGCCCGATCCCCGCAGCGCCGACGACAATTCGCCGAGGCTGACCGTGCCGTCGCCGTTCTTGTCGAGTTGGCTGAACACATGATCGGCCTGCGCGATGTTGGTTCCACCGGCGCCAAGGGCGCTTTCAAATTCCGATTGGGTGATCTGGCCGTCACCGTTGGCGTCAATCTGCGAGAACAGGCTTTGCAGCGCGCTCGCGTGGCTGGTCGGCGTGGCCGGCGTCGTTGGCGATTGGCTCTGGGCTGCGAGCAGCGCGCTCATGGTGGCCGGCGATATCTGCGAAAACCCGGTGGACCCGGCAGCCGCCGCCGGGCTCCCCGAAGCCGGGGCACCAGCGGAGAGACCGAACAGGTCCGCCGAGGCCTGGCTAAAGCCGGTGGATTGCGTCGGCGACGAAGCCGATGAAGTCAACGATTGGATGGCGTCCAGTGCGCTCGACGCAGCGCCAAGAGCAAACAGCATGGCAGAACTCCAACAAATGCCGCAAAGCGCGGCCCTCCTCTGGAAGCAAACGATCAGCAAACCCTGTGCCATCGTGAAAAGTCCAATAAAATGAGGCCGTTCTGCATCCAGAATGGTCCGGATCCGTCGGCAATTGATGCCGCCAGCGGCAGAATTTTCCGCCCCCATCGCCCCGCATTGCCCCCGGCCCTTGCGCGTGTTACGCGGAAATCGCCCTCGCCGCATCGAAGTGGTTTTGGAAAGAGCGGACATGTCTGCCCAATTTGCGTCACGCCCCCTCGTCATCGCGCCGTCGATCCTGGCGTCCGATTTCGCCAGGCTCGGTGAAGAGGTTCGCGCCGTCGACGCGGCGGGCGCCGACTGGATCCATCTCGACGTGATGGACGGTCACTTCGTCCCCAACATTTCCTATGGCCCCGACGTCATCAAGGCGATCCGACCGCACACCAAAAAGATCTTCGACGCGCATCTGATGATCTCGCCGTGCGATCCGTATCTCGAAGCCTTCGCCAAGGCCGGCTGCGATCACATCACGGTGCATGCCGAGGCAGGTCCGCATCTGCATCGCTCGCTGCAG
The DNA here is from genome assembly GCF_004799445.1 of Bradyrhizobium sp. Classification (GTDB taxonomy): domain Bacteria; phylum Pseudomonadota; class Alphaproteobacteria; order Rhizobiales; family Xanthobacteraceae; genus Bradyrhizobium. The sequence continues at coordinate 47,221 of NZ_SSNA01000017.1, forward strand.
GCGATCCGCGGGCTCGGCAAGAAGGCCGGCGTGTCGCTCAATCCGGGCACGCCGATCACGGCAATCGAGTATGTGATCGACATGATCGACCTAGTGCTGGTGATGTCAGTCAATCCCGGCTTTGGCGGTCAGGCCTTTATTCCCTCCGCGCTCGGCAAGATCCAGGATTTGCGCGCGATGACGGCCGGGCGGCCCATCGACATTGAGGTGGATGGCGGCGTCGGGCCCGATGTTTCCGGCCAGCTCGCCGCTGCCGGAGCCAACGCCTTTGTCGCGGGCTCCGCGGTATTCAAGGGCGGCACCATGGAAGCCTACAAGGCCAATATTTCCGCGATCCGCAACGCTGCGGCGTTGGCGCGCGGCGAAGCGATCTAGCGTTCGGTCCCGGACATACGCTGACAAGTCGCGCGAATCTTCCAAATCGTTGCCACACCAACTGGTTGTAGCCTTGCATGATCGCCATCAGCGGCAACCGGAATGATTCAAATTTGAGCAAAAGGGCCGTGCACGCACGCCCTGCCTGTGGCGGCACCGTCACATCGCCGCGGTAATCGAGCGCTGGCTGCAACTCGATCTTGCCGGCCCCAACTCCTGTCGCTTAAATCGGATAGAATGTGCGTGAGCACGTTGGGTTTGGTTGCATTGCGGGTTACCCAGAGCGCTGCAAAGCAAAGCTTCTGGCGATTATCAATCTCCGCAAGTTCGGGACAAGTCTTCGAGCCGGCTGCTTTTTGCGAGGTGCTTCGATGCCCGTTTTTCAAAGATTGTTTTTTGAAACGCAACCATCGGAGCAGCCGATCGATCCCGCGATACGTGCGAATATCTGGGCGGACCGGTTCAGGGAACTGATCACCAGCATGGACGTCGATTTCCTCGCGGGCGATGCGACGCTGTTTGGCCGTCACAATCTGCTCTCGGACGGAACGATCGTCGTCGGCGAGATGGTGAGTTCATCGTTCAGGGGAATACGGGCCAAGCAACATATTCAGCCGAACGACGACAGCCATGTCTATTTGAGTTTCAATATCGGAAATACGACGCAAGCCAGCCGGCAATTTGGCCGCGAGGCCGAAGCCCGGCCCGGAGAGGCGCTGCTGGCGGTGCTGGAAGCCGGCATCGAGGCTTTGGCGCCTGCCAACGGGCATTGCGTCAGCCTGAAAATCCCGGCCGCGCATTTCGTGCAATGGGGATTGTCGCCCGCGGATCTGGCTTGCCGAAAGCTCGACTGTTCGGGCGCAGACTATCGGCTGCTGACCGGCTATGCCCGCATGCTCATTGAAATGGGCGAACAGTTGGGTCCGGCACAGGCCGCCGCTGCCTCACGGCATCTCGTCGATTTGACCGGCTATTGGCTGGGCGCGGGCGACAAGGTCCGCGAGCAGAACGGCGACGCCGCCTCCGCTCACGGCCGCCTGTTCCTGATACGGCAATTCATCGTCGAGAACGCGCGCGATCCGCGGCTCGGCCTGCAATCGGTGTCGTCACGACTCGGAATGCCGGCACGCACCGTGCAACACCTGCTCGCCACGGCGGGCGAGAGCTTTTCTCAACTGCTGATGGGCGCGCGGCTTCACCGTGCCTACACGCTGTTGCTCGATCCCGCCTTCGACGACCTGCCCGTGGGCACGATCGCCTCGAATTGCGGCTTTGCCGATGTCACCAGCTTCCATCGGGTATTCCGCGCCGCCTTCGACAGCACGCCGGGAAATCTGCGCAAGAGCCGGCCGACACGGTAAACGATCTCTCCACATCGCGTCTTCCCGGCTTTCGACTCGCGTAGCTCCGATCCCAGTCGCGATGCGCAACTTGCGATGACGTGCCGGGAATTTGAGCTTGGCTTGCATTACGCGCAATCACGTTGCGCGTAATGCAATAAAGATGCGCGTTCTCGTTGCGGTGGGGCAACACTGCCTCGACAATCGTCGTTGCCGCGTGAGTTGTTATTGTTGGCGCAAGGCATTTCTTGCATCAAGTAAACCTTACCGTTCGTAGGCGTGAAACTTGGAGCACGAAATGTTTGGGAATGCGGATCACCGTCGGACGGCGGCTCCGGGACGACGTCCGATGACTGGCCGCACGGCATGGCTCGGAAGTGCCGCCGTATCGGCGTTCGTGGCGGCGACCGCGCCGGCTCAGGCGCAAGTAGTCTGCACCAACACTGGCCTCGACCGGAGCTGCGTCAATACCGGGATCAGTGCCCTTCCTCTCAGGTCTCAAACCGCAACGGGCGGTAACGCGTCCGGAAATAATTCCGGCACGATTAGTGGGGCCACCCCCGACAATATCGGCAGATCTGAGTCAATTCTGGTTTTCACGCAGTTCGGCGGCAACGCGACGGCAATCAATTCCGGAAGCCTTCCCAACTCGGGCTTCAGCGTCACCACCGAAAATCTGACCCCCGGCCCGAACGGAGATGCGACCGGGACGAATACCGCTTCCGGCGCGGTCGCCGCGTTCTTTCAGGTTGAAACCGGGTTTCAGTCGGCGGGGACGGGCGGCACCGCGACGGGAACCAATGCCGGCAGCGTCGGCCAGTTTTTTCAAGTCGACACACTCAAGGGCGGTAATGCCACCGGAACCAATTCCGGCACCGTCGGCCAGTTCTTTCAGGTCAGCAGCGCCACGGGCGGCGACGTGAGCGGGAATAATTCCGGCACCGTCAGCCAGAACTTTCTGGTCAACGCCGCCGCCGGCGGCAACGCGACCGGGACAAATTCGGGCGGCGTCGGTACGTCCTTTGTCGTCAGCACGGGCCTCGGGTTGATCGGCAATGTGACCGGGACAAATTCCAGCACAGGCACCGTCGGCACAGATTTCCAGGTCATCACAGGCTTGGGTGAGGTCAATGCAACCAATGCCGGCCGCGTTGGCGGAAACTTTCAGGTCCAAGACTCGAATTCTGGCGTCGTCCATACCGTGACCGCGCTGAACTCCGGCAGCGTCATCGGATCCGTCTCTGCTCTTAATGGATCCGGCGGCGACACGACAGGCACCAATACGGGTAGCATCGGCGGAAATTTCAAGGTCTCTGGCGCAGGCGGCAACGTGACCGCCACCAATACCGGCAGCGTCGGCCAAGTCTTCAACGTCAGTAACACCGGCAACGGCATTACCGGAAACTTGATCGCAAACAATTCCGGCACTGTCGGCTCAGCCTTCCTGACCCTCAACCAGAACGGCAGTACCACGGCGACCAATAGCGGCATCGTCAACGGCGTTTTCCGCATCAGCGCCGTCGCGGGCAACGCGACCGGCACCAATAGCGGGACGGTCAACGGCGATGTCCTCATGGGCAGTGGAACCAGCAGTTTCACCAATTCCGGGACGATCAACGGCGCGAACGGGACGGCCATCCAGTTCAGTGGCGGCACCAACAACGCGCTGACCTTGCTGCGCGGGTCCGCCATCACAGGCAACATCCTCGGCGCCGGCGCGGGCGACACGCTGAATTTCGCGGTCGGCCCGGGCACGTTTGCCTATGGCGCGGCCTTCGGCTTCAGCGGCTTCAACCAGATCAATCTCAGCTCCGGCACCGTGATCCTCAACGGCGTCAACAGCGCCACCAACATCGCGGTGACCGGCGGCAATCTAGGGGTCGGCGACGCCGCCGATCCCGCCGCCAAGCTGACCGGCACGGTCAACGTCACCGGCGGCACGCTGTCGGGCCATGGCACGGTGGTCGGCGATGTCAGCATCGGCAACGGCGGCACACTGGCGCCCGGCGGCTCGGTCGGAACCCTTTCGATCCAGGGTAATCTCGTCATGACCACGGCCTTGGCCTACCTGGTCGATGTCTCCTCCACTGGTGCGAGCAGCACCGCCGTGACGGGCACGGCGGCGCTCGGCGGCACGGTGCAGGTGTTCTCGTCCAACAACAGCTATCGCCTCAATTCACCTTATACGATCCTGACCTCGGCCGGACTGGGCGGCACGCAGTTCAACGCGATGGCACCGATGGCCGGCATCACCGAAGCCCTCTCCTATACCGCCAACAACGTTCAACTCACCCTCACCTCGGCGCTCGGCCAGCTCACCGGCCTCAACGCCAACCAGCGCGCCGTCGCCACGACGCTGGACGCCGCGTTCAATTCGGGCGGCAGCACCGGCCCGCTCGGCGGCATCTTCAACGGCAATATCCCGTTCAATCTCACACAGGCCTCCGGCGAACTCGGCACCGGATCGCAGCAGACCACCTTCGACGCCATGAACCAGTTCATGGGTGTGATGACGGACCCGTTCATCGCCGGACGCGGCGACGGCATCGGCAGCGGCGCGGGTACACCCTCATTCGCCGAAGAGAATGCCGGCGCGAGCGCCTACGCCGGCAACGGCAAGGCACGCAGCCAGAGCGAGCGCGACGCCTATGGCATGATGACCAAGGCGCCGCCGATGGCCGACACCTTCGCCCAGCGGTGGAGTGTGTGGGCGGCGGGCTTCGGAGGAGCGCAGAGCACGGACGGCAATGCGGCGGTGGGATCGAACGCCGTGACCAGCCGGATCGCGGGCACCGCGGTCGGCGCCGACTATCGCTTCTCGCCGTTCACGATCGCGGGCTTCGCGCTTGCCGGCGGCGGCACCAGCTTCTCGCTCGCCAACGCCTTGGGGACCGGTCATTCCGATCTGTTCCAGGCCGGCGCCTATCTGCGGCACACAGTTGGGCCGGCCTATATCTCGGCGGCGCTGGCGTACGGCTGGCAGGATGTCACGACGGACCGCACGGTCACCATCGCCGGCGGCAGACGGCTGCAGGCGGAATTCAACGCCAATGCCTTCTCCGGCCGCGTCGAAGGCGGCTACCGCTTTGCGACGCCGTGGATGGGCATCACGCCCTACGCGGCCGGCCAGTTCACCACCTTCGATCTGCCGGCCTACGCGGAAAGCGCCCTCTCCGGCTCCAATGGGTTTGCGCTGGCCTATAACGCCAAGAGCGTCACCGATACCCGCAGCGAGCTCGGCATTCGCACCGACAAATCCTTCGCGCTGGCGAACGGAATCCTGACGCTGCGCAGCCGCTTCGCCTGGGCGCATGATTTCGATCCCGACCGAAGCATCGCCGCGACCTTCCAGGCGCTGCCGGGTGCGAGCTTCGTCGTCAACGGCGCCGCGCTGGCGCCGGATTCCGCGCTGACGACGCTTTCAGCCGAAATGAAATGGATGAACGGCTGGTCGGCGGCCGCCACCTTCGAGGGCGAGTTCTCCGACGTCACCCGCTCTTACGCCGGCAAGGGCGTCGTTCGATATCAGTGGTAAGCTTCCGGTCTCCGTGCACGCACGACTACCGGGGCGCCGCAGCTACCGCATCGGACGGACAATGATGCGCCATCCGCAGGAACCTCCCCTGGACGTGACAATCCGGGGTTCCGACCGTGGTCAGGCTTTCGGCCGCGGGCGCACGGATATGAGACCAATGCTTGCTGTGGTGGGTGTGTTTGGCAGACGCCGCGGTCGCAAAGACGGCCGGCGCGAGCAGCAGACAGGTTAATAATACAATCTTGCGCATCCTCTCCACCTCATCCATCGACCTCACAAGGCCGGCATCGATCGATCATCGGAGCCGTCCTGCGGACGCTGGTCCGGCTCGTGCAGCGAGGCCAGCCGGGGCGGCCGCACCACGGTCACGGTACAGGGCGCCTCGGCCGCCACTCTGGCAGAGACGCTGCCAAGCAGCGTGCGCACCAGCGAATTCTGCCGCGCGCCGATGACGATGTGATCGACGTGGTTGGCTTGCGCAAAGTCCAGGATGGCGGCTGCCGGATCGACGGCTTCCAGAACATGCGTGGTCAACCTGTTCTGATCGAGCTTCAGCGGCGACGCCCAGTGCTTGAGCGTGACGAGCCGGTCGATATGCTTGTTGTTGCCCTCTTCATCCAGCGTCCTGTCGATGGTGACGCGGCCGAGCTTGAGCACGTTCAGGCAGGCCAGCCGCGCCGAGGGCAGTGTCGCGAGGATTCGTTCGGTGGTGACCCGCAGCGCTTCGTTCAGCGCGGCCGATCCCTCCGTGAGGTCGAGCGCGATCGCGACGATCGGACCTGAGGCCAGCTGGGCGGCAACGCCGGATTTGCCGCGCGGCTGTGTCAGGTTGCCGTTGAAGCGGCGGCGCCACACCGTGCTGATGGGGTCGCGGTTGAGCCGCTCTGCCCGCGCCGTGAGCTTGATCTCATCGGGATGGGCGAGTTCGAACGCCAGTTGCGAAGCGGTGGGGTAGCGCCAGACCGGATCGATCTCCAGACACCGCAGCACGACTTCCTGCAGCCAGGGCGGATAGTCCGGCCTCAATTTGCGCGGCGGATAGGGATCACGCCACAGCCGGCGCCGCATGCCGCGGATGGTTTCGCTTTCTCCGAACGGCCGCACGCCGGTCGTGAAAAAATACAGCAACACGCCCAGCGAAAACAGATCGCTGCGCGGATCGTCGCGCACCCCGAGCAGCCGCTCCGGCGCCATGTAGGGCGCGGTGCCGTAAGGCAAGCGGAATTCCTCCTGCAAGAGATCGGGCAACTGGTTGTGATGCGACAGGCCGAAATCGATCAACACGGCCTCGCCCGAGGGGCGAAACATGATGCTGCTCGGCTTGATATCGTGATGGATGACATTCTGCCGATGCAGGTCGGCCAATGCGGTTGCGATTTTCCAGCCGATGAGGCGCGCCTCCTCGTAGGCCAAAGGCAGCTCGCCAAGCCGGCTGTAAAGCGTCTTGCCCGGAATCGGCTCGATCACGACATAGGCCTGGTGCGCGAAATCGCCGGTCGCGTAACAGGCCGGCACGTGAGGCCCCGACAGCCGGGGCAGGATCATCTGCTCCATCTCGAAAGAGACGATGGCGGCGGGATCCTCGCCCTCGGACACCCGCGGAATTTTCATCAACAGCGGTGTCGGTATATCAGGACGGGTCACGCTCCACAGCGTCGCCATGCCGCCGCGATGAACACACTCCCCGACGATGAAGCCGTCTATGATCGCGCCGGGCTGAACCGAAACCTTCGCCATGGTCACCTGCCAACCGAGAGGCGATCGGCGAGCCAGATCGGCAGGCCATTTTCGCGAATTCGTTTCGCGGCCGCATCGACATCATACGGCACGCGGCAATAGGTGATTTCGCGGGAACTGGTATCGAACATGGCAAAGGATGCCGCCGGATCGCCATCGCGGGGCTGCCCGACCGAGCCGAGCACGGTCAGCCAGCGCCGGCCCTGCAGCAGTTGCACCGTGACGCCCGATGTCGGAACGAAACTCGTCATCTTCCCGGTCACCGACATCGAATAAAGCGCCGGCCGATGGATGTGGCCACAGAAAGTCACATGGGCGGCCGTCGCCAGAAGGCTCCGTCCGGCTTCCGCGGTCGACCGAACGTAGTGCCATTTCGCGGGACTGCTGGCCTCGGAATGAACGTAGAGGCGGTCGTCCTCCTGCAGCATCAACGGCAATTCCGCCAGGAAACGCCGCTGTGCCGTATTGAGCCGCCCGCGGGTCCACTCGATCGCGGCCTGCGCCTCGGCATTCATGGTTTCCGCAGACGTGCCGATGGCATTGTCGTGGTTACCGCGCACGGCGAGCGCGCCCTTCCCGACGAGATCCATGACCGTCTCGACCGTCCATTCGGGATCTGCGCCGTATCCGACATAGTCGCCGAGGCAGATGAATCGTTCGGCGCCGTGCGCGCGCGCGAAATCAAGGCACGCACTGAACGCCTGCCGGTTGGCGTGGATATCCGCAAAAACAGCCAGCAGCACGCTTTCCTCCGCAACCAATCCTATCATCCGGCGCTCGGCCGGGGTTGACGGATATCAAACAACGGAATGCGGGACGCGTGCAATTGGGCTGAGGGCTTCCGCGGGAAGCGGATCTAGCGCTTGCGCGGTGCTTCAAGACCTCTGAGCAACAGCGCCAGAACAGCGTCGATCCGCGCCGGGAGCTGCGGATCGCTCCATTCCTCGGAATGGGCGGGATGATGGAAGCGGCTGGTGGCCTCGAAAATCGCGCGCGCGGTGGCCTTGGCGTCGGTTACCTGGAAGGCGCCCTGCTTCACGCCGTCCGACAGGATGAGTTCAACCTGGTCGGTGAGGCTCTCTTTGTGCGCTTTCACCGTCTTGCAAGCCTCCCGCGCCAGCGTCAGATAGGTCGCGAACATCTCGGGGTCTTCGCTAACCCTCGTGTGCTTGGCTGCAAACAGCGTCCGCAGCCATTTATCGAGCCTCGCCGGCGCCGGCCCGGACCCTTCGGCGATTTTCGCGAGCGGCGCGCTGACGCGCTCCAGCCAGCGCTTTGCCACCGCCTCGCGTAGCGAGGCCTTGCTCGGAAAATGACGGTAAACGCTGCCGTGGCTTACATCGAGCGCGCGGGCAACGTCCACCACGGTCGCCTTGGCGAGCCCGAAGCGGCGCAGCACGTCCTCGGTTACTTCGAGAATTCGCTCAGGGGTCAAAGCCACGATCTCGTTCATGCGCGCACCATCGCTTTCTCGCTGTCGAGCATTGCCATTTGTGCCGGAGCATAGCGCGCGCCCGCAACAGCGTCGCGCGGAATAGCGCGCGCGAGTTCGGCCAGGTCTGCGTCCGAAAGGGTGACCTCAAGCGCCCCAAGCGACTCGGCCAGCCGTTCGCGGCGGCGCGCGCCGACCAGGGGAATGATATCGGCGCCCTGCGCCAGCACCCAGGCAATCGCCAATTGCGCCACCGAACAGCCCTTTCGATTGGCGATGTCGCGCAATTTCTCGACCAGGCCGAGATTGTGCGTCAGGTTGTCGCCGGAGAAACGCGGATTCATGGGGCGAAAATCGCGTCCCTTCTCGCTCCGCGCCGCCGACCAGTGGCCGCTGATCAGGCCACGCGACAGCACGCCATAGGCAGTGATGCCGATGCCGAGTTCGCGGCAGGCGGGGAGAATCTCCGCTTCAATACCGCGCGTCAGCAGCGAATATTCGATCTGCAAATCGCAGACTGGATGCACCGCATGCGCGCGGCTGATCGTATCTGCACTCACTTCGGATAGCCCGATATGCCGGACGTAACCGGCCTTGACCATCTCGGCGATGGCACCAACGGTGTCCTCGATCGGCACGTTCGGATCGAGCCGCGCCGGACGATAGATGTCGATATAGTCGGTACGCAAACGACGCAGGCTGTAGGTCAGAAAGTTCTTCACCGCGCCCGGCCGCGCATCATAAAGGCCGAAGCCGCCCGCGGGATCGCGGAACGCACCAAACTTGACGCTGAGTTGCACGCTCTGGCGCGAACGGCCGCGCAGGGCTTCGGCGATCAGCAGTTCGTTTTGCCCGGAGCCATAGAAGTCTCCGGTATCGAGCAGCGTGATGCCCTCGTCGAGCGCGGCGTGAATAGTGGCGATGCTTTCGGCTTCGTCGGCGTGGCCGTAGGCATCCGACATCCCCATGCAACCAAGTCCGATGCCGGAGACGCGGGGCCCATCGGCGCCGAGCTTTCGCGAAGCAAGCTGATGGGCTGTCATTGTCGTCCCCCTTACCGGGCTAACCGTTCGGCCTGCGCGGCAAGGTGACGGGCGACGCGGGCGTTGAGCCAGCGCTGGATTTGTGCGGTCAGGTGAAAAAGCTCGATCGTCATGGCAAAGTCCTCGTGCATTGCCTGGCTTGCTGCCGGTGCGGCCAGCCAGCGACGCCTCAACATCGGCGTCAGTGCCAATATAGGGCATCTCGCTGACAGATTACAATATCTGTCAGTCAATATTTCGTGAGCTGGGTGGCTTGAGGGCCTTTGGGAGTTAGCGGGGGTCCGCGCCCGGCCGGTGTTTGTCTCGCCTCGCCCGCTCTGCTAAAGCGCGGCGTAACCCCTAAAACCCCAGAGTCGTCGATGATATCCCGCTATACCCGCCCGGAAATGGCCGCCATCTGGGAGGCCCAGACGCGCTTCAAGATCTGGTTCGAGATCGAGGCGCATGCGGCTGATGCGCTGGCGGAATTGGGGGTCATTCCGAAGGAGGCCGCGAAGGCGGTCTGGGCCAAGGCCCGCGATGTCATTTTCGACGTGGCGCGGATCGACGAGATCGAGCGCGAAACCAAGCACGATGTCATCGCCTTTCTCACCCACCTGGCGGAAATCGTCGGCCCCGAGGCGCGTTTCGTGCACCAGGGCATGACCTCGTCCGACGTGCTCGACACCTGTCTCAACGTGCAGCTGACACGCGCGGCCGACCTGTTGATATCGGATATCGACAGGGTGCTGGCGGCGCTGAAAAAGCGCGCCTTCGAGCACAAGATGACGCCGACCATCGGCCGCTCGCATGGCATTCACGCCGAGCCGGTGACATTCGGGCTGAAGCTCGCCTACGCCTATGCCGAATTCACCCGCGCCCGCGAGCGGCTCGTGACCGCCCGCCACGAAGTCGCGACCTGCGCGATCTCGGGTGCCGTCGGCACCTTCGCGCAGATCGACCCGCGCGTCGAGGAACACGTCGCCAAGGCGATGGGGCTCAGGCCGGAGCCGATCTCCACGCAGGTGATTCCGCGCGACCGCCACGCGATGTATTTTGCAACGCTGGGCGTGATCGCCTCCTCGGTCGAACGCCTCGCTACCGAGATCCGTCACCTGCAGCGCACTGAGGTGCTCGAAGTCGAGGAATTCTTCTCCGAGGGCCAGAAGGGCTCCTCGGCGATGCCGCACAAGCGCAACCCGGTGCTGTCAGAAAATCTCACCGGGCTGTCGCGCATGGTGCGCGCCTATGTAACGCCGGCGATGGAGAATGTCGTGTTGTGGCACGAGCGCGATATCTCGCATTCCTCGGCCGAGCGGATGATCGCGCCCGACGCCACGGTGACGCTGGATTTCGCCCTCAACCGGCTGGCGGGCCTGATCGACAAGCTGCTGATCTATCCCGAAAACATGCTGAAGAATCTCGATCGGCTCGGCGGGCTCATT
>NZ_SSNA01000170.1 GCF_004799445.1 Bradyrhizobium sp.
CCCCAGACGACCTGCGAAGCAGGAACAGCGATCAGCGAGGCTGCCAATGGCGGGTGATTCCGGAAAGAAACTGTTTGTCGGCCCCCGTTTCCGGCGCATCCGCCAGCAATTGGGCCTGTCACAGACCCAGATCGCCGAGGGCCTCGGGATCTCGCCCTCCTACATCAACCTGATCGAGCGCAACCAGCGCCCGGTGACGGCGCAGATCCTGCTGCGGCTGGCGGAAGCCTACGACCTCGATCTGCGCGATCTCGCCACCGCCGACGAGGACCGCTTCTTCGCCGAACTGAACGAGATCTTCTCCGATCCGCTGTTCCGGCAGATCGACCTGCCGAAACAGGAATTGCGCGATCTCTCCGAACTCTGCCCCGGCGTCACCCATTCGCTGCAACGGCTTTACGCCGCCTATACCGAAGCCCGCCGCGGCGAGACCATGGTCGCCGCTCAAATGGCCGACCGCGATGAGGGCACGCGGTTCGAGGCCAATCCGATCGAGCGCGTCCGCGATCTGATCGAGGCCAACCGCAATTATTTCGGCGAGCTCGAAACCGCGGCGGAAAACCTGCGCGACGAGTTGAACGTCCCGGCGGAAGCATTGTTCGCCGCGCTCTCGGCGCGGCTGCGCGAAAAACATTCGATCCAGACCCGCATCATGCCGGTCGATGTGATGCGCGAGACGCTGCGGCGGTTCGATCGCCATCGCCGCCAGCTCCTGATCTCGGAGCTGGTCGATGGCCCCGGCCGGGCGTTTCAACTCGCCTTTCAGATCGGGCTTGCCGAATGCTCCGGCGCGATCGAAACCATCATCGGCCGCGCCGGCTCGCTCGACGACACCCCGCACCGGCTCTACCGGATTACGCTTGCGAATTATTTCGCCGCCGCCGCCATGATGCCCTATCAGCCGTTCCACGCGGCTGCGGAGCAGCTCGGCTACGACGTCAACGTGCTGGCGCAGCGTTTCAATGCCGGCTTCGAGCAGGTCTGTCACCGCCTGACCACGCTGCAGCGGCCCAATGCGCGCGGCGTGCCGTTCTTCATGCTGCGAGTCGACAACGCCGGCAATGTCTCCAAGCGGTTTTCATCCGGCACGTTTCCGTTTTCGAAATTCGGCGGCACTTGTCCCTTGTGGAACGTGCATTCGACCTTCGACACGCCGGACCGCCTGCTCAAGCAGATCATCGAACTGCCCGACGGCGCGCGGTATTTCTCGATCGCGCAGATGGTGCGCCGGCCGGTGGCGCCGCACCCGCAACCGCAACCGCGCTTTGCGATCGGGCTCGGCTGCGAGATCCGCCACGCCGCCAAGCTGGTCTATGCGAGCGGCCTGGATCTGGAGAAAACCGAGGGCACGCCGATCGGCGTCAACTGCCGGCTCTGCGAACGCGAAAACTGCAGCCAGCGCGCCGAGCCGCCGATCACCCGCACCCTGATCCTCGACGAGAACACCAGGCGGGTGTCGTCGTTCGCATTCTCCAACGCGCGGGAGCTGTGAAGGGCGGCTTCACCCTCCCTTGGAGGGCAGCCGGTCGGCCAAATCAGTCGGGTGGATCAACGTGAAAGCGGCCTCATGCCGTCGCCGTCATCACCCGCCGCGAACTTTCGCGGGGCATGACGAATGAACGTGGGATGGCGCAGTAAGTAGCTCCCCCCTCAATAGACCTGGGGGACGAAACGCTGGCTCGACTTCCGGGGCCGCTTGTAGCCGGTATCCGGCTGGCGCAGCGGAAGCTCAACCTCGACCGGTCTCATGTCTTGATAGGGAATTTGATTCAGCAGATGCCGGATGCAGTTGAGCCGGGCGCGTTTCTTGTCATCGGCGTTGACGACGTGCCACGGCGTCTTCTTGCGGTCGGTGTGCGCGAACATCACGTCTTTCGCCCTCGAATATTCCACCCAGCGCTTGCGCGATTCCACGTCCATCGGGCTGAGCTTCCAGCGTTTGATCGGATTTCGGATGCGCTCCTGAAAGCGCCGCTCCTGCTCCTCGTCATTGACTGAGAACCAGTATTTGATCAGACAGATTCCCGAGCGCACCAGCATCTCCTCGAAAATCGGGCAGGAGCGCAGGAACTCCTGATATTCGTCCTCGCTGCAGAACTCCATGACGCGCTCGACCCCGGCGCGGTTGTACCAGCTGCGATCGAACAGCACGATTTCACCCCGTCGCGGCAGCTCGGCGGCGTAGCGTTGAAAATACCACTGGCCGCGCTCGCGCTCGGTCGGCGTGCCGAGCGCCACGACGCGGCAGATGCGCGGATTCAGGCTCTCGGTGATGCGCTTGATGACCCCGCCTTTGCCGGCCGCGTCGCGGCCCTCGAAGATGACGGCGACCTTGAGGCCCTGCAACCGGACCCATTCCTGCAGTTTGATGAGTTCAAACTGCAGATGGGCGAGTTCGTCGATGTATTTATAGTTCTTCGGAGGTTTGCGCGGCTTCGGCTGTCCGGCCGCGTGCCAGTACTGCTCGACGGCTGCGATTTCCCTGGCGTCGCGCAGGACGGATCGCTCAGCCCCGGCAGATTTGCGGCTCTTTGCCATTGGCCCTCCAGGGATCGCGCAACGTTAACGAATCGTCCTCCAGCCCATGCTGGAAACCATCGTCAAATATGACGGCTTGGAGACGCCGGACCATGATCTGGCGCAAGGATGACAGCCAAAGGCGGACAACGCCGCCGAGGGTCAAAGGTGCCGCCAAATAGCAAACGGCTCGAAACTCTAATCCGGCACCGATCAGGAGAAAAGCCCGCCCACCCACGCAGCCAACCCGACCAATATCAATCCGGGGACTACACGAACGGCAAATGAGCGGCCCCCGTGGGTGGCGGCAAGAACCAGCTTGCTGATCATATTGGTGGAAAGTCCCGCGAGAATCGGCAGCACGGCGTCGACCGCGGTCATCTTTTCCGATGCGACGAGCGAAGCCACCGAGATCGTCGCCGAATGCGGGTCGACGAATCCGGCAAGCGCTGCGGCCAGAATAATCCCATTCTCGCCAAACCATTCCCGAAGCGCGGCGGAGGCGACCATGATGCATGAAAGGGTCGAGGCAAACACCAGAGCCGTCGTGAAATTGAACGCGCGTCCGATTTTTGCCTCTTCCCCGCCTTTCTGACGTAACGCCAGAACCGTAAAAATTGTCCCGTAGACGACCGCAGTCAAGCCCGCGCTTGCGAGCGAAATTGAAAGCGTTCGAAGGGTCGGCAAGCTTGTGGCACCAAGAATAATCGCCAGTTGCGCAATCGTCGCGACCGTCGACAGCACCGCGCCCGCTGCAGCGGCCGCCATAACGTCGCTACCGGCTTTCACCCGTGTGCCCATCGCCGCGATTGTGGCGGTGCTTGAGACGAATCCTGACGCGAGCCCAGCCATAGGTAGTCCAAATCTGGTACCGAGCATGCGAACCGCGATGTGGCCGGCGCCGCCAATCGCCATCACTAGAACTACCAGAATCCAGATTGAATGCGGGTTGAGGGCGCCGTACGGCCCCATCGAACGATCCGGAATGAGCGGCAGAACGACAAAGGTCGCACCAGCGAAGATCAGAATGTCGTTGAGTTCATTTTCTGTAAGCACCGAGCGAATAAAGCGGTGGAGCCGAGTTCGCGAGGCAAGCAGAACGGCCACGACGACGGCGAGGCCGCCCGCAAGTTCGGGCTGTTGCATTGAAAGTCCGCCCAGCAGAACAGTCAGGATCAGCGCGATTTCAGTCGTCAAGCCGGGGTCTTCACCGTGACCGCGCCAATAGGCGATCACGGTCAATGCGGTGACCCCCACAGTCACAATCGCAAGTAATAACTCGTCTCCAACAATGAAACCAATCGCACCAGCAAGCGACGTAACGGCGAACGTTCGTATCCCCGCAGGAGAACGCGCCGGACCCTCGCCTTTGCGCCGCTCGCGCTCAGCGCCGATCAGTAGGCCGATCCCGATTGCCACTATGAGGTTGATGAGCACGGGTGTGGTTATGGCGTTATCCTCGCTTCGGGATAGAACGGAGGGCCTTAAGGCAGGCCGTGGCAGCCTAATGAGACATGAGGCAACAAAGCGGACACGACGCGAGGATGCTCCGCGTCATGCCGCCGAAGACCCATTCCCCTACCCGGCTGTGGCCATAGGCTCCGGCCACCAGCAGGTCGGCGTCCTCGTTCAGAGCAAACTGGACCAGGTGATCCGCATCAGGCCTGTCGCGGTGAATAATTGGCCGAGGATCCGCGGCGATTCCGTGTCGCCCCAGATAGCGGACGACGTCTTCGGTCCGGGCTAACGCATTTCGTTCATCGTCCCGGGTGCAGACTTCGACCACCGAAACACGTTTGGCGGCGCGTAAAAACGGAATCGCATCCAGCGCGGCCCGACGGGCCTCGCGAGTATCCTTCCAGCCCAAGACGACATGTTCGGCCCGCAACGAGGCGATGCCCGGGGCAACGAGTAGCGCAGGCCGGCCCAGTTTCAGAAGCACCTCGCTGGGATATAGGCTTCGGTAATTGTCGTAACGGCCCTGGGCCTGCTGCCCGAGGATGACAAGATCGGCGGAGCGGGATTCACGCGTCAGCGCCTCGGCCGGAAAATCAAGCTCGGTTCGCCATTCGACGCCCGGACGATCCATGCCGACAACACCGCGGAACCAATCTCCTTTTTCGATCAACCCTGCCTGCATCTGCTTGATGTCGCCCTCCGTTGCTTCTTCGATGATCACACCTTCCGCAACGAACGGCGGGGGAACGGCGCGGGCCGAGATTCCAATCAGGGCTGCATTGAACTTTGCTGCAAGATCTGCGGCTATTCGAACCCTTTGTTCCGGAATGCCATCGGCATCGACATAGACCATCAGGGCTGCATAAGACATGAGGGCACTCCTTCGCAAAGGCAAAACCTAAAAATGCCCTGCATGGCGGATGCCGTTATTGATGCATCGCAAATCCGCTTCAGTAAGCGGTGCTAGTTGGGCTGGCCGCCTTCAATTATCCCGTTTACGCGATCTGCGACGAGGTGCTCCAGAATGCCTACAGTTCCGCATATCGAAAAGCATTTCACTGCCACCGAAACCGTGCGCGATGTCGTGATCGGGATGGCCGACGGCCTGACCGTTCCTTTCGCACTGGCGGCGGGGCTGGCCGCCGCCGTCTCCTCGACCAAGGTGATCGTGACCGCGGGGCTCGCCGAAATCGTCGCGGGTGCGATCGCGATGGGTCTCGGAGGTTATCTCGCGGCCCGCACCGACGCCGAACATTACGGGTCGGAGCGAGCGCGAGAAGACTGGGAAATCGACAATCTCCGCGAAAAAGAGGTGCAGGAGGTTACGGAAATATTCCGCAGCTACGGTTTAGAGCGTGAGGCACTGACAACGGTAGTCGGCGCGGTTACGGCGGATCGCAAGCGCTGGCTCGACTTCATGATGCGCTTTGAGCTTGGTCTGGACGAACCGGATCCGAAACGTGCGCCGATCAGCGCCGGAACGATTGCCGCTTCGTATTTCGTCGGCGGGCTGATTCCGCTCACGCCCTATATTTTGACGTCGAGCATTTCGGACGCATTCGCATATTCGGTCGGATTTACGGGCGTGGCTCTTCTTGCGTTCGGCGGTATCAAGGGCCATTTCACCGGCATCAATAAGGTAAAATCAGCCGCACAGACGCTGCTGGTAGGTGGGCTTGCCGCCGCAGCCGCCTATGCGCTGGCGCATGCCTTCGCTTGATTTTGTCACCGGCGCTTGCTGCTTGCACGGCCGCAATTGATGTAGGTCAAAGCCCATCGATCAGCAAAGTTTATAAATTAACTTTATCCTGCTACGAGGTCCGTCGCATGAAGGATATCAGAGCCGAGATGCCCGTGCGCCCGGATATGATCTGGGATTTGCTGATCCGGCTATCGGGCATCGTGCTGTTAGTCCTGCTGGTCATCGCCTATTCCACCGGCGAGGAATTTCCGCATACCCACGTCATGATCGGCTACGCTATCGCCGCCCTGATGGCCGTTGCTGTTTTTTGGGCCGTCATCAGGCCGCACCATGCCCAGTTTCCGCCGACCGTCTACAGCCCGCGCGGAGTCAAGGCGTTGTTTCAAAATGCCGACCGGGTTCCCAAGACGCTCGCAACGATATTCCTGATCCTGGCAGCGCTGCCCTTGTGCGCGTTAATCCTGATGTTGCTCACACATACGCTGTGGGGCACCATGTGGATTGACGAGATGCACGAGGTCGTCGCCTATTTTGGCGTGGGATTGGTTGCCCTCCATGTTGCGATGGTGGGCATCGCCAGCAGCGGTCATATCGAGGACCGCATGCGGAAGATATTCGGCGGCAGCAAGCATCCATACTAGCCATGGCGCCGCTCTCGCGATTCATCTGAATAGGGCCCCCGCCATCATGGCGAGGCAGGTCACAAATCCGATGGCGGGTATCCATATCGGAACGCTGACGTGCGGATTGTCCGACTGCACGCCTCGATACCGCAGCCGCAGCAGGGCAAGGTTCACCAGCGCGAAGACCGCGAGCGTCGCCAGGGAGGTGCCTTCCGCAAGCGGCGTCAGTGGCACGAACAGCGCCAGTGGAACGACACACGCGGCAATGCAGGCGGTAGCGACCAAAGGCGTGCCGGTTCGGCGGTGCACTCGCGCGAAAATGGCCGGCAACCCGCCTTCGCGTGCCAGCCCGTAGACAACGCGAGCCGCCATCGTCATCTGCGCGAGGATCGTGTTCAGCGTAGCCACGATCGCGATCGCGCTGATTGTCGCCGGACTGACGCCCGCGACCTGGCGAAACACCAGACTGAGCGGCGCCGATGAGGAGGACAATCGTTCGATCGGCACGGCGCTGACGGCGACTGCGGCGACCAGGACGTACAGGACCGTCGAGATGCCAAGGGTCAACACCATGGCGCGGGGGATATCGCGGTGCGGCACCTTCGCCTCCTCCACGACATTGGCCAGATCCTCAAAGCCAATGAATGCGAAAAACGCGAGCAAGCTGCCGAAACCGACGCCGGACAAGGCCGCGGCATCCAGCGGCGGCAACCGGGTTATCGTCGCGACAATGGGAAGGTCGGCGTGAATGCCGGCGAGGATGACGGTCACCAGACCGCCGACCTCGATGAGCGTGAACAGGCTTGCCAGCACCACCGATTCCAGAATGCCCCACGCTGCCACGGCGCCGAGCAGGACGATAACGATCACCACGATAAGGCCTTGCGGCAGATCGGTGAATTGCTGGATATAGCCCGCCGATCCGACCGTCACGGCGGCCGAAGACACCACGCCGGTCACGACCGTCAACAGACCAATCGCGGTGGCAAGCGCGCGGGACTGGAACGCCGCCCTGACATAGGCGGCTTCGCCCGCGCTGACCGGGAAGCGCGTCGAAAGTTCAGCATAGGAGGCAACGGTCAGCGCCATGACGGCGGCGGCGACCACGAACGACCACGGGGCATAAATCCCGGCATGACCAGCGACGGCACCGATCAGCACGTAAATGCCGGCGCCCACCGTGATGCCGGTGCCGTAGAGCACCAGCAATGCGAGGCCGAGCCGCCGACGCAGCGGCACGGCGGATTCCATCGAAGGGTCACTCTTCATTGAACATTCGAGGCCGCGCACCGATGCTAGAGCTTGCCGCGAGGAAGCATGCGAATGAGCGTATTATCGCGGAAAACAAAGTGGTGAACCAGTGCCGCGACAGCGTGAAAGCTCGCAACGATCACAAGCGCATTGGCGAGGATCTCGTGGACCTCCGTTACATTATGGGCAAAGGCTCGATCGCGTATCCAGGGTGACGGTATCTCGGCGAGTCCAACAGCGGCAGCGCATTGCCGCGCGCAAACTGCGCAACGATGCCGGCGATCGGGGCCGCAATCAGCAACGCGTAAAGCGTGTAATGCGCAAGACGCGCCGCGGGGTCGGCGAAGGCGCCCAGCCATCTGCCGAATTCATTCGGCTCAGGGGGCGGCGGCGGCTCGACCACGCGCCAGGCCAACCGCATGATGAGCGCCGTCAGGATCAGCAATCCCGCGGAAATGTGGACAAAAAGTCCCGCATCCCGCGCCGCGCCTTTCGGCAAGTCGTCGCCGAAGGTACCCAGCGTCCACGCCGTCAAAACCAGGATGACCGTTAGCCAGTGCAGGAACTGGGGAGTTACTCCGTACCGATTGATGGGATTGGTCAGTTGCACGACTAATCCTCCGATTGGTCCACGCTCGTCAATGCGAAAACAGGATCGGCAGCGGCGGCTTTGACAACAGGCCGTCGGTCGCGCCACCCAGGATGAATTCCCGCAGGCGGGAGTGTCCATACGCGCCCATGACGAGCAGATCCACCTCGTGTGAGGCGACATAGGCTTCGAGAACGGCGCTGATCGACCGGCCCTTGGCGTCAACCCGGTCAAGCACGACATCGATGCTGTGCCGCGAAAGGTTCTTCGACAGTTCTTCGGCGGAATGTTTTCGATCAAGCTGCTTCTCGTTGAGAACGGTAACGATGCGGACCTTCTTCGCCTTTTCCAAAAGCGGCATCGCATCCGATACCGCGCGCGCAGCGACCCGGCTGAAATCCCAGGCCACCGCGACGGTTCCGAGTTCGAACGGGCGAGAGCGCGGGTTTTGCGGCAGGACCAGGGTCGGCCTGCCGGAGCCGAACATCACGGCCTCGGCATACCACCGATCGTTTGACTCCGGCATGATGGTGAGATCTCGAAGCCGGGCATATTCGATCAGCAAGTCCGGTACTTCGAACGTCTTGCATTTCAGGAGCATCGACTCACGGGAAATTCCGGCCTTCGCGGCGGCGGCGTCGAACGCGGCCAGCAGGTCTTCGGCGTTCCTTCGGCTCTTGCTGGCTTCACCAGCAATGACCCCCGGCAGGCCCACCACGGCCCCCGACATAAAATGGCCGGGAACCTGGACGTGCAATTCGCAGGAAAGCGCCGCGATGTGGGCGCCGAGAGCTGAAGCGACCGAAACTGCGCCGTCAACCACGGATAACGGCGTCGGCTCGGGATAGCTAGTCAGCGTGACCAGAATATCTTTAAACGCCATGAAAGCCTCATACCAGGATATAAGCTTAGCGCGGCAACTGGCTCGAAGGTTTGATTCAGCTCAAGCCTGCGTCCTCCAGCTAATGCCGACACTTGATCATGATCTGGCGCAAGGATGACAGCCAAAGGCGGCCGACGCTGCCGAGAGTCAGAGGCGCCGCATTGGCGATGTCCCGGCCACTACTCCGGCAAGCGGATTGTTTTTGAGCCGGTTGTCACTCGAGCAACAGAATATTTTTCGCCACGGAGCGGGATACAAGAGCGCGAAGGCAACCTCTCGGGCAAATCACGCCTCCGCCGCCATACCGGGTGCCGGGGATGATGCCGGCCTGCACGGGGATCACGCTGACCCTTATCGTGCCGCTGTCGATCATATCAAGTTCTCGCGCCGCAGCGCGGCTGACGTCGATGATGCGGCCACGGCGATAAGGACCGCGGTCCGTGATGCGAACCACGACGGTCTTGCCGTTGCGGACGTTTGTAACCAGCACATTGGTGCCGAACGGCAAGGTGCGATGCGCGGCAGTGAGCCCTGTTGTGCCGGCTATTTCGCCGCTTGCGGTCTTTCCGGCGCCATAGAACGACGCCATGCCGTTTTCGGCATGAACTGAGGCGATCACGACCGAAGACAACGCCATCGCCAATGATAATTTGAGAACGACCATTGGCCGCCAACGCCCGTCGATCTTCCGGGTTCCCGCGAGCGGGGTTCAGCCGCATCGAGCCGAACCGCGACCATGCACCAAGGTCGCGGCTAGTTGAGGCGAGCCTCCAGGCCAGCGCGTGAACCTACCCGAGTGCTGTCGCGGGAGCTGCGCCATGGAGGGCGCTGTGCAATGCGGCATGACAATCGGCGCGCGCCGTGGAACCATTGATCCGGATAAAGGTTGCTGCACGCGAACCTTGAGTTGACCCGTGACCTCGCTACCCGCCGGAAGTTCAAATTTCATGGCAGTGCGTTTGAACCGGCCTGGATTTCTTGAAAATCAACAGCGATTCTTAAGATCAGGGAAGAAATAGGCCATGCGCTTCTGGATCCTGGCATTGTCACTCCTGGGATTTCTCATCAGCGCGGATGCCGCCAGGGCCGAACGCCGCGTCGCCTTTGTCGTCGGCAACGGCGCTTACAAAAACGTAACACCGCTTCCGAACCCGCCGATCGATGCCAGGTCGATGGCCGGCGTGCTCCGCGACGCGGGTTTCGACGTCGTCGAGGGCATCAATCTCACCCGCGACGAGATGACCGGGCGGCTGCTCGAATTCGGCCAGAAGACGCAAGGCGCGGATGTTGCGGTATTTTTTTATGCCGGCCATGGCATCGCCGTTGACGGCGTCAACTACCTGGTGCCGGTCGATGCCGACATCAAATCCGAAATGGACGTCAAGCTTGGCAATGCGATTAGCCTCGATCTCACGCTCGACCGGACCATGAAGGCCGCCAAGATCAAACTGATGTTCCTCGATGCCTGCCGTGACAATCCGTTTGCAGCGAAGATCCGGGCCGGCGCGAGCACGCGGCGTGTTTCGGTGCAGGCCGGCCTCGCCGAAATGTCATCCGGCGAAAGCACCCTGATCGCGTTCGCCACCGGTCCCGGACAAACCGCGCTGGATGGCCAGGTCGGCACCAACAGTCCCTTCACCCGGGCCTTGATGGCCAATATCACCCAGCCGGGCGTGGAGATTCAGCAGGCGATGACGCAGGTCCGCGCCCAGGTCGATGAAGAGACCAACAAGGCGCAACTGCCCTGGGGGCAGACCAATTTGACCGGCGCCGTCTACCTCAATCCGGTTGCGGCGCCGGCCGCGACCGGCGCCGTCGTGGCAGGGAATACCCCGCCATCCACGGCCAGCGCCACTTCCGAGGTTGAGCTCGAGTTCTGGCGTTCGATCGGGGATTCGAACAAGCCTGCAGAACTCAATGCCTATCTGACCAGCTACCCGACGGGCCAGTTCAAATCGATCGCTCTGGCGCGGATCGCCGCGCTGGAGAACGGCCCAGGCACGACCACCCGCAACCTGTCGGCACTGGTCAATCCGGCGACCTCGACCGACGAGGCAACTCAGGAAACCGAAGACCAGATCGGTCTCAACAAGCGAAAACGTCGCGACGTGCAGCACCGGCTGACCCGTCTCGGCTTCGACACCAAGGTCAACGGAAAGTTCGACGAGGCGACCCGCGCCGTCATCACGCGCTGGCAGGCGGCGCGTGGCTATCCGACGACCGGCTTCCTCAATGCAGCGCAGCATCAGGCCCTGCTGAATGAAACCGCCCCAGCGGCGCATGCAACCGCCGGCACCGGCGACGAAACCGATGACAGCCATCCGGCCCATCGTCGCGGTCGCCGCGGCGGCGGCGGCCCCAATCCGGTTCGCATGATCGGCGGCATGATCGGCGGACTGTTCGGGCGCTGATGATCCGACCGATGGTGGCACGGCGCGTGCGAGAGCTGCCGCTGCCTGCGTCCACCGCATCGAATGCCGGAGTATTTTTTCGGATAGGTCGCAACACATCCGCGACACCGCCTGAAGGTCTGTGCGCTCTCCTGGTCGAGAACGTCGTCTTTTTGTCGTCGCATTGATCCAGAACAATCCATGTAAGTTCAAAAACCGGTAAATAATTGCCATGAAGCTATCGGATTTTTCTTGCCCGTCCTGCGGGGCGGCTTACGAGGTCGCCGAGTCCATATCGGCGAAAGGAAAGCCCGGCCGGGCCGAGTGCATCGTCTGCGGCGGGTTGTTGGATTCCTGGCAGACACCCAAGATGATAGCCTATCGACTGGTCTCGCCGGCGGAACATCGATATTCGCGCATTCCTGTGCCGCGGTCTCCCATGGTCTCGGCGTCCGGCTGATTTAAAAACCGCCGCGGCATCGATCGTCAAACCTTGCCACTTATGCGGAAATGAAGCGGCCGGGGGATTGAGGCTGCGTTTCGATAGCCAAAGCCGCCCGGCGAATCCCATCCGCATCGCGGGCTGGCGCGTTTGAATATGACGCTGGCTTCGCTCCGCCGAGCCCCTCTTCGAGAGCCACAACCCCGTCCACCCTGATCGCGTCGCGCCAAACCGTTCGCCGCGCGCGGCCGGCGAGTATTTGGCTGCTCTTCCATCCATCCTGCCGTGCCTACCCAAGCCCGTCGCGGTTTGGTCCCTTCATTGTCCCTTAACAGAACTGACACCTGCCCGAAGCACATCTGACACGTGGCGCATTTAGCGTCCCCGCCACTGTTGCCGGATGACAACAGCTCATTTCGCTTTCAAATTGAGGAGTCTCTATGCTCAAGCAACGGACGAAAAGTCTACGCGATCGCACGGTCGTCACCGCAGCCATATTGTCGCTGATGGGAAGCAATGCCCATGCCGGCCAGGTCGGGGGAGCGAGCAGCAACGACCGCAAGACCGACAGCCCAATCAAGCACGTCATCGTCATCGTGGGCGAAAACCGTACCTTCGACCATGTGTTCGCGACCTACGAGCCGCGCGAGGGCGAGCATGTCGACAATCTTCTGTCCAAGGGAATCATCAAGGAGGATGGTTCGCCGGGTCCGAATTATGCCAAGGCGGCGCAGTTCTCGACCACAGTCAACAATTTCTACTCGATCAACCCCACGCCGAAGACGCCCTACAACACCACGACCAACAAGCTGCAGGCGCCGGGAACGTCCTACGCGCCGCAGACCTGCTACACCACCGTCGAACAAGCTGCCCTCAACGGTCCGGGTTGCCTCACCACGCTGTCGGAAGCCGCTCGCGGCGATTACGGCTTGCGCAAGCAGGATCTTCCGTTGCTGACGACTGGCGCGACGGGCATACCGGGGAATTCGCCGGATACGCGCGTCCTGGACTACGCCAGCCTGCCGAACGGCCCCTACCCGCTGGTGACGCTGCCGCAGGGCGAGGACGAAACCTCGAGCCTCTACAAGACTTACGGCGGCAGCCCGGTACATCGCTTCTACCAGATGTGGCAGCAGCTCGACTGTGACGTCACCAAGGCCACCAATCGCAATCCGAGCGGCTGTCAGGCCGATCTGTTCCCGTTCGTCGAGATGACCGTCTCCTCCGGCAGCAATGGCAATCCGACGCCGAAGCCGCTCAAGGAAGGCGATATCGCGCTCGGCTTCTACAACGTCGCCAAAGGCGATGCACCCTATCTGACCAAGCTGGCGCGCGAATACACCCTCAACGACAACTACCATCAGCCGGTAATGGGCGGCACGTTCGCCAACATGATGATGTTCGGCTATGCCGATGCGCTGTATTACGCCGGCAGCAATGGCGACCCCGCGACCCCCAACCATGTCCTGGTGCCGGGCTCGAACCCGCCGGTTTACGTCGATGAGGTCGAGAACCCCAATCCGGCGCCGGGTACCAACAATTGGTACACCAATGACGGCTACGGCGGCGGCAGCTACACCAACTGCTCCGACCCCACGCAGCCGGGCGTCACCCCGATCGTCACCTATCTGAATGCGATCCACGTATCGCCGAACTGCGCACCGAACGCTTATTATCTGCTCAACAACTATGTGCCGGCTTACATCGGCAGCGGCGCCACCGATCCGATCAACAACGGACCGTTCACGCTGCCGCCGGTGATCAAACAGAAGCACATCGGCGATACGCTCACTCAGGCCAGCGTGTCGTGGGCGTTTTTCGGCGAGCGCTGGAACGACTTCAAGACCGCCCCCGGCGAGGGCGCGAACTTCGGATCGCTTGACCCGATCGCGTACCTGTATTGCAACATCTGCAATCCGTTCCTGTATTCCGCCTCCGTCATGACCAATGCTTCGGCGCGCAACGCGCACCTGAAGGATACGCTCGATCTCTATGACGCGATCGAAGACGGCACGCTGCCGGCCGTGTCGTGGGTCAAGCCGAGCACCTTCAACGATGGCCATCCTTCCTCGTCCAGGCTTGATCTGTTCGAATCCTTCGCCAGGAAGATCATCGATCAGGTGAAGTCCAAGGAAGAGCTCTGGGAATCCACCGCGATTCTCATCACCGTCGACGAGGGTGGCGGCTATTACGATTCCGGTTACGTGCAGCCGGTCGACTATTTCGGCGACGGAACCCGCATTCCCATGCTGGTCGTGTCGAAATATTCGCAAGGCGGCCACGTCTCGCATGAATATTCCGATCATGCCTCGATCATAAAATTCATCGAACGGAATTGGGATCTTCCCAGGCTCTCGAACCGCACCCGAGACAACCTGCCGAACCCAAAGACCTCCTCTGACAATCCCTATGTGCCGGTGAACCGCCCGGCTATCGGCGATCTCTGGGGCAATTTCTCGTTCAACGATCGCGATGGCGGGGATCACGACGGGCACCACTAATCGGCAAAGGCTGCTTTTGGCAACGAAAGCAGCCTCTCGCTGACCGACATCATTACACAAGTGCATATGGCCGGGCGTATCTCGCCCGGCCTTTATGATGGAGCTAACCTTTGCCACCCACTGCACCGCGGCGAGCCGACCTGTCACCGATGAACGAAGCGCGACGCGCCTTCGCCAGCGGCGATCTGGCGACCGCTGAACGAATTTGTTCAGAGCTGCTCGCACGCGCGCCGGACGATGGAACCGGCTGGGCGCTATTGACGGAAACCGCTTTGCAGCGCGGGCGCCCTGAGGCCGCGATCATCTGCGCCAATCGCGCGGTTGCGCTGATGCCGAAGGACCCGATCGCGCTAATCCTGCGCGCCAAATGCCTGTTCGTGTCCGGCGAGGCCCGCGGCGCGCTCGAGGCTGCCGAGGCCGCCGCGAAGCTGACCGACCACGCTCCGGAAACGCTCGACGCCTGCGGTGCGATCTTCGGCCTGCTTGGAATGCATCAAAGGGCGAAACAATTTTTCCTGCGCGCGGTCGCCGCGCGTCCCGACGTGCCGCAATATCTGTTCAATCTGGCCGCGACCGAGCGCATGACGGGGTCGCTGGACGAGGCCGAGGCGCATTGCGATGCCGCCATCGCGCGCGACCGCCACTATGGCCTGGCGCACTATTTGCGCTCGGACCTGCGCGTCCAGACGCCCGACCGCAATCATATCGAGGAAATGGAAGCGCTGATCCGCGAGGGCCGACTTGCGCAGCCGAGTGAAGTGATGCTGCGCTTCGCGCTCGGCAAGGAATGCGAAGATCTGGAACTGCACGACCGCGCGTTCGGTCATGTCGATGCCGGCTGCCATCTGCAGCACCGCTCGATAGCCCACGATTCCGCCGCCGAGATCGCGGAACTCGACCGGATCATCCACACCCACACAAGAGACTGGATCGTCGCCGCGCCACCGGGCCATTCCGCGGCGGCGCCGGTGTTCGTCGCCGGGCTGCCGCGCACCGGAACGACGCTGGTCGAGCGGATCATCGCCAGCCACCCCGCGATGGATTCAGCGGGAGAAACCGGCGCGTTTGCGGCCGAGATGCGCCGCGCCCTGAAGGATAAATCAGGCGGAGCCGACCTCGCCGGCATCGGCAAGCGATACGTCGATTCGGTGACGGCGTTCCGCGTGCCAAAGAATGTTCGCTTCGTCGACAAGACCTTGCAAAACTACCTTTATTGCGGCCTGATTCACGCCGCGCTGCCGGCGGCCAAAATCATATTGATCCAGCGGCATCCGCTGGATGCCTGCTGGGCGATCTACAAGGCGCACTTTCAGGGCAAGTTCTCGTTCGCGTATCATCAGATCGAATTGGCGGAATATTACCTGGCCTATCGCCGGCTTTCGCGGCATTGGCGGGCAACCCTGCCGCCGGACGTGCTGCTGGAAATCAGTTACGAGGACATCATCCGGGATCAGGTGGCCACCAGTCGACGTCTCATCGACTTCGCCGGACTTTCGTGGGGCGACGAGGTCCTGCGATTTCACCAGAGCCCGGCGCCTTCCGCCACCGCAAGCGCGGTTCAGGTCCGGCGCCCGATCTATTCGTCGTCGGTCGGCAAATGGCGGCACCACGCCGAGCGGCTGGCGCCGCTGCGCGCCCGGCTGGCGCGCGAAATGCCGGCAAGCGAATTGGCGTGAGGATTTTTTCTATCCTTCGGCTTGCCTTTGCCCGGGTATAGCGAAAAGAAAAGGCGGTTACTTCCTGGCCCGCACCTTCGGAGCGGCTTTCGCTCCAGCCTTCTTGGTCCCCCGCCCCTTCCCTTCGCTCTCCAGCGCCTTGCGCACCTCTTTGAATTCCAGCAGCGAGGCCTTGTCGGCGCGTGGAAAATGCAGATTGAGCCCCTCCAGCGCGCTAGCGATCACAGATCCGATCACCACCCGGGCGAACCATTTGTGATCGGCCGGCACCACGTACCATGGCGCCAGCGCCGTCGAAGTATGCCGGACGATGTCCTGATACACCGCCATGTATCGCGGCCACAGCCCGCGCTCGCTGATATCGTTCATCGAGAATTTCCAGTTCTTCGCGGGCTGGTCCAGCCGGTCGAGAAACCGCTCGCGCTGCTCGCGTTTGGAGACGTTGAGGAAGAATTTCAGGATCACGGTGCCGTTGCGCGCAAGGTAACGCTCGATCGCGGCGATGTCCTCGAACCGCTCGCGCCAGATATTCCTGGTGACCAGCTTATGGGGGATTTTCTCCTGACCGAGCAATTCCGGGTGCACCCGCGTCACCAGACATTCCTCATAATAGGAACGATTGAAGATGCCGATGCGACCGCGCTCCGGCAGCGCCACCATGCTGCGCCACATGAAGTCATGGTTGAGCTCGTGCGATGTCGGCTGCTTGAACGAGGTGACATCGCAGCCCTGCGGATTGACACCTTCGAAGATGCTCTTGATGGCGCTGTCCTTGCCTGCCGCATCCATGCCCTGAAAGATCACGAGCAGCGACCAGCGGTCCTGCGCGTAGAGCCGTTCCTGAAAATCGTTGAGCCGCTTTCTGTTGGCTTCGAGGATTTTTTCGGCCTTGTCCTTGTCGAGACCGCCCTTGTCATTGGTCCGGTGCGACCTGAGATGGAACGCGCCCGATCCGTCGAAGCGGAACGGCGCGACAAACGGCTTCAATTGATCGCTGACAGATTGCGAAGGTTTCTTGCTCATGAAATCGCGAGCTCCGGTTGCCTCGTATGGTCCAAACGGTACATGGCGCGTCCGAATGGCGCCAGTTCGTCATTGCGAGCGCCAGCGAAGCATCCAGGACCGATGCACAATGACGGGATTGCTTCGTCGCTCGCGCTCCCTTGCGCAAGCGCCTCGCGGCTGTCGCAGGCAATGACGGTGAAAATCACAATGATCAGGAAAACTCCCGCTCCATAAACGCCGTGACAAAACGCGGCATCGCCGCCGAAAGATCGCCGGTTCCGCGCACCAGATGGATCGCGGAAAGTTCAGGCTGGCGTTGCCGGGCAAGATTGGCCTCGATCCGCGCGCGTAATGCCTCGCCCGGCATGTCGACGTGCAATATCCGGATCATCGCGATCGTGGCGCCGGAAATCACGCAATCCCAGTGTGCGCTCGCCGTGTAATCCGCCTCCGCGAGACCGGTTTCCTCCAGGGTTTCACGGGCGACGCTGCCGGCAATATCGACCGCGCCGTCCTTGATATCGTCGAGATCGGGCGTTCCCGCCGGAAAGTAGATGCGCCCCCCATTGGAGGTGTGCTGTGCCATTTCGCCGAGCAGGAACGCGCCGTCGGCCGAACGCAAGGCGCCCATGCCGAAGCCGTTGAAAATGTCGGAATCGGGAAAACCCCAGTCGCGCCACGCCAGGAAGCTTGCGAAATCAGTTTCGAAGTACTCGGCGCCAAAGCGGCCTTCGGTGCAAACCGGATTACGCGCGAGCAGGACCCGGCCATTCCAGATCGGCTTCGCAAGCTGCTCCCGTGCAAAATGCGCATCGATGTCAGAGCGCCGGGCCACTGCGAATGGCCAGGGCGCGGGGCGAACGGGCAGATCAAGGGTCGTGACGCGATGAATCCGAGGGGTCCTCATGCGACCATCGACCCGCCGGTTTTACCTGGCATTCAAGCCCGTCGTCTTTCTGGCCTGATCGACATATTTGTTGGTGTAGGTCTTGGTGACATCGATATTGGCCTTGGCGACTTCAGGTGAGCTCTCGCTGAACACCGCGAGCACGGCGTCGGCACCCTTGGGGTCCATCAAGCCGGTCTGCGAATACATCGGGATCGTGTTCTTCAGCGCGGCGAGATAAAGTTCCTTGTTCTTGCCGACGATTTCCGGCGGCATCTTCTCCATGATTTCTTCGGCCGAATGCGCGTGAATCCAGCCGAGCGTGTTCAGGATCGCGCCGGTCAACGCCTGCACCTCCTTTTCGTGGCCAGCGACCCACGCGGTCGTCGAGTAGAGCGCGCCGCCGGGGTATTCGCCGCCGAACACGTCGAGCGTATCTTTCTGGGTGCGCGTGTCGGAGAAAATGCGCAGGTCCGGATGATTGCCCTGCAGCACGGTCACCGAGGGGTCCAGCATCACCGCCGCGTCGATCTGGCCCTGCTCCATCGCCGCCACGGCGGTGGCGCCCAGGCCGACGCCGATGACGGCAACGCCCGCCGGGTCGATGCCGTTCTTCTTCAGGAGATATTTGAGAAAGAAATCGGTCGAGGAACCGGGCGCGCTGACGCCGACCTTCTTGCCGGCAAGATCCTTGATCGATTTGATCTCGCTGGTGTGCGCCGGCGACACCACCAGCACTTCGCCCGGATAGCGGTCGTAAACCACAAAGGACTGCAGTTCCTGTTTCTTGGCGGCGAGATTGACGCAGTGGTCGAAATAACCGGACACCACGTCGGCGCTGCCACCGAGCACGGCCCTCAGCGCGTCCGAACCGCCCTTCAGATCGACCAGTTCGACCGCGAGCCCCGCCTTCTCATACTCGCCGAGCTGCTTCGCCAGCACGGTCGGCAGATAGCAAAGGCAGGCGCCGCCGCCGACGGCGATCGTCACCTTGGTTTGCGCCGCCGCAGATCCGGAGACCAGGACCATCGCCAGCAATGTGGCGGCAAGCCTTCCCAACATCGTTCTCATTGATTTGCTCCGTACCAGCTGCTCGTCGCGCGCACGATAAAGCAGCGCACGGGTCTTGAGAAGGCGGTTATTGCCCGCCGTCATTGCGCCGTGTCCGCAAGACATATCATCATTTTCCAAACTGCTCGACCACGCCGCGCCACAGGGCAATCGTTTCGGCATTTGAGGCGCGGTCCGAGGTATTCTTGCGCACGGCGGTGTGCACCATGACGAGCTTGGAGGCTGGGTCGACCAGGATCATTTGGCCGCGGAGTCCGAGCAGTGCAAATCTCCGCTGCGCGCCGGGAAGGATCCATACTTGATATCCATAGCCGAAGTACGGGGTGGCGGCTCCCGGCGCGAGATAGCCGCTGGATGGAGGCACCGTCGTGGCGTCGAGCAACCACCGCTGCGGTATTAACTGGCGTCCTTCCCATGCGCCGTCATGCGCGAGCAGCCGACCCAGTCGCGCATAGTCCCGCAAGGTCGCGTTGAAGCAGCAGAAGGTGGCTTCCTGCCCGGTGCCATCCATGGCCCACGAGGCGTCGGCCTCCGTGCCGATCGCGCCCCAGATCCTGTCGTGTAGGTAGTCCGCGACGGGCTCGCCGATGGCCGCCCGCAACACGAGACCCAGCACCTCGGTCTCGGCGCTGGCGTAGTGCCACTGGGTTCCGGGCGGAACCGTGCGTGTGTTGAATTGGGCCACGCTGGCGATCGGATCCTTTCCAGGATCGCCGAACAGGTCGCGTCCGAGCTTGGTGACGTCGTCGTGCCCGTCGTAGAGCTCCGAAAATGCCACGCCTGACGACATATGCAGCAGGTCCCGAATCGACGTCTTGCCGTATTCGGTCTCCGCGAGGCCGGGAACATAGGCTGCGACAAGGTCGTCGATCGACTTGATTTTGTTCTCGGAGATGGCGATGCCGATCAACATCGCCGTTATCGTCTTTGCCATGGACTGCGAAAGGAAGCGGTCACGATCGGTGCGCGCGTACTGATAGTGCTCGTACAGAATCGTGTCGTCCCTCGCGATCAAAAGCCCGGTGGTCGGGTTGCGGCCAAGATAGGTCTCGATCGAGAGCCGATCCGGTCCGAAATTGAAAGAGATCGCTGGCTCCGGCGCCCGCTTGAACAGCCACGGCGTGGTCGCGCAGCGTACCACGCGCGATGGAATCAATTGATCGAAATGGCTATACGTGCCCACGAGGTTTCCGAGCTGGCTGGCCGTCGTACGCGTTCCAACCGGGAAGCCTGCCGCCGCTCCATAAGCAGCCGCATCAGGGCCGGTCTCTGAAAACGCCGGCCCGGGAACGCCTCCGCTCTCGGGGCTGTCGGGTCCCGCGGCGCTTTGCGCGCGGGCCGATGGCGCCCAACTGACCGCAACGAGAATGATTGGCAACGCGAGAGAGCAAAACCGGAGCGCCAATTTCTCCGTAGCGCGATGTCCGCAATGTTGCTTGGTCGACGGCATCGGCGCTCCCCCTTCAATCCGCCACATCGCGTGCGCGGCCGGAACGACATGAAACCCTACGCCCGCGCCTCGCCTGCGTCGGGCCGCCAGACCAGAAGGCGCCGTTCGACCAGGGTGACGGCAATATCGATGAGAATGACAAAGGCGGACAGCACGAACATACCGGCGAAGACGCCGGCGACGTCGAACACGCCTTCCGCCTGCTGGATCAGGTAACCGAGCCCCGCCGCCGAGCCGAGATATTCGCCGACCACGGCGCCGACCACCGCAAAGCCGACCGAGGTATGCAGCGAGGAGAACATCCAGGACAGCGCCGAGGGCCAGTAGACGTGGCGCATCAGCTGCCGTTCGCTCATGCCGAGCATGCGCGCATTGTCGCGCACGGTGACCGAGACCTCCTTGACGCCCTGATAGACGTTGAAGAACACGATGAAGAACACCAGCGTGACGCCGAGCGCGACCTTCGACCAGATACCTAGCCCAAGCCACAGCGTGAAGATCGGCGCCAGAACCACGCGCGGCAGCGCGTTGGCCATCTTCACATAGGGATCGAACACCGCGGCGACGAGCGGCTGGCGCGCAAACCAGAAGCCGACCGTCACGCCACCGAGCGAGCCGATCGCGAAGGCAAGGATCGACTCCCACAGCGTGATCGCGAGGTGTTTCCAGATCACTCCGCTGGCGAACCAGTCGACGATCTGGCTGCCGACGTCGACGGGATTGGAAAAGAAGAACGGCGGCAGCCAGGTGCGGCCGAAGATCGGCACCGTCGCCAGCAATTGCCACAACGCAAGGCCGACGACGGCGACCAGCACCTGCAAGGCGAGCAGCATCACGCGCGACATGGTTGCGATCCCTGGGACTCCCCTCCCCCTTGCGGGGAGGGGTTGGAGGTGGGGATGGGGGTGGCCACAGATGAGAGGCCGGTGGCTCCCGACCCCCCTCCCCGACCCTCCCCCGCAAGGGGGGAGGGAGCAGAGCGCATTCGTGGCACGATCTCATTCAAGAATACGGAGGGCTGCATCAGTTTCTTTTGCTGCTAGTTTCCGCATTACGGCTTGGAGAACGTCCCGATCAAGCCAGTCGCCTGCTTGACATGGCCATCGAGCGCCTTGATCGCCTCGTCACGCGTCAGTCCGGGCGCAAGCGCGGTCGGCTCGAGGTCGGTCGCCATCAGCGTGAAGGTGTAGTGATGGATCGGGCCGGGCGGAGTGCAGGGACCAAAATAGTTCGACAGCTTCATCAGGCTGGTGCCGCCGACATATTTGTCGCTCGGCTTCGACACTTCGCCTTCGGCAAAACCGGTGACCGAAACCGGGATGCCGTAGGCCACCCAGTGGCTGACGCCGCCGGGCGGACGGCCTTCCGGATCGAACATCAGCAGCGCGTAGCTCTTGGTGCCTTCCGGCGGGTTGGCCCAGGACAGAGCCGGCGAAATGTTCTCGCCAACGCAGTTCGGATTGGATTTGTTGTTGCCGGCGTTTTTCACCGCCAGCCGCTCGCCGTCCTTGAAGCTCGGCGAGGTCAGCGTGAAGACGCCTTGCGCGCTGGCGCCTTGGGAACCGCACAGGGTTGCCAGCGCGACGGAAACGGCCAGAATTGAACCACGTGAAAGCATGACATTTTCCTCTTTTTGCTTGCCTTATTGATTGCTTGGAGTTGGCGGAGCGGAGTGTAGCGGTCGGCGCATCGAGATCAAGGCGGCATCACGGCCCTGCCGCCGGGGCCTGCGACGATTGTTCGTAGCCCTTCAGGACTTCAGTTTTAAGAACACTCCATATCTCGCGATGAAGTGAGTGAAATTCCTTGTCCAGCCGGACTTCCATGATATCGCGCGGGCGCGGAAGCGGAACGCGCCAGTCGCCGATGATGCGCGCACCGGGCCCCGCCGACATGATCACCACGCGATCTGCCAGCGCGATCGCCTCCTCGAGATCGTGGGTGACGAACAGGACCGCCTTGCGGTCGGCGTTCCACAGCTCCAGCAGAAGATTGCCCATGATCTGGCGGGTCTGGGCGTCGAGCGGCCCGAACGGCTCGTCCATCAGGAGAATCTTGGGATCGCGGATCAAGACCTGCGCGAGGCCAATGCGCTTGCGCTGACCGCCCGAGAGCATATGCGGATAGCGATTGCCGAAGGCGCCAAGTCCCACCGAGGCGAGCCAGACTTGCGCGCGCTGCAGTGCGTCGCGGCGCGGTACGCCTTCGATTTCAAGGCCAATCGCGACATTGTCGATCGCCGTCTTCCAGGGAAACAGCGCATCGGCCTGGAAGAGATAGCCGGCCCCGCGGTTCAGCCCGGTGAGCGGGGCATCAAAGATCCGCACGCTTCCCGATACCGGCTTGAGCAGACCGGCCGCGACATTGAGCAACGTCGATTTCCCGCAACCCGTCGGCCCGACGATGGCGACGAACTCGCCATCCTCGACGGCCAACCGGGCCTGCTCCACCGCGGTGTAGACGCGGTTGTCGGCCAGCCGAAACGCCACCGTGGCGTTGTCAAGTGTGACCGCCGTCGGCCTTGCCTTATCCACCCGCAATCCTCCCCCAGGTTCGGACGATGGCTTAGCGCCTTGGCGGGACAAGTTCAACGAAGTGGTACATCATGGCCACCCTCCCCCTCCAGGGGAGGGTAAGAGCCGCAAGCACAAGGCTGGACCGCAATGCCAACGCCACCCCCGATTGCATTTGCGCATGTGGCCAAGAGTTTCGACGGCGGCCGCGTCAAGGCCGTGGATGACGTCTCGCTCGAGGTCGCCGAAGGCGAGTTTCTCGCCATTGTCGGCGGCTCCGGCTCCGGCAAGACCACGCTGCTGCGGCTGGCGAACCGGCTGATCGACGCGGATACCGGCAGCATCCGGATAGAAGGCGAGGACGTGCGCAGCGTCGATCCCGTCGCGCTGCGCCGCCGCATCGGCTACGTGTTCCAGAGCGGTGGACTGTTTCCGCATATGAGCGTCGCCGGCAATATCGGGATCACGCCGAAACTGCAGGGCGTGCCTGCCGCCGAGATCGCGTCAGGCGTCGACGAGCTGCTCGATCTGGTGCGGCTCGACCGCGCGCAGTACCGTGATCGCTTTCCGCATGAATTGTCCGGCGGCCAGCGCCAGCGCGTCGGCGTCGCCCGCGCGCTCGCGGCGCGGCCGAAGATCGTGCTGATGGACGAGCCGTTCGGCGCGCTCGATCCGCTCACCCGCGACGCGCTCGGCGACGATTACCGCGCCTTGCACCGGAAACTCGGATTGACCACGGTCATGATCACCCACGACATGACCGAGGCGATCCTGCTCGCCGACCGCATCGCGGTGATGCGCGCCGGGCGGCTGTTGGCGCAGGGCACCCCATTGCAGCTCTCGAAAAGCGACGACGCCTATGTCGGCGAACTCTTGCGCACGCCGCGGCGGCAGGCTGAGCGGCTTGGCGTGCTGTTGCCGCGGGACGGCGCGGCATGAGCCTGTTTTCCGATCCACGCTGGAGCGAGGCCCTGGCGCACCTGCCGGATTATCTCGGCAATCATATCCGGGTCAGCGTCACGGCACTGGCGCTCGGCCTCTTGCTCAGCCTGCCGCTGGCGATTGCCGCGCGCAACCGGCCGTTGATGCGCGGCGCGCTGCTCGGGCTTGCCAGCGTCGTGCAGACGGTGCCGGGACTGGCGCTGCTCGCACTGTTCTATCCGCTGCTGCTGGCGCTGGCATCGCTGTCTTTTGCCTGGTTCGGATTCGGCTTCTCGGCGTTCGGGTTCCTGCCGGCGGTGCTGGCGCTCGCGCTCTATTCGATGCTGCCGGTGCTGCGTAACACCATCACCGGCTTAAGAGGCGTCGAGCCGGCGATCCTCGAGGCCGCAAAGGGCGTCGGCATGACTGAGCTTCAGTCGCTCATGTCGGTCGAATTGCCGCTGGCGCTGCCGGTGATGATGGCGGGCATCCGCACCGCGGCGGTCTGGGTGATCGGCACCGCGACACTGTCCACGCCGATCGGCCAGACCAGTCTCGGCAATTACATCTTTGCCGGGCTGCAGACCCAGAACTGGGTGTTCGTGCTGTTCGGCTGTCTTGCCGCCGCCGTGCTGGCGCTCGGCGTCGATCAATTGCTGGCCCTGGTCGAAGCCGGCATCCGCGCGCGCAGCCGCGTCCGCGCGATCGCGGGCGTCCTCGGCATCGCGGCGCTGGTCGCCGCAGCGCTGGTGCCGTCGATGGCGCGCGGGCCATCGAGCTATATTGTCGGCGCCAAGACCTTTGCCGAACAATATGTGCTCTCCGCGCTGATCGCGCAG
The DNA here is from genome assembly GCF_004799445.1 of Bradyrhizobium sp. Lineage (GTDB taxonomy): Bacteria > Pseudomonadota > Alphaproteobacteria > Rhizobiales > Xanthobacteraceae > Bradyrhizobium. The sequence continues at coordinate 24,718 of NZ_SSNA01000170.1, forward strand.
CGGCTGCAAGCGGCGGGGTTATCGGCCACCACCCGCGAGGGCCTCGGCTCCAGCGTGATTTACGACGCGCTGCTCTCCGGCGATATCGACGTCTATGTCGACTATTCCGGCACGCTGTGGGCCAACCAGTTTCACCACAGCGAGATCAGGCCTCGCCAGGAATTGCTGACCGAGCTAAAGACGGCGCTGGCACGGCAGAACGTCACGCTGCTCGGCGAACTCGGATTCGAGAACGCCTACGCCCTGGTGATGCCGAAAAAGCGCGCCGAGGCGCTCGGCATTCGCTCGATCGCCGATCTCGCCTCCCACGCGCCGGCGATGTCGATGGCCGCCGATTACGAATTCTTCTCGCGGCCGGAATGGGCGGGCCTGCGAGAGGCCTATGGGCTGAAGTTTCGCGCGCAGCGGCAGATGCAACCCGACTTCATGTATGCCGCGGCGGCCTCCGGAGAGGTCGACGTGATCGCGGGCTATACCAGCGACGGACTGATCGCGAAATACGACCTCGTCGTGCTGGACGATGTCAGGCACGCGATTCCACCCTACGACGCGATCGTGTTGATCGCGCCGAAACGCGCGGGCGACCGGACGCTGCAGGCAGCATTGCAGCCGCTGCTCGGCCGCATCGATATCTCCGACATGCGCGCGGCGAACCTGCGCGCCGCCGGCGGCGACGGCGCATCCTCTCCAGACACGGTGGCGCGCTGGCTGTGGGACAAGACCGCCAAGCAGTAACGGCTTCATGCGGGTAACGCCGCCGTTTCGACAAGAAATGCCCGAGCCGGAAGCAGCTCACCTGATATCGGCCGGGCCGCGGCAGCCATGGGTTTGCGAATCGCGAACGCGACCCTTGCCGCAGCCGAACTCGATCCCTGGCATATTTGCGTGAGCCACCGCGACGGGGGACGACGGAGTCGAGTAGCCGGCACTCATGACATTCGAAAACGCCGCCCTGGTCTGGAAGGATCCGGCGGCCTGGCCATTCGACCAGGGCGCGACCGTAAGGGCCATTGCCAATAGCGAGGCGAATAGCGAAAGGCGGATGCGGCACATTGCAGTTCCCGCAAACTGGATCAATTTGATTCAATGAAATCCCTGCAGCCGGGTGGTTTCATTGATCCAGATCAACCCGGCGCAAGAACCACAGTTACAGTTTTGTAAGGTGGATTTGATTCCGGCCAGCAACGGAAAATACCGTTCCGCTCCGTATCCTGGACGGCTCTGTGACGCGCTCGATTTTCCGGCTCTGGATGCGGTCGCGCGTCAAATATCACTGTCAAATATCACTTGGGCGTCAGCCCTGCACATCGAGTGAGCACTATTGATCACACCGGCGCCCGGCCTGGCGCTTTTCTTCCAACACGCCGTGCGACCTCCCGAACGGAGCCGCAAGCTGCCTCGGGCGAAGAACTGCCGAGGCTCGAAAATTCCGACGACCGCCTCCTTGCCCTGCTCGGACAGCACGACAACTTTGACCTTGCCTTTCTGGATGTAGAAGACTTTGGCCGCAACGTCGCCCTGCGAGAAGGCGATCTCGTTCTTGCGGAATGCCAACACAGTTCTTCCCTCGCCGACCTTGGCGAGGAAGGCCTGAGTTGTCCGAGCAGCCTTAGCCGGCGCTTTAAAAAAATATTCTGTCGGATGCCCCTACACAGTTGATTTGCATCAATCTGACCTTCTCTTGCGGCCCCTAGGGTTCCATTGTTGTGGCAGGCAGCGAGTGCCAGACTCTCACACAGGGGGCCGACACCATGATGGCTGAACGTACGTCGTACGGCTCGGGCTTACCCCCGGGCGTCATATTTCAGAATCCGGATCAATGTCTGCCCGCCGCGGAGCCGACGGATGACAGGCACATCGAGATTCAATTGCGAAACGCTCTCGCGCAAAGCGAGGCGCTGCTTCAGCAAAAAGACGAATTGATTCAGAGACAGGAACTATCGAAAAGAGAATCCGATCATCGACTGATGAACGACCTGCAGATGACCATCAGCCTGCTTTCGTTGCAGAGCCGGTCAGCAACCAGCGCGGAAGTGGCCGCGCAACTGGCCGTCGCGGCCAATCGCGTTTCCATGATTGCGCGCATCCACCACCGTCTTCATTCCTACGACGGCGTGCAAGCCATCCAATTCAGGCAATTCCTCGAGGACTTCGCTCGCGACTTCTCCGCGATGCTGTCGTCGGATGAGCGCCCGGAACAGGTCCTCGTCGAATGCATTGAAATCGATCTGCCGGCCGCGACCGCGATTCCACTCGGTTTCATCGTCAGTGAGTTGATCACCAATGCCGCCAAATACGGCAATGGCCGGATCGCCATCCGCCTGCAGCCTGATCCGGCCTATGGCTACGCGCTTTCGGTTTCCAATGACGGCCCGGCCTTGCCGGAAGGGTTCGATCCCGGCGCCAGCAAGGGACTGGGGATGAGGATCATTCAATCCTTCGCAAGGCAGATCGGCGGCGAGTTGCAGATCGGCCGCGGCGACGATGGCCATGGTGCGCGATTTGCCGTGCTGATTCCCCGAAGGGCCGCGAATCCGGCCGTCGACGTTGTGTAAGGTTCAAAGTTCGTAATGAAGGAGACGAAAATGCGCGCACGCAAAGGACTGCTTTCTTCGGCTGGCCGAGGCGTCGTAATGGCTACGATTGCTGTGCTGGTAGTGACGATGGGTGAGCCGCCGCTCGCCATCGCCGGTTCGGCTGCTCCCGCGTCGAAGGGTATCTCGGCCACCACCGGGTCGAGCGATGCGACGGATTTCAGTGCGGCCCGTCGTCGTCGTTACTACCGTGGAGGCGACGCTGCGGGACTCGCTTTCTTTGGAATGGCGCTTGGAACCATCGGCGCGATCGCCGCCCAGCAAAATGGTTACGGCTACGGCTACGGGCCCGGCTATTACGGCGGCGGACCTTATTATTACGGCGGCGGACCATACTACGGTGGGCCTTTTTACGGCCGCCGTTACTATTATCCGCCTTACTAGGCTATCCGGGCCGCACCTCCCGATCGCTCCGGACGCAGGTTGCAGGAGCGATGGGGGCCGCCGAGTTATCGTCGAAGTCGATGCCGAGGATTTGCCATGCGTGCCACTGACCCGGTCGTGCTCCTTGTTCTGGTTCTCGCGATCGGCATCGTTGCCGGCCTTCTCTTCGACCGGCTGGCCGGGCCTTCCTGGCTCGCCCGGCAGTTCTCCGGATCGACCCGCGGCATCGTGACCAGCGCACTCGTGGGCGTGGCCGGGGCATTCGTCGGTTATCACATCGCCATGCTTGCGCTTGGCGGTGGGTTGATCATTTCGCTCGTCGCCGCAGCGGTGGGTTCCGCCGTGGTGCTGTTCGTCTGGCGAATGGCCAAGTGACGGAAGGTTAGCCTCCCTATTCTTGTTTGCGGTGAGATTGCCTCCCGGCGGCGGTTTCCATGGGCGCGACGCCGGCGGGTCACAGACTCCCGGATGTCACTCGCCGAGCTGTTTGGCCGCCTCGAGATCGGCATCGCCGCGCGCGGTGTCTCCCTTGGCCTGATAGGCAAGTCCCCGGTTTTTCAGCGCCCTGCCATTCCTGGGATTCAGGCGGACGGCGTTGTCAAGGTCCAACACCGCGCGGACATAATCGTCTTTCTTGAGATACGCGAAGCCTCGCTCCGAATAGTAGTCCGAGATTGTACGATCCTTCCCGAGACGCTCGCCCCCGCTTTCCGCCGTCGCACTGGGACTCGGCCCGAGCTTGATCGCCAGACTGCAATCCGCCAGAGCGTGATCGTAATCCCCCCTGAGATTGTAAATGACGCAGCGATTGTAGAATGCATCCGCGTACTTGTTGTCGATCCGGGCTGCCTCGCCATAGTCCGCGAGCGCGAGCTCAAAATCCTGCTTCAACCTCCGCTCGACGCCGCGATTCAGATATTGGCGCGCAAGGTCGTGCCCCTTGTAACGGCCCGACTTGATGGCGCGCGAACATGCCGCGATGGCGATCTCGCCGGAGTCCCTGGCGCAGATATTGGCGTCATCGGCCGCCGCCCGGCTCTCGAACGTGCCGACCAAAACAAGTGACCCGGCTGCGACCAAGCAGGCACAGTGCCTTCCAAAACTCCCTACCATGATCCCCTCCCCGATTTTGCCCTCCAAGGGGCAGCCAAGAATAGCATGCTGAACCCTGACGAAAAGCGGGATTGCCGCCTGCCGAGGCCTGATCGTCAGATCCGGCACCTTAGAATATACTAGGCCAGACCGCCGTCGGCCCCGCTATGGGGCGAAGGTTCGCACCACTTCGTATACGCCGGATTCGAACGTCGCGATCGTGAGCGCCTCCTGAAAAAACGGGAGTGGTGCGGGATCCTGACGCATCGCCTGATACTCTTCGATGCTCCGCCACTGCGCATACATGGTGACCTTTGTGCCGTCCGTACTGCGATGCAGGCTGGCCGAAACAAAACCCGGTGCCCGACGTACCACCTCTGTGGCTTCGGTTAGGAGTTCAACGAGTCGTTGCTGGTTCGCCGGCTCAACTGTGAACACATTGATCAGGGTGACCACACCGCCTTTGGCAGAAATCCGGGTCATGCTGTCTCCATCTTGTTTTGCGCTTTCGTGAAAACCTGTTCGTAAGGCCGCAACCAGCCGCGACGCGATCGGACCTGACGAAGCGGTGGCGCACCCAGGAAGACGTCCCGAGACCACGATCGAGCCATAGAGGCCGCCTAGAACGCGTCCTTGAATCCTTCGGAGGTCAGGAGCCTCAACTCGGAACGAAGCTTCGCCGCGCGCGCGGCGCCGAACGCCTGTTCAAACCGGCCTTGCGCCTTTCGCCAAAGCTGCGCGGCCTCCTCGAATTTCGCCACCCCGGCGGGCGTCAGAGCCACCCGCTTGACCCGGCGGTCCCTTGCCTCGACCCGGAGCCGGACCAAGCCATCGCGGATCAGCGGCCCCAGGGAATGGCGCATGGCGGACAAATCCATCAACAGACTCCGGGCGAGCTCCGCCATGGTCGGATTCCCGAGGTCGTAAATCTGCGTGAGCAGGCTGTACTGGGTTGCCTTGAGGCCACTTGGCTCCAGCACGGCGTCGTAGAGCTTTCCCAGGCCCCGGGCGGCTTTGCGCAGCGCGGCGTTGTTGCAGAAGCTCAGCAAGTCCGCTTCCGCTGGAGTCCTGGGCGCGCGGCCCTTGATGTCGGCTTTCACGGGCGATCTCCGGAGTCAGGCCGTCAATATAGCGGTCCGCGAGCTTCGCGAAAGAGGTGGCATATGCCAGCACCTTCACCGGTGCCAGGCCGCCTCACGGCGCGATCACGCCTGTTCACCTTCAGATGATGTGCCGGGCGGCGGCTTGAAATCGTGGCATATGCCACTAATAAGTGGTGGCCTATGCCACTATTTCCAACCTCCAATCAGCAAGCAGGAGACTTCAAATGTCCGATCTAAAAGGAACCGCGGTTGTGACCGGAGCGACGGGCGGCCTTGGCGCCCTTTACGCGGCCGGATTGGCCGAACGGGGATACGACCTCCTCCTTGTCGGCCGTCAACAGCAGACGCTCGACGCGGTCGCCAAGGCGGTGAAGCAAAAGGCAAATGTCAAGGTGGATAGCATCGTCGCCAACCTCGCGGAGGCAAAGGGTCTGGCGCGGGTCGAGGCGCGGATCTCCAGCGATCCGGCGATCACCGCCCTGATCAACAGCGCCACCGCCGTAACCTTCAGCCCGCTCGCCAAACTGGGCTCGCAGGCGCTCGACGAGACGATCGCCGTCAACATCACCGCCCTGACCCGGCTGACCCATGCCGTGCTTCCCGGCCTGCTGGCGCGCGGCGCCGGCGCTATCGTCAATTTCGCATCGGTGCTGGCCTTCCATCCATGGCCGGAGTTCAGCGTCTACAATGCTTCCAAAGCCTATGTCGTGAGCTTTTCGCAGGCCTTGCAGGGCGAGGTCGCCGGCAAGGGCGTCCTGGTGCAAGTGGTCACGCCGCCGGCGGTCGACACCAACTTCTGGAATCAGGCGGGACTGCCAGTGAGCAACCTTCCGGCCGGCGCGGTAATGAAGCCGCAACATCTGGTGGACGCGGCGCTGAAAGGCCTGGATCGCGGCGAGTCGTGGGTGTTCCCCTCGCTGCCTGAGCAGACGCTTTGGGACGATCATCAGAAGACACGCCAGGCGCTCGTCGGCGGCCTGATGAACGGCGCGCCGGCGGCGCGATACGCCGCCTGACCCGAACGCCGGACCGCCCACCGCGGGGACGAAGGTCACAGAAACAGGGGCATGCGTTCTGGCAAACGGAGCGTCCGCCTCTGTCGTATACACGGCCGAACCGTCCCGATTTTGAATGCTCAAATGCGCCGGCTTGGGCTGGCATTGAAACGAGGCGAGATAGACATGACCAATTCCGTGAATTCGGCAATCGACGCGATGCCGCGGCAGCCTGAACGGTACAGGCGCTATCTTTCGATCGCGGCCGCGCTTTGTCTTGTCATCATGACGGTCGCGTCAGGCGGACGGGCATCGGCTGCGGCGAGCGAAGCTGAAGCACGATCTCTCTTTACGAAGTTCGTAGCCGCGCAGAATGCACATAACATCGACGACGTGAAAGCCATGCTCTGGAATTCACCCAGCATGCTCTGGTTTTCGCGGGGCGTCGAAACCAGAGGGCGCGAGGCGGTCGCCGATCGTTTCAGGGAATATTACGAAGGCACATGGCATCTCGAACCCGACATGTCACAATTTCGTGTGGCCGCGATCTCAAACGACGTCATGCAGATTCTCGTTCCCATCGTTTTCACGCGAGGCCTTCCAGGAAAGCCTCCACAAGACAACACGTTTCTGATCAGCCAGACGTTGGTTCGCGATGGAAACGGCTGGTATATCGCTTCCATCCTGCCGATCGCGAACACCCAACTCAAATAGTCGCGGTCGCGCGTCCCGATCGCAAAGGGCCGGCTGCGGTCGCAGCGTCACGTAACATTGGCTTCGGTGCAACCGAATATGTTGAGGGAGCACGATGCTCCCAGAGAAATCCAACCACGGAGTTTGATCGATGACGATATTAACGCGAATAGTTGCGACGGCAGCCGTTTGCATCCTCACAGCAATGCTCGGCGGAATCGGAGCGCGTGCGCAAGCGGCGGCGCCCGTCAAGGCGGGCAACGTCGTGCTGGTCCATGGCGCGTGGGCGGACGGCTCGAGCTGGAGCGAGGTCATTGCGCGCCTTCAGGCGGCCGGCCTGCATGTCACGGCCGTACAGAATCCCCTCACCTCGCTCGCCGATGCCGTCGCCGAGACCCGTCGGGCATTGGCGCTGCAGGACGGCCCGACCGTGCTGGTCGGACATTCCTGGAGCGGCACCCTGGTCAGCGAGGCGGGAATCGATCCGAAGGTTACCGCGCTGGTCTATATTGCCGCGCGAGCCCCCGATGCCGGGGAGGATTTCGTCGCGCTTTCCGGAAAGTTTCCCACCATGCCGGCGCGGGCCGGCGTCCAGGATCACGATGGTTACACCAAGCTCTCCGAGGATGCGTTCCTTAAATATTTCGCCAACGGCGTCGAGCACAGCAAGGCAGAGGTTCTCTATGCCGAACAGCAGCCCACCGCCGCCTCGCTGTTTGGCGACAGAACGACGGTTGCTGCCTGGCACTCCAAACCGGCGTTCTATGCGGTGTCGAAGAACGATCAGACGATATCGCCTGATCTGGAACGCTTCCTCGCCACACGCATGAAAGCAACAACCGTGGAACTGAATGCCGGTCACCTTTCCCTGGTCTCTCACTCAAAACAGGTTGCCGACCTGATTCTGGCCGCGGCCGGCCAGAAAAAATAGCGAATGTCGGGTGCAGCAATGAAGAGGCCGCCTGATCCGGCGGCCTCCGCTTTGGTCTGCCTTACCAGCAGGGACGGCACCAGCACCGGTATGGACCACAGGCTCTCACATAGCCCGGTCCGCACCAGCGGCCGTAGCCCGACAGGCGGCTTCGGTCCGGCTTTGCTCCGGCCGCGGGCGTCGGCTCCAGTGAGATAAGTTGCAGGAAGGCAGCCGCGATAAAATGTAATATTGCGTGAGCTGCTCGCTCCGCAAACGGGGAGGGTTGAGTTGATGTTTGTCGCAACATGGCAAGCGCGGTGTCAAATAAGACGAGCGGCACAATATGTCGGAGAACGCCTCGGCTATCTAATATCGCAAGAGGGCGAGAAGAATGATAATTGGAATGGGAACTCCCAACAGATACAGCAGAATTCCACGACCCATGATTTCCTCCTCTGTTCCGGTCTTGCCTACCCGCCGGTAAGACTCGCGTTGTAATCCCTGACTTTTCCGCCTTGCGTGGCTGCCAGACTGGCAGCAAAGGCGCCGACAAGCAGAGCGGCGGTGAGCCACAGAGACAACTTGGCCGCTGCCCTTCGGGCGTTGTCCAAATCAATTTTTGCCTGGTCGATGACGTTCGAAACCCGCTTGTCGGCATCCGCCTGACTAACTCCCGTGCGGGCCGCAATGACTTGCGCCACATAGGTGCGATCTGGCCCGGCAACATCGCCGTCAGCAAGGCCCTTCGTCAGAATGCTTGCAATTTCGTGGCGAGTAACTCCCAGATCGCTCGCACTTGGGTTTGCAGCAGGATTGGATCGCAACAGTGCGTCCACATAATAATCCAAAGGGCTGCGGGTCGCCGTGGTTGCCGACACATTGGTTCCCGGTGCAAGTCCTGGTGATGCGCCGCCAGCGATGTTGCTGGCCGCCGCGGCCAAGAACCCAGCGCCGATCACCGTGGCGAATGCCCACGCCAAAAAGCCATGAGCTGTGTCGCGGAAGAAGACCTCGTGAGTATGGACGCCGACCCATCTCGTACGCAACCGCCCGGCGATGTAGCCCCCCATGGCAGAGGCGAGCAGCGCGACCACGATCAGATAAAGACCTGTGGTAATTTGGAATGTGCTCGCCGATATGCCGGAATTGCCCCACGGGGATACGGCCGAGAACCCCATGCCAGCACCGAATGCAAGGAGAACCAAGGTCAGGGCGGCTGCCGCAACTGCACCGGCCGCAATGGCTGGCCATGATACTGCGGGACTCTCTTCGGCGGAGGTGGAAATTTCAACCGATTCAAAAACCATTGATGTCTCCAGATGAGAAGCCCTTGCCGTTTCGGCTATGGGCGAGATCCCAGGGCTAACGAGGAGAATAAGCTCGCAGAGCTGGCCTATTTCCCCTTGAGTGTATCCTTGACGCCGCCGATAGCGTTCTGAACCTGACCCTCAATCTTGTCAGCATTGCCTTCTGCCTCCAGCTTGGTGTCGCCGACCGCCTTGCCGACCACCTGCTTGAGTGTGCCCTTGATTTGCTTCGCCGATCCGACGACCCGATCCTTGTCCATAGTCGTTTCCTCCGATAGTCCCCGAGCGGGGAGAAGTGTTCAAGCTGCGGCGCGAACCGGTGGTCGTCGTTGATTTGGATCAACACTTTTTTGCAGATGTCTTTCGCATAGACGTGAATGACAGGGGCCAATCAAGCAATTGCCTCGATCGCATGGCCCGGGCGTCTCGCCGAGAGCCCGTACTCTATCCGAATCCGGCAAGTGGCACTGTGCCAATTCCAGCGCCGGCGCCGGCACCCTGAGTTTCGGCACGGACGCTCTCATTTGCTGAGATTGCGCTAAATCAAAACAGACCGTCGAAAATATGTGGATCGTGCCATGTATCAGTTTTCCGAGGAGATCGCACATGAGATTTCGTTTTATAATGGCGGCGGGTATCGCGGCAGTTCTTTCATTGCCCTTGGTGGCGCAGGCTCAAGGCATTGTCAGGGGCGCGGAAGAAGGCGCCGCCGAGGGCAATCGTGCTGCCGGGCCGGTTGGAGGCGCGGTCGGCGGTGCGGTGGGCGGCATCGTCGGTGGCGTTGAGGGAGTGCTGGGAATTCCGCAACGACATGGTTCGACCTACGCCCGCGACCGCTCGGACCGCGCTGAACTCACCGCAAACCAGATCACCAATGACTTCGCTGCGCGCACGGCCCGTATCAAAGCTGACCTGCGCCTGACACCGGAGCAAGAGAAGAACTGGCCTGGCTTCGAGAGTGCCATGAGCGACATGGGCAAGAGGTACGGTGATCGCCAGACCGCCGTACAAGCCAACCGCACACAGCAGAAAGCTCCCGGCGACGTTATCGAGCAATTGCGCGACGAGGCGCAGTTCCTGAGCGATCGCTCCGTCGATCAGAAGACGCTCGCCGACGCCGCCCAACCGCTATATGCAAGCCTCGATGATCAACAGAAGCGGCGCTTCGCGAAAGAACTTATCGACGTGAGTCGTTGGCCGGCTCCGTGATCGAGAAAATGGGCGCCTAGACTCGAAAAAGTGGACTGAAACGACAAACGCACGGAGACGAAAATGTCGATTGGGACAATTATACTTATCATTCTTGTAATCGCTCTGCTTGGCGGCTTTAGCGGAATCGGTGGCGGCCCCTTCTATGGCACCGGATATTATGGCGGTGGAGGCCTGGGCCTGATCATCGTCATTCTGCTGATTTTGTTGCTGCTCGGCAGACTTTAAACTCTTAAGCGGTCCGCTGTGGCGGGCCGCTTTCTTTTGGACCATCTCGTCGCAACCGTTCCCAAACCGCGACGATGACCAGCGCTAGCTGTGCAGGCCCGGCGCCTCATGGCCGGTGCGCGCGACATATTCGGTGTAGCCGCCGCCATACTGGTGAATGCCATCGGGCGTCAATTCCAGCACCCGGTTCGACAAGGCTGCCAGGAAATGCCGGTCGTGCGAAACGAACAACATGGTGCCTTCGAACTCGGACAGCGCGTTGATCAGCATCTCCTTGGTCGCCATGTCCAGATGGTTGGTGGGCTCGTCCAGCACCAGGAAATTCGGCGGGTCGAAAAGCATCTTCGCCATCACCAGCCGCGCCTTCTCGCCGCCCGACAGCACCCGGCACCTCTTCTCGACGTCATCGCCGGAAAATCCGAAGCAGCCGGCCAGCGCCCGCAGCGAGCCCTGCCCTGCCTGCGGGAACGCATCCTCCAGTGACTGGAACACGGTGCGTTCGCCGTCGAGCAAATCCATGGCGTGCTGCGCGAAGTAGCCCATCTTCACACTGCCGCCGAGCGCCACCGTGCCATCGTCCGGCGGCGTGGAGCCCGCCACCAGTTTCAATAGCGTGGATTTTCCGGCGCCGTTGACGCCCATCACGCACCAGCGCTCCCTGCGGCGGACCATGAAATCCAGCCCGTCATAGATCATCCGATTGCCGTAGCCCTTCTGCACCCGCTTCAGGCTCACGACGTCCTCACCGGAGCGCGGCGCGGGGAGAAAATCGAACTCGACGGTCTGGCGGCGCCTCGGCGGTTCGACCCGCTCGATCTTCTCCAGCTTTTTGACCCGGCTCTGCACTTGCGCCGCGTGCGAGGCGCGCGCCTTGAAGCGCTCGATGAATTTGATCTCTTTCGCCAGCATGGCCTGCTGACGCTCGAACTGGGCCTGCTGCTGTTTCTCGTTCAGCGCGCGCTGTGCCTCGTAGAACTCGTAATTGCCGGAAAAGGTGGTCAAGGAGCCGCCATCGATCTCCACCACTTTGGTAATGATGCGGTTCATGAACTCGCGGTCGTGCGAGGTCATCAAAAGCGCGCCCTCATAGCCCTTCAGAAACTGCTCCAGCCAGATCAGGCTCTCGAGATCGAGGTGGTTGCTGGGTTCGTCCAGCAGCATGGCGTCGGGCCGCATCAGGAGAATACGCGCCAGCGCGACGCGCATCTTCCAGCCGCCCGACAGCGCGCCGACGTCGCCATCCATCATCTCCTGGCTGAAGCTCAAACCCGCCAGCACCTCGCGCGCGCGGCCCTCCAGTGCGTAGCCGTCGAGCTCCTCGAAGCGGTGCTGCACCTCGCCATAACGCGCGATGATATCGTCCATGTCATCGGCGCGAGCCGGGTCCGCCATCGCGGCCTCAAGCTCCTTCAGCTCGCCAGCCACGGCGCTGACCGGGCCGGCGCCGTCCATCACCTCGGACACGGCGCTGCGGCCGGACATCTCGCCGACGTCCTGGCTGAAATAGCCGATGGTGACGCCACGATCGACCGCGACCTGGCCCTCATCGGGTTGCTCCTGGCCCGTGACCATTCGGAACAGCGTCGTCTTGCCGGCGCCGTTAGGGCCGACCAGGCCGACCTTCTCACCCCTCAGGAGCGCCGCGGAGGCCTCGATGAAGAGAATTTGGTGGCCGATCTGCTTGCTGATATTGTCAAGTCGAATCATGTGCACGCGCGGCTGGAGAGAACGTTTCGGCCGCTCTTAAGCCATGGGGTGCGCTTGCGGAAGTGTGTTTCGAAAGCACCAGGACCGGTTCTTTTGCATGCAAGGACCTGGTCGAGCAAGACTCCCGCCGCCTCGGCCGATATCATCGTAATCCACAGCGCAGTACGACGCGTTGGAGACAGACTCGTCATCTCGGCGGTAAGTTCAGGCGGTGACGAGGGCTGCGTCCAGCCCGACCTCAACGGGAAATAGCATGACACACGCTTTGCTTCTCAATCCATTCAATTCAACGCATAATTCGACCCAGGAGCCAGCCCCAATCGTCAACCGGCGCAAGTCGTCGCCAGCGACACGGTCGACGCCGGTCTGCTCGCACTGCCAATCTGACGACATCATCGCCCAGGCGACCGCCCAATGGAGCAATGAATCGCAGGAATGGGAATTGGCCAACACCTTCGGCCAGCCGGCTCACTGTACCCGTTGTAACAGCCCCTGCGGCATCGTCTGGCTACCGCTCAGCTAAAATCTCAGCGTCCCGGTCCGACTTTGCCGACCTGTCAGGCTCGCGGCACGGCGAGCCCTGACCCGCTGTCCCGACGTCGCTCAGGGGACAGCGGCAGGTACTTTATCGCGTCCTGACGGGCGGTTTCTACTTCAGCTCGGTGATGACAGCACTTCCCGCATCTCGAACCAGGAGCTCGGTGTGGGTGCGGTCGCGCCGGTTGAATCGGATGTCGGCAGATTTGTATTCATTCAGAATGCTTCTGCCGTCCGGCTCGGTCGATTTCAGGGCTGTGTCCTCCAGGTACACGACCACAACATCCTTGTCATGGAAGTGCATGGGTGTGGGTTCGCCTAGGTTCCAGCGATAACGCCAGACGATGACGCGATCGTTTTCCAGAATCTTCTCGATGTGAGGCCGGGGATAGGCATCGGGATAGCCGGAATTATTTGGAATCGGGGCCACCGGATGGTCCTTCAATTCGATGATCACGGTGCGTGACCCTGCCGTGCCGACCGTGTCGCTGGCGTGACCGAAGACGGCATTGCCGGGTTGGGCCAAAGAGATGGCCACGAAGTCGTGGGCGGCGGCGGGAAGTTCGCCCGTCGTGTCCCAGACCGTGACGCGTTCGTTATCGATAACCGAGCGCACCGCCAGGGCCGCCGCCTGCATCATTTTTGCGCGGCTCTCATCCGCAGCCAGGGCCGCGACGGAGATGGTGACACCCATCAGGGTAATCAGGGCGGCGATGCAGCGTCTTCTCATGTCGGGCCTCTTTCCACGCATTGATTTCAGACCACAGGGTTGATTGCGGGCGGTTATAGCGCGCAGCCCCATTTGTCCAATCAATCGCGCTTGAGGCAATAGCTGAACCGATCGCCATCGGCCGTGATCAGACCCGCGGGTTGCGGTCGGGAAATGCACCGGCGGGATCGGCGTTCAGGTTTCAGGCAATCTGCGCGCCGTTAGCGACGCGCGGCGGGCCGCCGCGATCGTGGGGCTGGACGTGATCTGCCAGCCGGCATTCATTGACGCCAATGATTTGCGCGCCGGCACGTTGGTCGCGATTAATCCGGATCAGCCGACCATCGAGCTTGCCGGCATCCGTGCCGTCTTCCTGCCAGACCGCGACCATTACGATCCGCTTTACACCCGAACCACCCCAGGACAGCGGCTTCTAGGCGTCCATCTTCTCGACAAGGGATTCATCGGGCTCGGACACAGCCTTCGCGGCACCGGAAGCGGACCCGGTTATCGGCCGGGCGATAAAGCGGTCGAGGTCGTTCTGGTTCAGCTTCTCGACGAATTTGACCGCAAAGCCACCGGCAAAAATCCTCGTGACGCGACCGACGCAGGTCCCGACGGCAAGCGGCGTGCCAATCTCCGGCTGCAGTTCAGCGGAGACCGCGGCTCCAGTCGCCGACATGTCGATGATAAAGCAGGTATGGATCGCGCCGTCGGCCAGGGTCAGCGTCGAATGCGATTGGGCCGGGACCACGCGCGGATGTCTTCGCAGATCGATGATCGCGGGATCTTTCTGCTTCTCTTCCAGCCAGGTGAGCTTGTTCGAGAGCCTCTCCCGCGTGGCGTAGCTCACGTCGAGTTCGAGCAGAAAACCGCCGGGCCTGGTGTCGCTGATGTGGCCATCGAGCTTGCCGAAATCACGGAAATACGATGTCAGGCTGTCGCCAACCTTGCCGACGACGGGCACGTCCACCATCATCCGGTATGGCGAAACACGCGTGGTGCGGCAGGCGAAGGTGCGAAGCTTTCCCTGCGGATCATACCAGTTCGGGAGCGTATAGTGCCCGTTCACCGCGATATTGACGGCGCGCTGCTTGAGAAACCTTTCGGTCGACACGGCAGAGATCCCCTGGGACAACAGGCCCATTGCCTAGTGGCGCCAGCTTAACGAAAGAGGGAAGAAAGATGCCTATCGTCCTTTAACCTTACCAAAGTCTTCGGCAGCCGGTGAATGACGTCGACCTTGCGACGACGTTCCCGCTTTTGCCCCCTGTTTCCCGGGCTCACGTCAACGCCGTCGCCAGGATGCCGCCGATCAGGAGATATTTCGTCGCGGTGTTGCGGCCTGCTGCGCCGGGAACCCTACAATCCCTGGATCAGCCCGGCGTCGATCAGCAATCGATTGAAGCGTCGGGCCTCCGCACCATCCTTGCAGGAATAGAACAGGCCCTCGCATCGCAACATGATCTGCTTCTGCTCCTCGAACGAAGAATCGAGCGGGATGCCGGCGGCTTCCTGGATCACCAGCGGCAGATAGGGCCCGTCGATCGTTTGCATGACGGCGGGACTCTTGACCGGCTCGAAGTTGATCGCGTCGATCGCGTAATAGGTCGCGTAATAACGCGGGTCGTAATTCTCCAGCTTCTTGCCGACACCGGCCTCATCGAGATCGGGATCGAGCACATGCGGCGAGAATTCCGGCTGATGGTCGCCATAGCGCACGATCAGGAACGGCTCCGCCGGAAACTTCTTTTTCAGCCCTGCGACGAATGCGGTGTAGTCGTCGGTGCTCATCGCCTGCCGGCGCAGATATTCATCGACCACCGGTTCGTTGCCGGGATCGCGCCAGGCGGGCATCAGATCGGGACGAAACCGAGTCTCCCAGGGGAAGTGATTGGCGGCGAGATAGACGAACATGAACAGCGGCGTTTTAGGGGAGTGCTGCGACATCAGGCCCAATGCTTTATCGTAGAAGAAGCTGTCGGGCTCGACATCCCTGGCACCCAGATCATGCGCGTCGTAAAAATGCTGGATGCCGGTGGTCAATTGGAAACTGCGCGCACTCATGAACGCGCCGAAGGCGGGATAGAGCGAAATCGTGTCGTAGCCGCAGCGGCGCAACGCCAGCGGCAGCCCGCGTTCGACGCGGCCCGACGCGATGCGGGTGACGAAATAAGCGAACCGGCCGAACGAGCGTGACGACAATCCGGCCAGCACGTTGTATTCGGTGAACCAGCTCGGGCCGCCATTGCTCTCGGCCAGGAATTTGCGCTCGACGCCGTCGAACGACTTGAAATGCCTGCCGTAGCCCGCGGGCACCTTGACGCCACCCGCCTGCCGAATATCGAAACTGGACTCATCGTGAACCATGATGATGTTCGGCCGCCGCCCCACCGGGCTGCAGGAATCCAGCAGTGGCATCTTCAGACGCGAGGTGGCGACCGCGTCCGATTCCATGAATCCGTAATGGATGAAATCCGACACGGCGGTGACGCCCGAACGGGAAAATTTCGACAGGTAGCCGTCGTCATAGTAGCCGCGCCAGGCTTCATCCGGCCATACGATGGAAAATCCGACCAGCGCCGCCAGACAGGCGAGCTGGCAGGCCAGCGCCGGCAGGCGGCGGATACGAAACGGATCGAGCCACCACAGCGAATACATCAACGGGACGATGACGAGGGCGGTCGCTATCACCGACCAGCGCAGATTGGGAAAGATCGTAAACAGGAACGCCGCGGTGTCGCGGTCGATCACCATCAGGTCGACGAAGTTCGCGGTCATTTGCACAATATCGTGCTTGAGCCGCGACAGCAGGATCAGCACCACGACTAGCGTCAGCGACAGCGCGCCCGACAGCGCCGGACGCCGCAATAGCGCGATCCAGAAGAAGTTCAGAATTCCCCATGACAGCAGAAACCCGGCGCGCGAAGTGAAGTCGGTTTCGGTCTCCAGCATCACGGCCAGCGCCGCCAGATGGGGCGCGGCGACCGCCAGCAGCCGCCAGATTCCGACCGCGGCAAGGCCGGTCGAGGCGGCGGCAGCGGAGGGTCCTGAATTTGGCGGGATCGCCATGGGTTTGGGACGCAACTGCAACCCGGCAGACCCTTTGGCCTTGGCTGGCGACGACCAGGAGACGCACGGCGCAGCCGGAGCCTGCGGCGTGTCATAAAAATGTAAGGGAAACGTCATCCCGGCGCAACAGAATCGGTAACCGCCGGTTGCTCACCGGGCCGCTTTATGATGGCCCGGCCTGCAAAAGCTCAACATAGCGCGCCGCCGAACGCTCTACCGCGCGGGCGCCGCCGGACATCACCTGCCGCCCGGGGAAGGCACCGCAGATCCGGTCGAACCGCCACGGCGCCAGGGTGTCGGCGATACGGCGCACCGTCGCTGCTGCGAGCGGCAGCATGTTCGGATAGCTCCAGAGAAATGACACGCGGCTGAGGTCCGCCGCTACCTGCACAATGTCGCCGCTCAAGATCGCGCCGCGCCCATCGGCGCCATCAGCCCAATGCAGCACCGTGCCGCCCGGAAAATGGCCGCCCAGCCGCAGCAACGTCACGCCTTGCGCGATCTCCAGCGTCTCGCCATCCCAATGGCGGATCGCGGGATCGGGACGCATCACCCAATCGGCGTCGGCAACGTGCAGGTGGACAGGACAGTCAAAGGCACGCGCCCAATCCTGCATGCAGGTATAGTAATGCGGATGTGAAATCGCGACCGCGACGAGGCCGCCCAGTGCGCGAACCAGCGTTTCGGTCGCGTCGTCCAGGAGCGCAATACAGTCCCACAGAACATTCCCCGTGGGGGTCCGCACCAGCAGCGCGCGCTGGCCGATACCGAAACCCGGTTGGGTATGGATCTCGAACAGATCCGTTTCCAGCCGCCGCCAGGCGTTGGCGTGTCCGCCCGAAAGCCGCTCCGGCGTTGTCCAAAGCTGTCCGCCGCGCGGCACGAACTGCCGTTCATCTTCGCAGATCGGGCAGCCGGAGGGCGGTTCGGGCGTTTCCGGGTAGGAGGTGCCGCATGTGTTGCAGATATGGATCGGCATCAAACAATTCCTGATCGCCGGAGATGACAACGCAGATTCGCCGGACTCATGCCGGCGGCATCAATCCGAGACGCCTGGCGATGATCCTGTCGACCATCCGCTTCGGCAGCACCGCCGTGATGAAGTGCCGCATCGGATCCGGCGTGATCGAGTAGCGCACTTTTGGGCTCGCCGATGTCAGGGCGTCCACGATCGCTTCGGCAATCTTTTCCGGCGGCAATCCGTTTTCGCCGAGCTGCCGGGTGAATTTACGGATTTTCTCCAGCGCCGGGAAAAACGGCGAATTCCTGTAGCCGGAAATGTCGGCTTCTTCGGCCTTGCTCCAGATCGGCGTCTTCACCGCGCCTAGCGCCACGATGATGACGTCGATGCCGAACAGCATCATTTCGCGGCGCAGGCTCTCCGACAGGCCCTCGATCGCGTGCTTGGAGGCCGAATAGGCCGACAGCAGCGGGTTGCCGTTCTTTCCGGCGACCGAGCTGACCATCACGATCCGCCCCTTCGCTCCCTTCAGCGACGGATCGGCGCCGAGCAGCGGACCGAAAGCTTGCGTGGCGATGATTGGCCCGATCACGTTGACGTCCAGCTGGCGGCGGAATTCATCGGCGGCGAGCCCCATCACCGGTCCGGCCACCGCGATGCCGGCATTGTTGACGAGCCCCGCCAGCGTCTCGCCATTCAGCGCGGCGCGGACCTCGCGGGCAGCCGCCAGCACCGCGGCTTCATCGGTCACGTCGAACAATAGCGGGGTAAAATTCGCCCCGAATTCGCTTCTGAGGCGGTCGGCGTCGGCCTGCTTGCGTACGCTGCCGAACACGCGAAATCCGCGGGTCAGCAGGAGCTTCGCCGTGGCCCAGCCGATGCCGGTGGAGGCTCCGGTAATGACGACAGATTGCATGATTGACTCCAGCTCCCAGAGGCGCGGCGGACCATTTGTAACCCGAACGGGGTCTTGCGCAATCGGCGAAGGGGGGAAAAACCCCGCCGCTGTTGACGATTTGTGCCTGTCCAAGTTCAGCCGGCCAGGGTGTTTTTTGACACACGGCATTTGCCCCCTTGCCGCGAAGGTCTCTCCATGACGCTCGTCCGGGCCATGCGCGGCACCCAGCCCGGACGCGGCATCGTCACGCCGTCGGTCCTGCGTGATCGCGCATCCCGTATTTCTACGGATGGCTGCATTAACGCGAGCGTAGGGCACGGCGGCCACTGTTGCGGATCACTAGCAGGCCCTCCGGAACGACAGTGCAACAGCCGGTTCATTCCATCATCGACGAACTCGAAGACGCCGTGAGGAGTGGCTCGCGGGAGAGACGGGTTGACACCCTTCGACAGGTGACAGATCTCCTGCTGAATGAGGGAGAGCGTCTCAACGGCGATCAAATCAAGGTCTTTGACGACGTGCTGTGCCTGCTCATCGCCCGCGTCGAAAGCCGGGCCAGGGCCGCACTCAGCGCGCGCCTGGCGCCGCTCGACTACGCACCGCCGCAAATCATCGAGCAACTGGCGCGGGACGACGCGATTGCCGTCGCAGGAGCCGTGCTGACCAAATCCGGCCGTCTCTCGACCGAGGTTCTCGTCGAGATCGCGAGCACAAAGAGCCAGGATCACCTGCTCGCCATCTCCGGCCGCACCGACCTGCCGGAAGCCGTCACCGACGTCATTATCGATCGCGGCCAGCGCACGGTAATCCGAAAACTTGCCGGTAACGCGAGCGCGCGCTTTTCGGATGCCGGCTATTCCGGCATGGTCGCCCATGCCGACGCCGACGATGAGCTGGTTGAAATCCTCGGGCTTCGCATCAACCTTCCGCTCAAATTCCTCCGTGACCTGCTGCGACGCGCGACTGACGCCGTGCGCGCCCGGCTGATGGCCATCGCGCCTTCCCGCCTGCAGGAAGAGATCAAGCGGGTCCTGCAGACGATCGCCAGCGCGGCGGAGGAGGAAGTCCCGCCGGCGCGGGACTTCAGCCGCGTCGAAGCGCTGGTAAAGCTCATGAAGGAGCTGAACGAACTGGACGATGCGGCCATCATCAAGTTTGCCGAGACGGGGAAGTTCGATGAAGTGGCCGCCGCGCTCGCCATTCTCAACAACGTGCCGACCGGCATGATGGCGCGACTGCTGGAAGGACCCCGCTCCGACCTCATCCTCATTCCCTGTAAATCCGCCGGGTTGGGCTGGGCGACAGTCGAATCGATCCTGCGGCATCGGCCGCTGCAGCGGCCGATCTCGGAACAAACCCTGAAGCTGGCCCGGAGCGACTACGGCCGGTTGTCCACGGATACCGCCCAGCGCACCGCGCGCTTCTGGCAGGTTCACAGCAAAATCGAGAAATAGGTTTCTTAAAAGCCTCAGGGATCAACGGCGCGCCAACTGAGCACGCCGTCTCAATCTCCTGGCATGTCTTCCAGCTCGGCTCGCGGATCAGGCCTCAGTTCTTGGTCTTGTCCACCAGCCCGCCCTTCTTGATCATCGAGATCGCGCCTGCGCGATCTCGCATCTTGACCGTGGATCAGGCCTCAGTTCTTGGTCTTGTCGACCAGCGCGCCCTTCTTGATCCACGGCATCATGTCGCGGAGCTTGGCGCCGACTTCCTCGATCGGGTGCTGGGCGAGCTTGGCGCGGGTCGCCTTGAACGAGGTCTGGTTGACCTTGTTCTCCAGCATCCAGTCGCGGGCGAATTTGCCGCCCTGGATGTCGGCGAGCACCCGCCGCATCTCCTTCTTGGTCTCGTCGGTGATGATGCGCGGGCCGGTGACGTATTCGCCGTATTCGGCGGTGTTGGAGATCGAATAGTTCATGTTGGCGATGCCGCCTTCATAGATCAGGTCGACGATCAGCTTCACCTCGTGCAGACATTCGAAATAGGCCATCTCGGGCGCGTAGCCGGCTTCCACCAGCGTCTCGTAGCCGCCCTTGATCAGTTCGACCAGGCCGCCGCACAGCACCACCTGCTCACCGAACAAGTCGGTTTCGCATTCCTCCTTAAACGAGGTCTCGATGATGCCGGCGCGGCCGCCACCGATCGCCGAGGCATAGCTCAGGCCGAGGTCATGGGCATTGCCGGAGACATCCTTGGCAATCGCGATCAGGCAGGGCACGCCGCCGCCGCGCTGATACTCCGAGCGCACGGTGTGGCCGGGGCCCTTGGGGGCGATCATCAGCACGTCGAGATCGGGGCGCGGGTCGAGCAGATTGAAATGCACGTTGAGGCCGTGGGCGAATACCAGCGCCGCGCCCTTCTTCATGTTGTCGTGCAGATGCTCGCGGTAGATATCGCCCTGCAATTCATCGGGGGTGAGCATCATCACCAGATCAGCCCATTTGGCGGCCTCGGCGACTTCCATCACCTTGAAGCCGGCGGTCTCCGCCTTCTTGGCGGAGGCTGACCCCTTGCGCAGCGCGATGGCGACGTCCTTGACGCCGGAATCCTTCAGGTTCAGCGCATGGGCGTGGCCCTGGCTGCCATAGCCGACGATGACGACCTTCTTGCCCTTGATCAGGTTCAGGTCGGCGTCGCGATCATAATAAACACGCATGGTGGTTTCCTCTTGAGGGGGCCGGAATCGGCCGATGGGTCAGGCTTTCAGGTGGGTAAGCCCGCCGGGCGCCCGCGAATTTCCGGCGTTGTCTAGAGCATTTTCCCGCTCAGGGGAAACCCGTTTCTGCATGGCGCGGCTGCTCATCATGCCTCCATGAAGACCGGGTAGAGCGAGGCCAGCAGCAGCACGGCCATCACGAGGTTGAAGGCCCGCACCGCCCTCGGCGAGGTCATGAGCGCGCGCAGCGAGCTGCCGGACAGCGCCCAGATCGAGGGAGCCGCCACCCCCAGCAGCAGGCACAGCACCACCTGGATGACGATGTTCCAGGGGAAGCTGGCAATGCCGGCATAGGCGGTAATGGTCCCGATCACCATGACCCAGCCTTTGACGTTCACCCATTGGAACAGCACCGCGCCCCAGAACGTCATCGGGCCACGCCGATGGTCCTGCCCCGGCGTGACCGGCTCCGAGATCGCGATCGCCACGGCCAGATAGATCAGATAGGCCGCCCCGGCATATTTGAGGATCGTCTGCAGCACGGGATAGGCGACGAAGATGGTCCCGAAGCCGAGACCCACTGCCCCCACCATGAACGCGCAACCGACCGTGATGCCGGCGATATGCGGCAATGTGGGACGGAAGCCGTAAGTCAGTCCCGACGACAGCACCATGATATTGTTCGGCCCCGGCGTGAAATACATCACGGCGGCGAAAACGAAAAAGGCGATCAGCAGCGAGTGCGACATGATGTTGCCTCACGCGATCTTCGGCATGGCTTGGGGGCGCTTCGACAGCAGCATCACGGCGATGCCGCCGACCACGGTGAGCATGCCGGCCAGCCGCAGCGGCCCGAAGGTTTCGCCGAACACGACGTTCGATGCCGCCGCGCCGACGAACGGAACCAGCAGCGCGAACGGCACTACCTGCGCGGCCGTATGATCCCGCAGCAACCGTCCCCACAGCCAATAGGCGACGCAGGTGGAGATCGCACCGACGAAGAGCATGCTGGCCCAGCCGGTCAGCGACATCTGCCACAGCGATTGCCATGTCGCCTGCGGCCCGTCGACGGCAAGCGCCAACGCCATAAGCGGCAGCGGCGGCACCAGGCAGAGCCATGCGAACAGATCGAACATCGGCACGTCCCGCGCCTGCCGCAGCAGCAGATAGCCGATCGCGAAGCTGACCGGCGAGATCAACAGCACGGCGAAGGCGCCGGCACTGAAATCGAAGCCGACGGTTCCGCAGACCATCACTAGGCCGATCGCGGCAACGCCGATGCCGGTCACCTGCAGGCGCCTGGGAATCTCGCGGAACGCCAGCGCGGCAAATGCCACCGTGAACAGCGCCTGGCTCTGAACGATCACGCTGGTAAGACCGACGGGCACACCGTGCGCAATGGCCCAGGACTGCGCCAGAAACTGCCCGAGAAACAGCGTAGTGCTGATCGCGATCAGCACCGTCCATGACACTTTCGGCCGGCGCACGAGCAGGCACGGCACGGCCGCGATCGCAAAACGCATCGCCGTCATCAACGCGGGCGAGAGTTCGTCGAGCGCCAGCCGGCTCGCCACGAACCCGAGACCCCAGGTGACCGCCACCAGGACAGCCAGGAAAACGTCGGCGGGCTTCATCGACGTGGCTAGCCCTGCTCGCCGTGTTTCGGTTTCCGCAACAGGTAAGTGCCGTGCAGCGGCGCGTGATAATCCACCGAGATCAGCGTGAAACCGGCATCGGTCAGCATGCGTTCGATCACCCAGCCGAAGGTCGAATATTCGTCGCGCATATGCGTGACGACGCTGTCGCGGTCGAAATCGTGGTTCTTGATGCTGAAATCGGCCCACGCTTCCACATCGCGCTCCACGCCGTCCGGCGTGCTGACGAAGACAATGTCGCGCAGATAAAAATTCGCGCCTGGCTTGAGCGCCGAAAAGATCCGCGACAGCGCCACGGCTTTCCAGAAATCCGGCAGATGATGCAGCGTGAATTCGCTCACGATCAGGTCGTACGAATTGGGCTTATAGGCAAAGCTCAGGAGACCGGCGGGCTGGGTGCGGATCGCGACGTTGCGGTCCTTGGCCTGGATGCCGGCGAGCGTCAGCATGGCCGGCGAGATATCGATGGCGTCGACCTCGGCGCCCATCTGCGCGGCTTCGCAGGCCAGGACGCCATTGCCGCAGCCGATGTCGGCGACCTGCCAGCCACGCTGCACCCCCAGCATGGTCAGCGCGGCGCGGGCGCGCAAATCGCTGTCGTCATGGCGGTCGTAGATCGACGCGACAGCGGAATCGAGCCCGAGCCGACGCCGTTCATTGTAATACCAGTCGCGCGCCAGCATGGTTCACATCCCCTCGGCCCCGCGCCCGATCGCGGCGACCCCGGTGCGCGAAACCTCGACCAGGCCGAGCGGGCGCATCAGGTCGATGAACTGGTTGATCTTGGCGGAGTTGCCGGTGATCTCGAACACGAAGCTTTCAGTGGTGGCGTCGATCACCCGGGCGCGAAAGGCTTCTGCCAGCCGCAGCGCCTCGACCCGGTGCTCGCCGGTGCCGCGCAGTTTCACCATCGCCAGCTCCCGCTCGATCGAGCGCCCGGTCAGAGTCATGTCGACGACACGATAGACCGGGACCATGCGGTCGAGCTGATGCTTGATCTGCTCGATCACCATCGGCGTGCCGGTCGTGACGATGGTGATGCGCGAGACGTGCTTCTGGTTCTCGGTCTCGGAGACGGTGAGACTTTCGATGTTGTAGCCGCGCCCCGAGAACAGCCCGATGACGCGGGCGAGCACGCCCGGCTCGTTCTGCACGAGCACCGACAGCGTATGGGACTCGCTCGGATCGTGACGCTCTTCCATGAAGTAGGCGGAGGCGGGCTGGTTCATTTTGAGGTCCCCATTGTCCTTTTCGTCGTCATACCGCAATTCTCGCCATCCCCGCGAAAGCGGGGATCCGGTATCCCGGAGACGCCCGAGAACGATCGAGACGCCGCGGCGTACTGGATCGTCCGGTCAAGCCGGACGATGACCGTCGAATTTGTGTCTAACACCCTCACACCATCACCCTGTCGCTGGCGACGGCCTCGCCAGCAACCCATCGGTTGAACAAGTCGAAATCGATATTGCCGCCGCTCAGAACGAGGCCCACGCGCTTGCCGCGGATTTTTGCTTTCTCCTGAAGGGCTGCGGCGAGAGGGGCGGCGCCGGCGCCTTCCGCGAGGTTGTGGGTGTCGGTCCAGTAGGTGCGGATCGCCGCGGCTATTTCGCCGTCGGTGACCTGCACGATCCGCGAGGCACCCTTGCGGATGATCGCCAGCGCATCCGCGTCGGGGACGCGCGTCGCCATGCCGTCGGCCCGCGTATTGCTGCTCTCGGTCGTCACCACCGTGCCGGCCGCAAACGACAGCACATAAGATGGCGCTTCCGTTGACTGCACGCCGACGATTTCGGTTTTCAGGCCGAGCAGGTCGCGCGCCATGATGCAGCCAGAAATACCCGAGCCCTGTCCGATCGGCACATAGAGAATATCGAGATCGCTGGCCTTCCTGAACAATTCGAGCGCGTAGGTCGCAACCCCCAGAACCAGATCCGGATGGAAGGACGGCACCATTTCGAGCCCGTCCTGGCTGGCGCGGCGACCTGCCTCTTCGCGGGCAATCTGGAAATCCGCGCCATGTTCGACCAGCTTGGCGCCGAACCCGCGCATCGCGCGGTTCTTCTCGACCGAATTGCCGTGCGGCACGTAGATCGTGGCCGGCACGCCGTAGCGGCTCGCCGCGAAAGCGAGGCTCTGACCGTGATTGCCTGTGGTTGCCGAGATAATGCCGGCCGTGCCGGGCCGCTCGCGCTTCAGGCGTTCGAGATAGACAAGCCCGCCGCGCACCTTGAAGGCGCCGGTCGGCGTGTGGTTCTCGTGCTTGACGACAACATCAGCGCCAAGTCGCCCGGAAAGCAGCGGCCACCGATGCGCCGGCGTCGGCGGCATCGCCGCGCCGACGACGCCATGGGCACGTTCCAATTGGCCAAGGTCAAACATGGGCGTTTCTCACCATCACACCAGCGCCTTGCCGCTGGCAAAGGCCGCGGCGGTGGCTTCGTCGTTGGCTTCCGCCGGCAGCAGCATTTCATTGTGCGCCTTGCCCGAGGGAATCATCGGGAAGCAATTCTCCAGCGCCGCCACCCGGCAATCGAACAGCACCGGGCGCTTGACGCTGATCATCTCCTTGATCGCGCCGTCAAGATCGCCGGGTTTGATCGCCTGAATGCCGACGCAGCCGAAGGCTTCGGCGAGCTTGACGAAATCCGGTAGCGCCTCGGAGTAGGAATGCGACAGCCGGTTGCCGTGCAGCAGCTGCTGCCACTGCCGCACCATGCCCATATACTGGTTGTTCAGGATGAAGATCTTGATCGGCAATTCATATTGAACCGCCGTCGACATCTCCTGCATCGTCATCTGTACCGACGCGTCACCGGCGATGTCGATCACCAGGCTGTCGGGGTGCGCGACCTGCACGCCCAGCGCCGCCGGCAGGCCGTAGCCCATGGTGCCGAGGCCGCCCGAGGTCATCCAGCGGTGCGGTTCCTCGAAGCCGAAGAACTGCGCCGCCCACATCTGGTGCTGGCCGACTTCGGTGGTGATGTAGACGTCACGCCCGCGGGTAGCCTCGAACAGCCGCTGAATCGCAAATTGCGGCAGGATGATATCGCTGTTCTTCTTGTACGACAGCGAATTGCGCGCGCGCCATTTCGCGATCTCCTGCCACCAGGTGCGGATATCCGGTTTCTTCGCCTCGGCCTTGAACACCTGCAGCAGATCGCCGAGCACATTGGCGGCATCGCCGATGATCGGAATATCGATGCGGATGTTCTTGTTGATCGAGGACGGGTCGATATCGATATGGATCTTCTTCGAGCCCGGCGAAAACGCGTCCGTGCGCCCGGTGATACGGTCGTCGAAGCGCGCCCCGACGCACAGCATGGCGTCGCAGTCATGCATCGCCATGTTGGCCTCGTAGGTGCCGTGCATGCCTAGCATGCCGAGCCAGTTCTTGCCCGACGCCGGATAGGCCCCCAACCCCATCAGGGTCGAGGTGATCGGAAAGCCCGTGAATTCGACGAGCTCGCGTAGCAGCTTCGAGGCTTCGGAGCCGGAATTGATGACGCCCCCGCCGCTATAGATCACCGGGCGTTTGGCGGAGGCCAGCAATGCCACCGCCTTGCGAATCTGGGTCGCGTCGCCCTTGACCCGCGGCGCATACGACACATGCACGTCGGATTTGCGCGGCGGGTGATAGGTGCCGGTCGCGAACTGCACGTCCTTTGGCACGTCGACCACCACGGGACCGGGACGCCCGGTGCTCGCGACATAGAACGCCTCGTGCAGCACCTTGGCGAGATCCTTGACGTCGCGCACCAGCCAGTTGTGCTTGGTGCAGGGCCGGGTGATGCCGACGGTGTCGCATTCCTGGAATGCGTCGTTGCCGATCAGGTGGGTAGGCACCTGTCCGGTGATGCACACCAGCGGAATCGAATCCATCAGCGCATCGGTCAGCGGCGTCACCATGTTGGTGGCGCCCGGGCCCGAGGTCACCAGCACCACGCCGGGCTTGCCGGTCGAGCGCGCATAGCCCTCGGCGGCGTGGCCGGCGCCCTGCTCGTGCCGCACCAGGATGTGCTCGACCTCGCTCTGCTGGAAAATCTCGTCATAGATCGGAAGCACCGCGCCGCCGGGATAGCCGAAGATGTGCTTGACGCCATGATCGATCAGCGCGCGCACGATCATGGCGGCTCCCGTCATCTGGTTCGGATCGTGGCTCTTGTCGCTCATGGCTGGCTCCGGATGCGCTGTTCTCACGCGGCTTTTTGGTTTGGAGGTCGAGGGTAGAGGTGGATTGTTTGGAAAATAAAAAGGGGCCCGAAAGAGGCCCCATGCACACCGCCCGATTTTGGATGGCTTCTAGCCATCCCCGGCGGTGCGCCTGGGTACGACGACGATAAGCAGTTTGGTAATTTTATTACGCATAGGACCGCTCAAGCTTCCCAAAGGTTGCGCGAACATACCGCCCGAGCCTCGAAAGTCAAGCCAAGGGCAGAAATCAACGCTCGATTCTGAGCTTAGCCGGGTTCCCGGCGTTCGGCGAGCGTGAATTTGGGGTGTACAGCCATGCGGGCGCCAACCATAGCCGCGTCATGCCCGCCTTGTCCCGGCCATGACGGCTCAACGAGAACTGGCGCGGAGCTGGTCGAGCCACTCCTCCGCCGCCTCTGGCTTCACCCAGGCAAATTCCGGCAGTTGATGCCGGAACCAGGTAAACTGCCGCTTGGCATAATGGCGGGTGTCGGCGCGGCCGATTCCCGCCGCTGCTTCAAGCGTGATCTCGCCCTTCAGATGCGCCATCAGCGCCGGCACGCCATGCGCCTTCATCGCCGGCAAGAGGGAATCGAGTTGTCGGGCGGCCAATCGCTCGACCTCCTCAAGCGCGCCGGCCTTCAACATCGCATCGAAGCGCGCGTCGATCCGCGCGTAAAGTGCATCGCGATCGGGCTCGAGAAACAGCGCGCAGAATGTTCCCTCTGGCAGCAGCGGCGGCAGACCGTCGCGGTGCCAGTCGGACAGCGAACGACCGGTGGCCTCGATCACTTCCAATGCGCGGGCGATGCGGGTGCGATCGCGCGGCTTCAAACGCTCGGCGGCAGCCGGATCGCGCCGCGCGAGCTCGGCGTGCAGCGCATCGACGCCGTCGCGCTCCAGCCGCGCGCGCACGGCCTCGCGTATTTCCGGCGGGATCGGCGGCACCGCCGACAGTCCGCGCGTCAGCGCCTTGAAGTAGAGGCCCGAGCCGCCGACGAAGATCGGCAGCCGGTTTTGTGCGCGCACTTCAGACAATGCCTTGGCGGCATCCACGACCCAGCTTCCTGCGGAAAAATTCACCGCGGCATCGACGTGACCATAGAGAAGGTGCGGAACCAGTGCCTCCTGTTCCGGCGCCGGCCGCGCCGTGATGATCCTGAGATCGCGATAGACCTGCATGGAATCGGTGTTGATGATGGCGCCGCCGTTTTTTTTCGCGAACTCAAGCGCCAGGGCCGACTTGCCGCTGGCGGTCGGCCCTGCGATAAGCACGGCGTTGCTGTTCTCCGGTTGCGAATTCACTGCATGTCCCTGGTCGCCACACTCATCTGCAATCCCGCCAATCCCGCGCTCGATAGCACGGTGATCGATGGCGCGCGCGCCATTTTGCCATCGGCCGGACCGGCACAATGGCTGTTCGACGAAGTGGCCGCCGACATCCCCTTCACCGGCAACGAGGAGGATATCCGCGCCATCGAACACCGCCTGCGCGAGGCGCGCGGCGACCTGCCTTTTGACATTGTCGTGCAGCCTCAGGGGTTCCGGCGCAAGAAGCTTTTTCTCGCCGACATGGATTCCACCATGATCGGCCAGGAATGCGTCGACGAGCTCGCCGACTTTGCCGACCTCAAGGTGCATGTTGCCGCCATTACCGAGCGCGCGATGCGCGGCGAGATCGCGTTCGAACCGGCGCTGCGCGAGCGCGTGGCGCTGCTCAAGGGCTTGCCCGTCAGCGTAGTCGACAATGTCCTGAAAGATCGCATCACACTGACGCCGGGCGGCCGCGAGCTGGTCGCGACCATGCGCGCCCATGGCGCCTGGACCTGCCTGATCTCGGGCGGCTTTACACTGTTCACCAATTCGGTCGCCGCGATGATCGGATTTCAGGAAAACCGCGCCAATCAATTGATTGTTCAGGACGGCAAATTGACCGGCGAGGTCGCCGAGCCGATTCTGGGCCGCGCCACCAAACTCGCAACCCTGATCGAGCTCACTGAGTCCTTCGACCTCGACGACATCGACACCTTGGTGGTCGGCGACGGCGCCAACGACCTCGGCATGATCGAGCACGCGGGCCTCGGTGTCGCCTACCACGCCAAGCCGGCGGTGGCCGCCGCCGCCGCGGCCCGGATCGACTACGGCGACCTCACCGCGCTTCTGTATGCGCAGGGGTATCGAAGGGACGAGTTCGTCGGGGGATAATCTCTCCACGTCGTCCCCGCGAACGCGGGGTTGACGACGCAGCGCGCGGCCGTATCCACAGTCGTCATGCCTGGACTTGATCCGGGCATCCATCAATCTTCAAAAGATTCTTGCGAAAGCGATAGATTGCCGGGTTATCTCACGCGAAGACGCGCTTCGTGCTTTTGCCCGGCAATGACCATGAAGGCTACTGCACGCTCAGCGCCACAAAACGCAACTCGCCGTCGGCGTTCGACACCAGCAGCAGCACGGATTTCTTGCCGTCCTTCTTCAACTGGTCGACACGCTTCTTGACGTCGGCGGCGTTGCTTACCGCTTCCTGCGCCACCTCGACGATGACCTCGCCGGGGCTAAGCCGTTTTTCGGCGGCGTCGGAAGTGCCGTCGACATTGGTGATGATGACGCCCTTGATGCTGTCCTTGATCTTGTAGCGGCTGCGCAGATCCTTGCTCAGCGTCGCCAGATCGAGGCCGAGGGCCCGCTGCGTCACCGGCTTCTCGGTGGATTCGGGCGACTTGATCGCGGCCGGCACGGGCTTGTCGCTGTCATCGAGGCGACCGAGCGTGACCTTCCTGGTTTGCTCCTCGCCCTTGCGGATGATGACGACATCGACCTCCTTGCCGACGGCGGTGTCGGCGACGACGCGCGACAGGTCCTTCGGCTCCTTGATGTCCTTGCCGTCGAATTTCACCACGACATCGCCGGGCTCGATGCCGGCGGGCTTCGCCGGGCCCTTGTCCTCGACGCCGGCGATCAGCGCGCCGCGCGCGGGCTTGATGCTGAGGCTTTCGGCGATCTCGTCGGTGACCTGCTGGATGCGGACGCCGAGCCAGCCGCGGCGCAGCTCGCCGAACTGCCGGAGCTGATCGACCACGCCGGCCACGGTCTTGGAGGGTACCGCAAAGCCGATGCCGATCGAGCCACCGGTCGGCGAGATGATCAGTGTGTTGACGCCGATCACTTCGCCGTCGAGATTGAACAGCGGGCCGCCGGAATTGCCGCGGTTGATGGCGGCGTCGGTCTGGATGTAATTGTCATAGGGTCCCGAAGCGATGTCGCGGTTGCGCGCCGAGACGATGCCGGCCGTCACCGTGCCGCCGAGGCTGAACGGATTGCCGATCGCGATCACCCATTCGCCGAGGCGCAGCTTGTCGGAATCGCCGAACTTCACCGCGACCAGGGGTTTCACCGGCTTGAACTTCAACACGGCAAGGTCGGTCTTCTTGTCGACGCCGACCAGCTCGGCCTTGATCTTGGTGCCGTCGTTCATGATGACGTTGATCTCGTCGGCGTCCGCGATGACGTGATTGTTGGTCACGACGATACCCGAGGTGTCGATGATAAAGCCGGAGCCGAGCGAATTGGTCTTGTGCGGCTGCATATCGCCGCCCCTCGGACCGCCGCCCGGACCACGACGGTTCTTGAAGAAGTCATCGAAGAATTCCTCAAACGGCGAGCCCGGCGGCAGTTGCGGCGTCGCGCCCCTGCCCTCAACGCCGGCGCCAACCTTGGCTTCGACGGTCTGCGAGGTCGAGATATTGACCACCGCATCGATGACTTTCTCGGCAACGTCAGCGATACCGTCGGGACCGCGCGCCAGCGCAGGCGCTGCGGTCAAGACACTTGCCGCGCCAAGGCTGGCGCTGAGGCAGATCGCGGCCATCAGCGGGCGCAGGCTCAGGGCTGGGGTCACAACGGTCATATCAGCTCTCTCTTCTCGAAAATGGGCGGAATTTGACGTCCACAGTGCGCCCGAACGGGGTGACCGTGCAAGCGTTTGAGCCCAGCATTTCGGCGAAAAACAGCCGCAGGAACTCACGATGGCGTTGATATGGCGGGTGATTTGAACCCGTCATGCCGGGATGGTGCGCAAGCACCAGACCTCAGAAGAGCAATATTGCACATTGTAGTTCGATACCTTGCATCGCCCCGGAATGACGGTGAGCTACCCCTATCGCCGCACCACCCATATCAGGACCAGGCCCGCAACCGCCGAGCCGATGCCGACCGCCCTGAGAATATTGTCCGGGGTCGTCAGCGCGCTCTTCATCGCCCGGCGCATCCAGGCCGGGCTCGCCGCGAACATCAGACCTTCAAGCACAAACAGAATTCCCACACCGATGAGGAAGTCGGCGAACGCTATGGACCTCATCGGACTGAAACCCCCCGTTTGATTTTTACTTTAATTGAGGCCGAAGCGGGGTCCGCTTCGGCCCTGGTCCGGACCGAAACCGCTGTTACTGCTTCGGTGCCGGCGCCGGTTCAGCCCGCGCCACCGGCGGCTTGCCGGATGCGTTGCTGAAGAACTTGAAGAAGTCGGAATCCGGCCGCAGCAGGAATCGCGTGTCGTTGCTCTTCAGCCCGTTTTCATAGGCCGTCATCGAACGGTAGAACGCGAAGAAGTCGGGATCCT
Organism: Bradyrhizobium sp.; assembly: GCF_004799445.1. Classification (GTDB taxonomy): domain Bacteria; phylum Pseudomonadota; class Alphaproteobacteria; order Rhizobiales; family Xanthobacteraceae; genus Bradyrhizobium. Next base: position 56,240 of record NZ_SSNA01000170.1, read on the forward strand.
TGCCATAGGCTTCGGCGAACAGCCGGTTGCGTTCGCCGTCGCCCTCGCCGCGCACCTGCTCGGCGGTCGAATTGGCTTCGGCGACGATCACGGTCGCTTCGCGATCGGCATTGGACCTGATCTCCTGCGCCTTCTGGCCACCCTGCGCGCGGAATTCGGCGGCCTCGCGCTGCCGTTCGGTCTGCATGCGCTGATAGACCGCCTGGCTGTTCTGCTCCGGCAGATCGGCGCGCCTGATCCGCACGTCGACCACCTGGATGCCGTAGCCGCCGGCTTCATGATCGAGCTGGTCGCGGATCCGCCCCATCAGGGTCTCGCGCTCGTCACGCACCACCTGGATGAAGGTGACCTCGCCGAGCACGCGGCGCAGCGACGCGTTGAGAAGCGTCGTCAGCTGGATGTTGGCGGCCTGGATCGAGCCGACGCTCTGATAGAACCGGAGCGCGTTCTTGATGCGGTAGCGGGCGAAGGCGTCGACCACCAGCCGCTTCTGATCCGACGCGATCACTTCCTGCGACGGATTTTCCAGATCGAGGATACGCTTGTCGATCGGGATCACGGTGTCGATGAACGGCGCCTTGAAATTCAGGCCGGGTTCGGTGACGACGCGCACGGGATCGCCGAGCCGCACCACCAGCGCCTGCTCGGTCATATCCACGGTGAAGACCGAGCTGTAGCCGATGATGGCGAGCACAAACAGCGCGAACAGCGTGACAATACCTGCTACTGGGGATCTCATCTGGCGGCTCCGCTCGGCTGTTGCGGCTGGACCGATGTCGCCGCAGGGGGACGACGTGCCGTCAGTTCACTCAAGGGCAGATAGGGGACGATGCCCGGCGCCGACGCCGAACCGCCGCCGTCATAGATCAGCTTCTCGGAACCGCCGAGGATGCGCTCAATGGTTTCCAGATAGATGCGCTGCCGGGTCACGTCGGGCGCCTTCCTGTATTCGTCGTACACTTTCAGAAAGCGCGCGCTCTGGCCCTTGGCTTCGGCGACCGCTTGCTGCTTGTAGCCTTCGGCGACCTGCAGGATCTGCGCGGCGCGTCCCTTGGCGTCGGGAACGACGCGGTTGGCATAGGTTTGCGCTTCGTTCTGCAAGCGCTCGAGGTCGGCGCGCGCCGCCTGCACGTCGCGGAATGAATCGATCACCTGCGCCGGCGGGTCGACCTTCTGCATCTGCACCTGCTGCACCAGGATGCCCGCACCGTAGTTGTCGAGCGTCTTTTGCATCAGCTCCTGTACATTGGCCTCCGTGGTGGTACGCGCGCCGGTGAGGATCGGCTGGATGTTGGCTTTGCCGACGGCTTCGCGCATCGCGCTTTCGGCCACCGCCTTCACGGTGCCTTCCGGATTCTGGATGTTGAACAGATAATTGCCGACACCATCCGGCTTGATCCGCCACAGCACGGTGAAATCGACGTCGACGATATTCTCGTCGCCGGTCAGCATCAGGCTTTCTTCGGGCACGTCGCGCATGGTCCGGCCGCGCCGCGCCGGATCGTCGATCAGCGTCATGCCGATCGAGATGGTGGAGACGCGCAGCGCCTTCGGCAGCAGCACGGTCTCGATCGGATACGGCAGATGATAGTTGAGGCCCGGCTGCACCGTGCGCACATGCTTGCCGAAGCGCAGCACGACGCCGAGTTCTTCGGACTGGACGCGGAAGAAGCCGGACAGTCCCCAAATCGCCAGTGCGCCGATCAGGATCAGCGCGATGCCGAGGCCGCTGAAATAGCCGCCCGGCAGGAGTTGCTGGAGCCGGTCCTGGGCGCGGCGCAGAAGGTCTTCAAGATCGGGCGGTCTCGGCCCGACCGGCTGCGGGCCGGAGCCCCATGGCCCTTTCGGACCCGAACCCCATGGGCCTCCGCCTTGATTCTTCCACGGCATCAACAATCTCCTTCGCGGGCTGAAGGGCCAAGATGCCCCGCCCTGCTACTTCCGCAGGCTTTATAGGGGACGGGCCCGCCCCTTACAACGCAAGCTTGGTGCTCGCAGCAGCTATGCCTGAGCCGGTAATTGTCAATGCAAACATTACGGGATGGGGTTAATGTGACCCCCGCCGGCGATAGGTGACAAAGGAAAAGTCGGCGCTGTCGTCCGGACCGGCCGAATTCCTCACCCGCGCAACCTCTTCCCAGACAGTCGCATCGATGGCCGCGAAATAGGTGTCGCCCTCGGGCCGGGCGTGAACTTCGGTGATTTCCAGCCGGTCGGCCAGCGCCATCCACTGCGCGTAAATTTCCGCGCCGCCGATCACGGCGATTTCAGAGACGAAACGCCGCAGCGCATCGCCGGTCGCGACCGCGCGGGCGTCCGCGAGTGTGGTTGTGACGACGGCGCCGGCAGCGCGAAGATCGCCGTCGCGGGTGAGCACGATGTTGGTTCGCCCAGGCAGCGGGCGGCGCAGCGAGAAGAAGGTCTTGCGGCCCATCACCACCGGCCTGCCAAGCGTCATCGTCTTGAAGCGTTGCAGATCGGTCTTCAGCCGCCAGGGTATCGCGCCGCCCGCGCCGATCACACCATTGTCGGCGACGGCCACGATGAGGGCGATTTCCATCACCGCTTTCCTCCTGCGAGCGCGGTCAGCGCTGGACCGGCAACCTTGCACACGGTCCACTCGTCCAGCATCTCCGCGCCGAGCGATTTGTAAAATTCGATCGAGGGCGTGTTCCAGTCCAGCACCGCCCATTGCAACCGCGACCAGCCATTCGCCACGCACTCCTTCGCAAGATGCGACAGCAACGCCTTGCCGATGCCCTTGCCGCGTTGCGCCGGGCGCACGAACAGGTCCTCCAGATAGATCCCGGAGCGGCCGCTGAAGGTCGAAAAATTGATGAACCAGACCGCGAAGCCGGCCACCTCGCCGTTCCATTCCGCGATGTCGCAGAACAGCCTGGGATCGCTGCCGAACAATGCCTCCCCGATGCCAGCCTCGGTGGCGTCGACCTCGTGCAGCAGCTTCTCGTATTCGGCGAGCTCGCGGACTAGCGACAGCACCAGTCCCGCTTCATCGGGACGCGCGCGACGGATGATCAGGGACATTCAATCGCTCACACCGCGACCTCGGCCCGGATATGCGGGTGCGGGTCGTAGCCCTCGAGCACAAAGTCTTCGTAGCGGAATGCGAAGATATCCTTCACCTCGGGATTGATCTTCATCGTCGGCAGCGGCCGCGTCGGGCGCGTCAGCTGCAGACGCGCCTGCTCGAGATGGTTCGAATAAAGGTGCACGTCGCCGAAGGAGTGAATGAAGTCGCCGGGCTTCAGACCCGTTACCTGCGCGACCATCATGGTCAAGAGCGCATAGGAGGCGATGTTGAAGGGCACGCCGAGAAATACGTCCGCCGAGCGCTGATAGAGCTGGCACGATAATTTGCCGCCCGCGACGTAGAACTGGAACAGGCAGTGACAGGGCGGCAGCGCCATCTTGTCGACGTCGGCCGGATTCCACGCGCTCACGATCAGGCGCCGCGAATCCGGATTACGCCGGATCATGTCGATGACGTTGGCGATCTGGTCGATGCTCCGTCCATCCGGCGCCGGCCAGGAGCGCCACTGCGAGCCATAGACCGGGCCGAGGTCGCCATTGGCGTCAGCCCATTCGTCCCAGATCGTCACGCCGTGATCCCGGAGGTATTTGACGTTGGTGTCGCCTTTGAGAAACCACAGCAATTCGTAAATGATCGCTTTCAGCGGCAGCTTCTTGGTGGTCAGCATCGGAAATCCGGCCGCGAGATTGAAGCGCATCTGGTGGCCGAAGATCGACAACGTCCCGGTGCCGGTGCGGTCAGCCTTTTCCGCGCCGTCACTCAAGATCCGTTCGAGCAGGTCGTGATACTGATTCATGGCGTTGCGTCTGGGGCCTCAAGGAAGCCGGGGAAGCCGCGTTTTAGCGGCCGGCCCGGCGGTTCGACAGGCGATTCGGCCGGCCGCGGCGATTATACCCGGAAAAATGAGGATCCGGCCCGGCAACGGCAGATCGTGCCCTCATCTCACCGGATCGCCTTGGCCAGGCAGGGATTCTTACCCGATAAGGCCGGCAAAACCGAGGCATCCCCCGGCGAGCAGCATCCAGAGTGGATTGAGCCGCGTCACGGAAGCCAGCACCGCGGCGCCGGCGGTGACGAGGGCTGCGGCCAAGGTCCGGTCGGAGGCCCGCGCCAGAACGAAGCCGCTGGCGCCCATCAATCCGATCGACAGCGGAACCAGCGCCGCCTGGACGATGGCGGGCCAGCGCGCATGGCTGGATCGCGCGAGGAAGCGGCTCACACACAGCGCCAGCACCGCCGTCGGCACGCACATCGAAAGCGTGGCGACCAGCGCGCCGGCGATGCCGGCGACGGAATAGCCGATTAGGGTGACGATCAGCACGTTCGGCCCCGGCGACAGTTGCGATATCGCGTAGACATCGGCGAACTGCTTGTCGGTCAGCCAGTGCTGAACGTCGACCGCGACCCGGTGCATTTCCGGAATGGCGGAATTCGCGCCACCGACCGCGAACAGCGACATCAGGGCGAAGGTCCATGCCAGCGTCAGGAGCGGGTTGGCGTCCGAATTCATGCCGCACCTCGCCGCCGCATGGCGAAGGTGATGGCGAGGCTGATCGGGATAGCCACCAGCAACACCGCCGCCAGCGGCAGCCGCAACAGCCCGATCGCCACAAACACCGCGGCCAGGACGACCAGGCCGATCCAATCGCGCCGCTTGATCAGCGGCCACATCATCCGGAAGACGACGGCGATCAAAAGGCCGACCGCCGCGCAGGACACTCCAGCCAGGATGCGCCGCAACGCATCGATTTCACCGTAGCGCTGATACAGCGCCGCCAGCACCGTCACGATCACGACGGGAGGACCGACCAGGCCTGCGAACGCGGCAATGGCGCCGGCAATACCGCGAAAGCGCGATCCGAACACAAAGGTCAAGTTGACGATGTTCGGGCCCGGCAGAAAGTGGCACAGCGCGAAGGTCTCGTTGAACTCGTCCGCAGTCATCCACTTGTGCTGATCGACGATGCCGCGCCGCGCCCAAACCAGCACGCCGCCGAAACCCGCCAGCGACATCTTGGCGAACGCAACAAACAGCGCGATCAGGCTGGGCGGAGATGATGTCGGGGGGCTCGGCGCCGGAACGGCGGCCGGCGGCGAATCCGGGGGCATGGCTGAAAACCTAGAACGGCGGCCACGCCGGCGCCAACCGGTATTCCGCTTATTCCACCCCCGGGTGGCCAGTTCCGGACCCGGACCGGCCCTGCGGGCTCTGTTTTTCTCAACCTGTGCGCCCTATATTGGGGGAGCCGGTTCGCCGGCTATGGAAATAAATTGCCGTCGCAATAAACCATTCGGACCCGGGGGCAGCACCCGGCGCCTCCACCCAAGCCCGCCTCGCCTGAGAGCGGCGGGCTTCGGCGGGGGCGAAACAGGATCGACGAGGGCGTAAAGGGCGTGTTTTTTCTCGGTATGGTTCCGCCGTTATCGGGCTATGCAATAGTTGCAAACGACAACTATGCTCCGGTTGCTCAGGCCGCGTAAGCGGTTTGAAAAACCAAGTCTAAAGTCCTAGTGGGTTAAGCTCCGCTGGGCGGGGTTCGGAGGCACCTGGCAACAGAAGCCTCCACTTCAATTTGCTCACCATTCCACGGTTTTGCCGGAATTTTCAGCAGCGGCGGCAACGCCTGCTGACCTTAAGCCGCCGGCGGGGTAGCATGGGGGAATGGGCGAGTCGGACCACCGGCATCGCCGCAGCTCCGCGGCAGCATTTGAACGCGACAGGACCGATAATGGCGACCGATCATATCCGATACGACGTGCTGGCGCGCGACGCGCTGCGCGGGGTGCTTCGTCGCGTATTGGCTGACGCCGCCGAGCACGGCCTGCCCGGCGAGCATCATTTCTTCATCACCTTTTTGTCCACCGCGGAGGGCGTGAAATTGTCGCCGCGACTGCTTGCGCAATATCCGGAAGAGATGACGGTCATTCTCCAGCACCAGTTCTGGGATCTGGTGGTGACGGAGGATCGTTTCGAGGTCGGCCTGTCGTTCGGCGGGATCCCGGAGCGCCTCGTGGTTCCCTTCAATTCCATCAAGAGCTTCTTCGACCCCTCGGTACAGTTCGGCCTGCAATTCGAGCCGTCCGATGCTGCGACAGAGGCTGCCGCGACCAATCTTCCGGCGGTGCCGACGCCCTCCGGCCTGCCGGTTCCCGCACCTGCCGCCGAAAATCAGGACCAGGCGGCAAAGCCTGGCGAAGGGGCTGAAGTCGTTCGGCTGGATCGTTTCCGCAAGAAATAATCCGCGCGAAAGCGTTCTCCCTGTAGAATAGGCGTAGCGGGGCCCGCGCGAGACGCGTGGCTCGCGCGCAGCAGACGTGATCCATGGCACGATCGACACTCTCCCCCGGTTCCCCTTCCACCCGCACCGAGACCGACAGTTTCGGTCCGATCCAGGTTCCCGCCGATCGTTATTGGGGGGCGCAGACAGAGCGCTCCCTGCAGAATTTCCGCATCGGCCATGACCGGATGCCGATCGCCATCATTCGTGCGCTAGGAATCGTCAAGCTGGCGGCAGCACAAACCAATCGTGAACTCGGGCTGCTTGATCAGCGTCGCAGTCGCGCCATCACCCGTGCCGCACGTGAGGTGATCGACGGCAAGCTCGACGATCATTTCCCGCTGGTGGTCTGGCAGACCGGATCCGGCACGCAGACCAACATGAACCTCAACGAGGTGATCGCCAATCGCGCCAATGAACTGCTTGGCGGCAAGCTGGGCGCCAAAGCGCCGGTACATCCCAACGACCACGTCAATATGAGCCAGTCGTCGAACGACTCGTTCCCGACCGCGATGCACATCGCCGCCGCGATACGCATCACCGACGATCTCGTTCCGGCGCTCGAGATGCTCCACCGCGCGCTGCGGAGGAAGGAAAAGGCGTTCGCCCATATCGTCAAGATCGGCCGCACCCATACCCAGGATGCGACGCCGCTGACGCTTGGCCAGGAATTTTCCGGCTACGCCGCGCAGATCGAGAGCGGCATCGCCCGATTGCGCGTGGCGATCAGGGATCTCTACCCTCTGGCGCAAGGCGGCACCGCGGTCGGCACCGGCCTCAACTCAAAGCCGAAATTTGCCAGGGCGTTTGCCAGGCAGGTTGCCAAAATCACCAAGCTTCCTTTCACCAGCGCCGCCAACAAGTTCGAGGCGCTGGCCTCCAACGACGCCTATGTATTCATGCATGGCGCCATCAACGCGATGGCCACCGGCCTGTTCAAGATCGCCAACGATATCCGTTTGCTCGGGTCGGGGCCCCGGTCCGGCCTGGGGGAACTGATCCTGCCCGAGAACGAGCCGGGTTCCTCGATCATGCCCGGCAAGGTCAACCCGACCCAGTGCGAGGCCGTCACCATGGTTTGCTGCCAGGTGTTCGGCAATCAGGCGGCCATCACCGCCGCCGGCAGCCAGGGCCATTTCGAGCTCAACGTCTACAAGCCCGTACTGGCATATTGTATGATACATTCCATCCAACTGATGGCCGATGTCGCCCGTTCCTTCACCGAACACTGCGTCGAGGGAATACTCGCCGACGAAAAGCGTATCCGGGAACTGATGGAACGTTCGCTGATGCTGGTGACCGCGCTCGCGCCCAGGATCGGCTACGACAACGCCGCCAAGGTCGCCAAATCGGCGCATGCCCGCGGAACCACCTTGAAAGAAGAGGCGGTGCGGCTGGGCTTTGTTTCCACTGATGAATTCGACCGGCTGGTGAAACCGGAGAAGATGACACGCCCCGGCTGATCGGCGCATCGCGGTGTTCCGAAAGAATGCGCGGGCGGAAAATAGTTCTGGATCGTACCGTCTAAAGAATTAGGCTGTCCGGCTATCGCCACGGCGCCGGGGCGTGGTAGAGCAAAAAAATATTTTCGCAGAGCGAAGCACTTTTTTGATGCTATCAAAGGGCATAATGGGGATTTTCCTGGATGGCGACCGAGCTGGCTAGCGCGCGTCCTGCAAGATTGGATGCGGGCTTTGCATCCGCACGCCGCGCGCGGTTATCAATCGAGCGCATTTTCGCAGAGCCAGCCGGATTGCTCCATACCGCCGGCACGGGCTCTGACCGCGGCGGTGCACACTCCGGTCTTCGTCGACGTGACGCATGCCGGCTGATCGCATAATGGGGACCGGCATGGGGGATGTGGTCAATCTGAAGCAATTCAAGAAGCGCGCCGCGCGGGATCGATCGGAGAAAGAGGCCGCAGCCAATCGTACGCGGTTTGGCCGAACCAAATCCGAACGCATCCTGGACGAACGGCGCGCCAGCCGCGCCGATGACATGCTGGATCAACATCGGATCGACGGCGAGGACGCGTCATGAAATCGCCTGTCGTGAAACGGTCGATCGTGGTCGCGGGTCACAAAACCAGCGTCAGCCTCGAGGAGGCATTCTGGAACGGCATGAAGGAGATTTCGGGACTTCGGAACATGACCCTGTCCGAACTGGTGGGCGAGATCGACAACAACCGCCAGCAAGGCAATCTGTCCTCCGCCATTCGCCTGTTCGTGCTGGATTATTTCCGGTCGCGCGCCGGCGCTGCGACGGCGGCGGCGGATTCAAAACCGCAGGCATAGGCCTGGCCCAGAAGGGGGCATTGCCCCCCAAACATCAATCCGTCTTCATGTTCAAGGCATGACAGGCGTTGCAGCGCTGGCGCAACTGTCCGATCAGCGGCCTGAATTCGTCGGCCCGCTTGGCGCGGCTGGCGCTCCAGGCGATCTTCGAGGCCTCGGTGGCGCGCTGGTAGAAGTCTGCAAAGTTCAACCACAGACCGGGATTGGCGAACGTATCCGTGGCCGGATCGCGCTCGGCTCCTGGCTTCCACTGATTGGTGGCCGGCGGGAACAGATGCGGGAACGCCATCAGCATGGTCGAGATCGTTTCGGCATGCTCCTGGGCATCCGACAGCACGAGCTTGCCTTCCGGCGCCAGCATGGTCTCGACCTCATCCATGTTCATGTCGATGGCGCCCATGAGGATCTTGCGGGCAAAGATCGTGTCCTTGGGTGCCGGCTGATCCTCCGCGACGGCCGGCACGGCCGCAATGCTGAGCGCTGCCGCGAGGACACCGACCGCGATGCGGCTTTGTTTGGGAAAAGTGCGCACGCGCTGGCTCTATTCGAGATCGGCCCTTTCGTGGTCGCGGATATTGGTAGCGTATACCTCGCCGTTGGAAAGCGTCGTCAGCTGACGCAAGAGACCCAGCCTCTTGCCGGGCTCCCGCAGCGGATGGAACACGACCTCGACCAGTTCGCCAGGCTTCACGGCGTCACGCTGCCAGCCGCCGACGCGCGTCAGGTTCCCGGGGCTCGTCGTTTCGATCAGCCATTCGGCCGGCGCTTCGCCGGACTTGAGCGTGCCTTTGACGGTCAGCGTGACGTGCGGGTTGACCCAACGCAGCTCCACCAACTTGCCCTTGAGCACCTCGCTCCGCAAGACATCGAACATCGACGCGGAATGGTGGGCAACCACTTGCGAAATTCCCGCGGCAACGACCGCCAAGACAGCAAACACGCCAATTGATTTCATGAAGAATCGCATGGTCATCTCCTGGGGTTTTTCTTGCCGCTACGTGGTCGGAATCGATCGGGAGAAAGGGCGCAACAGCTTGCTTTATTCGAGGCCCGGCTTTTCCTGATCGCGGATATTGGCTGCGAACACTTCGCCGGTCGCAAGCACGGTGAGCTGTCTCATGAGGCCACTCTTTTTGTCGGCGTCACGCAACGGATGGAACTCGACCTCGACCTGATCGCCCGGCTTGACCACATCGCGGCGCCATCCGCCGACCCGCACCAGATTTCCGGGGCTGGTCGTTTCCATCAGCCATTCAGCAGGCGCTTCGTCCGCTCTCAGCGAACCGTTTAGGGTCAAGGTGACATGCGGGTTGACCCAGCGCAGTTCCACCACGGTACCCTTCAGCGTCATCGTCTTGGAAAAATCGAACATGGATGCCGAATGGTGCGCGGCGACCTGGGATATTCCCGCGGCGAGTGCCGCAACGGCGGCAAGCGCGCCGATCGCCTTCATGAGTTGTCGCATCGATATCTCCTGTTTTGCCTTTGCGGCTATTTCGCCGGAACAGCTGTCGTGTGGCCCCATTCGGATTTTTCGACGGGTACGAAGATGTGATCGCCTTCCGCATTGACCCGCTCCACCAGATCGCCGGTGGCGCAGACGCCTTCCACGATGTCGAACTTGCGCGCGCGCTGGCGGAAGAAGATGCGCGTCGTCTTCCACGGCTTGGTCAGAATCTTCGGCGCGATGATTTCCAGTTCATCATGCAGGATGTCCTTGTCGGCAAGGTGGATGCGTTCGATCACGTGCATGTCGCCATTGTTGGGCAGGCCGGCGGCTTCGCTGATGGCAAGCGGCGCTTGCGGAATAATATCGACGGTATCGACGACAAGCGTGTCGCCCTCCCAATGCCCGATCGAGTGGCCATGAAAGGTCGGATCGGAAACTTCCGGGTGACCACGGCCATCGGCGTAGATGCGGCGGATCCGGTTGCCATCCGACTCGCCGAGCATGGTGACCCGGCCGGGCGTGAACAGGACTTCCATGGCGTTGTGGGTGACCAGCATCCAGGACGGATGCGCCTCGGGCAGGCAGTTGGAAAAGATCAGGCGCGGCCGGCCGGCCTTTTCCTCGGCGAACATCTGCTGGATTTTCCTGGCGGCGGTCTCGTTCCACGGTGGCGGATTGGTTTTGACCTGGGCGTCCTGGTCGCTGATTTTCGGATTCCAGACGCCGCTCCAGTCCGGCAATTTGCCAAGATCGGCCCAATCCTGGGCTGATGGCGGCGGGTTGATGACGGTTGGCGCCTTCTTGGGGGCTTGCGCGGAAGCCATCGAAGGCGCCGCCAGCGAGGCAAGCAGACCAACAACGATAATACCCAGTGGACCAGATTTCACGCGCAGTTCTCCGAAATATGAGGTGGCCCGATAAACCCATGCAGCGTAGCGACAACCCGTTTCATTGTGAAGTCAGTGCATCGTGAAGCCGATCCCGCGACCGAACGCGACCACGGCGATCCATAGCAGCAGCGAGATGGTCGCGGCGGCCTTGGCGGCGATCGGCGCGCGGCCGGTTCCCGTGTCCCAGCGCTGGACGTCGCCAGTGCCGATGAAATGAAACACCGCCATGTTGAGACCGGCCAGCGCGAGCAGCACGAGCTTGCCCCGGAACAGGAAATTGTGGGCATAATGCACGGCGTCCGACGAGAACATCAGCGAACCGGTGACCGCGGCGACGGCGAACGCGCCCCAGGTATAGGGGATCACGTCGCGCATCAGCCTGCGAACCCTGAGATCGAGCGAAGCAACACCGAGGAGCCGCAGGTCGACGATCGAGATGGTGCCGACCACCAGCACGATCGCCAAAACGTGAACGGATTCGATCCACGGAAACAGGATTTCATTTTCGGCAATCGCACTGGCGATGGGGGTTGCCTGGAGCCATCCCAGAGCGCGGTCAATCTCCACTGAGAAAATCCCTTGTGTTCGGCATGGTGGCTGGGCCATTCGATCCGGTCACGCGAAATAGGCGATCCACCGGCCTGCGAAAATGATCGAGGACCACAGCAGCATCGAGACAATGGCAACCGTCGCGGCGGCGGCGCGCGGTCCGGAGCGCAGATCGCCGAAGCTGGCATTGCGCCGCTGCAGAAACTGAAACAGCCCGGTGACGATCAACGCCCCGATCAACAGCAGCATCTTGATCTGGAAGGCCGGATTCTTCAGGGACCGCGCCGGTTCAGCGATAATCATGAGGATGCCCGTGGCGAGCAGGATTAGCAGGGGCCACCACACCAGCGGCAAGAACCGCGACGTTACTTCCTTCATCGGCCGGTCTGCCCAGAACACGCCGATCAGGCGAAGATCGATCATCAGCGCCGAGCTGGCGACGACCGCAATCGCGAGGATGTGAATCGTCTGCACCGTCGGCACGGCCCATTTCGTGACCTGAATCGCCTGGCTCAACGCCGTCTGGTCGATCCAATGGCATATCTCGTTAAGCGTAAGAGCCATGTCAGCCAGCTAGAACCCAATTAGAACCAAGGAAGAGCCCCAATCACGGCGAATGAGGCGGCAGCGTACATGCGGCGCCCCGGGGGGAGAAGGCATGTTTTCACATGGACGCATGTAATTTCACATGGACGCAGGTACCGCGGTGACAGGCCGGCCCCCCTGCATCTTGGTTTTGAGCCGGCGGAGCAGGAACAACCCCGGCCCCCCCTGATCCAGCCGGGCAGATCGCGCTTTCAGGTGCCCTCTTCGTGCCCGGCGCAAGGACTGGACGGTGCGTTTTACGCGCGCTGCGGCTTGTTATCGGGTCCCGGAGTAGCCACTTGATCCATTAGCGTAATTGGGCCGCTGCAACAGCTCCTGTCCCGGAACGCAACGCTTCGCCAAATCCGATAGACGATTTCGACCAACGGCATATCGCTTCGATATGCGCGTGAGGGGTCAGGACACCTATGGCCATCGAACATGCCGCCGTGCAGGTTGTGCGCAAGCCGTGGGGGGTCGCGGATCTGCATCCCTGGAGCAGCATCGAAGGTTCCGGCGATCGAGTTGGGGAGCTGTGGTTTGAGCGCACCGATCGAAGCGCACGGCTCCCGGCGTTACTGCTCAAGCTGCTGTTCACCAGCGAGCCTTTGTCGATTCAGGTTCATCCGGACGATGCATTCGCCCGCACCGTCGGGCTGCCGAACGGCAAGACCGAAGCATGGTACATCCTCTCGGCAACGCCGGATGCGCGGATCGGCCTTGGATTGAAACGGCGCCTCGCGCCAGGGGAACTGCGCACGGCGATCAAGAACGGCTCGATTTCCAGTCTGGTTGATTGGCGTTCAGTCAAGCAAGGCGACGTCATCTTCATCCCTGCCGGCACCATCCACGCCATAGGCGCCGGGATCGTGCTCGCCGAGATTCAGCAACACAGCGACGCGACTTTCCGTCTGTTCGACTATGGCCGGACGCGCGAGCTACACGAAGACAGCGCCGTCGCCGTTTCCGACGCCGGGCCGCTTCAGACCCAAGCTGGCGCTCGCCGCCTCACCGCGGTCCGAACCGCGCTGGTCGCAAGCCCGCATTTTGTCCTGGAGCGGATCGATCTTCCGGCAAATTCGAGCTGGGCCCTCAATGCGACGCGGGAAACCTGGACCCTCGTGATCGAAGGTCAAGCTCGGGTCGGACGGACGAGCCTGAAGGTCGGCGACGCTGTCTTTGCCGAGGCCGACCGCGCCGGGATCGACGTCGGGCCCGATGGAATGAGCGCTTTGCTAGCCTATCCGGGACCAGATCCGGTTGTTGCGTTGCTGGAAGACAGTGGAGAACACATGACCAAATCCGCCTCTACATCGGTTGCGCGCCCGTCGAAACCGGAAGAGATCGTCGGGGTCCAGAGATGACGCCGCTCCGTCGCATCGCCTTCATCGGTAATTCACTTCCCCGCCATTGCGGGATCGCCACCTTCACCACGGACCTGCAGCAGGCGATCACGACGTCACGCCAGGACCTCGAGACCCGCATCGTGGCAATGACCGACCATGGTCAAGCCTATGACTATCCTGCTTCGGTCGCTTTCCAGATCAACGACGGCAACATCGAGGAATATGCACGCGCTGCAGACTTCCTGAACGCCGGCCGGTTCGACGTCGTCTGTCTGCAGCATGAATTCGGGATTTTCGGCGGCGAAGCCGGCGCCCACCTTCTCGTGCTGTTGTCGCGCCTCACCGTGCCTGTGGTCACGACGCTGCACACCGTGTTGGCCAGGCCGACTGCGGTCCAGCGCGCGGTGCTGAACGGCATCGTCGAGGCGTCTTCGAAGATCGTGGTGATGGCCGAGAAGGGCCGTGAGCTGCTCCGAAGCGTCTATCACGTGCCCGACGACAAGATCGAAGTCATCGCCCACGGTATTCCCGAGGTCGCATTTTCCGGACCCGATGCCGCGAAGGCCAGGCTCGGCTTTGCCGGGAGGCCGGTCATTCTGACATTCGGCCTGTTGTCTCCCAACAAGGGCATCGAAGTCATGATCGACGCCATGCCGCTGATTCTGAAGCGGCGCCCGGATGCGGTCTATGTCGTGCTCGGCGCGACGCATCCGAATCTGGTCCGCGACCAGGGCGAGGCCTATCGCGAAAGCCTGATCGCGCGGGTCCGTGAACTTGGCGTCGAAGACCACGTCGTGTTCCTCGACCGCTTCGTCGATCAGGCGACGCTGCTCGAATTCATTTCGATGTGCGATGTCTATGCTACGCCCTATCTCAACGAAGCGCAGATGACGTCAGGTACATTGGCCTACAGCTTCGGAATGGGCAGGCCGGTGGTCTCGACGCCCTACTGGCACGCGCACGAACTGCTGGCCGATGGCCGCGGCGTTCTGGTGCCCTTTGGCAATGCGGCAGCGACCGGGCACGAGATCGCGGAATTGCTCACCGACGACGCCCGCCGGGAAGCGATGTGTCGCCGGGCCTACACGTTCAGCCGCACCATGACATGGCAACGCGCCGCCGAGCGTTACGTGTCCGTCTTCGAGCAGGCGCGGCAGGGTCACTGGCTCAAGGTCGTCGCCCGCTCCGACGCGACCTCGCCCGAACCGCGCAGCCCGGCGGCGCCCGACATGCAAATCGGTCATTTCCTTGCGATGTGCGACGATACCGGGCTGTTCCAGCATGCCGTGCATTCGGTGCCCGATCGCTCGCACGGCTATTGCGTCGATGACAACGCCCGCGCATTGCTGCTGGCCTGCGCCCTCAACGACCCGGGCGAGCAGCGGCTGCCGGATATCCTGACCGCCCGTTTTGCGGCTTTCGTGCAGCATGCATGGAACCCCGACACCAGGCGATTTCGCAACTTCATGGGCTTCAATCGGACCTGGCTTGAGGGCAGCGGTTCCGAAGACAGCCATGGGCGAACGCTCTGGGCCCTGGGCGAGTGCGCGCGCAAAGACGCAAGCCCGTCGCGGCGGCGCTGGGCTCAAGCCTTGTTCGCCGAAGCATTGCCGACCGCGGAGGGCTTCCGTTCCCCCCGCGCGTGGGCATTCACGCTGCTGGGTCTGGACGCCTATTGCGCCATGGCGCCGGATGATCTCCACGCCCTGGAAGTCCGGCATTCTCTTGCCGGCAGGTTGATGTCGATTCTGGCGTCGGTCGAGACCCCGGAATGGGTCTGGTTCGAGGAAGGACTGGCCTATGACAACGCGCGCCTGCCGCAGGCTTTGATGATAGCGGGCATGGCGACGCAAAGGCGTGATTATGTCGATGCCGGGCTGAGGTCGCTGCATTGGCTGATGACCCAGCAAACCGCACCGGCGGGTCATTTCCGCCCGGTCGGCACCGCCGGTTTCGGCGAACAGCGGCAACGTCCCCGCACCTTCGATCAGCAACCCGTGGAAGCAACGGCGACGATCGCTGCCTGCCTCACGGCCTGGCGGGCGGACGGCGATGCCGAGTGGAAGACCACCGCAACCCGCGTCTTCGCGTGGTTTTTCGGCAGCAACGACCTGTCCGTGGTGCTGGTCGACCCATACACCGGAAGTTGTCGCGATGGGCTGCACCCGGATCGTGCTAATGAAAATCGCGGCGGTGAGTCGGTCTTATCCTATCTTCTCAGTCTCGCGGAAATCAGACAGCTCGCCCGCGTCAACACCAGCCAGACCCCGCCCGCGGCGCTTCGCGCCGTCGGTACCTGAATTTGACCGCCCATTTCACTCCAACGAGCCGAGGCATCTTGTCGTCGCGAGCCACCTTCCTCAACCGTCAGGCGCTTTATCTGCGTCCCGACCCGGCGCGGGTGATCGTGCGCCCGTTCAAGCCGGCGACGGAACCGCGCGATCTCAACCCCACCGACAAGACGCGGGCCAACCACATCGTCGACCGGGTTCTCGCGCTCGACCCCGAAGCCGTTGCCAGCCAGCTCGAAGACGTCCTGGACAATTTCGACGGCCGCCACCGCAACCTGCTGGAGACGTTCGAATCACGCGCCGATGTGATGGAACAGGCGCTGACAGCTCATGGCACCTTCTCCCAGGCCCAGCGCCAACTGATCGGCGCCTATTTTCTCAACGAATATTCGTTCGAAGCCTCGGCCTTGTTCAACCCCAGCATCGTACCCCATCCCGATCAGTCCGACGCGCCGAAAGGCGGCCTGCGCTTCATCCTCAGTCTCCGGGCCATTGGCGAAGGGCATGTGTCGTCACTGACATTTCGGGCCGGCACCGTCGCCGCCGATGGGGGCCTGACCGTCGATCCGACGGCCCGGCTCGCTTCCAGCCCGCGGATCAGCCGCCGCATATCCAAACCGGACGGCGACCATGTCGAGCTGACTTTCAATCCCGAAGAAGAGCTCAGCGAACGCGTGATCTTCCCCGTCACCGATTCCCAGTCGAACGGCATCGAGGATGCGCGCTTTGTCCAATTCAGCGACGAGAATCGGAAAACCTACTACGCGACCTATACTGCCTATAGCGGCCGGGCGATCCGTTCCGAATTGATCGAGACCAGCGATTTCATGTCGTTCCGGCTGACACCCCTGAAAGGGGCCGCGGCACAGAACAAGGGCATGGCGCTATTTCCTCGCAAGATCGACGGCAAATACGCCATGATCGCGCGGCAGGACAACGAGAACCTGTATCTGATCCGTTCGGACGACCTCTACACATGGGACGGCGGTCAGGCCATTCTGAAGCCGGAATTTCCCTGGGAGTTCGTTCAGATCGGCAATTGCGGATCGCCGATCGAACTCGATGAAGGCTGGTTGCTGCTGACGCACGGCGTCGGCCCGGTCCGCAAATACTCGATCGGCGCGGCGCTGCTCGACAAGAACGACCCCTCCAAGGTGCTGGCGCGCTCGCGCGAGCCGCTGTTGCGGCCTGAACCATCCGAGCGTGAAGGATACGTCCCCAACGTCGTCTATACCTGCGGTGCGATGCGGCACAACGACCAGATCATTTTGCCCTACGCCGTATCGGACACCTTCTCCAATTTTGCGACCATCAAGATTTCGGCTCTGATGCAAGCGATGAAAGTGTGATGACCAGGGAAACCAGCTATTTCGTTCAATCTTTCAACGCCGGCAAAGGCGGAAGCCTAAAGGCCGACGCTCCGATAGCCTGCAAATCGGCGACGGGCGCGCTCCGGACGGCAGAACGATTGGCATTGAGCAAACTCGGCGTCATTGCGTTCTCATCCACCGGTGACCCCGAAATGGGCGACTATGACGACGAGCCTACGGTCATCTTCCGGAATGGCCAGCTTCCTGCGGCTTTCGAGTAAACAGCCGGCCGAGGCTTGGAGTTGCGATGACCGCCGCGCCTGACGCTGCCGGTCCTCGGGCGTTCGGCCAGACTGCCAAACAGACGGCCTTGGCGCGGATGCGCAGAGTGAGCGACCGGCTGATACCAGCGCACGACTCGTAAAAGTGAAATGAACACCTAAGTATTGACGCAGGGGATTTACGGGCAGGAACGCGTCAGCGAGGTTGACCTAATGAAGGCATTGTTGAAATTTCGCCGCCACATCGAATGGCGATCGGCTGTACAGATTCAGTCGCTCGGGCACATCCATCGTCAAATGGTGGTTGCGGCCAGGCAGGCGTTGCAACGCCTGTTCAACAATGACCGCTTGCTGATTCCGGTTCCGGTCAGAGTCGTTAACCCGCGACGGTTTGATCGGTCTCGATCTCGTGATTGATTTTCCGAATCACAGTCGCTCGTATGACCAGACCCGGCGCGCCGTGCGATTTTGGGGACACGACAGCGCTATGGAAGCATCATTCTTCATAGGCGAAGACGCGCTGAGACGAATTCAACCGGACGCCTGCCCCGATGAGTCGGGCTTTCTGAGTGCGTTCGACTGCAACCGTGATTTGATATGCGCCGCCGCAGCGAAGGTCTACGTCCGCGGAAGCAGAGGTTCTTACGATCTGGTTGCCGCTCATTTCTAAGGAGATCGGAGGCTGCCCCTCGGAGATCGAGGAATCTGCAGGATTCTTCCGGTCACTCGATGGCCCCGTCCCGGTCACGACTTGCACATCTTTCAAAGGCAACACGGCCCCGTTGACTCGCTCGCCGGACTGACTTCGGGGACACTATGACGGCTGTGAAGCTCCTCGCGTCGACGATCCTCAACGCGCTGGGGGACGTGCAATCTGCACTTGTCGGGAAAGCTGTCGTTCTTACCGATGGAAAAGCCGGAACAGTTTCGAATGTCTGGCTGGACGAACTTCACGGCATGCGAATCTCTATCGATGGACATGACGGAAAGTGGCCGATCTCGACCATTAAATTCGAGCAGGACACCCAAAAGCCGTGGCCGACTGCTCCGGGTCAATGCTGAAGTGACGACGCTAATACAGGGGCGGGTCTATCGGTTCGACTTGCAAAGCCACCGACCCGCCCGCGCCGCTAAATTCCGTTAATGCCCGCGAGCGGCAGCACCCGCTGGAGGATCGACGCCAAGCAGATCAACACCACCAATATCTTGAGAAGGTTTGCCAGGCGGGACTCTCTGACAAACTTGTCAATGGCCCAAAAGCAAATTGCGCCGACGACGCAGATAATCAAAACCCCAATCAAAACTGAAAGCATGGCAACCCCTCTGCTGCTGCGGTGACGACACATCTGCGCGCGATCCCGGACAAAAAAGGAAAGAGCTCGATGCGCGTGCGTGAGCTTCGATTGACGAGACGGCGAGGCGTACAACCGCAGAAAGCCACCCGATCGGAGTACGCCTAGGTTGAGCTAAGTCAAATACACTGTACGCTTTCGGGATCATCATTGACAAGACCTCGAAACCGCCACGCGAGCTGCCGCGCACAACGACAGCGAGAACACGAGTTGATTGCGAAGCGCGCCAGATACCAAACGAAATGAGAGGTCCGATGAAAAAGCCCGTTCTCTCGGTTGAAGAACCCGAACAAAAGAAAGCACCACGCGCCGACCGCCTTCCTGCCGAAGGGTTTGTGTTAATTGTCGATGGCCATTTCAAGTCGGTGTTTGACACCGCGACCGCGGCTGAAGCATCGGGTCGAAAGCTAAAGGCGGCTTATCCAATGCTTCAGATCCAGATCTATGACGCCGCGACCAAGGTCCGCACCTCCTTGGGCCAGGAACCCTGACGATCGCAGCGTCGTCATCGCGGAAAGCCTCGATGTTCTCGGCCGTACCCGGTCGCGGAGTGCCGATCGCTAGGGATTTGCGACCGGCGGCGTCAGCACAAGCGGCGGTTTCGGCTTCGGCGGACGGGCAATGAGGCTGGGCGCGGGGCGCACGTCGATCGGCGGTGGCAATGGCGCGACCTGCTGACTCACGACAGGAGGATTGGTGACTGGCGGCATGACCGGCGGGCGTGGCCCGGCGACTTTCGGCTTCGGCTGAAACCGGCGCGGATCGGAAGGCAGACCGGGCAGAGCCGCGTCGGGCGCGACAACCGGGGGCTCGCCGATCGCCGGCGGAATCGATGCCGGCACTACCGCTGGCGGTGGTTCTCCGCGCTCGATCGAATCCAGCCTGCGGGTCTCGCGATCGATCGCCCTCACCGCCAGCCATGACGACAGCGCCGTGACGTCGACCGTGCGGTCGAGTGCGTCGGGCGAACCCGCGATAAACACCTGAATTTCCGGACGGCCGGTCGCCTGTTCGACCGCCGCCAAAGCAACCGTCACGCGAATATCGACTTGATCCGCCGGAATATCGTATCCACCGGAAACGATCGCGCGGGCGACGTCGCTGTCGAGCGTGGTGGCGCCGACGCGAAGCCGGCCGTCCCTGACAGTGAACGGAATTTGCGCCGACGCGACCAGCAACGCACCACCGGACAACACCGGCTCGACGATCTTGCGCAGCCGGCTGTCGTCGGTCGCCTGGCCAACATCGCTGGCGCGGATCGCGACATCGAAGGCGCGCGGATCGAGGCCGGCGACACCTGCGGATTCCAGCGTTATGGTTCCGCTGCCGGAGAGCGCGCCGGTCAGTGCCGACGCGCTGCGGCCTTGGCTTGCCAGCGTCATCTGCATCGACGCACGACCGGCGGGCATCGCCAGCGCGCGATAGTGCAGAGCGCCGCCATCGACGGCCTTGAACTGCAGGCGCGCATTCAGCGCAAGGCCATTCGCGGTCGGTCTGGCGTCGATACTGGCACTTGCCTCGCCGCCGCCGATGCCCCCCTTGAGGGCGTCGAACGCCAGCGATTGACCGTCACTTTTCACCGTACCGCTGACGGGACGCAACTCGCTGCCGCCCGGAAGCAGACCGCGCAGCGCCTGAAATGCGATCTGGCCGCGCCAGCCCTTCAACAATCCGGCACCGAGCGGCTCGGTCGCGTCGCGCCCCGCGGCACCGATGGCCAGCGCGAAGGCCGGCGCAAGGTCCAGCGCGTCGAGGCCGACCTCGCCCTCGACGTTCCGTTCGCCGTCAAGCGTCAGCGCCACGCGCCCGCGCAGCCGCGAGCCCGCCATCGCGCCGTCCAGATCGTGGAAGGTCAGCTTGCCGGCCAGCAGCGATACCCGCGACGACAGGCTGATGTTTTGCGCGAGCCTGTCGGATGGTTTGAGATCGAACAGCGGCGCGAGATTGACGCTGCGGGCCTTCAACGCGACGCTGCCCTTGGGCTGCGCCGCCCAGGGTTCGACCGTGCCCTGCGCTTCGGCGTCAAGGCCGGCTCCCGACAGGCTGACCTTCAGCCGCAACGGCTCGCCCCAGGCGCCGTTGACCGATCCCTGGAATTGCCCCGGCCCGTTCCCCGCCAGGATCGCGCCATCCAGCCCCAGCAGCACGAGCAGGGAACCGCCCTGCTCCGACGACAGTTTCGATTCGAAGCTGATTTCGCCGCGCCGGAGCTTGTCGAGATCGATCCCGCGCAGCGCCGCGGTCACAGGCTTCGCCGTGATCGAGGCCGAACCCTTGAACTGCGGCGCGTCGAGGTCGAGGGTGGCGTGGGCACTGGCGCGATCGGCATGGTCGGCGTCCTTGTCGACGGCGAGCGTCAGCTTGAGGCGCGCCGGGCCCTGACCGAGCGCCATCGAATTCAGCCGCGAGGCAACCGCCGGCGCGAATGGGGCGATAAATCCGCTGATCTGCCCCAGCGAGGCGGCGCTCGAATTGAGCGCCAGTTTTCCGGTCGCGTTGACCCGGTCGAACGCACCTGCGCCCTCCACCATGACGCCGCTGGCCTCGCCGACCTTCAGTTGATCGAGCGAGACCGTCTTCGGACCGTAGCCGAGCTTCGCCATGAACGGATGCAGTTCCTGGCCGGCCGAAATGGCGTGGCCGATATCCAGCGATATCCGCGCCTGTTCCGGCCACTCCGCCTGCGGACCCGCGAGTGCGCGCGCGAACGCCATCGCGGCATCGAGATCGAGCCGTTCGGCCTTCAACTCGGCATCTAACGCGGCGCCGCCGCCCACAGGATCATGCGAGATCGCAATCCGTCCTTCGACGGCACCGCCGTCGATCTCCGCCTTGATGGCTTCGATCGCCACGCGGTGCGGGGCAACATCGACGTCGCCGCGCAGCCGCATCGGCTTCTGACTGCGATAGGTCAACTCGCTGCGGCCCTGCAACCACATCACCAGCGCATCGGGATCGGATGACTCGACGCTGAGCGCGCCCTTGAAACTGCCGGATGCACCGGGTTGCGCGCGGGTGCCGCTCAGGGATACGCGGGTTGCGCCCGGCGCGCGAAAATCCAGCCGGTCGATGCTCCAGGATTTGGCATCGGTACGCAAATCGGCGGCAAGGCTCTGCAGCGGACGGCCACCCAGCATGATCTGCTCGGCGGCCAGCTCGATTTGCGCCGGAATCGGCGGCTCCGGCGCCGCCGCGATCAGCGCGCGCAAGCTCGGCAACACCCGCATCGGCTCGGAGCCGCCATTGTCCCGGGCGGCAAACTTGTCGGCGTCCAGCTGGCGCGCGGACAGCACGGCGTGAATGAGCGGCGAGGCGCCAAAGCGAAGGTCCCCAAGGCCCACAAATTTCAGCGCCGTGTCCTCGGTGCCATAGCTCGCTTCGATCTGCTCGAGCTTTGCGGCGGCATGATCGGCCTTGACCTTGGCCGAAACCCGCCACGGGGTCGGTGAGGCCCCGGTGCCACCCTTCGACCTGGGTTCAGCGGAGGTGGCCAGCACCACCGCGCCTTCAAAGCGCGGAGCACGGGTCTCGAAGCTCAGCACGCCATCGATATCCGCAGACAGGGCGCGTGCGCCGGGATCGATGTTGAGGTGAACGCGGGTGCCGCTGCCGTCGGCGCTCTGCCCGGATGAGACGCGAAACGGATAGCGGGTGCCCGACAGCACGAAGCTGCCGTCGCCCCGCACCGAACCCGCCAGCGAACGCACGTCGCCGGAAAAGGCAATGTCATTCAGCTCGAGCGTTCCGCGGCTCGAGGCATCATGCAGCGCGATCCGGCCGGTCAGGTTCAGCCGGTCGATCGAAAGCGTCCCCAAATTGAACTTGCCGGTCGCCGTCGGCCAATCGATCCGTCCCAGCGGATCAAGCCCGAGATCGACCGCCATCCCGCCAATGGTCAGTTCGGTGGCCCGCCATTCGCCCCGCATCAGCGAACCCAGGCTGAACTCGACGTCGAGCTTGTCGGCGCGAACCTTGCCGAGATCGTTGGCGCCGCCGACCACCACCGAGCGCAGCCGCAGCGACGGCGACGGCAACAGCCGGGCTTCCAGCGCACCCGCCACCCGCACGGGGGCACCGATCACCTGCGTGGCTTCGGCTTCGAATTGCGGCCGGAACTGATTCCAGTCGATGAAATACGGCCCGATCAGCGCGGCAATCAGCGCAATGATGAAGGCAATCGCCAATCCGAGCAGCGTCGTCTGCACGGTGTCTCCCCTTGAGCACGCTCCGGCTCACTCGGCTTGCGCGGCATGGCGCGTCGCTTGGGCTTTGGCCTTGCACCCCATTACGACGACGATCCGAAAGCGACCCCCGCCGCCGCGCTGAGATCAGTGCCGGAGCAACGCCATATATAGAGATAACTGTGGCGAAGTCACAGCAACGTGCCGTGACTGCGTCATGCCGCCGCCGTCACCAGCTTGCGGGCAGCCTTTTGAGGCCGCGCAGGACAAAGGTCGGCCGCCACTCCGGATTCTCGGCGTCGTCGAGCCGCAGATCCGGCAGGCGGCGCAACAGCGTCGCGATCGCGACCTCGGCCTCGATGCGCGCCAGCTGGGCGCCGAGGCAGAAGTGAATGCCCCCGCCGAACGAGAGCGGACGCACATTGGGACGGGTAATATCGAGGCGATCCGGCCGGTCGGGATAGACCGCAGGATCCCGATTGGCCGAGCCCAGAAGGCAGAGCACGGTTTCGCCTTTCGCGATTTTCCTGCCGCCGAGGTCGTCGATGTCCTCCAGCGTCACCCGACCGCTCATCTGCACCGAGGAGTCGTAACGCAGGAATTCCTCGATCGCGTTGGTGATGAGGCCGGGATTGGCCTTGAGCAGGGCGAGCTGATCCGGATGGCGGTGCAGCGCCAACAGCCCGTTTCCGATCAGATTGACGGTGGTCTCGTGCCCGGCGCCGAACAACAGAATGATGTTGGCGGTCAGTTCCTCGTTGGAGAGCTTGCTGCCATCCTCCTCGGCCTGCACCAGTTGGGTGGTCAGGTCATCGCCGGGGTTCTTCCGCCGCAGCTCGAATAGTTGCTGGAAATACATCTGCGCCATCGCATTGCCTGCATTGGCTTCCGCAATCTCCGCCGTCGACAGCGGCACCGGATCGAGCAGCCGTCCACCGTTGCGCGAACTGGTATAGAAAACCTCGCGATGGTCCTCGGGGATTCCGAGCATGTCGCAGATGATGGTCACCGGCAGGCGGAAGGCAAAATCCTCGATCAGGTCCATATGCCCGCGCTCGGCCAAGCGATCGAGCGTTTCGTCGACGACCTGCTGGATGCGCGGCCGCATGTCCTCGACCCGGCGCGCCGTGAACGCCTTCACCACCAGGCCGCGCAAGCGGGCGTGGTCGGGCGGGTCCTTCTGCAGCATCCAGTGGCTCATGCTGCGAAAGATCGGCTCCTCCATGATTTTCGGTCCGTAGCGCCGCGTCGAGCGCTCGACGAAATCCTTGCCGAACCGCTTGTCGCGCAGCACCAGACTTGCTTCGGCATACCGGCTCGCGAGATACAAGCCATGCGGCGCGAGATGCATGGGATCGGTGCTGCGCAGCCGCGCATAGTGCGGATAGGGATCGCGGATGAACTCCGGGGACAGCGGGTTGAAGAGCGGCTCGGTCGTCGCAGCCTGAACATGCTCGTTCATGGGCACCTCGATGCGGTCTGGAGACGGATTTAGTCCACACGCCGCCGCTCACGGCAAGCCGGTAGATGGTGGTGGTGGGCTCCTGCTGGTAATCCTAGGCCGGTATTCGGTGCAACCGGCCCGCGACCGCACGAACTTTGCCGGGCGACGCCCGCCAGATCGCCAGCGCGGACAAGGCGCTCACTCCGATACCGATTGCAAAGGCTAACGTATAACTCCCGGAAAGGTCGTGCAGAACGCCGGTCACCCAGGGGCCCGCGGCACCTCCGGCGAGTGCCGCTACCATGATGGTACCGAAAATACTGCCGTAGTGCCTGCCCTGAAATATCTCCACCACGACCGCCCCCATGATCGAGGTCAGGCCGTAGCCAAGCGCGCCCTGCGCCACGACCATGACGTAGACCAGCGTCAACGTCGGAAAGTGCGCCAGCGCGATCAGGGCCGCAAAGCAGATCGCAAAGCCGGCGCAGCTCGCGGACCAGATCCATTCGCGGCCCACCCGGTCCGAGATGTGTCCGAGCAGGATCTGGCCGGGAATGCCGAGCAGGCTGACCGCGCCCAAGGCCCAGACCGCAACGCCTGAGCCAAAGCCGATGTCGAGAAGATATTTGGTCTGGTGCACCTGCACCGCGTACCAGATGTACAAGCCGCCGAAATAGCCGGTCGCAAGCCACCAGAACCGCGCGGTCGCGAGCGCGCGCTTCAACGTCCAGTCGATACCGGCCCAATCGGGATCGACGACGTTGGATAAAGGCTTCGCAGCGGACGCCGAGGGTGCGGCGTCGCCATCCGGCCGCAGGCCGATATCCTCCGGGCGTTTGCGCAATAACAGGTTGATCGGCGCCAGCACGGCCAGAACCAGAAAACCCATTGCCGTGCAGGCCGTCCGCCATCCGGTTTGTTCGATCATGTGCTGCACCCACGGCAGCAGCGTGACGGAGCCAACGCCGACGCCGGCGAACGCCAGTCCTATGGCAAGGCCGCGACGGCGATGGAACCAGTTCGGCAAAAACAGCGACTGGCCGGAATAGCCGAGACAGATGCTTCCCGCGCCTACCAGCACGCCGATCGTCAGATAAAGATGCCATGGCTGCGTCGTCAGCGGCGCCAGCAACAGACCGCCTGCCATCAGCGCGACGCCCAGTTCCATCACGGCGCGGGGACCGAGCCGGTCCATCAAGCGGCCGATCAGCGGGCTTACGCCGGCGGAAACCACGAAGCCGAACGAGAAAGCGCCCGCGGTGATGCCGCGCTCCCAGCCGAACTCATCGATGATCGGCGGAAAGAACAGCGAAAACGCGGTGCGGGCGTTGACGCCGATCGCCATGGTGACGAACGTCGCCGCGATGATGATCCAACCGTAAAAGAAGGGAAGCCGCATCAGGGGCCTTTGCTCGTGATCAGGTCTTCGCCCGGAATGGCGGTCCACGACATGGCGCCGAACGGAAAAACTCTATATCGTGGCGGCCGTCAAGCGTTGCCGAAGGTTTCAAGCCGTTGAGGAGTTGCAGATGGCGCTGAGTGTCAAGCAGATGATGGAGGCCGCCAACGCCGCGGTGCCGAAGATCACGCCGGCAGAGGCGCGCGAAATGATCGCGAAGGGCAATACGCTGGTGGTCGACGTGCGCGACGCACCGGAAGTCGAGAGCAGCGGCAAGGTTGCCGGCGCCGTGCATGTCTCGCGCGGCATGCTGGAATTTCGCGCCGATCCCGAATTGCCCACCCACGACAAGAATTTTGCCAAGGACAAGACCGTGATCCTCTATTGCGGATCCGGCGGTCGCGCCGCGCTCGCCGGCAAGCTGCTCAAGGACATGGGCTATGGTCAGGTCTACAATGCCGGCGGCTTCAAGGATTGGGCCGAAAGCGGCGGTCCGATCGAAAAGCCTTAAGTGAACATGGACCCGGACAGGTGACTCACTGCTGCAGGATCGGATGATCCTGCAGCACCTCCTCCCTGATCGAAGCGGCCTGAATCGCGCGAAACAGGATTCGCGCCGTTCTCAGATCGCTGGCCTTCACGCACAGGCTGATGATCTGGCGCACCGCGGAATCGCGCAACAGATCGTCGGCGATCTTCATGGCGATCTCCATCGCGATCTTGGCGGCGCGTTCGTACCGCTCGGCGTGGTATTTGTTGTTATCCGGGCGGCCGGCAAAGCCGGCCACCTTCTCGGCGCTATCGGCTGCGGAACGGCAGATATCGCGGATTCTGTGCGCGGCCTCAATATCTCCGATCGGCCACTGGATATCCTCGTCCCATATCTCCTTGGGCTTCTGTCCTCCGAACCACCTCATCGCCATGCCCCGAATTCCTGAAAGCACAGATGGCCGTGTAGATTTGCGGCCCAGTCAACAATAACCCTTATTCCGCAATCTAGCTGCGCTCTCGGATGGTCGGCGGAGACGGCTTGACCCTGCGTATTGTAATGGGCGAGCCATCGGATTCGAATTTCAATTCGTACTTCCTGCCATTTCTGTCGGTCGCGGTACAGGCGATACTGGAGACCTGGCCCGCCGCGAAGTTTCCAAGCTGCGTGCACATCCCGGCCGATAACTCGACGAACGGCACCGGCAGGCCGTCGACCTTCGGCCGGTTCTTGGAATTCAGCAGCATCCGGTCGACCGTCAGCTCGTACAGATTATCCTGCGACCTGCGGCCATTCTCACCCGAGAACGAGATGATGTGGCTGTGGTCGGCCGGGTCGTCGAGCGCGATGGTGAAATAGGCCCGGCCGTGGATGCCGTGGGCGTATGCGACCGTCCTGCACGAATAATCGCGTCCCGCAACTCTAAGCGTGCTGCACTTCCCCGACATCAGCGCCAACAGATCCGTGTCCGGCTCCTGCGGCGTGAGTTCGTTCGCGACATCCTCGGCATGAAGCGCCTTCGCGTTGGCTGGGCTCCCGCCGTACTCCGGGAGAGGGTTGCCATGGTACGGCTCGGCAATGGACGAAGTGGCAGTGAGAGTCACGGCAGCGACGAAAATTTGCCAGCGGAGGCGCATTATTATGCCCGGTTGATAAGAATCGAAAAAGCGCCGCGTAACAGGTGAATCCTACGTTACCTGAAATCGCCGGCATTGTGCCAGTCTTGGTAGCCGACCTTTTTGGGCTCAAATGAGGCCTGCCCGCTCCCAGGGAAAATTTTGCGGGAGTTCTTGCTGGGTGGCCGCGTCGGAGACCGGGGACAGCGCCTGAGCCGGCGTGTCCCTACCCCGCCGGAATGATCTTTCCGGGGTTGAAGATGTTCTGCGGATCGAGCGCCTGTTTGATCGCCCGCATGGCGTCGATGGCCTCCTGGCCAAGCTCGGTCTTGAGGTATTTCTGCTTGCCCTGCCCGATGCCGTGCTCGCCGGTGCAGGTGCCGCCCATCGATTGCGCCCGCTCGACCAGCCGATGCATAAAGTCCTCGCCGCGCGCCATTTCGTCGGAATCCTCGACGTCACATAGCAGCGAGCAGTGAAAATTGCCGTCGCCGACATGACCGACGATCGGCGACTGCAGATTGAGGCGCTTGAGATCGGCTTCGGTCTCGGTGACGCAATCGGCAAGCCGCGAAATCGGCACGCACACGTCCGTCGCCACCACGCCGGCGCCCGGACGCAGCGCCTTCACCGCCCAATAGGCGTCGTGCCGCGCCTGCCACAATTTGGTGCGATCTTCAGGCCGCGTGGTCCAGGTAAAATCGCCGCCGCCGCATTCCTTGGCGATCTCGGCAAAATTCTTCGACTGCTCGGCGACGTCGTTGTCGCTGCCGTGAAATTCCAATAGCAGCAGCGGGGTCGCCGGCAGCGACAATTTCGAATAAGCGTTGCAGGCGCGCACCTGTTCGGCGTTGAGCAATTCGATGCGCGCCACCGGGATGCCGGTCTGGATCGCCAGAATCGTCGCCTGGCAGGCGCCGCGCACGCTCTCGAACGAACACGCCGCGGCCGCGATAGTTTCAGGAATGCCGCGCAGCTTGATGGTGAGTTCGCTGATGATCCCAAGCGTGCCTTCGGCGCCGACAAACAGATGGGTCAGGTCGTAACCCGCCGAGGATTTCTTCGCCCGCGTGCCGGTGGTGATGATCTCGCCGTCGCCGCGCACCACCTTGAGCGCCAGCACATTGTCGCGCATCGTGCCG
The DNA here is from genome assembly GCF_004799445.1 of Bradyrhizobium sp. Classification (GTDB taxonomy): domain Bacteria; phylum Pseudomonadota; class Alphaproteobacteria; order Rhizobiales; family Xanthobacteraceae; genus Bradyrhizobium. Next base: position 84,689 of record NZ_SSNA01000170.1, read on the forward strand.
TAGCGCACGGCATTGGTGCCAGAGGCGCGCGTCGACGCCATACCGCCCAGCGAGGCGTCGGCCCCGGGATCAATCGGAAAGAACACGCCCTGGTCGCGCAGATGCTCGTTCAGCGCCTTGCGGGTGACGCCGGGCTGGATCACGCAGTCGAGATCCTCGGCGTGGACCTCCAGCACCTTGTTCATGTCGCGAAGATCAATGCAGACGCCGCCGGCCGGCGCATTGACCTGCCCTTCCAGCGAGGTGCCGGTGCCGAACGCGATCACCGGGACGCCGTGCTTGGCACAAATCCGCACCACGTCCTGGATGTCGGAGGTCTCCTGCGCCATGACCACCGCGTCCGGCGGCTGCGATTCCAGCCAGGTCGTGGTATGCGCGTGCTGCTCGCGCACCGCCTTTGAAGTGATCAGCCGGTTGCCGAACCGCGCGGCGAGCGCTTCGATGGTGCTCGCCAGCGCTTTCGGCTCCGGCCGCTGCAATTTGTTGGTTATCATTGTTCCCAAAGCAGAATCCTCCCCGCAAAAATACCGTGGCAAAGGATATATAGGGGGTCAAGGGATCATACCCTCAACAGACGGAATCGACACCATGACGACACGTTCTGCCGGCGACGATCTGCTGCTCCGGCCTGCGCCCTTCCTGTCGTCGGTGATGCAGATCGAGCCGCAATGGATCGACTACAACGGCCATCTCAACATGGCCTATTACAACGTGATGTTCGATCGCGCGATCGACGAATTATGGCTGCAACTGGGGATCGGGCCCGCCTACATGAAGACGCGCCACGGCTCGACCTTTACTGCCGAATGCCATGTGCGCTACCTCCGCGAGATTCAACTCGGCGATCCCGTACAGGTTTCGATCCTGCTTCTGGGGGCGGACGAGAAGCGGCTGCATACCTTCGAGGAATTACGCCACGCCAGCGAAGGCTGGCTGTCGGCAACTTCGGAAAACATGACCATCCATATCGACATGACGGCGCGAAAGACCGCGCCGTTTCCGCCCGACATCCGTGCCCGCATCGAGGCGGTGGCCGACGCTCATGCCGCCGTGCCGCGGCCGGAAGGCATCGGCCGAAGTGTCGGGCTCCCGGTTAAACGCTAGCCCTGCGCCACCCATGCCGGCAGGCGGTCGAACCACGGCTGCGCCGTTTCGAGCTGGCGCGCGAGCTGCAAGAGCCGATCTTCCTCGCCGAAACGCGCGACGAACTGCACCCCTAACGGCAGGCCGTCCGCCGTCCAATGCAACGGCACGCTCATCGCCGGCGTGCCCGTCAGATTGGCGAGCTGCGTGAATGGCACATATTGCAGGCTGTCGCGCGCGATCTTGTCGATCGTGCTGTCGAGCAGGCCAAGACGTGCCAGCAGCCCAAGCAGGCCGACCCGATCGAGCAGATTCAGCACCGCTTGCTCCGCCGCCGTCGGGTCGCCCTGGCCGTGGCGGATCGGCGGATGTGCGAGTGTCGGCGTCAGCAGCAAGTCGTAACGCTGATGAAAGCGCGCCAGCGCCCGCGCAAATTCGTTCCATTTGAGCAATTGCGCCGTCAGGGTCCCGGCCGAGGTCGCACCGCCCAGTGTCGCCAGCACCCGTGTGAGCAGTTCGAAATCCGAAGTGCGAGCGCCGGCCGCGCGTGCCTGCGCCACCATCGCCGGCACCTGTCCGAAATAGACATGCAGGTAAACTTTCGCCAGCGACGCTCCATCGATCTCGGGCTGGGCTTCCTCGACCTCGTGGCCAAGGCTTCCGAGCAATTTTGCCGCCTCGTTCACCGCCGCGACGGCTTCGGGGTGAACTTCCGTTCCGATCGGCGAGGCCGAAGTAAAGCCGATGCGCAGCCGACAGGGATCGCGCCGCATCAGCTCCACGTAGGGCTCGCTCGGCCTGGGAATCACAAAGGGATCGCCGGGCTCGTTGCCCGCCGAGACGTCGAGCGCCGCCGCGGTGTCGCGCACGCTTCTGGAGATCACGCCCTCGCTCGATGCGCCGTACCAATATTCGCCATAGACCGGCCCCGAGGAAATGCGTGCGCGCGAGGGACGCAACCCGAACAGGCCGCAACAGGCGGCGGGAATGCGAATGGAGCCGCCGCCGTCATTGCCTGCCGCCATCGGCACGACGCCCGACGCGACCGCGGCGGCTGCGCCGCCGCTGGAGCCGCCGGGCGTGTGATCGAAATTCCAGGGATTGCAGGCACGGCCGAAGAGTTGCGAATCTGACACGGCCTTGAGCGCAAATTCCGGTAAATTGGTCTTGCCGAAAATCACCAGCCCGGCCTCGAGATAGCGCCGCACTACATGGGAATGTTCGGGGGCGACGGCGCGCTGCATCGACCGGCTGCCATAGGTCGTCGGCAGGCCGGCATAGTCCTGCGCGCAATCCTTGATCAGGAAGGGAACGCCCGCGAGAGGACCGGTAAGCGGCTTCGCCAGTTGAGAGCGGGCTTCGCGCTCCATCGGTCGGCAGATCGCATTTGTCTTCGATTGCGCCCGCTGGCTCTGTTGCAGCGCGAGCTCCAGCAACTCCTCCGCCGTCGTCTCCCGACGCGCGACGCATTCCGCCAGCGCTACGGCGTCGCGCTTCAGATATTCGGTAAAATTCATGGCGTGTCCCCCGTCAGCCGGCGTGCCGCTATCGTAGCGACTTTGCAGGGGTATGCCAGTCATCCGGTACCCCGGCACAACGAGTGGCGACAACCTTGCGCAACCACCATTTGTAGATGGCAAACTCGCGCGCTAGGATTTCGGGCTACCCGCCATTAACCGGACGCGGGTGCGCCCGCGCGCCAGGCATCATCCGTTCGGAGGGGCTTGACGATCTGTTGAACGGATCATCCACCGATCGGAGGATACCGAGGTGGTGGCCGGCCACTATGGCACGGCCGGTGAACGGCGTGGCAACAACCACCCGGTCTCGCGCGCGTCTCAGGGGTAGGCATGTTATCGGTGTGGGAGTCGGCCTTCAGGGATAACCATGGATCAGGCAGAGCAGCTCTCCGAACTCATCAGCGACATCTATGACGCAGCACTGGACTCCTCGCTGTGGGGTGGCGTGATCGGCAAAACCGCGCGTTTCGTCGGCGGGTCCGCCGCGGCGATCTTTTCCAAGAGCCCGACGGCCGGAAACGGCCACGTCTATTACGAGTCCGGCACCGACCCGCACTACCGGCAACTCTATTTCGACAAATATGTAAAACTCGACCCTTCGACGACCAGTCATTACTTCGCCGATATCGGACAACCTATCGCCGTAGCGGACTTCATGCCCTATCGCGAGTTCTTGAAAACCCGATTTTATCGGGAGTGGGCGCGGCCACAAGGCATAGTGGATTTCGTGTCCGCAGTGCTGGATAAGTCGGCGACCAGCGCGGCGATGTTCGGAGTATTCCGCAGCGAACACAACGGCGTTGTCGACGAAGAAACACGCCGGCGCATGCGCCTTATCGTTCCGCATGTCCGCCGGGCGGTACTCGTCGGCAGGCTCATTGAGCTCAAATCCGCGGAGGCCGCGGCGTTCGCCGACACGCTCGACGGCCTCAGCGCGGGGATGTGCCTCGTCGACGCGGCAGGGCGCATCGTCCACGCAAACGTCGCCTGTCACATCATTCTCGACGCCAGCGATTTCCTGATGACGATCGGGGGACGCCTCGCCGCGCGCGATCCGAGGATCGATCAGGCCTTGCGGGAACTGCTGGCCTTTGCGGGCATTGGCGACGCTGCAATCGGAACTCAAGGTATCGCCTTGCCGCTGAAAGCGCAGGACGGCGCGTGCTACGTCGCCCACGTGCTGCCGCTCACGTCGGGCGCCCGGCGCGCCACCGGCATCGCCTACGCTGCGACTGCGGCAGTGTTCATTCGCAGGGTGGCGCTCGAAGCCCTCTCGCCTCCGGAAGTCATCGCCCGGAGTTACAAATTGACCCCGACCGAGTTGCGCGTGCTGCTTGCCATCGTTGAGGTCGGCGGTGTTCCGGAAGTAGCAGTGGCCCTGGGCGTTGCAGAAACCACGATCAAGACGCATCTCGGCCGCTTGTTCGTAAAGACCGGCACGAAGCGCCAGGCCGATCTGGTCAAGGTCGTTGCGGGATTTGCCACTCCGCTGATCGGCCAGCGATCGTCATCGGTCCCAAGTGCGGTTGCCTCCGCCCAAAATCAGCGTCATCACAGCACGTAAGGTATATTCAAGAAATCGTAATCGGCCGTCGTCTGAACGAATGACGAGGGTAAGCCTGCCCGCGTTCTATGTTTTGCAAGGATCAAAACCTGGCAAGGCTGGTTCGATGTTTGCATTTACGAACGAGGTGACGCGGCTGTTCGAGCCGATCGTTCGCGCATGGAGCGGCCTGATCGAGGCGCTCCATGAATCACGGAGGCTAGCGGCGGCCCGTTTTATCGACCAACACCGGCATCTCATCCAGGACGGCCGATGTGTCGGCCATCTTCATCGCACGGACAAGACGGGATCCAGGGCACAACAAGCCGCAATTACGGAGTAATTATTCGATGTCGTGGCGACTTTATTTTCTGTTGGCAGCCTTGATAATCGTCTTTGCATTTTCGCATGTGCTCGCCCTGCAAAAAATAGAAGCAATGCAGAGCAAGAGGCTGGTAACTGCGATCGATCCGCTGGCGGACTAGGACGCGACATACCGGAGCCCCCGCTGCGGGCCGAGCACGAAGGGACGAGCGGACTCGAGCGCGGCGCCGACGACAGTAGTCGCCATCGTCGGACGAGCCGGCCGCTATTCCGCCCAGCCGTTATTCCGCAATGACCTCGCCTGAGCCGCCGAATTCGGCCGGAAAATCTTTCAGCTTTGGCAGGCCGTCCCGCATCGGCAGCACCGTCTCAGCATAGTTGACGTGAACGCCGGGACTGAAGGCAAGTGTCGGAATGGTTGCGGCGAACACGTCCACGAGGCCGAGCGGCGGATGATCGGTCATCAGGTGCCCACCGCATTTCGAGCAATATTGACGCTGGCTGAGTTTGGTCTTCTGGAACGTCGCCACATGTTCAGTTCCTGATGTGACCCGCACAGCATCCGGTTTCCAAAGGCTGAAGGCATTCACGGGTCCGCCGGACCACGAACGACAAGACCTGCAATGACAATAACCCATGGCCTCCGGTGAGCCAATGACCTCCAGTTTGACTGCGCCACAAAAGCAGCTTCCGATGTGAACCATCGCTCTCCCCTTCGAGTTCGTTTATTGCCGGTCCGCAAGTTGATCGCACGCGCACGGCCGCCGTTGCCTAGCAAGCGAATTGGCGCCCTGCGTCCCTCGATCGGAGGACGCGGTGCCCCAATCCCAGCCTCCTTGAGGCCACGGGAATTCCAACAAGAATTATAGCGGAGCTTCGCACTCATTCGCGCGTCACTGGCGGCGCCTGCTGCCGACCACGACAGTCAACCCGGGCTGACTAGCCGCGAAACGCAGGGGTCGACGGGGCTAGCCCCTCGTGCGGCCGCGCGCGAGGCCGACCACGGTCGAAACCAGAAACAGCACGACTGCGATAAAGAAGATGGTCTTGGCGATTTCGATGGATACCCCGGCGATGCCGCCGAAGCCCAGAATACCGGCGATAAGGGCAATGATCAGGAACGTAACGACCCAGCTCAGCATCACAATAACTCCCGCTTTCCCTGTGCAATTTCAACTCAGCGCAACAAGCCTCGTTGCGCTTTGCCTGCAGAGCTAATTCCCGCACTGGAACAAATGTTCCGGCCCCTTCGGCGTCGTGCCCTTTCGAAAAATCCCGTCAATCCAAGGAACAAAATGGCGCTCTCGCGGCCGCCCCAGCGGACAAAAAAGCCAGCCGGGATAACTCCTGTCAAATCCGCCCGGAAAACCCTATATGCCCCCCAATCCTGCTATGAAGGCTCCCCTTCACCGCCCCGCGGTGCCATCGTGGGCGGAACACGAATCGCAAATGACCGAGCCGAACAAGCTGACCCATCACGGCGTTCCCGACCACCAGCCCGCTTCGGGCGGCATCGCCGCGCGCGCCCGGGCGGCGGCAACCCCGCAATATCTCGCAGGCCTCAATCCCGAGCAGCGCGAGGCGGTTGAAACGCTGGATGGTCCGGTACTGGTGCTGGCCGGCGCCGGCACCGGCAAGACCCGCGTGCTGACCTGCCGCATCGCCCATATCCTGAGCCAGGGCCGGGCACGACCGGGCGAAATCCTCTCCGTCACCTTCACCAACAAGGCGGCGCGCGAGATGAAACTGCGGCTCGGCCACATGCTCGGCCAAGCCGTCGAAGGCATGCCGTGGCTCGGCACCTTTCACTCCATCGGCGGCAGAATCCTGCGCACCCATGCCGAACTGGTGCAGCTGAAGTCCAATTTCACCGTGCTCGACGTCGACGATCAGGTCAGGCTCCTAAAGCAGCTGTTGGCCGCCGAGAACATCGACGACAAGCGCTGGCCGGCGCGGATGCTCGCCGGCCTGATCGACGGCTGGAAGAATCGCGGGCTCAATCCTGCGCAGGTGCCGCCGGGCGAAGCCGCGGTGTTCGGCAACGGCAAGGGCGGCAAGCTTTATGCGAGCTATCAGGAACGGCTGAAGATCCTCAATGCCGCCGATTTCGGCGATCTGCTGTTGGAAAACATCCGGCTGTTCCGGGAACATCCCGACGTGCTCCGGCAATACCAGAACCGCTTCAAGTTCATTCTGGTGGACGAATATCAGGACACCAACGTCGCGCAGTACCTTTGGCTGCGGCTGTTGTCGCAGGCGCCGTCGAAGGCGTGCGCGCCTCCCCTTACCTCGCCCCGCTTGCGGGGAGAGGTCGATGCACGAAGTGCATCGGGTGAGGGGGACTCTCGACAGACCGTGCTCGTGGAGGCCCCCCCTCACCCCGACCCTCTCCCCGCAAGCGGGGCGAGGGAGCAGATCGCGCCCCCCGGAATGACGCCCGCCGCGCCCCCCAAGAACATCTGCTGCGTCGGCGATGACGACCAGTCGATCTATGGCTGGCGCGGGGCCGAGGTCGACAACATCCTGCGCTTCGAGCACGATTTTCCCGGCGCGAAAGTCATCCGGCTCGAGCGCAATTACCGCTCCACCGGCCACATCCTCGCCGCCGCCTCGCATCTGATCGCGCACAATGAAGGCCGGCTCGGCAAGACGCTGCGCACCGAAGACGTCGACGGCGAGAAGGTCACCGTGACCGGCGCCTGGGATTCCGAAGAGGAGGCCCGCGCCATCGGCGAGGAGATCGAGGAGCTGCAGCGCGGCGGCCACAAGCTCAACGACATTGCCATTTTGGTGCGGGCCTCGTTCCAGATGCGCGAATTCGAAGATCGCTTTGTCACGCTCGGCCTGCCCTATCGGGTGATCGGCGGTCCCCGGTTCTACGAGCGCGCCGAAATCCGCGACGCGCTTGCCTACCTGCGCGTGATCAACTCCGCCGCCGACGATCTCGCCTTCGAGCGCATCGTCAACGTGCCCAAGCGCGGCCTCGGCGATGCCACCGTGCAGATGCTGCACGACCATGGCCGCAAGCGCCGCATTCCGCTGTTCGAGGCCGCCCGCGCCGTGGTCGAGACCGACGAGTTGAAGCCGAAAGCCCGCGGCTCCCTGCGCGACCTGCTCGCCAGTTTCGACCGCTGGCGCGCGCAGCGCGAAGTGACCTCGCACACCGAACTCGCCGAGATCGTGCTCGACGAGAGCGGCTACACCGAGATGTGGCAGAAGGACCGTTCCGCCGACGCCGCCGGACGGCTGGAAAACCTGAAAGAGCTGGTCCGCTCGATGGAGGAGTTCGAAAACCTGCAAGGATTCCTCGAACATATCTCGCTGGTGATGGACCGCGAAGGCAGCGCCGAAGACGACGCGGTATCGCTGATGACGCTGCATTCGGCCAAGGGACTCGAGTTCGATAACGTATTCCTGCCCGGCTGGGAGGAAGGCCTGTTTCCGAGCCAGCGCACGCTCGACGAACAGGGCCGCGCCGGCCTCGAGGAAGAACGGCGTCTGGCCCATGTCGGTCTGACCCGCGCCCGCCGCCGCGCCAAACTCTATTTCGCCACCAACCGGCGCATTCACGGCACCTGGTCGACCACAATTCCCTCGCGCTTCCTCGATGAACTGCCGGCGCACAATGTCGAGATCACGGAATCCAAGGGCGGCTCGGGCTGGGGCGGCGCCAGCGGCTACGGCCCCTCGCGCTTCGACAATGTGGAATCGTTCGGCTCGAGCTACGCGACGCCGGGATGGCAGCGCGCGCAAGCCAACCGCGCGCGCGGCCAAAGCGGTCGGCACGGACAGGCCGGCGGCGGCTTTAACGAGAGCCAGTCGCCATTTTCCTCGCGGAGCGATGCCGGCGGCTCCTCGCGCAGCAAACGCGGCCCGATGGTGATCGAGGGCGAATTGATCGCGAAATCCACCGGCACCACCTCGGAATTTTCGCTGGACGACCGGGTGTTTCACCAAAAATTCGGTTACGGCAACATCGTGAAAATCGACGGCAACAAGCTCACCATCGCGTTCGAGAAGGCCGGCGAAAAGAAGGTGGTCGATAGCTTCGTCGAGCGGGCGTGAGCCACGGCGCGGGCCCACATTATGTCCGGTGGGAGACACTCCGATCGCCTGGGCCCTCGCTTGGCGTGGTGCGTTGCACCAATTCCGGCAGTTACCCAGAAACTAACCGAATCCATCGCATTTGAGCGAATCTTGATCGACAATACTTCTCCGCCGCATTTACCGAAAACTTGCGCGTGCCCTGTAACATCCCTCGCGGATACCGCTTGCCGGCATGTAGACGCCACTCAGGGCTGCCAAAATGACTTTGCAATTCAGGACTGCCAAGAAAACCGAGGAAAAATCATTCCTCCGGGATCTCGACGAGGCGGTTTCCCGCGGGACACCCGAGAGCCGCGCCCGGGCACTCTGGCATACCACCGATCTGATGATCACCGGCGGCTATAGCGAGGACGAAATCTGGACGTTTGGCGAGGTGATCGGGCGCCTGGCCGATGAGATCGAAGTTGCGGCCCGCGTGCAGCTCGCCCAGCGGCTGGCCGACTTCGACCGTGCCCCCGTCAATATCATTCACAAGCTTGCCTTCGACGACTCGATCGACGTCGCGGGCCCGGTCCTGCGCGAGTCGACGCGGCTCGAACCTTACGCGCTGGTCGCCAACGCCTGCACCAAGGGCCAGAGCCATATGCTCGCGATCTCGAAACGGGAATCGATCGAGGAGAGGGTCACCGACGTGCTGGTGACGCGCGGCAACCAGGAAGTGGTGAACTCGGTTGCACAGAACAACGGCGCGCGCCTTTCCGACTTCGGCTTTCTACACATGATCCAGCGGGCCGAGGGCGATTCCATTCTCGCCGAGCAGCTCGGTCTGCGCAAGGACATCCCCAGGCACATTTTCCAGCAGCTGATCGCAAAGGCGTCGAAGGACGTGAAGAACCGGCTCGAACGCGAACGTCCCGACATGGCCGGACAGATTCAGTCGTCGGTGACCGATGTGACGGGCGAGCTGCAGTCCAAATTCGGTCCGGTATCGAGATGCCATTTCGTCGCAAAACGGGTGGTGACGACCCAACATCGGCTGGGCAATCTGAACGAGAACAGCATCGCCACCTATGCCCAATCGCACAGGCTCGACGAGGTGACGATCGGCCTGTCCTTGCTATGCGCGTTGCCGGGCGACGTGATCGAACGCGCGTTGTTCGACAAGAACCGGGAAATGCTGCTGATCCTGGCCAAGGCCCTCAACTTCTCGTGGCAGACGACAATGTCGTTGCTGTTTCTCGGCGCCAAGGATCACCGCATCACCGCGCTGGATTTGAAGGACCTTGAGAACGAGTACAGCCGCCTCAACATCGAGACATCGCGCAGCGTTCTGGCTTTCTATCAGTCGCGCAAAACGGCCGGGGCCGCGGATTCCGGCGTGAAGCGCCAACCCGTGCTCGCGGCGCCATAAGCGGGGATCAACGGCATGAACGCGATCACATTTGGCAAAGGCGTACCCGTGTTTGGCAAGGCCGCTGCCGGAGGCTTCGGCACGAAAGGTGACACTGCGAAACGGGACGACGACGCACCCAAGCAGGATGGCGCGCTGGATGCGGCCCGGACCGTTCTCGAAGCCGCGACCGATCTTCGGGACGAAGCGACGGCCGAAGTCTGCCGGCGGGTCATCGCAGCGAGCTTGAATGGAAGGCAGCCCTCCACGTCCGATCTGCTCATCATCGGCAAGTATTTCCAGTAGCCGAACCCGAACGCCGGGCCTGCGTCGCTGAACCCAATTGCCCTAACAAGATTATTTCTCGCCGAGAACATCTCCGAACAGCACCCAGGACCTTCCGTCAAACCGCGCCATCTGAATCTGCCGGATCGGCGTGACGTTATGCGGATCGGTATGAATCCTGATACCTGGAAGCAGCATCGGCATCGCAACGCCGTCGAGCGACGTCGCCTGCTTGATGATGTTGTCGCGGGAAAGATCGTCTCCGCAAAGTTGCAGCACCAGGGCCATGATCTGCGCCGCGGTATAGCCCTGCACATTGTATAGATCCCCGGTAGAGGCGTTCGGCTGGTATTTCTTCATCCATGCGAGCCAGTCCTTGAGCGCGGGATCGTCGGCCCAGCGCGCATCGTTGGGGTCTTTCAGGTAAAGCCCGGTCACCACGCCGATCGCGTTCTCGATGCCGGCCGGCTCCAGCACCGCGGCGAACGAGTTCGAAACCGACGGCAGGATGATCAGCGGCTTCCAGCCCATGCTCGCGGCCTTCTTGATGGCCTGCGCGGCAAATTTCGGCGTCGCCTCGGCAAAGAAGACATCCGCGCCGGATTCCCGCATGGTGACCATCTGGGAATCGATCGTGGGATCGGCGGTCAGGTAGGTCGTCTCGGAGACGAGCTGGTCGACATGGTGGCCCAGTCCCGCCTTGAACCCCCTGACGTAGTCCTTTCCCGCGTCCTCGTTCGGTGCGATCACCGCGATCTTCGCGTTCGGCCTGGTCTGCAAAATATATTGCGCGTAGAGGCGGCCCTCCAGTTCGTAGGTCGGATTGAAACCGACCGTCCATGGGAAGTGTTCGGGATCGTTCCACCTCGTCGCTCCCGACGAAACGAAGAGTTGCGGGATTGCGCTTGGCGTTGAGGTATTTCTGCACGGAGATATTGGGCGCGGTGCCGACCGAACTGAACATCGCGAGCACGTCGTCCTGCTCGACCAGCTTGCGGGTCTGTTCGACCGTCTTGGCGGGCGAGTAGGCGTCATCCAGGGTCAGAAAATCGATGCTGCGTCCCCTGATGCCGCCTGCGTCGTTGAGCATCTGAAAATAGGCCGCCTCGGCACGCGCGATGGTGCCGTAGGCAGAGGCGGGCCCACTGTAGGGCGCGGTGTTTCCGAGTTTGATGGCAGCCTCGGCCGCGCTGCAATCGCCGGCCGGCAGCATCGCCAGCGTCGTGGCGAGCAGCGATCCAGCGAAAAATCTTCCGTAAAAAAACAAGGTCCCGTGCCCTCCCCTGGCGGCCGTGTGATTTTGCTCTGGTTGACGCAACATATTTTGATTGGTTCACCCCGGGCAATCGCTGAAAGCGCAAGCCGCCCTACTGGCAGGTCTTCCTTGCCGGCATATCTTTCGAAAAGGAGAGAGCTAACTGATTGCGCAACGGGGCTCAGGCCCCTATCTGTCCCACCTCGCCCCGCCCCGCGTGCCCAACTCCTTTCACGCATTTCCCGTTCAGACCCGCAAACCCGCCCATGCCGCCTATTATATCCATTTCCAATCTTTCCAAGACCTATGGCTCCGGCTTCAAGGCGCTGAACAACGTCAATCTGGAAATCCAGCGCGGCGAGATTTTTGCGCTGCTGGGGCCGAACGGCGCCGGCAAGACGACGCTGATCAGCATCATCTGCGGGATCGCGAGATTGAGCGAAGGCCGCGTCACCGTCGACGGCCACGATATCGTCGACGGCTACCGCGCCGCGCGCTCGCTGATCGGGCTGGTACCGCAGGAACTGCACACCGATGCCTTCGAATCGGTGTGGGGGACGGTCAGCTTCAGCCGTGGCCTGTTCGGCAAGCCGAAAAATCCGGATCATATCGAAAAGGTGCTGAAGGACCTGTCGCTGTGGGAAAAGAAGGACGCCAAGATCGTCACTTTATCCGGCGGCATGAAACGCCGGGTCATGATCGCGAAGGCGCTGTCGCACGAGCCGCAGATCCTGTTTCTCGACGAGCCGACCGCGGGCGTCGATGTCGAATTGCGCAAGGGCATGTGGGAAGTGGTGCGGCGGCTTCAGGCCTCGGGCGTCACCATCATCCTCACCACGCACTACATCGACGAGGCGGAGGAGATGGCCGACCGGGTCGGTGTCATCAACAAGGGCGAGATCGTCCTGGTCGAGGACAAGGCGAACCTGATGCAGAAGCTCGGCAAGAAGCAGCTGAAGCTGCATCTGCAGGGCAGCATTGCAACGATTCCGCCTGATCTTGCGGCCTACAATCTCGAACTATCGGATCAGGGCTGCCAATTGACCTACCATTACGACACCAAGGGCGAGCGCACCGGGATCACCAGCCTGCTCGGTGACCTCAGGGCCGCCGGTATCCGATTCTACGATCTCGACACCACCCAGAGTTCACTGGAAGATATCTTCGTCAGCCTGGTGAGGGCGCCATGAACTTCACGGCCGTCCGCGCGATTTACAAGTTCGAAATGGCGCGCACCGCGCGCACCCTGGTGCAGAGCATCGTTTCGCCGGTGGTTTCGACTTCGCTGTATTTCGTGGTGTTCGGCGCGGCGATCGGCTCGCGCATCACCTCGGTGGAAGGCGTCAGCTACGGCACCTTCATCGTGCCGGGACTGGTGATGCTGTCGGTCCTGACCCAGAGCATCGCCAACGCCTCGTTCGGAATCTATTTCCCGAAATTCGTCGGCACGATCTACGAGATCCTGTCGGCGCCGATCTCCTATTTCGAGATCGTGCTCGGCTATGTCGGCGCGGCCGCGACCAAATCCATCGTCCTCGGCCTGATCATCCTCGCCACTGCCGGCCTGTTCGTGCCGCTGCACATTCAACATCCGTGGTGGATGCTGACCTTCCTGGTGCTGACGGCGGTGACCTTCAGCCTGTTCGGATTCATCATTGGCATCTGGGCCGACGGTTTTGAAAAGCTTCAGATGATCCCGATGCTGGTGGTGACGCCGCTGACTTTCCTCGGCGGCAGCTTTTATTCGGTCAACATGCTGCCCTCGGGTTGGCGCACGATCACGCTGCTCAATCCGGTGGTCTATCTGATCAGCGGCTTCCGCTGGAGCTTCTACGAAATCTCCGACGTCAGCGTGGGCCTCAGCGTCGGCATCACGCTGATGTTTCTCGCCATCTGCATGGTCGTGGTGTGGTGGATCTTCAAGACCGGTTATCGGCTGAAGAATTGACGCGCGAAAGCGCGGCATTCCCCACGCAAGCGCATAGCGCTTGTCGCCGGGGCGCGCCTTAGCGCGAACCCGTAATCTCGAAATTCTCCGATGTGCAATTGCGCATCGGAGTTCGATGCTTTCGCATCGCGACCGGAACCAGAAAATCTACCGATAACAGTGGAAATGGCCGTAGCGGTTATAGTAGCCGCGACAGCGGTAGTGACCCCGATAGGGAATGCCGAACACGCCCTCGACGGCGCCCACCGCCCCGCCAACGCCGGCACCGATCGCGCCGCCGACCACCCCTCCCACCGGACCCGCAGCCCGATTGCCTTCGTAGGCACCTTCCTGCGCGCCGCGCACGATGCCTTGGGCTTGCCCGGCATGAGGGATCGCGAACACCGCGAGAACCAATGCCGCGCCGGCAAGCAGGCGCGCTGCTGGCGAAATTGTCGGTAGCTTCAAAACCGCGATCTTCGTCGTCCTCGTCATTATTCTCATTTCCTTATGGTCGGTCCCATCGCCCCGACGGGATCGGCTCGTTTAACGCCCGCATGACCAATGGGTTCCACGTTCATCAAGCCCAAGCAGCGGCCGCGCGAAAGATTGCGCCGCCTGCCGGATTCAGCCCCGCTTGCGCCATGATCGCGCCCGCCTGGGCGTTAACGATCGCCCGACGCGCCACTGGAACCAGGGACCGGTTTCGGGCATATTGACGGCGGGGACGGTGAGCGGCGGCGCAGTCGGACTTAAAGGTCGAGGCTTGGAGGCCAAAGGGTAAAATGCGTTCCTTTCTCATCGCTGTCACGGGCCTCGCGCTGTTCGCCGCCACTGCCGCACAGGCCAAAATCGCCATCACCGTCGACAAGGATGCGCAGATGATGACCGTCGCGGTCGACGGCATCGCGCGCTACCAGTGGCCGGTCTCGACCGGCAATCCATCGCACGAGACGCCGAGCGGCACGTTCCGCACCTTCCGGATGGAGGAAGACCACTACTCCAAGGAATTCGACGACGCGCCGATGCCGCACTCGATCTTCTTCACCAAGATCGGTCACGCCATCCACGGCACCGATTCCGAAGGCCGGCTGGGCATTCCGGTTTCCCATGGCTGCGTGCGGCTGTCGCGCGCCAACGCCTCGACGCTGTATGCACTGGTGGAAAAGGACGGCGTGCTCAACACCACCGTGACGCTCACCGGCTCTTCCCAGGTCGCGCTGGCGCGCAATCCGCGGGCCCGGCCGAACAATGCCCTCGCACGCCGCGATCCGGCTCAGCAATACGCTCCGGCCTATGATGGCGCCGGCGATCCCGTGGCGCTGGCGCCGCAGGCCGCGCCCCGCCAGATCGTGCCGCAAGTCCGCGTCGACGATGGTTACATCTATCCGGCCGACGGCTCCCCGGGCGACACGCGCTACCCGGCGCCGCGCAGCAGCCGGCGCGTCTACGATGGGCAGGCCTATCAGCCGCAGCAGCAATATTACGACAACCGCGGTTACGATCCCCAATCCGCGCCGGAGGTCTACGCGCCGCGGCCGTCCTATCAGCGCGGATTGTTCGGCTCTCAGAACTGAGAGCCGGCCCTAGATCTGGGCCGCGTCCTTCAAATCCCGTTTGATGGCAGCCAACAGCGCTCGCAGGGATTCCGCACGGTCCGGACGCATGGGTTGCGAGGTGGACTGCGATAACCTGCGCTGGGATGACGCGGGCTGCGATGGCGTGGCGACGGGCTCGGGCCCCAGCTCCGTCTGGACGAAATCGCCATGCAAAACGTCATCGTGGCGGCCCATGAGCCAGAGCGCCACCCAATAACCGATCGCCAGCACAATCACGCAAAAAATACTGATCTCAAACATCTTGGACACCTGAAATGGCTTCGATGATTCAATCTCTTCAGGTGCCGGTCAAGTCCGGCGCAGGCCGCTTCCGGGCCATTTGGCCGCCATTGTGACCTTTGGGTCACGCCGGGCGCGACCCTGCTAATCCCGCGCCAGCGCCCTTTGCAACGCATCGACGGCGCGCGCGAGTTGATCGCGATGCAACATGTCGTCTTTCGGTATGGAACCGACGGTCGCGGCGAGCTCGCCCAGGATGCCGGCAAACAGGCCGAAGTTGATGTGCATGTGAACCGACTTGCGAACGTCGTCGGCGCCTGGCCGCTCAAGAACCAGCGTGAAGCCGGCCGGATCCAGGTGCGCCTCAAACCGCGACGAGCCTTCGAACGTGCCGACATAGAATTTGTCGGGATATTCGAGTGCAACCTCCGCCTTGTCCGGAATCGGTTTTGTCATCTATTTCCCCCCGTCAGCGTCGGACGATTCTGGCAGAAGCGGCGGCCCGCCGCCTTGCGATAAATCATGAACGGATGGAGCGCAGCCGCGCCCGATTTGGCCGCCCGCCACTGGACGGCGCTCTCCCGCTCGCGGCGATAGGGAAAAATCGGCGATCTGGTTCGCGCCACGCCTAGCTTGCGCCTCTGAGCCTGCACGAGGTGTTGCAGGTAACCACGTTGCCCCTCATGCAGGCTCTGCACACGTCAACGCACTGGTTGATCTGCCTTGCATCGTAGTTGGTGTAACGCTCGGCAATGCACGTCCGCTGC
Organism: Bradyrhizobium sp.; assembly: GCF_004799445.1. Taxonomy (GTDB): domain Bacteria; phylum Pseudomonadota; class Alphaproteobacteria; order Rhizobiales; family Xanthobacteraceae; genus Bradyrhizobium. The sequence continues at coordinate 100,668 of NZ_SSNA01000170.1, forward strand.
TGGTCGGTGTACTCCACTTCCCGAGAGCACGACGTGAGGCCAGCGGCCAGTGCCATCAGGAGAACGAGGCTTTGCAAATGCACGGCAAGCCCTCCCATCGCTCGTTGCTGAACGCGCCTGCATCGGGCCAAGCCGCCCAACTCATCTCAATCAGCCAGTCCTATAATTTCTGCCAAATCGTGGTCAAAATGAGCGCGTGGGACCGGCGACGGAAAACATCCACCGCGAAACGTGCTACGATGTGGAGCGGATCCGTTGGATCATCCCTGGCTTGGCGGCAACATGTCACCATCAGACGGTTTGAACGCAGGCTCGTCTCCCCGGGGCGGGAACCGGGGCTCGCCGTTTCTGCTGCTGGCCGCCGCCTTGATGATCTTCGCAGCCATCGCCGGCACGGCCCTTCTGCTGTGGAGGCCAACGACCTTGCGCATTGCCGTTGGTCCGCCGGGCAGCGACGACCAGAAACTGATTCAGGAACTGGCGCAATCCTTTGCCAATGAGGGCAGCCCGGTTCGGCTTACCGTGCTCTCCACCGCGGGCGCGGTTGAGAGCGTTGGGCTTCTCGGTACTGGCGAAACCGACATGGCGGTGGTTCGTGCCGATGAGGAAATGCCCAAGGGAACCGGGGCTGTCGCGATCCTGCGCAAGAACGTCGTGGTTCTCTGGGCGCCTTCCGGCGCTGCGCGCAAGGACGGGAAGAAAGCCTCCAAATCGAAAATCAAGGAGATCGGTGATCTCGCAGGCCACCGCGTCGGTGTCGTCGGCCGAACCCCGGTCAACGTCACCCTGCTCCGCGTGATCCTGACGGAATCCGGCGTCAATCCCGACAAGGTCGCGGTCTCCCAATTCTCCATCTCCCAGATCGCCGAGATGCTGCGCGATCCCCTGATCGATGCATTCATGACGGTCGGACCGCTCGACAGCAGGATCACCACCGAGGCCATCACCTCGACCGCGCGTGTCAGGGGCGAGCCGACATTTCTCGCAATCGACGTATCGGAAGCCCTCGCCCACAAGCATCCGCTTTATGAGGCGGAGGAAATTCCCGGCAGTTCGTTCACCTCCTCTCCCGCCAGACCGGATGACACGGTCGAGACGGTCGGCGTCAATCACCTGATCGTCGCGCCGAGATCCTTGTCCGACAGCGCGGTTGGCGCCTTTACCCGGGCGCTGTTTTCGGTTCGGCCCTCGCTTGCCAGGGAGGTTCCAGGGGCGTTGAAAATCGAGAAGCCGGATACCGACAAGGACGCCGCGATCCTGGCCCACCCCGGCGCGGCTGCCTACATCGACGGCACCGAACGGACATTCCTCGACAAATACAGCGACTACATCTGGGGCGGCATCCTGCTGCTTTCCGTGCTCGGCTCAGGCAGCGCGTGGTTGCGCCATTATCTCAAGCGGGACGAACGAAGGCTGAATACCCTGCACCGCGACAAGCTGCTCGACGCGATTGCGCAGGTGCGCAACATCGAATCGATGGAGCAACTGGATGCCTTGCAGCGCGAGGCCGACGACATCCTTCGCGAAACGCTGCAATACTTTGACGACGGCGCGATCGAGGAAGGGGATCTGTCCGCCTACAGCCTCGTGCTCGAGCAGTTCCATCACGCCGTCGTCGACAGGAGGGACGTAATCAGCGGCACCGCCGCCGACCTGCCGCGCATGCGGGCGCGCTAAAGCGTTTTCAAGCGAAGTGGAGACCGGTTCGCGTCAAGAAAACGCGTCAACTCTAGAATAGCCGGACCCACGCATCCGGCAAAATCCCATTCCCGACCTACCACCCGAACGAGATCAGCCGGCGGACGATTCCGCCAATGCTGGCATGGTGGTGCCGGCGGTAATGCCTCGACGTTGACGTGGTTTCGTCCGCCGACGACGCGGCCCGGCCTGGCCCGATGGCTTCAAACTGTGCCTTCTGTTCGTCCGTCAGTTCTCCATAGAGATCGTCAAGCGCTGACTTCACGATCCCGACCGCTTGCAGCATCGTATCGAGCTTCGTTCCGACGGCGGCGAGCCGCGCCGGCGGTGACAGGGCGTCGTCTGGCGCGCAGGAGGCCTTGAGCATGTCCGCCGCCCTGGCGCTGGCATCCTTTAGGTTGGCAAGGCTCGCGCGCTGCGCCTCGGTCGGATGCACGCGCTGCTCGATTGCTGCGGCCGGCCAATCCGGCACGCCGGGCTGGGCGCTGCCGCAAACCCGGGCGAGCTGGCCCTCGCCCCGACCCTCACGCTGATCCTGGCCGAGCGCATTCAGCCGCGCCTTCTGCTCGTCATTGAGGAGGCCGTAAAAATGATCCAGCGGCGGCTGCACCAGATTGACGCCAGCGATCATCGCCTCGAGCCGCGATTGCATGGCGGCGAGCCGGCCAGGTGCGGTCAACACGATCTGTGTTGGACAGGCGGCTTTGATACCCTGCGCCGCTTTTACCGAAGCATTGGCGAGATCGTCGAGCGCGGTGCGCTGGGCGTCATTGGGCCGTATGGCCTGCTGGATTTGATCGATCGGCAGCCCCGCGATGTCCCGGCTGTCGTCGCCGCACATCTGCGACAGCTCGTCCGGTGGCGGATTGGCCGCTGCCGTCGCGGGCGACGCCGGCGTGGCGCCGCCGGAAGCCCCGCCGCCGAGCGGAAGGTAGCCAGTGAGGTCGTCATAGCCGTAGGGCGCGAACAGGCCGGCATAGATGTCGCCATAGCCATAGCCCCAGAACGAGGGATCATACCCCCACAGCGCGTAGTCATACATGTCGTAATAGGCGAACGGCCAGAACAGCGGCCCGACCCAGCCGTACCCGCCATTGCCGTGCCGCCACCATCCACCGTTCCGGCCCCGGCCATGCCAACCGGCTCTTGCCGCGGTCGCCGCGATTTGCGCGCGGGTGCCGGGGTTATGCAAGGCGGTTCGGTTATGCAAGGCGCCGGCGACGCCATGCGAGCTGAGCGCATTGTGAATCGCCCGCGACCTGACGCTTGCGACCCGGCCGGCCAGATTGCCGGCGGAATTGCGGAAAGCCGAGCGATTGGCGCTGAAGCTGGAGCGTCCGGCCGATCGTGCGATCGCGGCCCGGCCGCCGAACTGCCGCCCGCCTCCGGCAAAACGCGCCCCGCCGCCGCGGAAGCCGCCAACATGCGCGCCACCGCCTCGGAAGCCGCCCATGCGTGCGCCGCCGAAATGTCCACCACCGAAATGGCCGCCACCACCGAAGTGGCCACCACCACCAAAATGACCGCCGCCGCCGAAATGGCCGCCGCCCCCGCCATGTCCGCCGCCGCCGCGGCCGGCCGCATACACCGCGCCGGAAAGCGCGAGCGAAAGAGCAATCACGGAAAGGAATTTGAGCTTCGACACGGCATCCTCCTCCAGCGCCCAAGCCTTGCTTCCAGGCCTTGACCTTAGGAAGCGGCGCAATCGGGACAACCCCGCCGGAACAATGCTGCGGAGGAACTCCAGGTTCCGGCATTAACGCGAATTTATACTCGGCCCACCGTGTTAGCGCTTGGGGGGCTACTGCTCGCCGTCGCGCAGCCGCCGGTACACCGCGCCCAGCACGTTGGAGTAATCGTCGGTCCAGACCCGCTGCTTTTCGTCGGCTTCGGTCTCGGTCCACTGCTCCGACGAGGCCAGTTTGCCGATATCGGCCTCCTCGCGCGCGGAAACGACGACCGAGGTCGAGAAGATGTACTCGCCATCGCGCCCGGAATCCTCGCTGTAGACCCAGCTCTCGAGATCGTTGGCCTCGGCGATGCCGACCACGACGCTGGACAATTCAAGGTGCCGGTTCGAGACATGCATCAGCACCGCGCCCTGCGGCGCGAGCTTGTCCTTGTAGATCTTCATCGCCTCCCGGGTGGCGAGATGGATCGGAATCGCGTCCGAGGAATAGGCGTCGACGATGATCAGATCGTAGAGGCCGTCGGGCTCGCGGGCGAAAGTCAGCCGCGCGTCGCCCATCACCGGCTTCAGATCCGGCGCGCAGTTCTTGATGTAGGTGAAATATCTGGGATCGCGCGCCGTATCGACCATCGATTGATCGATCTCGAAGAACTTCCAGGTCTCACCTGGCTCGGAGGCGCAAGTCAGCGTGCCGGCGCCAAGGCCGATCACCGCCACGCGGAGGGTAGCGCCCTTGCGCTCGCGGATCGCCGTGATGGCCTGACCGATGCCGCCGTCCTTGTGGTAATAGGTGATCGGCTCGGGCCGCCCGGCGACGGGCGTGCCGTCGTCGTTCTGGAATTTCTCGGCGCCGTGGATCGTGGTGCCGTGCATCAGCACGTGATACTGGCCGTGCGGTGTCACCACGATCTTGTGGACGCCGAAAAAGCTGCGCACGGTTTCCACCCGCCCCTCGTCGGCCGGATAGACCCGGATCAGCACCAGCGCCAGCGTGGCGATCGCGGCAAGCTTCCAGCGATCCGCCTTCAGCCCGAGCGCCAGCAGCATCCCGGCGACCGCGACCGCGCCGACCACATACACCCGCTGGTCCTCGAGCCAGTCGAACAGCTTGCCGGTGCCAAACGATGGCGCGATCAGCCCCGCCGCGAGGATAGCGAGGGCCGGCCAGTACCAGCGGCTTAGCCGAGGAAATCGCTCCTCGCCGGGCGGGCGGCACAACGCCGCCAGCGCCAGCAGGATCGGGTATTCCGCGATCCACGAAAACGCATATGGCGCGATCAGCCCGGCAAACAGGCCGCCGACCATGCCGCCGAACGACAGCGCGACATAAAATCCGGTGAGATATTTCGCGGCGGGCCGGGTGCGCGCCAGTTCGCCGTGACAAGCCATCGCGATGACAAAGAAGCAGAGCTGATGGCCGCCCAGCGTCAGCAGCAGGTTCTGCTCGCCGCCGACCGCCAGCAGCACGATGATGCCCGCGATCGCCACCGGCTGAATCATCAGCATCCATCGGTGCGGCAACAGCGGCCGCAACTGGAACACCAGTACCCAGGTCAAGAGATAAAGCGACAGCGGCAGCACCCACAGCAAGGGTGCGGCGGCGACGTCGGTGGAAATATGCGCGGTCACCGCGATCAACAGGCCCGACGGCACCGCTGCGAGAAAGATCCAGCGCGCGCGCAAGCTCCAGGCCGGCGCCGGCGCGTCGGTGTCCGTGGCCAACGTATCCACCGCGGCCGACATCGGCGAGCGCAACAGCAGCACGCCACACGCGGCGATCAGAACGATCAGCAGGCCATAACCGCCGGTCCAGATCAGATTCTGCGTGCGCAGCGTAAACATCGGCTCCAGCAGCACCGGGTAGGACAACAGCGCCAGGAAGCTGCCGATGTTGGAGGAGGCATAGAGGAAATACGGGTCCGGGCCATTGGGATGACCTGATCGAACGAACCAGGCCTGCAGCAGCGGGTTGTTCGCCGCCAGCGCAAAGAACGGCAGCCCGATCGAAACCGCGAACAGGCCGAGCAGCCAGATGGCGTAACCTGATGCAGGCGGTTCGCCCCAGCCGCCCGCGATCGATAGCGGCAGTGTCGCAAGCGCGACTGCCAGCAGCACCAGATGCACGGCAACCGGGATCATGCGGTTGCGCAGCCGCATCAGATAATGCGCATAGGCGTAGCCGGCGAGCAGCAGCGACTGGAAGAACACCATTGCCACCGACCACACCGCCGGCGAACCGCCGAGCCGCGGCAACACCATTTTCGTGAACAGCGGCTGCACCGAGAACAACAGCAGCGCGCTGACGAAGATGGCCGCCGTATAGACCACCAGCACCAGCCGGTTTCGGCTTGCGGAAGGCCGGTCCGCGACCACGGACGGATCAGGTGACGTCATGAAAACTCCGGCAAGGCCCTTTCAGGCGAAAACGCCTCAAACAAAAAGCTGCCGGCGGGCGCCGGGAGCGGCAATGGAGCATAGGGCGATGCAGCGGGCAATGCGGGACGAGGAGCCAAAGCGGTCACTTCATGCTGTGCCAATGTTCACATCTTCGCTAAGGAGTATGAGAAATAGCGCAACGTCATTCCGGAGGCCACGAAGCGGCGATCCGGAATCTCGAGATTCCGGGTCTGGTCCTTGCGGACCATCCCGGAATGACAGACGAAAACTGAAGCAGGCATGAACGAAACAGACGTTGTCATCATCGGCGCCGGGCATAACGGCCTCACCTGCGCGGCCTACCTTGCGATGGCCGGCCTGCGCGTCAGAGTCGTCGAGCGCCGCGAGGTGGCGGGCGGCGCCGCGGTCACCGAGGAATTCCACCCGGGTTTCCGCAATTCGGTCGCTGCCTACACCGTCAGCCTGCTCAACCCGCAAATCATGGCGGATCTCAAACTGGCCGAGCACGGATTGCGCATCGTCGAGCGCCGCGCGCAGAACTTTTTGCCTTCCCCCGATGGCACCTATTTGCTGACCGGTGAAGGCCGAACCCGCGCGTCGGTGGCAAGGCTCAGCGAACGCGACGTCGAAGGGATCGATGCGTTCAATCTTAACCTCGAAAGGATCGCCGACGTGCTGCGCGCCTTCGTGCTGCGCGCGCCGCCGAACATCGTGGAAGGTTTTGGCACGCGCGCAATCGGCGAGGCCCTCAATGCGCTCGGCAGCGCCGGCATCCTACGCCGGCTGACGCTGGAGCAGCAGCGCAGCCTGCTCGATCTGTTCACGCGGTCGGCCGGCGAGATGCTGGACGAGGTGTTCGAGAGCGACCTGGTGAAGGCGCTGTTCGGGTTCGACGCGATCGTCGGCAATTATGCGAGCCCTTATGCGGCGGGTTCGGCCTACGTGATGCTGCATCATGCGTTCGGCGAGGTGAACGGCAAGAAGGGCGTCTGGGGCCACGCCATCGGCGGCATGGGCGCGATCGCACAGGCGATGGCGCGCGCCGCAGCTGGTCATGGCGTGGAGATCACGCTCGATGCCGGCGTCCGCGAGGTGATCGTCGAACGCGGCCGCGCCGTGGGCGTGGTGCTCGACACCGGCGCGACCGTTCGCGCCCGCTACGTCGCCTCAAGCGTCAATCCGAAATTGCTGTACACGCGGCTGTTGCCATCCGACGCGCTGCCGGCGGATTTCCTCACACGCATCAAGCATTGGCGCAACGGCTCCGGCACCTTCCGCATGAACGTCGCGCTCAGCGCCCTGCCCTCGTTCACGGCGCTGCCGGGGCCGGGCGATCATCTCACCGCCGGCATCATCATCGCGCCCAATCTCAACTATTTGGACCGCGCCTGGCAGGACGCGCGCGACCATGGCTGGAGCCGCGCGCCGGTGGTCGAGGTGCTGATCCCCTCGACACTGGACGACACGCTGGCGCCGCCGGGCCAGCATGTCGCGAGCCTGTTCTGCCAGCACGTCGCGCCGGAATTATCCGATGGACGGTCGTGGGACGACCATCGCGAGGAAGTCGCCGATCTCATGATCGCGACCGTGGACAAATACGCACCGGGTTTTGCGGCAAGCGTGATCGGGCGGCAGAGCCTGTCGCCGCTCGACCTCGAGCGGCAGTTCGGCCTGCTGGGCGGCGACATCTTCCACGGCGCCTTGAGCCTCAATCAATTGTTCTCGGCGCGGCCGATGCTGGGCCATGCCGATTATCGCGGGCCGCTGAAAGGCCTTTATCACTGCGGCAGCGGCGCCCACCCCGGCGGCGGCGTCACCGGCGCCCCCGGCCACAACGCCGCGCGCGCGATTCTCAGCGATCATCGGGCGCTGTTCGGGTGACCCCCCGAGGCCCGCCCCATCGTCCTTGCGAAGCAATCCATAGGCCGGTCTCCTAAGAGCGTGCATTGCGTCGTCGCGGAGCCGTCTTCGGGCGCATCGGGCGACCCCGTTGGCCCCTTGCGCAAACGCTTCACGTTTGTCGCAGGCAATGACAGGTAGGACCGGTTCATAACCCGGTGGACAGACTGTGGAAAACCGGTTGACGATCTGGGGAAGCCCTAGGGAAAGTCTTGGGATAACTGGGTGGCGGCCGCAGTGAAGGATGTACGCTGCTGAAGACCCAAAATAAAATATTGCCGACGGATCACGCCCGATCGCTGCAGCCCGCGCGATGTATCGGACGATTGAACAGATAATTCAAAGCGTTCTGGAGATAACTGCAATCAACACTTCATTTGCCGAGAAACAGCGGCATCACGATGCGAGGTGGCAATAAGAACTTCATACGACGGGCGAACAGCCTCAGCAAGAAGATTGAGATCCGGTGCCAAACCCTTGCATCGTATTTTCTTTCTCAAAACTTTCGCCGTGTCCACAAGATCGGACGTGGTCGTATGGTCCGCTGAACCTACAAGAGGGAAGTTAAGAAAATTCAAATGAGCGTCAGCGTCTCCTGACGTGGCTCCAACAGAATCCAGCGAACACGGTAGCTCCGGCGATCACATCTGAATTGATCGGAACCAGGCCCCTGACACAGGTTTTTATTTAGTTCCCCGGAACGATCCCCCGGGTCTGCGCGTCATGCACCGGGCAGCATCAAGGGGAAGCGCATCGTGCTGGGCAGAAACTCTTTCACGTGGCGGGCCGCAACTCTTCTCAAAATGGCTAAATCGATCAGCGACCCGCAGGTTGCAGGCGCCTTGGTCGAGAAAGCCGCCGACCTCCAATCTCAGCTCGATCAGGCGAACCCGCCGGACAAGAGCCCGCGGGCTCCGGATGTAGAGCTCCCTGTCCAGCCGCCTTCATAGTGGTCCGGACCGGCTTTGCGGCTTCGTAAGCCGGCCCCAGCCCCCGCGCTCAATCGTCCGCAATCCGCTTCAGCGTGGCGCGAAAGCTCAGGCTTCGTGTTCCCACCAGCGTGGTGCCGAATGCCTCGGCCTCGTCGCCCGCGAACGTTCCCGAAAACCCGCTGGTGGCTTCCTGCCCACCGGACAGCGGGCGCTGGAAGGGATCGGCGAGCGGCGTGTGCTGATTGGTGGTGAACTCGCCCTTCCAGGTCCCGTCGCCCGCGGTGTAGGTGCCGACCGACCAGAAATACGGGCCGCCGCCGAGAAACCGGCCGTCGCGAAGGATCAGCACCCCGCTGTCGCGGCCCTTGACGCCATCAAGCATGTGCATGTGGAGGGAATAAAGCCCGTTCCGCATGGACGCCTCCCCTTCGGAGCAGACCATACAGCGGGCGGCGACGCGCGTCGAGCAACGCGATTGCCCGCGCGGCCCGTGGAAATCGGCCGGCAAACCCTTGAATCGACCCGGTATGTTTCGGTGGATAAGCCTGTGAACAAGCGGTGCGTTCGATGTGGACAGGCGGTGGACGACCGGTAGAACTGACACGGTAGCGAACAACCCCTGCCGCTGGTCTCCCCAAAATCCCGATGACTACCACCCTCACGCCAAGCACCCACCGCGCCAGTTTTGCCATCGGCAATGAACAGACCGCAAAACGCGTGGTCGATCTGTTGACCGAGAGCTTTTTCGAGGGCCAGGCCGCGATCGCCGCGTCCGAGGGTCCGGGCGGGCGCTGGGACATCACCGTGCATTTTGCCGACCCGCCCGACCAGACCTCGATCCGCGAGTTGGTCGGCATCGCGGCGGGCGACGAGATCGCGTTGGCCGTCAGTTTCGACAAGGTGGAAGCCAAGGACTGGGTCAAGGCGACGCTGGAGCAGCTGGTCCCGGTCTGCGCCGGGCGCTTCATCGTCCATGGCCGCCACGACCGCGAAAAAGTGCCACCCAACAAGCTCGGCATCGAGATCGAGGCGGCGCTGGCGTTCGGCACCGGCCACCACGGCACCACCCGCGGCTGCCTGATCCTGCTCGACGAGGTGCTGAAGGCCTACTGCCCTCGGCGGGTGCTCGACCTCGGCACCGGCACCGGCGTGCTGGCGATCGCGGCGGCGAAGGCGCTGCACGGCAAGGTACTGGCGAGCGATATCGATCCGCTCTCGGTGCGGGTCGCGGCCGAGAATGCGCGGCTCAACGGCACCGGCGACCTCGTCGAGACGATCCGGGCCATCGGATTTTCAGCGCCGCAATTCCAGCGCCGCGGGCCTTTCGATCTGGTGCTGGCGAATATCCTGGCTAATCCGCTGCGCCAGATGGCAACGCCGATGTCCCGGCATCTGGCGCCTGGCGCGCTGGTCATTCTGTCGGGGCTGTTGCCGCCTCAGGCCAGCGCGGTCATATCAGCCTATCGCGCCCGCGGGCTGGTTTTGAAACGGCACATCCGGATCGAAGGCTGGAGCAGCCTGTTGCTTCACTACATCGGATGAAAGTTTGGCTCGTCATTCCGGGGCGCGAGTGAAACGAGCGAACTACGATGTGCAATTGCACATCGGAGAATCTCGAGATTCCGGGTTCGATGCTTCGCATCGCCCCGGAATGACGGCAATTAGGGCTTCTGCTTGCGGCGGGCGACGACGCCGTCTTCCTCGCGCACCGCGCGCCTGACGCGCGCCTCGACGAAGCGATCCAGAATCTGAACAATGACGCCGCGCTGCTTCTTGACGATAGGCGGAATCGGCCCGCGGCGCTTAGGCGGCGAGATCTTCTCAAACGTAAAGGCAGGCATTGTGATTCCCCTCGTCGCTGAGTTGAAACACCCCTGGACTTCCCCCGGATCTTGTTTGACGACAGCCTTAGCCAGCGAACCGTTCAAACCCGTCTAACGCAGGTGCAGCAATTGAAGCACAATAAAAGCCAAATCGGAAGCAATTTGCGTCGATTGCGGAGTTCTCCACCTGATCCTAAAGTAGCCGAGCCAGAGCGTTTTCGAGCGAAGCATGCCCTCGGACTTGATCCGGGGTGGTACCGGTTCGCGTGAAGAAAACGCGTCAAGGCAGATAAACAATGTACGAAGCCCTTTTCCAGACATTCGAGGAGCCCGAAACCGGCATAGCGCTGACCGCCCGGCTGTCCGCCTTTCGCGAGGAGCTGGCGCAGCGCCATTTGACCGGATTCGTGGTTCCCCGCGCCGACCAGCAGCAAAACGAGTATGTCGCGCCGTCGGAAGAGCGGCTGGCCTGGCTGACCGGCTTTACCGGATCCGCCGGCCTCGCCGTGATATTGAGCCGGGAGGCCGCCTTGTTCGTCGACGGCCGCTATACGCTGCAGGCGGCAAAGCAGGTCGATGCCAAGGCCTGGAGCGTCGAACCGTTGGTGGATCCGCCGCCCGAGACCTGGCTGGCGAAGCATCTGGTCGCCGGCGACCGCCTCGGATTCGATCCCTGGCTGCATACCACGGCGGCGGCGGAGCGGCTGGCCGCGGCCTGCGCCAAGGCCGGCGCGGAGCTGATCGCGGTCGACGGCAATCCGCTGGACGCCGTGTGGACCGAGCGTCCTGCCCCGCCGCTGGCGCCCGTCACGGTTCACGGCCCGCAATTTTCCGGCGAGGTCGAAACCGAAAAGCTGAAGCGGATCGGGCTGGAGATCGACAAGCTCGGCGTCGATGCGCTGGTGCTGTCGGATTCGCACGCGGTGGCATGGACCTTCAACATCCGCGGCGGCGACGTCTCGCATACGCCGCTGCCCCTGTCCTATGCACTGGTGCCGAAAACCGGCCGCCCCACCGTGTTCATCGATCACCGCAAGCTGTCGAACAGCGCCCGCGACCATCTCGAGCACACGGCCGACGTCGCCGAGCCGGACACGCTGCTGTTCAAACTGACCGAACTGGCACGAAGCGGCGCGGGCATAGCCCTCGACGGCGCGACCGCCCCCGACGCCCTGAGCCGGCTGATATCGGCCGCCGGCGGCAAGCCGCTGCGCGGCAATGACCCGGTCAGCCTGCTCAAGGCGGTCAAGAACTCAACCGAGATCGAAGGCACCAGGGCCGCGCATCGGCGCGACGCGGTGGCGCTGGTGCGCTTCCTCGCCTTCATCGACCGCGAGGCGCCGTCCGGCGCGCTGACCGAAATCGACGCCGTCGAGGCGCTGGAGACATTCCGCCGCGACACCGGCGCGCTGAAGGACGTCTCGTTTCCGACCATCTCCGGCACCGGGCCGAACGGCGCCATCGTGCACTACCGCGTCACCCGCAAGAGCAACCGGCGAATCGCGCCGGGCGATCTCCTGCTGATCGATTCCGGCGCGCAATATGAGGACGGCACCACCGACGTCACCCGCACCATCGCGATCGGCCAGCCTTCGATGGAAATGTGCGACCGCTTTACCCGGGTGTTGCGCGGTCATATCGCGATCGCCCGCGCGCTGTTTCCCGACGGCACCACCGGCGCGCAGCTCGACACGCTGGCGCGACAATTCCTGTGGCAGGCCGGCATCGATTTCGAGCACGGCACCGGCCACGGCGTCGGCAGCTATCTCTCGGTGCACGAAGGCCCGGCGCGAATCTCGAAGCTCGGCACCACGCCGCTGCGACGCGGCATGATCCTTTCCAACGAGCCCGGCTACTACAAGACGAACGCTTTTGGCATCCGGATAGAGAATTTGGAGCTGGTGGTCGGCGCCGATGTCGCCGGTTCCGAGAAGCCGGTCAACGCCTTCGAAACCCTGACGCTGGCGCCGATCGACCGCAGGCTCGTCGATCTCAGCATGCTGACCGGCGATGAACTGAGCTGGCTCAACGATTATCATGATCGCGTCCGCCACACGGTCCACCCCCATGTCGACGAGGCCACCAAGGTGTGGCTCGACGCCGCAACCGCGCCGCTGTCGCTGTAGCGTGCGCAAGGCGCTGCACTGCTTCCGCCCCTCAGCCGTCATACCCCGCGAAAGCGGGGTATCCAGTACGCTGCGGCTTCTCCGTTCTATGACAGGGGCCTCTGGAATACTGGATCACCCGCTTTCGCGGGTGATGACGACTATGTGTGCGGAGCGATCGCACTGCGATGAACCATTCCGCAATGACAGGGCCAACTGCTTCCAACGCATCCCGAAAAACGAATAGCCGCATTCCGAAACAACCATGTTCGCGGTGGAGGATATAGCTAGAGTCTGATCAAGAGATTGGATCAGACCTCAATGCACGGAGTGATGGGCAGACCGCCCGGCGCGGCGACACCGACCGATATCGCGACATCCCGGTTCATGCTGGTGCTGCTGGTCGCGATGACCGGCGTCGCGCCGATCTCGCTCTATATGCTGGTGCCGGCGCTGCCCGTGCTTGCCACCACGTTCGGCCGCGATATCTCGATTGCGCAGATGACGGTGTCGCTCTACATGGTCGGCATCGCCTGTTCGCAGATCATCATGGGACCGCTGTCGGACCGGTTCGGACGCCGCCCGGTGCTGCTGACGGGTCTCGGCCTGATGGTATTGGCGAGCGCCGCCTGCATCTTCGCGGAAACCCTGCCGCAACTGATCGCCGCGCGATTCCTGCAGGCGCTGGGCGGCGCCACCGGCATGGTGGTGAGCCGCGCCATCATCCGCGATCTCTACAGCCGCGAACGCATCAGCTCCATGATCAGCCTGGTGATCGCGGTGATGATGATCGCGCAGATGCTGAGCCCGCTGACCGGAGGCCTGCTGGAGACGGCGTTCGGCTGGCGCTCGATCTTCTACGTCATCACCGCGGCATCCGTCGCCATCGCGGTGGCGATCGCCGTCACGCTGCCGGAGACGCGCCGCGATCGTCTCGAAGCCGGCGGATTTCGCGGCGATGTCGGCCACCTCGTCACGAGCCGCGCCTTCATCGGCTACGTGCTGTGCCAGGTGCTGGCCTCGCAGATCATCTTCACCTTCGCCGGCGGCGGACCTTATGTGGTCGTGATGCAGATGGGCCGCTCCAGCGCCGAATATGGCGCGTGGTTCGCGACCACGGGATTCGCCTATCTGATCGGCAATTTGTTCTGCGTGCGGTTCGCGCCGCGGCACTCGCTGGAAAAACTGATCTGGTTCGGGCTCGCGCTGCAATTGGCAGGCAGTCTGTTGAACCTCGTGTGGGGCCTCACCGGGCTCAACCAGGCGCCGTCTTGGCTGTTCGGCACCCAGATGCTGGTGATGTTCGCCAATGCCTTCGTGATGTCGAACTCGGCGGCCGGCGCCATCAGCGTCCGCCCCGAGGCCGCCGGCACCGCATCGGGCGCGATGGGATTCCTGCAGATGGGACTCGGCTCGCTGCTCTCGCAATTCGGCGCCTATCTCGGCGGCCATTTTGCGACCCCGGTGCCGCTCAATATCGCGGTCGTCGTTCTGTCGATCGCCTGCGCATCGACCATGGTTTTCCTGATCCCGCGCCGCGACGTGATCGTCAGCGAGGCCTTGATCGAACAGGCGGAAGAGGAAGAGTCGGGGATGCTGTGAGCTCCCTGTCCGTCATACCCCCGCGAAAGCGGGGTATCCCCGGCGTGAGCGCAAGGCGCTCACCGCGGCGCCGCGGCTTCGAAAGTAACCCGTCATTGCGAGGAGCGTTAGCGACGAAGCAATCCATTGCTTCCGCGGCATGGATTGCTTCGCGGAGCCTGTCATCGGGCGCGCGTTCGCGCGACCCGTTGGCTCGCAATGACGGAGGGGCCGTCCGTGCGCTTCGCACATCAACTGTCTTGTCAAACAGCCCGCTGAGTGCAGAGACAGCTTCGCGATCTCGCGACGCATTGCGCCCGAGGTTTGCATCTTCGTTGACCCTCATCGAGAACAGAGGGCGCAGGGAAGACCAGGTGCGCGCTGCACCCGCGGTCTCGCGTGCCAGATGCACAAAGCAAAAGCGCACACGAGCATACAGGTTCAGCGGGAGCATCCCGGCCTTCCCTGCGCAATGGCTCTACGGCTTATATCGTGCTCTCCCCGGTGAACGGCTTTCTTGCCACCGTCGCCCCTGAGAAGTTTTGCTTCGCAAGAACTTGACACCAGCGCCGCGGTGTCAGGACCACACGACTTCGCCGTACGCGTCAGCGCCCTTCGTCCGAAAGCGCATCAGCGTCCACCGCATCTCGCCCCGCGTTCGTGACGTTGCGCAACGCCCCCCTGTGGGACAGGACGGCGCAAGTTGTAAATTTGATTTGCCCGACGCCGAAAGCGAAATATTTTTGTAAACAGGACTGGACAGATAAAGTCCGGAGATGAACTGATTTGCCCGTCGGGCAATAGGGACCGCTTCGTGTTGCCTCACATTAGCTCGTCATCGCCGCTGCCGACGCCTCACCCCCGACCAGCTCCAAAGTGACGTGGTTGTCAGAAGAAACTTGCGAGGCAAAACCTTGCAAGAAATGTTCCCTTTTTGTTCTAATAGTGATAATTAGGGCTGGCACCGGCCATTGAGCTTAACGCCGCCAGCCGTCTTCCTAGGAATTTACTATGCCCCAACTCACCACTTTGATGGGCACGAACGCTTGTTACGGCTTGATCGGTCAGAGGTTTCAACCGATGCTTGCAGCATGCCCACTTTGTATCCTGCTCCGTTTTTGGAGGTCCGTTTTCGCGATTCCACGGAGCCCTATCCCACAACCGGCTTGTGTGCGGGGTACGATGCCGGGACATGGCGAGGGATTACGTAACGTTGGCCATGATAGCTCTCTGGTATTCACGGCCTCGCCGGCAACCGCTGAGAAATTGATGGAAACCATATTACAGGCTGACATAAATTACCCCACGAGTTTAGGGCCAGAGTTAGGTACGTGGATCAGCCAAAACTACCACTCGGAGTGGCCGGTTGCGCGCGGGAACGAAAAGGGTATTGCGGTCCACCACGGCCGACTGCCTCGATCTCTAGGCCAGCTGTTCGTCCATCTCTTTAACGAGGGCGAGGTAAAGGTTCTTATTTGCACATCAACTCTCATTGAAGGCGTCAACACTTCAGCGGCGAACGTTTTCATTTATGACAAAAAGATAAACAGAACGGATTTTGACTTTTTCTCTTTTGCCAATATTCGGGGCCGCGTCGGTCGGATGATGCGTCACTTTGTGGGCAATGCATTTCTGTACCATCAGGCTCCAAGCGAAATCGAAACCCGCGTCGAAGTGCCCGTGCTCTCAGACCCAGGTTCGGCCACGGACTTCCTGATGATGAACGTTGACCGAAGCGAATTATCGACGCTTGGTCGTCAACGACAGGCAACTTTACCTTTTGAAACTGGTCTCAGCGCCGAAATCTTGAGAGAGCATGGCGGATTGGGCGTTGGATTACTGCAAGCGCTCGACGTTCGAATTCGAGAAATGCTGGCGGAAGATCGCACTTGACCGCATCCGGGAAAGCGATGGAGCTGTCACGCCTGAGTTAGCCGCAGCCATTCGTTCTCAGCAAGGACGGCAACGCCAAGCTCGCGCGCCTTGCTTTGGCGGCAATCTTCGCAGTCAATCGCGTGCGCCTCGGCGACGATCTTCTTGATGCCGTGCCGGAACATGGTGGTGGGTGAGAAACGGATCGAGAAGGCGGGGGCGGGAACCGGCATGTTGTAGAGGATCCCGATCCGTTCACGCTCGCTTTTGTACCCGAAGGTCATCGGGAACGCCGGCCGATAGCCGCTTGAGCATCGAATTGGGAAAGCGAAGCAACCTTTCTCCGATGCCAGCACGGCTCGCATAACAATCAAAAATGATCTGACCAGGGCCGTTGAATATGACTTCGTGGGTCCCGTCTCTAAAGAGCTTAAAGCCCAGATACAATTCGGGGGTCGTTTTGAACGTCAAGTGTTCCTGGAAAGTCGCCTTTATCTGAACCTGACGGCCACCGGACGTCCTAGCATCGTGAACCGCTCTACTTACGTTATCCAATTCAATGTCAAATTCTGTCGCCGCGATTATTTCGCCGATGTCGCCGACCAATCGCCCGTCAATCGTAAATCGCCGATGAGAGAATTCAGTTTGGAGCAATCCTATTCCCTCAAAGATCAAAGCAAGAACATCTTCAATATGCTTGTGCGACATGCACCCACTCCTACGCCGCAATAATGATTGTGGGACAGCCACCTATTCGCCAATCAGCTTCAGCCACTCGTCTTCGGTTAGCACTGTCACGCCATACTTTTTGGCGTCTGTCAGTTTCGATCCAGCGCCCGGGCCTGCGATGAGATAGTCCGTCTTCTTCGACACAGAACTCGCCGCCTTGGCACCAAGACGCTCCGCATTGGCCTTCGCCTCATCGCGCGTCATCCTCTCGAGTGAGCCCGAGAAGACTACAATCTTGCCAGAGACGAACGCATTGCTCTTTGGTTTTTCGGCATCAATGATTTCGTCGAGCTCCTTGACCAGCCGCTCGACGATGCCGCGGTTATGGCTCTCGCCGAAATAGGCGGCCACGCTTTGAATGACGGTGTCGCCGATCTGGTCCAGTGCGTCCATCTCGGCAATCGCCTCTTCCTCGCCCTTGGCGACCCTCAGACAAGCGTCGTGGAAGGCCTCCCAAGAGCCGTAGCCGCGCGCGAGAGCCAGCGCCGTGGTCTCGCCAACTTGGCGCATCCCGAGCGCGTAGATGAAACGTTCTAGCGATATGCGCCGGCGGCTCTCAATCGCGGCAAAAAGGTTGCGGACCGAGGTCTCCCCATAGCCTTCGACATTTTCGAGTTTGAGACCTTTGTTGCGCTTTGGCAGCGTAAAAATGTCGGCGGGCTCCTTCACCCAGCCCTGGTCAAAGAAATGCTGAAGCTGCCTTTCGCCGAGGCCATCGATGTCGAACGCCCGCCGCGACACGAACAGTTTCAGGTGCTCGATCTTTTGGAACGGGCAGGCAAACTCGCCGGTACAACGGGTCCGGGACCCCTCCTCGCCGGTCGCCGTTTCCTCGCGCAGCACACGAGTGTGGAGGTGACAGGGGCATTTGGTAGGAAAAATATAGCTTTCAGAGCCCCTCGGTCGCTTCTCCAGCACAACATCCACAACCTGCGGAATAACGTCGCCCGCCCGTTGGACGATGACGGTATCGCCAATACGAATGTCGCGACCTTCGCGCAGTTTTTCGCCGTCGCCACCGATGCCTTTGATGTAATCCTCATTGTGCAACGTCGCGTTTTGCACCACCACGCCGCCCACGGTCACCGCAGCGAGGCGCGCAACCGGCGTCAGCGTGCCGGTTCGACCGACCTGGATGTCGATGCCTTTGAGAATAGTGATCGCCCGTTCTGCAGCAAACTTGTGTGCAATGGCCCAGCGTGGGCTTCGCGAAACGAAGCCCAGACGCTCCTGCCAATCAAGACGATCAACTTTGTAGACGACGCCGTCGATGTCGTAATCGAGCTTTGCGCGTTGCGCCTCAATCTTGCGGTGAAAGGCAAGCAATTCTTCTACACTTCGACAAATCTTCATCAGCGGATTGGTATTGAAGCCACAAGCGTCCAACCATTCGATCATGCCGGATTGGGTCTCGGCCGCCATCTCACTCATCTCGCCCCAGGCATAAGCAAAGAAACCGAGGGGGCGTGACGCCGTAACTGCCGGGTCCTTCTGCCGCAAAGAGCCAGCGGCCGAATTGCGCGGGTTGGCAAATACCTGATCACCCGCAGCTAGCTGTCGTTTGTTAAGCGCTAAAAAATTGCGCTTAGTCATAAAAATTTCCCCGCGCACCTCGCAAACGTCAGGTATCCTATTTACCTTCAGCCTTCGAGGTACATTTCTAATTGCTAGAACATTTAGGGTAACATCTTCGCCTTCAAATCCATCGCCACGAGTTGCGGCCTTCGTGAGATGACCCTTCTCATAACGCAAAGATAATGAAAGCCCATCAATCTTCGGCTCTGCGGAGAACTCAACCACTTGATGGTCTGGAAGCATTAAAAAGCGACGCACCCGGCCAACAAACTCAATCACATCTTCAGTTGAAAACGCGTTCTGCAAAGAAAGCATCGGAATGGCGTGCTTTACCTTTGCAAAACTCTCGGATGGCGCCGCCCCTACTCTATGTAGATACGGGTCGTCTTTCGCCACATCCGGATTCAATTGAACGATGTATTCGTACAAGCGCTTTAGGACATCGTAATTCGCATCACTTACATCAGGCCTGTCTTTCACATAGTAGTTCTTGTCCCACTCGCTAAGACTATGACGGAGGTGATGTGCAAATTTGTCCGTAAATCGAGAGTGCACAAAATGATTTCGAAGCTCATTAATCTTCGATCGTATCGCATCTAAGTCTTTTTCTTGATATTCCTCCCAAAAGCCCTTGCCTATGATTGAGTACAACTCATTCCTTAGAGTGCTATTGAGGG
>NZ_SSNA01000171.1 GCF_004799445.1 Bradyrhizobium sp.
CCCTGGAGGGGGAGGGTCGGCGCGAATGAAATGAGCGGCGGGGTGGGGTGACGGTCTCTCCGCTCGAACAGTGCCCGAGCTGAGAGATCACCCCACCCCGCCTGACATTTCGCTGCGCTCAATGTCAGCCGACCCTCCCCCTCCAGGGGAGGTTAAGAGGGAGCAGGCCGCAGAACACAGAACCTCTACCGCCCCCACCTGTCCTGCCAGATCTTCTCGCCGATCATGCAGGATACGCGAGGCTCCTTCTCGGCCACCGGGACGATCCGTCGCTCCGGCGTGCGGCCGGCGACTTCGAGCAGGAGCTTGGTGCGGATCGCCTCCTTGAACTTGTCGCGATCCTTGATCGACACCACGAACGAACCCGGCCCCCCGATCACGCAATCCTCGTAATACCAGTCGAGATTCTCGATATCCATGGTCGAGTAGGACGGCTCCTTCACCATGATCGGCAGGCCGTTGATGGTGATCCCCTTGGCCAGCGCCTCGTCGCGCGCGCCAACCACGGGCGCACCGTTGTTGTTGGGGCCATCGCCGGAAATATCGATGACGCGCCGCAGGCCCCGATACGGATTGGCGTCGAACAGCGGCATCGCGAAATAGATCGCACCCGAAATCGAGGTGCGGGAGGCGCGGCGGATTGGCGTTTTCAGGATCTCCCCGGCGACCGCGTCCGCGGTTTCCGGGCCGTCGATCACCCGCCAGGGGATGATGATCTTCTGATCGCTCGAGGCCGCCCATTCGAAATAGGTCACCGAAATCTTGCCGTTCGGAAGGCTCTTCAGCGCCTGCAGGAATTCCTTCGAGACGATCGCCTGCGCGTAACCCTCGCGCTGGATCGCAAGCTCGTCCATATCCATCGAATAGGAGACATCGACCGCAAGCACGAGTTCGACGTCGACCGAGGGCGCGGTGTCCTTGTCCGCCAGTCGCGAGCCCGGTTGATTAGCCGGGTTCGGCGCCGCCACGCCCGCGACATCACCGCCAGCGATCGCGCCCGCGACCAGCACCGCCCCGATCGAGACATACCAGCGCATCAGCGGCCCTCCCGTCGAACATCGCGATGTTGACACGCCGCGCGGCCGGCGAAAAGCGGGAACACGCTTCGACATTCACATTCAAGTTAGTCGGCTGCCTCAATCTTGCGCGCCTTTTCTTTCCCTCCCGCCAAAGTCGCCAGTTTTGCGGCAGCGGATTCTCATGGCATACAGCGCGCGTCAAAACCGGGGGGTATCATGTTTCGATTCTGCGTCGTGGGCTGCGTGTGGCTGCTTGGCTTCGTTGACGCCGCAATGGCCGAATCCGCGGCCGAACGCGGCGATTATCTGGTCAACACCATCATGGCCTGCGGCAACTGCCACTCGCCACGCGACGCCAACGGCCAGATGATCAAGGAGAAGGCATTTTCCGGCGGCCTGACCTTCAACACGCCCGGCTTCGTCGCCACCGCCCCTAATATCACGCCCGACCGCGAGACCGGAATCGGAAGCTGGAGCGATGCCGAGGTCAAGCGCGCGCTGGTCGAGGGCGTGCGGCCGGACCATGGCCGCCTCGCCGGCGTGGCGCTGGCGGCAATCATGCCGGCCAATTTCTACAAGGCCCTGCTGCCGGACGATCTCGACGCCATCGTCGCCTACCTGCACACCGTCAAGCCGGCCCGCTACGAAGTCCCCGGTCCCGTCTACAAGGCCACGGTGCGCCGCGATCCCTATCCCGATGCCGAGGCCGGCTTCAGCAAGACCATGTTCAAGGATCCGGTGAGGCGGGGAGCCTATCTGGTCACCATCGGCCATTGCATGGAGTGCCATTCGGCCTGGTCGCGGGGCGTTTCGGATTTCAAGACGGGCCTCGGCCGCGGCGGCAGGGTGTTCCCGCCGCGCGAAGGCTCGCCGGAGGGAACGCCGGGGACCACCGCCAGCAACATCACTTCCGATAGGGCCTCCGGCATCGGCGCCTGGACCGATCAGGACATTGCCCGCGCCATCACCCATGGCGTGGCCCGCGACGGGCGGATGCTCAAGCCACCGATGGCCTACGCTTTTTACGCGGGGCTGAAGCCGGCCGATCTGGCCGACATCATCGCCTATCTGCACACGGCGCCGCCGCTGCAATGATGCCATCCTGAATCGGCTGGTTCCACCGCGGGCCAGGAGGTTGTATTCTCCTACTCTGTCATTCCGGGATGGTCCGAAGGACCAGACCGCAGATGCGCAATTGCGCATCGGGGAATCTCGAGATTCTCCGATGTGCAATTGCACATCGGAGTTCGATGCTTCGCATCGCCCCGGAATGACGGATCAAATTTCAAACGACAGCGGCGAAACGTCAGGAGGTGCTGGCCGGAATGATCGACACCGTCACCAAGCCGAAGACCAGGGTCAAGACCCAGACCGAACGGCCGCGGCTGCACAAGGTCATCCTCGTCAACGACGACTTCACGCCGCGCGAGTTCGTGGTCACGGTCCTGAAGGCGGAATTCCGCATGACCGAGGACCAGGCCCACAAGGTCATGATCACCGCGCACCGGCGCGGCGTATGCGTGGTTGCGGTATTCACCAGGGACGTGGCCGAGACCAAGGCGACGCGCGCCACCGACGCCGGCCGCGCCAAGGGCTACCCGCTGCTGTTCACCACCGAGCCGGAGGAATAGCACGGTCTTCAGAGCCGGTTGCTTTCAATTTTACACAACGCTCCCATGGAAGCTTCAGTTTCGGTCGGCACTTTGCTGCCATGCCAAACTCTCTTCACGAACAGCACCGGTTGCTATCGCTGCCAGAACTTTCGTTCGGGCCGCTGCGCTTCCTGGAAACGGTACCATGGCTTGCGCTGGCCGCGGTGATGCGTTTGATCGCTTCCCGTGGCGGCCCGCTGGCCTTGCCGGCGGTCGGAGTGGCTTGCATCGCGGTCGTGCATGCCTTCTTCGTGGCAACGCAACGCTCCATCGAATTGGCAGGCGGCCGGACCAATGTAGGCGCGCTCGACTTCGCCGAACAGATCAGACTGTCGTTCGCTATCGTGTGGCGGATCGGAATCCTGATGTTTGCGACCTCATGCACTGTGTTGGCGGCGGGTTGTGGATCATTGGCTCCCCTTTTCATGCTTGGGCTCGACGGAATGGCATTTGATCAGCTCACCGACCCTGGAAAGTTCTGGAGTGCCGCGATTGCAGCGCTGATATTGCTCATGATCGTCGACGCCGAGTGCAACGATGGCGCAGTCAGCCTGTTCCGAGCAGCCAAAGCCCTCGCGCGGCGCAGCCTCTGGATCGGCTCTGCCATGGTGGCACTCGGCCTCGTTTACATCGTCCTGGGCTGGGGGCAGGGATATGTCCGCGGCGCGATCTGGAGCTTCTGGCAAACTTCCTCGTCCAGCCAGCAGATCAAGAACCTGATCTATTTCGTCTTCATCTTCAGTTTCGCAACACTGCGCCTATGGGTAACGTTGCTGATCCTGACCTACGGCTTGAAGCAATCCTATATCCGGGGCGCTTCAGCGTCAGGCGCCTCATCCGCCAGACCATAGACGCGCTCGGCCTTTGAGAATCCGGCGATCGGAAACTCGCCCAGATCGCTCCAGCCGCCGGCGCAGATCTGAGCAAATGCCGCCGACGCCACCACCGTGCGATGCAGGCGGCCCGCGATCTTTTCCAGCCGC
Organism: Bradyrhizobium sp.; assembly: GCF_004799445.1. Classification (GTDB taxonomy): domain Bacteria; phylum Pseudomonadota; class Alphaproteobacteria; order Rhizobiales; family Xanthobacteraceae; genus Bradyrhizobium. The sequence goes on from NZ_SSNA01000171.1 coordinate 3,655, forward strand.
GCGGCAAGATTGACGGCGGGCCCGATGCAGGTGAAGTCGAGCCGGTTGCCGCCGCCGATATTGCCGTAGAGAATCTTTCCGACGTGCAATGCGACGCCGAAGCGGAACCGCTCGATGGTTTCACCAATCGGAAAGTGCATCGCCTCGACATTGGCGCGCGACTCGCGGGCAGCTTCCAGCACGTCGGAACAGACCTGGCTGATATCGCCGACATACTCGTCGATTGGGAACACCGCAAGCAGGCCGTCGCCCATGAACTTCAGGACTTCCCCGCCATGGGTCCTGATCGCCGACACCTGGCAGTCAAAGTAGAGATTGAGGATGTCCACCACAGTCTCGGCCGGGAGCCGGTCTGACAGCGCGGTGAAACCGCGCAGGTCCGACAGCCAGATCGCGGCATGCATCGTGTCGGTGTGGCCGCGGCGGATCTGCCCGCCCAGAATCCGGCCGCCGGCGCGGTTGCCGACATAGATGTCAAGCAAGTTCGAAGCGGTGCGGTGCATGCGGGTGATTTCGATGACCCGGGAAAGCGGCGGTATGAGCGACCGCAGACCGTCGAGTTGTTCATCGGTGAAGCCGCCAGGCTGCCTGGTGGTCCAGCTCGAGGCGTGAACCGAGCCATCGATTTGATGAAGGGGCAGCGCGACATAGTCGGTCACGCCCTCGGCGCGCAAGTCGTCAAAGAACGGGAAGCGCATGCTCTCGGGACCGTCGATCAGAGATCTGACTTCCCGCCCCTCATTGAACACGATCGCCAGCGGGCTGCTCTGGTATTCCGGCGAATCCAGCATGTCATAGCTCGCGGTGCCGGCGACGACCTCGGCGCCCGGGCGCCAGATGAAATTGCGGCCGATGATGTCGGGATGCAACGTGCGAACGAAAATGCCGACGCGCCAGAGCGGCAGGCCGGCCGCAGCCAGCCGCTCGCAGGTTTCCGCCATCATCCGCGGCGGATTGGGCGCGGACCTGGCGCCGTCGATCAGCCAGTCGGTCAATTTCTGCAGGTCCGTCACGTTCATGGCCTGCGCATTTGCGGCGCAAGTGGCGAAAACGTCAAGGCGCGGCGGTTCGGAGCCACAACGGCATGGCCGTGGATGCCGGGCCCCGCGGCTGATGGCGCTTCCAACCTGCCATCGTGAGCATTAGCCAAGTAACCGATCCTCGATTGAAGCATCCAAGTTGCACCAAGAAGGGACGTTCGCGGGCCCGGCGTTTGCGGCTATCCCCGGCCTGCCCTCCCCAGGGGCGAGGGAACGGAAAAACAGCCACAACGGCCCGGAGGTGCCCCAATAGCAAACTCGCGCGCGGCCCTGTACTATCGTTCGTGGGCTTGAGCGCGTACTTCCGATCTTCGCCAGGGGCTAATAGTGTCGACTGCTGATGGAATTGCCGCACCACCGCTTGCCGGCGCTGGCGGACAGGACCGCGCGAGACCCGCCCCCGCGGCCGTCTTGGCGCCGGCTGTTTCGCTTCCCGCGAGTGAGCGGGAGTTGCGGATCGACCTGTTCCGCGGCCTGGCGCTGTGGCTGATCTTCATCGATCACATGTCCCCCGATATTCTGACCTGGTTCACGATCCGCAGTTACGGATTCAGCGACGCAGCCGAGATTTTCATCTTCATCTCCGGCTATACCGCCGCGTTCGTTTACGGCCGCGCCATGCGCGAGTCCGGCTTCGTGATCGCGACGGCGCGGATCCTGAGGCGGGTCTGGCAGATCTACGTGGCCAATGTGTTCCTGTTCACGATCTTCTTTGCGGAAATCGTTTATGCCGCCAGAAGTTTCAACAACCCGCTGTACTCGGATGAAATGGGCGTCAACGATTTTCTCAAGCACCCCGACGTCGCCATCGTCCAGGCGCTGCTTCTGAGATTTCGCCTCCTGAACATGGACGTGTTGCCGCTCTATGTGGTGCTGATGTTTTTCCTGCCCTGGATCCTGCGACTGATGCAGTGGCGCGCCGACGTCACGATGGCCCTGTCGGTCGCGCTCTATGTGATGGCCTGGAAGTATGATCTTCATCTGACGTCCTATCCGAACGGCTTCTGGGCCTTCAATCCGTTCTTTTGGCAGCTATTGTTCGTATTCGGCGCCTGGTGCGCGCTCGGCGGCGCGCGGCGAATGTCGCGGTTTGTTTTGTCGCCGATCACGCAGTGGATTGCGATTGCCTATCTGCTGGCGGCGTTCTTCGTCACGATGACGTGGTATTTTCCTCAACTCAGCTTTTTGATGCCGCGCCGGGTCGAGCAATTCATCTATCCCATCAGCAAGACCGATCTCGATATTCTCAGATTCGCGCACTTCCTGGCGCTGGCTGCGATCACGGTGCGATTGGTGCCCAATGGCTGGCCCGGATTGAAATCGCGCTGGCTATGGCCCTTGATCCTGTGCGGGCAGCATTCGCTGGAAATTTTCTGCCTCGGCGTGTTCCTGGCGTTCGTCGGATATTTCGTGCTCAGCGAGACTGCCGCGGGCCTCGGCCTGCATTTCGTCGCCGCCATTTGCGGAACCCTGGTGATGACCGCCGTGGCGTGGCTCAATACCTGGTACAAACGCTCCGATCGCGACAGCGCGTTCTGGCGAAGGGGGCTTGGCGGTAACGCCGACCTCGTGGGAGGGGGTTGACGATGCCCTGTTCGAAGGTTGTGCCGGCAGCGACCGCAGCCACGCTCAGCGCGCCGCCGTCGCGGTGGGACGGATCAGCTTGCGCCGGTCCTTGACGTAGGCGATGGCGATGCCAAGCCGTTTGACGGTGCCGATGATCTCCCCGTCAAGATCGCCGTCGCAATTCATGTGGGTCGGCGCGATGAAGAATTCGGACTGGTCCCATTGCGCCTTGAAGTCCCAGCGCAGCTGCGGAAGCGTCACCGTCTTCTCGAACGGAAGGCGTTCGCCGCAGACCGCGACGGAATAGACCTGCGTTGGCTTGCCGGCATCCGCGGGCTCGGAACGGCGCAGATAGGTTTCGAGCAGATTCAGGGCCTCGGGCATGCTGCTGAACCAATAGTCGAGGTCGTAGCGCCGCGATGCCCCCTCAAGCCCTCCGACCACACGATTATAGAACAGGTATTCGTATGGGTGCAGCCTGACCAGGGTGCCCGCATCCCACAACAAGCCTGCGGCTACGACCGCGAGCGCGCCGGAGGCTACCAGGCGACCGCGCGTCGCGAGCGCCGTCACGGCGGCGTCGAGGCCAATGCCGGCAAGGACGGCCAGCGCGGGAACCACGAACAGGAAATGGCGCATTCCGGTGAAGGCCGGGCCGTGGAAGATCACTTGGCAGACCAGTGGAACAATCACCGTCAGCGCAACCATGACGATATCGCGGCGCGGCAGCTGCGTCGAACCGGTGGCGAGGCGCGGCAACAGCGCGACCGTCATCGCCAGCGCCGCGCCGAACAGCACCAGCAGCGGCATGCGGATCAAAATGTAGATCGGCACATATAGGCGCGGCACCTTCGCCATTTCGTAGACCTGACCGTCGACGACCGTGCGGATGCCGTACTGAAACTCGGCGAACGAGAGCAAGCCGCGGACCGGATTGAGCGGCGCCACCGCCGCCCACGGCCAGGCCAGGATCATGATCACATAGGCGAGCAACAGCGCCGGCAGCAGCCCTGACAGTGAACCGATGGCGAAGCGCCGCCGCCCCTGCCCCCGCCAAGGCAGATACAGGGCGATGGCGATGCCGGCGTAGATCACCAGCAGCAGACCAAGAACCCGAATACCGAGTGCCGCTCCAGCGAGGAGGCCGAACGCTGCGACGTCGCCGATGCGGGGCGACGGCATGCGGCGCGCGGCGCGGATCAGGAAAAAGGTCGCGCCCATCATGGCGGCGGCGAACGGAATATCCTTGGTGTGGTTGAACATGGTGCCGTACCACGCACCGCAAACGCTCAATGCAATCGCGGTCATCAGGGCTGCGCGCGGCCCCGCGATCAATCGCGCTGTCACAGCTGCGGCACCGATCCCGCCTATGCCGATCAGCGCACACAGGATATGGCGCAGATCATAGGGATCGATCGGGACCAGATGGCTGAGGATGACGGCGATGATATCGAACAGACCGCCATAGAGATAAAGGTTCTGGAATTTGAACAGGCCCTGGTCGGCAAAGCCGCTGGTGTAATAAGCGATGATCAATTCGCCGTAGTGATGCTGAACGCCTTCGTCGTTGGAGATCGCGTAGTCCTTGAACGTGCAAAACGCGACGACAATAAGCGCGGCGATCAGGACCAAGGTCGCGATATCATAGACATTGGTGCGCGCCAATCGTCGGATCTGCCCGCTCCAGGGCAATGCGTTCTGCACGCGGCCGGCCATGCCCTCCCCACCTGGCTTCGCGTCGGTCACTATCACCTCACCCCCGGCACCGTCCCAGCCGCCGCGTCACCCAAAAGCCCTGAAAAAATTCGGCTGATGGATGCCCCCGCGTTCCCGAGGTCCGCATCGTATTCGCTCAGCCATGGCTTTGACAGCGGCGAAATCCGGTTTTGCATCTGCAACATTGGCCCATTGCCGATACTCGTTCCCGGTCCATTGGCAGACATCAACGCTGCAACGCCCAACGTCCGGTCTACCCGCCGACCTGCCCAATTACGCAATTACCGTGACAGTGCATTTAATTATACGCCACGGTTTGGCAAATCGCACTCGCTAACAGCCTGCCGGTTCGAGCGGCCTCGGTCTGCGCACATCGAACGCGACGAGGGGTCCGCAATGGCTCTGGACCGAGCAGAAACTTCCTACCCGGCAGTTCCTGCCTGGAGCCAGACGCACCAAGCTAAGCAAGCGAAGTCGCACAGGACATATCGAACGCTAATGGGCTGATGATTCCGGTCAGCAAACAGATGTGCATACCCCCATTTGCGATGGCATCAAGTTTGCTTAGCCTGGCGCACGGCAGTAGATGGAGCACCGAAATGAGTATCAGTATAGGTGGCGCAACAGGATTTTCAAACAGCGCCCAATGGCGATCGCCCGCAATCGCGTTACCCCAGGCCCAAAGCGATTTCAGCCCAACCGATGCATCGGGGAATTCGCCAAGCAACCCTTCGGCGTCAGGCGCCAACTCTTCCGTTGATGGAATTCAGGTCAATCTGCCGAATGGTTTTTCCGTCGGAGTTTTCCGGATTTCCGAGGCCCCCGGGCAAGCACAGGCCGCGACGACACTGACCTCGAATGCCAGCGACTCTTCGGCTCAGATGCTCCAGGCGGTCGAGCAGCTTGTCGCCGCCTTTGCCAAGGCTACAGGAAATGGCGCGGCACCAGCGAATCCGGAAAGCTTCCCGTCTAACGGCAATCTGGCGCCAGGCCAGTCGATGGATGGAATTGATGTCGGGTTGCCGAACGGGTATTCCGCCGAGGTATATCACATCGATGAAGCAAGCGGAGGGACAGGGGCCGCCGGCAGCGGCGCCTCTAGCGATCAAATGGTCAACGTGATGGAACAACTCGTCGCAAATCTGGCGACATATCCGGCGGCTGCCGCCAGTGCCTACAACAAGACCGCGACCGATACATCGCCCCCGACAGCAAATGTCAATTCTGTCGCCTAGTCACGCCTCGGCGACAGGCGGTGACGGATAGGAACCGGCCAAGTTACGGCCGCGGTCGACGATGCGCGGAAGTTCAGCGCGAGGGGAGTTTGCCACAGCTTGAGCAGACGGTTGCGACCAGCCCGTAGGGCTGATTGAGCCGAAGGCGTAATCCGCCAATTTGGTGACCCTGTCGGCAGCCGGATCAGCCCCCTACCTGCCCGCGGTGGCGCAGTAAATGATCGGCGAGCACGCAGGCCATCATGGCTTCGCCGACGGGCACCGCGCGAATCCCGACGCAGGGGTCGTGGCGGCCCTTGGTCGTGATGTCGGTCTCGCCGCCTTTACGATCCACAGTGCGGCGCGGCGACAGGATCGACGAAGTCGGCTTCACCGCAAAGCGCGCCACCACCGGCTGACCGGTGGAGATGCCGCCCAGAATGCCGCCGGCATGATTGGAAAGAAAACTGACGCCCTGGTTGCCCATTCGCATCTCGTCGGCGTTCTCCTCGCCCGACAATTCGGCCGCGCCAAAGCCGGCGCCGATCTCGACACCCTTCACCGCGTTGATGCTCATCATGGCAGCGGCCAGATCCGCGTCGAGCTTGGCGTAGATCGGCGCGCCCAGTCCCGCCGGCACGCCTTCGGCAATCACCTCGATCACCGCGCCGATCGAGGATCCCTTCTTGCGGATGCCGTCGAGATAGTCCTCAAAGAACGCGGCTCTGTCCTTGTCGGGGCAGAAGAACGGGTTGCGCGCGATCTCAGCCCAGTCCCATTTGGCGCGGTCGATCCGGTGCGGGCCCATCTGCACCAGCGCAGCGCGCACGGTGATGCCGGGCAGGATCTTGCGCGCGATCGCGCCGGCGGCGACCCGCGTGGCGGTCTCCCGCGCCGAGGAACGCCCGCCGCCGCGATAGTCGCGCAGACCGTATTTGGCCTCATAGGTGTAATCGGCGTGGCCGGGGCGAAACTTGTCCTTGATGTCGGAATAGTCCTTCGAGCGCTGGTCGGTGTTCTCGATCAACAGCGCGATCGGCGTCCCGGTCGTGACCTGCACCCCGGTCTCCGGGTGCGCCATCACGCCGGAGAGGATTTTCACCGCGTCGGCTTCCTGCCGCTGCGTGGTGAAGCGCGATTGGCCGGGACGGCGGCGATCGAGATCGTGCTGAATGTCCTCATTGGTCAGCGCGATCAGCGGCGGGCAGCCATCGACCACGCAGCCGATCGCAACCCCATGGCTTTCGCCAAAGGTCGTGACCCGAAACATGTGGCCGAAGCTGTTGAAGGACATTTTTAAAGTCTCGGAAATCGCTGGATCGCCCAATGTCGTAACGCGGGCGGTCCGGGGGGTCAAATGACCTGAGCTAACCACGCTGGCGCGGCATAGATGGTGCACCCCCTCTCCCGCTTGCGGGGGAGGGATGGGGTGGGGGAACGGCTGTGGCGCCGGTGTTCGCGGCTGCCCCCACCCTGGCCCTCCCCCGCAAGCGGGAGAGGGAAAAGAAACGAGCTTCAGGGAGCGCTTAACTATATTTCCTCAACCCGCCATCGCCGAACACGTAGACCGCGCCCTGCTCGATCATCAGATCCGCGGCGCTTTCCGGAGTCTCGAAGCCGAGCGCCACCATCAGCGCCCGCGCGGTGCCGCCATGGGCCACCGCGACGGTGTCACCCGTCAGTTGCTGGTACCACTCGCTCATCCGCGCCTGCACCGAAACATAGCTCTCGCCGCCCGGCGGCGACACCGTCCATTTGTCGCTCTGGCGGGCCGCGAACACCTTGGGATCGGCGAGTTGCGCCTGCGCCAGCGTCGAGCCCTCCCATTGGCCGTAGCCGATCTCGCGCAACCGGTCGTCGATCGCGTACCCCGCAAGTGGCAGCCTCAAGGTGCCACGCACCAGTTCCATGGTCTGCCGCGCCCGGCCGAGCGGACTGGCGACGAACCCAGGCGACGCCGCGCTGCGCCCGTCGCGCGCCCAGAGATCGGCGAGGATGCGGCCCGCGCCGGCTGCCTGGCTGCGGCCGATATCGTTGAGCGGAATATCCTGCACGCCCTGCAGCCGGCCTACCGCATTCCACTCGGTTTCGCCGTGGCGAATGTAGTAGATGGTCGGCGCGGGCATCGTGGCTGCGGTTATTCCTTGCTCAGGGAATTGCTGAGCGAAATATCCGGCGCATCCGGCCGCTTCATGCCGACGACGTGATAGCCGGAATCCACATGGTGCACCTCGCCGGTGACGCCGCGCGACATGTCGGACAACAGATACAGCGCGCTGTCGCCGACTTCCTCCGTTGTCACGGTGCGGCGCAGCGGCGCGTTGTATTCGTTCCATTTCAGGATGTAGCGGAAATCGCCGATGCCGGACGCGGCCAGCGTCTTGATCGGTCCCGCCGAGATGGCGTTGACGCGGATGTTCTTCTCGCCGAGATCGGCGGCGAGATAGCGCACGCTCGCCTCCAGCGCCGCTTTCGCAACCCCCATCACGTTGTAATGCGGCATCCATTTCTCGGCGCCGTAATAAGTCAGCGTCACGATCGAGCCGCCGTCGACCAGAAGCTTTTCGGCGCGCTGCGCGATCGCGGTCAGCGAGTAGCAGCTGATCAGCATGGTTTTGGAAAAATTATCCGCGGTGGTCTCCAGGTAACGGCCGTCGAGCTGATCCTTGTCGGAAAAGGCGATCGCGTGCACCACGAAATCGATCTTGCCCCATTTCTCCTTCAGCACCTCGAACACCGCGTCGATGCTCGAGGGATCGGTGACGTCGCAATGCCCGAGCAGGAGGCCGTCGAGTTCCTTCGCCAGCGGCTCGACCCGCTTTTTCAGCGCGTCGCCCTGCCAGGTCAGCGCGATTTCCGCGCCCGCCGCATGGCAGGCCCGGGCGATGCCCCAGGCGATCGAGCGGTTGTTGGCAACGCCGAGGATTACCCCGCGCTTGCCCTGCATCAGATCTGAATTCTGCGCCATCCGGTTTCCAATCGATCTCATTCAGGTTTGGAGGTACACCAGCGCCTGCGGCCGGTACAGCCCCCATCCGCCCCGGCTTGGTTGGCCCCCGCAACCTTAACGCGCGGAATAGCCGCTCCATATTGGTGTTAGTTTATCTGAGGCATTCAAATCACCGATATTGAACGCCTGCGGACAAACCTGGGACCGAGCCTGATGACCGCGTTTCGCGAAAGTGTCGAAGCCATGATTCCGGCGCTGCGCCGGTATGCGCGTGCGCTCACGCGCGATGCCGACACAGCCGACGATCTGGTGCAGGACACGCTGGTGCGGGCGTTGCGTTCGGAACGGCTGTTTCTCGGCGGCGACGTCAGGAGCTGGCTCTACACCATCCTGACCAACCTCAACAAGAACAGGCGGCGATCGCTGGCCCGGCGGCCGCAATTCATTCCGCTGCTGGAGAACAATCCCGACGCCAGCGGCACCGAAGCCGAAAGCCGCGACATCGCGCGCGCGCTGGCCACGCTGGTCGAGGAGCAGCGCGCGGTGCTGCTGCTGGTGATGCTGGAAGGATTGAGCTATCGCGAGGTCGCCGACATTCAGGGCGTGCCGATCGGCACGGTGATGTCGCGGCTGGCGCGCGCGCGCGCCCATGTGCGAGCCGTGCTTGAGGGCGAGCGTCCCGCGTTGCGGCGGGTGAAATGATGGCAAACTTGATGCAAGGCTGTTTCATGCAAGGGTATTTTGGGGAAACCATATCGCGGCGACGGCGGTTCTTCCCCGCGCCTGCCGTTGCAGGGCGGAACAACACCGGGATGATTTCGACGAAGAAGAGACAACGACCATGAGCGACCCAGAGATTCCCGTCACCGAAGACGAGCTTCATGCCTACATCGACAATGAGTTGCCGGCGGAACGCCGCGGCGACGTCGAGGCCTGGCTCGCGGCGCATGCCGAGGATGCCGAGCGGGTGCGGTCATGGCGCGCGATGGCGGAGGCGCTGCACGCGCGCTACGACTCGGTCGCCGACGAGGCGGTGCCGAAGCGGCTTGAGATCGAGCGCCTGGTGCGGCGGCCGCGCCGATGGATGTACGGCGCGATCGCCGCGACGCTCCTGGC
>NZ_SSNA01000172.1 GCF_004799445.1 Bradyrhizobium sp.
CTCGGAAAAATAATACTTCGAAAACGAGCCGCATAATGAAGAGCGTGCGAGCAACGAGCTAGCCGATCCGGCCGAATACCGACAACACACTGAGTTCGTTGTGATTCTGTTGTCGGGCAAGTAGCGTGATGTCGAGATCGCTCGAAGCCCGTTGGTAGGAAATGCCGAATGGGCCAAAAATCTTCGCATATGAGAAAAAAATCCCTGAGTGACAGTGGTACCGGTCCGAGACGCGACGAAACGGTAGTGATTGCACCACCCCCACCCCTTGGAGCTCTCCGCTGCCATGCTCCGAGCAACGCGCTGTGTCCGAATCCTTAAGCCGAAACTTACCATCCCCCTCACGGCGGTTGCGCACGCCGAATGGCGAACGCCGCGCTTGCAAGCGTAGCATCGTCGAGCCGGCCTTGCCGCTCCAAAGTGGTCAGATATGCGCGTTGAGCATCGCTCATTCCGCCCAAAATGAGCCAACCGTCATCACCGATGCGGAGAGCTATGCGGTTTTGAACGACCTCCGATCCTTCTTGCTTCCTTTGGAAAGCCCGCAGTCTTTCAGATGCAGCGGTGGTCATGTTTGAGTGTGATGGTTCAAATGAAGGTTCTAATGAAGGTTTAAGCCGCAAGCTTTGCGGCCCGGGTGGCGTGCTGGTTGCGGCACGGCCAGGCCGCAAGTCCGGATTTGCCCCTGTAACGCATACAGGGTCAGGTCCGCGTTTTTCGGCTCGTGACCTGGGCGGGTTTTCATGCTCTGACCGCAACGACAATTTATAGCGGTAGCCCTGCCACTGGCCGCGCCGCTTTGGCATACGTTCGCGCTCGATTACCCCTAGGTTCTGGAGTTTCTTGAGTTGGCGCTGGACGGTATCGACCGACTGTTCGGTCCCTCGTGCCAGGGTCTCTTGCGATGGCCAGCAGACGCCGCTCTCGTCGGCGTAGTTTGCGAGGACCATCAAAAGAACCTTTCGCGCTGGCGATCCCGTAATCCGCCCCTCGTTTGCAATTTGCGCCGCAAGGTGCGCACTGAACTGTGATTGACCGCCGGGACGCTTGAGAAACACCACCAGCCGACGAGCGACCATCAATGCGAGGTCGTGTCCGTGATCGTCCTCGATTAGCTTCAATGCGAGATCGATTCCGGCTGTAACGCCGGCTCCCGTATAAAGTGAGCCATCTTTGACATAAATCTGGTCCGGCACGACTTTGGCTGCCGGGAAGCGTTCGGCGATTTCTGTCGCGTGTTGCCAGTGCGTCGTCGCATTCAACCCGTGAAGCAGGCCCGCGGCGCCGAGAAAACAAGCCCCGGTGCATACCGAGCCATATCTCCGCGCCTTCGGCGCGCGGCGGCGCAGCCATGCGTGAAAATCCCCGCTCGAATAAGCGAGTTCGAAGTTGTGACGCACCTCGTCAACAGGGGTTCCATCGATTTCCCCGGGGGCAGAGGGTAAGCTACTCTCGACTCATCCGATTTGCGGCTGATATCATCCAAGGGGATAAGTCGTAAATCTTGCAGCGGGCGCTGGTCAAGTGGCCTCAAACGACGACAAATGTTCCGTCAGTTCTCAATAGACGACCTGCCGACTCGGCGGGGCGTTTTGCCAAAAACTTGGAGATCGAAAATGTCGATAGGGACGATCATTCTCATCATATTGGTCATGGCTTTGCTTGGTGGCTTTAGCGGCATTGGCGGCGGCCCTTTTTATGGCACCGGCTACTACGGGGGCGGCGGACTCGGGTTAGTCATCGTCGTCCTCGTAATTCTGTTGCTAATGGGTCGGCTATAAAATGTTGAACGGTTCGCATCGGCGGGATTATTTTGGACATGAAGGCCCGGTATCATGCCGGGCCTTTTCAATTTGCATTGAGAATTCTTTGAAACAATAACGATATGGAAATCGGAAAGAAGCATTGGACCACGGCGGTAGGCCAAGCGGCAGGACATCGTGCTGCTTTCGCAGTTGTAATTCTCTACGCATTGCTGTGGCTGACCTTCGACGCTGCCACCTTCGATTGGAACGCTGTCGCAACGTTGGCGGTATGGGTCATGACCCTGTTTATCCAGCGGTCAAATCGGCGAGACACCCTAGCCCTTCATGCAAAGTTGGATGAACTGCTGCGGGTGGATAGTGATGCACGACCCGAACTTACCCGTCTTGACGAACAGGAACCCGAAGACATTGAACAACACCGTGATACGGAAGTTTGCAAAACTTCAGCGGAAAAATAGCCTTCAAAGTTGCCGCAACTAGATCAGCACGTTTTCCAAATCACGCCGACACATCACTCGGCCCCGCCAGAAGATGAGGCAGTATCAACTTGCCGGGCACCGCGAGAGATGATGGTTCACGCGACAAAACCCCGCCCGGCTGTTATACCGGCGGGGTTAAAGGTTCACACACCCATCCAGCGGCCAGAGAGAGGAGGAAGAAAAACCGCCGGACAAAGTGAACGTACTTGAATCGACAACTTCCACAAGCATCATTAGCGCGGGGCGGCTATCCGATTCCGTTGCGACTTCGGGTTCAGCTTATCTAATCGGCAAAGCAGGGTTCCATCTATTTCCCCGGGGGGCAGAGGGTACGCCACTCTCGACTCATCCGATTTGCGGCTGGTATCATCCAAAGTCATGTCAGTCGGATAGGCTTTGTAATGAATGAGTCGACGAGAAAGCGCGACCTGCTAATCGAAGAGACCTTGGCATTTGTTCAAGGGGTCGCAGCTGATGCACCTAAGACAATTGATTTACCGAAACCAGTTGTGCCGTCGGTGCCGCGTCCTTTCGTAGCCGAAGTACCCACCACGAAAAGCAGACTCGATATGGAACGCGCCGTGATTCAGAGGCGCGTTGCCAATTTCAAGGCGAACCAGGAAAAATTTCAGCAAGAACGCGAGGAATATTACGCGAAGACGATAGCGGATGCCCGCGCCACCCAATGGACCCCGCGAAGCCGCAACATACTGACATCGGCAAAGCCCACGACGGATGATGCAAAGGACAGTTCCGGCGTCGTACCAAAGACGATTACTGAACTTACAATCGGGCCTCGAACGACCACTCTGCCGCCAAACAGTCCGTAATTCTAAAGCGCCTTCTCACCACGTAATCCCATGCCGATGGCCTTGTAATCATAGGTCGGGTAGAACTCCGTTCGATAGCTGCCCCATGCGGTGGTCTCAAGAACGCGGTTGACTTCACGGAGTCGAGTGGCTGGAAGCCGAAGCGTGATGATTTGACCGATGCAGTACCCTTCGCTGTGGACGCACTCCTCGGGAACGATCTTCATGCCGATACGCTTATGCCATGCTCCGGAAAAAATAAGCAGCAACATTGGATAGCTGAGGCCGCTACAAACGATGAGGAAACTTCATCTGTAATGTTTCATTGTATTCATTGCATAGCTAGACGCGATCTTAACGCTAGGCTTAATGCCACAGTGAAACTGTATAGAATTGCTCACATTGAGTGGTGAACGGCCGCGCCGCAATAAGAGTCTGAACGCGTTAGGTGGCGTCCTGGACAGCTTAAAGACAAACGGCCTCAGGAGGTTACGTACTTTCTGCGCTGAGTTCATCCCTGTCTCGCGAAGAGAGCAATTTTGCTCAGACTTCAGAAACCCCCCCTGTGTAGTCTGTCGAAAATCTTAGTTGGACATATTCAATGTCCACCGGCGACATTTTGGGAGGGCGTTTGTTATACGCCGTGAAAGAAGCGGAAATGCCTGATCCACCCTCGGGATGGTCCAGCACGCAACGAAAAGTCGTGTTGGCTTGCTATCTTGGTTGGACGTTGGATGCGTTCGATTTCTTTCTTCTGGTCTTTGTGCTCAAAGACATTGCCGCTGAATTCCACACCGAGATCGGTGACGTTACCATTGCCATCCTGCTTACTTTGGCTATGCGGCCGCTCGGCGCCTTCCTGTTCGGGCGCGCGGCTGATCGCTACGGCCGTCGGCCGACTCTCATGGTCAACGTCGTGCTCTATTCGCTTCTCGAATTCGCGTCCGGGTTCGCGCCGAGTCTCAGCGTGCTGATCGTGTTGCGCGCCCTCTACGGTATCGCCATGGGGGGTGAGTGGGGGGTGGGCGCTTCGCTCGCCATGGAGACGATTCCGTCCCGGTCGCGCGGCTTTGTGTCGGGGCTTTTGCAAGCGGGTTATCCGAGCGGTTACCTCATTGCGTCGGTCGTCTATGCAACTCTGTTTCCGCTCATCGGTTGGCGCGGCATGTTCATGATCGGGGTGCTCCCTGCGCTTCTGGTTCTCTATATTCGCCGCGCCGTGCCGGAATCACCAAGCTGGCAGCGCACCGCGTCGTCCGAAGGCGGGACGCTCTCCGTGTTGCGTTCGCATTGGAAGCTCGGCCTCTATGCGGTGCTGTTGATGACCGCTTTTAACTTCTACAGCCATGGCACGCAGGACCTCTATCCAACATTCCTTCAAGTTCAGCACCATCTCTCGCCGACGGTCGTCGGTACTATTGCGGTAATCTACAATGTAGGGGCGATCCTCGGCGGGATTTTTTTTGGAATGCTGTCGCAGCGCATCGGACGGCGGCGCGCCATTGTCCTTGCCGCCGTCATCTCGCTGCCGATCGTGCCACTGTGGGCGTTTTCGACAACGCCAATATTTCTGGCGATCGGCGCGTTCCTGATTCAATTCATGGTCCAGGGTGCTTGGGGGGTAATACCGGTCCACCTCAACGAGCTCTCTCCCGAGGGCGCGCGGGGCACGTTCCCCGGTTTCGTCTATCAGCTCGGTAATCTGCTCGCCTCCGGAAACGCGACGATGCAGGCGGCGATCGCGGTTCATTACGGCAATGATTACGCATTCGCGCTGATGCTCGTCGCGGTGACTGTCGCAATCATCATCGCGGCTATGACCTGGTTCGGCGTCGAGGCCAAGGATGTGACCTTCGGCCGGGGCCGGCTCCGGGCCGCCGCCCCGCCTCCCGAGAAGTGCGCGGCTTGATACTGCTGGGCGACTTATCCGATGTCAGGTCGGAGCATGCTAGTGCGCGCGGATTGCTTCTTTGACGAGCAGGCGCACTTGTTGATCTCTGATTGGGGCACCTGACAAAGTCGGAAGAGCTCAGCCGCCGCTGCAGCGTCTCTTTCTCGTTCGTGGTGGTCTCTGGTCATGGAACGCGTGTATGTCGTCTAACTCACTTGTGAGGAAGGTTCCCAGTTGCAGCAATTATCAGAGCACCCCACTATTGCCGAGCTTACGACTGTCACGACGTCGCTCTCCGGCTACCAACTTCTCGCCGATCCCCTCCTGAACAAGGGTACAGCCTTCACCGAGGCCGAGCGGAGCATGTTTGATCTTCATGGTCTGTTGCCGCCAAACATCGGCGTGCTCGACGAGCAAATCTCGCGTCGTCTCCATGCGCTTCGCAGCTTCAAGACGGACCTTGAGCGCTATTCATTCCTGCGAGGGCTGCACGACGCCAACGAGACACTGTTCTTTGCGCTCATGGTGAAGAATATTGAGGAACTGTTGCCGATTGTCTACACACCAACAATCGGCGCCGGTTGCCAGCAATTCAGCCGTTTGTTCCGGAAACCGCGCGGCTTATTTCTGAGCCTTCCGCACAAAACGAAGCTCAAGACAATTTTGGACAACCCGCATTTCGACCGGGTCGAGGCGATCGTCGTGACAGACGGCGAACGTATCCTTGGACTTGGCGACCAGGGCGCCGGCGGCATGGGTATCCCGCTGGGCAAGCTCGCGCTCTACTCCGCCTGCGGAGGAATTCATCCAGCGACGACGCTGCCAATTATGCTTGATGTTGGCACCGACAATCCCGAATGCCTTCAGTCCGTGCAACACTACCGCACCGGCCTCGCCTTGGCAGAATGGCTTTGCCGAACGGCTGATCGGATCGATCCGGCGTGAGTGTGTGGACCACATCATTGTCTTGGGCGAGATGCATTT
>NZ_SSNA01000173.1 GCF_004799445.1 Bradyrhizobium sp.
CGAGCGCAGCGATCGGCCGCTCCGAGATGATGTTTCCGACATGGTCTTCATGTTCGCTCAGGGTCTCGCCAAGATCGCCCAGCGCGGCCTTGATCTGGTCCGCGAGGGCTTCCGCGTGGGTTTTCGAGGCGTCGAGGATTCCGTCGCTCGTGGTGTTGAGCAGGCGCGATACCTCGGCTTTGAGCGCCTGTAGTTCGTCTTTCAGCTCGCTTTGGTCGAACATTGGCCTTGCCGTTGTTGCATGCTCCAAATGAAACTTTAGGCGAGCGGCCGATTCTCCCACTTGATTTGCGTCAAGAGCGCGGCGCAACCGGTTCCAGTTTTGAGGCAGGTCAAGTTGGACGCCGTGCCAAAGCATAGAGATAGCCACTGCATTGAAGAGGAACACAAATCTTGACTTCTCCCCCTCTGTTAACGGCCACGCCATCCGGCGGTGTGCTTGAGCTGCGTCCAGGCGGGGCCTGGATTGCGGCCAATGCGGCGACCCTGGAGGTGCTTTCCAGTTCGATCACCGGGCAGCTTGACCGGGCGAAGGCGGTGAAACTGGATATGGCCGGGCTGCGCGAGCTCGATACGCTCGGAGCGTGGTTGCTCGAGAAAATATCGCGGCGCGCGGCCGCTTCCGGCCATCCTGCCGAAATTGTCGGCGTCGCCGACAATTATGCCGGCCTGATCGACGAGATCCGCCAGGTCAATCGTCACAATCCCGCGCCGGTGACGCCGCTCAGCCCGGTCGTGGCCAGGGTGAACGAAATCGGCCGCGCCACGGTCGGGGCCAGGGAAGACGTTGCGGTATTCCTGCAAATGGTGGGCGCACTCTTTTTCGCACTGGTCGGCGCGCTGCGCCGGCCAAGGTCGCTGCGGCTGACATCACTGATTTATCAGCTCTACAGGGTCGGCTGGCAGGCGATCCCGATCATGGTGCTGATCACCTTCCTGATCGGCGCCATCATCGCGCAGCAGGGCTTCTTTCATTTCCGGAAATTCGGCGCCGATTCCTACGTCGTCGACATGGTCGGCATCCTGGTGTTGCGCGAACTCGGCGTGCTGATCGTCGCGATCATGGTCGCGGGCCGCTCGGGGAGTGCCTACACCGCCGAGCTTGGCTCGATGAAGATGCGCGAGGAAATCGACGCGCTGTCGACCATGGGCCTCGACCCGGTCGCAGTCCTGATCCTGCCCCGCATCATTGCGCTGGTTTTCGCGCTGCCGATCCTGAGCTTCATCGGATCGATGGCAGCACTTTATGGAGGCGGGCTGGTGGCGCAGTTTTACGGCGACATGGGCCCGGCGATCTATATCGCGCGCCTGCATGACGCGGTGTCCGTGACCAGCTTCAAGGTCGGCATCATCAAGGCGCCGTTCATGGCACTGGCGATCGGCATCGTCGCCTGCAGCGAGGGCCTGCGCGTGAAGGGAAGCGCCGAGTCGCTCGGCAAGCAGACCACCACATCGGTGGTGAAATCGATCTTCCTGGTGATCGTGCTCGACGGGCTGTTTGCCGTGTTTTTTGCATCGATCGGAATGTGACGATGCGCGAACAAGCATCTCCTCCGGAGTTCGCCATACGCGTCAAGGACCTCGTGGTTGGCTTCGGCCGGCAGGTCGTGATCGATCACCTGTCGCTCGATGTCCGCCGCGGCGAGATTCTCGGCCTGGTCGGTGCGTCCGGCGGCGGCAAGACGGTGTTGATGCGAACCATCATCGGGCTCATTCCGCGGCGAAGCGGGGAGATCGAGGTCATGGGCGTTGCGATCGGGCGCAGCGAGGATCGCAGCACCCAGAATGCCGCCGGACGATGGGGCATCCTGTTCCAGCAGGGCGCGCTGTTTTCGTCGCTTACCGTGCGGCAGAATATCCAGTTCCCCTTGCGCGAGAATCTGACGTTGTCGCAGGCGCTGATGGACGAGATCGCCATCGCCAAGCTCGAAATGGTCGGCTTGTCGCCGGAGGATGCCGAAAAGTTTCCTTCCGAACTGTCGGGAGGCATGACCAAGCGCGTCGCGCTGGCCCGCGCGCTCGCGCTTGACCCTGCGATCGTGTTTCTCGACGAACCGACCTCGGGTCTCGACCCGATCGCGGCCGGCGATTTCGACGCGCTGATCAAGACGTTGCAAGAGACACTGGGGCTGACGGTGTTCATGGTGACCCATGATCTCGCCAGCATGTATACCGAGTGCGATCGCGTCGCGGCGCTGGCGGACGGCAAGATCGTCGCCATCGGACCGATGCACGAACTTCTTCAATCCGAGCATCCCTGGGTGCGGGCCTATTTCCACGGCAAGCGCTCCCAGATGCTGCAACCCAAAGCGAGCTAAAGAGATGGAAACCCGCGCTCCCTTCGTCGTTGTCGGCGCCTTCGTGCTGGCGACCATGGTCGCCGTATTCGGCTTCGTGTACTGGCTTCACAACACCGGCGGGCTTGGTCCGCGCAAGATCTATCATGTCCAGTTCGACGGCTCGGTGCCTGGGCTTCTGATCGGAGCCGGCGTGCTGTTCAACGGTATTCGCGTCGGCGAAGTGACGGACCTTGGTCTCGCGCCGGACAGCCCGCGCCGCGTCAACGCGACGATCTCGGTCGCCTCCAATACGCCGGTGCGGGCCGACACCAAGGTCGGACTGGATTTCCAGGGCCTGACCGGCGTTCCCGTGATCGCGCTGGAGGGTGGCACGCAGGTCTCGAACGTGGGCGAGGTGCCGACGCTGATTGCCGAAGCCGGCGCAGGCCAGAGCATGACACAGGCCGCCCGCGATGCGCTGCGCAAGGTCGATTCCGTGCTCAGCGAGAACTCTCAGCCGTTGAAAGACACGATCGCCAATTTCAAGGTCTTCTCGGAAGGGCTGGCGCGCAATACCCCAAAACTCGACAGCATCCTCGCCGGCGTCGAAAAGATGACGGGCGGTGGCCCGCCGGCGCAAAAGATCACCTTTGATTTGCGGGCGGCGCAGGGTTTTGCCGCTCCGGTGAAGGCCATCAAGGGACAATTGGCGATCCCGGAGCCGACAGCAGTTGCCATGCTCGAGACGCAGCGCATGCTGTTCTCGCCGGTCAAGGATTATCCGGATTTTGCCGAGTTCCTCTGGGCTGACAGCATTCCGAAGCTGCTGCAGGCAAGGCTGATCGAGAGCTTCGAAAATTACGATATCGCCCATGCGCCTTTGCGCGCCTCGGATGTCGGTCAGGCCGATTTCCAGCTTCTGCTCGATGTCCGGCATTTCCAGGTTGGCGTGGATTCGCAATCGTCGGCCGAAATCGCGCTATCGGCTCGAATTGTCGACAAGAACGGGAAAGTCGTCGCGTCGCGTCTGTTCGAGCAAAACCAGAAGTTCGACAGCGTCGAGCCGCCGGCAGCCGTCGCGGCCTTCAATGATGCATTCGGCCGGATCGCGAAGGATATCATCGCCTGGACCGTGCAGGCGCTGTAGCCGCCCTTGCGAAGAATTTATTCGAGGGTTTTCAGGTAGGACAGCAGATCGTGGATCTGGTTGGGGGTGAGCTCGGAGGACGGCATCGCGGCATGGCCGGCATAGATGCCCTCCGCGAGCGCTTCGCCGAGCGTTTCGATGGGGTAGCGCAAATGCAGGGTTCGGAATGGCGGCGCGGTCTTGAGCCGGCTATTTGCCACCCGGTCGACCGCATGGCACCGCGCACAGTGGGAGACCGCGTACGCCTTGCCGCGCTGTTCCGCCGGCGAGGCAGCCAGGGCCGGTGTCAGGGCAAGCAGCGTAACGAAGCTTTGGCGCAGGGCGAATCGCAGCATTGCTGACCGGGCGTCTTTCATTGGCATACCGACAGGTTTGTTAATATTGCGCCGAAGGCGGCGATCGCTTGATCTGCATCAACCGGGATATCGGCGATTGGTTAAAATGCAGCCAGTCCGCGGGCCCAACGCGCAACAAGATCGTAGCGGTGTGGCTCATCCTGGAGTGATGCATGACCATGTCTCTGGTGACAGGCGAGCCGAACGGGCATCCCTGTACCGAATGCGCGATACGCCGGCTCAGCGTTTGCGCAGCGCTCGATAATGCCGAACTGCGCGAGCTGGCGCATTTGGGACGCCATGTCCATTTCGCGGCCTGCGAGACCGTGTTCGCCCAGGAGGAGATAACGAGCTCATTCTACAACCTGCTGGAGGGCGTCATGCGGCTTTACAAGCTGCTGCCGGACGGCCGGCGGCAGATTGTCGGATTTGCGCTGCCAGGCGATTTTCTGGGATTGGCGGCCTCGGCCCGTCACAACTTCTCTGCCGACGCGATCGGAAGTGCGATGCTTTGCCAGTTCTCCAAATCCGCGTTTGCGCGATTTAGCGAGGACAGGCCGGACCTGTTGCGCCGAATCAATGAATTGGCGGTTCGCGAACTGAGCCAGGCTCAGGACCACATGGTCCTGCTCGGACGGCGTTCGGCGGAGGAAAAAGTCGCGACCTTCCTGGTCGGCTGGCGCGATCGATTGGTTCGGGTCAGCGGTCCATCGCAGCGGGTACCCCTGCCCATGAGCCGGCAGGACATCGCCGATTACCTCGGCCTGACCATTGAAACGGTCAGCCGGACCTTCACCAAGCTCGAGCGCGACGGGGTGATCGAGATCATGCCCGGCAGCATCGGCCTGCTGGATCCGGCGCGCGCCGAGGCCCTCGCCGCCGCGTGAGGGAAGCGGCTGATGCTGCTCCCCGAAAGCTGCCTGATTTGATCCGCATCAAAGACCGCCCGTCCTGCGTCGAGGATAAATCACTCCAGTTCAAAGGGAGGACACGATGCCGTTCGGTTCGATGGTGATGAGTGCTGCGGTGGTAGCCATGTTTTTGGTATTTGCGGGCGCGGTCGCCTGGGGTGACTATCAAACGCGGCCGGAGCGTCTCAAGCCGCCTTCCCAAGAGCGCTGAGATTCCTCAATCTCTCCGCGTGGTGCGTCAGCGCGCGGCCGCGTGCAGGAGAGATTGACGGACCTAACAAACACAACTCTTGATAGCCATTTGTCTCAATCGCTCGGTCCCGAAAACTCTCCGTCCGGCACCGGGGAAGTGACGGCGTGATCTTCCGCTAATCTGGAATGATAGGTAAAATCCCATCGACATCCGGCCTTTGCGTGCTCTGCTCGAATATGATGGTAGGATGATCATCTTCCGGAGCCGCCTATTGCCGGCTCCGCCTCTGGAGATGGGATTGGCGTGCCTCAGGACAAGACGGGTGAATCCCGGCAATTGCCGAGCAACAAGTTGGCGGTGCTGCGCAAGCACCCGATTTTCTGCGATCTCGATCCCGAGGCATTCGACCAGCTTTGCCGCTATGCCAAACACGCGACGCTGAAGCGGGGATCGACGATCTTCTCCAAGGGAGATCCCGGCAACAGCCTGGTTGCGGTAATCAGCGGCACCGTGAAGATCAGCATCTCCTCGGCCGCCGGCCGCAGCGCGATCTTGAATCTGATCGGGCCCGGCGAGATTTTCGGCGAGGTCGCACTGCTCGATGGCTTGGCCCGGACCGCAGATGCCACGGCAAACACCAACTGCGAGATTTCCGTGATCGATCGCCGTGAGTTTCTTCCCTTCGTGCGAAGTCAGCCGGCGCTGGCGATGAAATTCATCGAGCTGCTCTGCGCGCGCCTGCGATGGACCAGCGACCAGGTCGAACAGGTCATTCTTCAGGATCTGCCGGGTCGGCTGGCCAGCGCGCTGATCCGGTTGACCGAGCGGCACAAGCTCGCGCCGGGCGGCCGCACCATCGCCATCACCCAGCAGGAAATCAGCGAGATGGTCGGCATGACTCGTGAAAGCATCAACAAGCAGTTGCGGGTCTGGGCGGCACGCAACTGGGTTCGTCTCGAACACGGCGCCATCGTGGTGCTGGATGCCGAGCCGCTTCAGGCGCTCGCAGGAGCGGCCGGCGAAGATAATTAACAAGTCATTAAGGCGCGGATTTGCGCGCGCCGTTCCATGTGAAGCAGCTCACATTCGTTTGGCGTGCCATGCGCTAAGCCATGCCCGGGGTATGTCCACCTAATGGAGGCAACCATGCATGGTTCGCTCGACAAATCTGGCAACAACGAAGACAGCACTTACCGGCGATGGGGCCTCGGATTTCTGGCCTTGCCCGCGCTTCTCGCTGTAACGCTCATTGGGCTGGCGATTATGCAGCCGGCGGCGTCCAACTGGATATCGGAAGCGGTGCAGGCGGAAGTCGCAGGCATCAGCTTGATGCCCGAGGCCGCGCCAACGCAACTCGCGCGACCGGACATGGAAATTCGAACCGTCAGAGCCTATTGACCGAGACTGGATTCGAAACCGGTCTCAGAGATAGCCTTCGCCGGCTTCCGCGGCAAAACGGCCCGGATCGCCTTCCCAGACGATCCGCGCATGCTCCAGCACATAGACCCGGTCGGCGTGCGGAAGCGCGAAGGTCACGTTCTGCTCGCCCAGCAACACGGTGATCGGCGTGGTCTGGCGCAGCCGCTCCAGCGCCTTGGACAATTGTTCGAGAATGACCGGGGCCAGGCCCAGCGTCGGTTCGTCTAGGATCAGAATCTTGGGCTGCATCATCAGCGCGCGGCCGATCGCCAGCATCTGCTGTTCGCCACCGGACAGCGTCTGCGCCATCTGGCCCTGGCGATCCTTCAGGATGGGAAACAGTTCGAACAGCCACGCGAGCTGTTTGTCCCTGGCCTCGTCGGTCAAATGCTGGCCGCCGAGATCGAGATTTTCGCGCACGCTCATCTCGCCGAACAATTCGCGTGATTCCGGGCATTGCACGATCCCGCTCCGCGCGATGCGTGCCGGGCTGACGTTGCGCAGCTTTTCGCCGTCGCGGATGATGTCGCCGGTATAGGGCAGGAAGCCGGAGATGGTATTGAACAGCGTGGTCTTGCCGGCGCCATTGAGCCCTACCACCGAGACGAACTCGCCCTGATGAACATGGATTGAAACATTCTCGAGCGCCTGGGCCTTGCCATAGAACACGCTGACGTTCTCGACCTGCAGCAGCGGCACCTTGTCCTTGAAGCTGGTCTCCGGGCGGGCCGACGTCTCGATCGCGCCACCGAGATAGACGCGGCGCACCGTCTCGTTGCGCATCACCTCATCGGCGCGCCCGGTGACGATTTCTTCGCCGAGATACATCGCCAGCACGCGATCCACCAGTGCCGCGACGCTCTTGACGTTGTGGTCCACCAATAGCACCGCACGACCCTCGTCGCGGAAGCTGCGGATCAGTTCGGAGAAGGTGCCGACTTCGCCCAGCGTCAGCCCGGCGAAGGGCTCGTCGACCAGCACCACCTTGGGATCCCGGGCGATCGCCTTGGCAAGTTCAAGCCGGCGCAGGTCCGCGAACGGCAAGGTCGGCGGACGGCGATCCATCACCGCGCCGAGGCCGACGCGGTTGGCGATCCATTTGGCGCGTTCGGTCAGCGCCTTGTCCGCAAACAGCATGAACAGGCTGTCCGGCAACAGCGCGACCATGATGTTTTCCAGAACGGTCTGCCGGTTCAGCGGCCGAGAGTGCTGAAACACCATGCCAAAACCCTTGCGGGCGATCTTGTGCGCGGGCAGGCCGGCGACGTTTTCACCCTGGAAGATGACTTCGCCCGCGCTCGGGCGCTCGATGCCCATGATCGCCTTCATCGCGGTCGACTTGCCGGAGCCGTTCGGGCCGATCAGACCGAAGATCTCGCCGGCGCGCAGATCGAAGCTGAGTTGCTTGACCGCGGTGAGGCCGCCGAAGCGCTTGGTGAGGCCGCGGACTTCGAGAACCGGCGGGTTGTTGCTGGTCGCGTCCATCACGAGCGCGCCCCATGCGACAGGGCCGCGCCGAGGAAGCCGTTGGGGAAGAACAGGATCACCAGCAACGCGACGGTTGATACAATGAAGGTCGCGAGTTCCCCGGTAGGCCGGAGGAACTCGCCGGCGACGATCAGGAAGATCGCGCCCAGCGCGGCACCGAGAACGGTGCGCCTTCCGCCAAGCACGGCCGCGACGATCACCTGCACGCCGACGGCGATATCGACCACGGTCCCGACCGATGCGGTGCCGAAATAGAACACCAGCAGCGCGCCCGACAGCCCGGAGAAAAACGCGCTGACGACGAAGGCGGCCAGCTTGTGCTTGACGATGTTGAAGCCAAGCGCGCCGGCCTGGATCGGGTCCTGCCCGCTGGCCTGCAGCACCAGGCCGATCGGCGACTGCGACAGCCCGTACAGGATGATGGCGCTGATGGTCATGAAACCGAGCGCGATCCAGTAGTTGACGCCGGCGTCGATTGAAATCACGTCGGGAATGGTCAGGCCGATTTCGCCGCCGGTGAGATCGGCGAACACCACGATGAAGTTTTGCAGCATCAGGACGGCAACGAGCGTGGTCAGCCCGAAATAGGGACCGCGCACCCGCAAGGCCGGCAGCGCCAGCACAAAGCCTGCGACCACTGCGGCCAGCGCCCCGAGCACGATGCACAGATAGACCGACCAGCCATACTGGTTGTTGAGAATGCCGGCGGTATAGGCGCCGACGCCGATCAGGAAGGTCGGGCCGAAATTCACTTCGCCCGCGAAACCGAACAACAGGTCCCACGACATCGCGAACACGCCGAAATAATAGGCGACCGTCAAGAGGCCGAGCACATAGCCGGAGACATAAAGCGGCAGGGTGGAAGCGATGATGACGACGGCGAGCGATACGAAGAACAGCCGTGATTTGAAGAAATCGCCCATGCCTAGCGCCTCCCAAGCAGGCCTTGCGGCCTGACATACATCACGGCGACCAAAAGCAGCAGCGCCGGAATGGTGCGGTAGGCCGGCGAGATCAGGTAGGCGGTGAGCGTTTCGAGATAGCCGACCACGAAGGCGGCGATCAGCGAACCGGAGACGCTGCCGAGGCCGCCCAGCACCACGATCGAGAACGCGCTCGCGGTGAGCGGTCCGACGCTGTAGGAGGAGACCCCGAGGAACATTCCGAGCAGCACGCCGGCGATGCCGGCAAGGATGCCGTAGATCGCCCAGACCACGACGTAGATGCTCCCGAGTTCAAGTCCGAGCAGCGTGACGCCGCGCGGATTCATCGAGGCGGCCAGCACCGCCTTGCCGGTACGGGTGCGGTTCACCATGAGCCAGAGCAGCGCAATCACCAGGCAGCAGACCACGGCGGTGAATATCTCGTTGCGCGGCGTGCGAACGCCGAGGATGTCGATCACGCCCTCGATGATCGGAAGCACCGTCTTGGCATTGTTGGTGAAGAAATACGCGATCAGTTCCTGAATCATGATCCCCCACAGCAAGGTGCCGGTGAGGACGAAAATTTCCTTTTCCTCGTTGGGAATTCGCGTCGATTTCTGGATCGGCTGCACCACTGCGAAGTAGGTGGCAAAGGCGGCGACCAGCGCCACCGCGACCCCGATCAGCGCGCCGGTATAGGTATCGACATGCAGCACGCTCGCGGCCGCCCATGCCGCCACCGCGGCCAGCACCATGATGGCGCCGTGCGACAGGTTGAGCACGCCGGAGACGCCGAAGATGAGGGTGAAGCCGGTTGCCCCCAAAGCGTATAGCGCGCTGATGGCGAAACCGTCGATCAGGATTTGAAACGCAAGCATTTATGTTGGCCGCGGCAGCACCGCTGCCTCACTTTTGAAAGGTGCGATCACGAAAATGCTCCCGGGCGGGTCCCGGGAGCATGATCGTGCGGAGTTCAGTTCGATGTGACCTTGATGAAGCTTGGGAACTTCAACTGGCCCTTGGCGACTTCCTTCGGCCACACCGCGACCTGCTTGCCGTCCTGCCACTGCAGCATCAAGCCGGTGATCAGGCCCTTGCCGTATTTGATCGAATGGGTGAACGGATCGTCCTTGCCGTAGAACTGGACGCGGCCGATGGTGCCGACCCAGTCGGTCTTTTCCAGCGCGTCGACCAGCTTGTCCGCATCCGTCGAGCCCGCGCGCTTCACGGCATCGGCGATGTAGTAGACTTCGTCATACGCGGTGTAGCCGGCATAGGACGGGAAGTTGCCGAACCTCTTGTTGAACCCATCCGCGAAGGGAACCGATTTCTCCGTTACCGCGACACCGGTACCGGAGACGCCCTGATAGAGCACGCCGTTGGAGGCGTCATTGGTGTCCTTGCCGAAGGTCGAGTTGGTGGCCTGCGAAGAGATTCCGAACATCGGGATCGGAACCTGCTGGTTCTTCCACTGCACGGTCGGCTGCACGCCGACATGTGAGATGCCGGTGATCATCACGTCGGGCTTGGTGCCTTCGATCTTGTTGAAGATCGGCGTGAAGTCGGTGGTGTCGGGCGAGAAGCGGATATGGTCGATCACCTTCAGCCCGATCTTGGGCAGGCATTCCTCGTAGCCGACGTCGAGCGGCTTGGTCCAGGCGGCGTCCTCGCTCATGATGACGGCGGTCTTCATGTTCTTTTGCTCGACCAGCAATTCCTTGGCGGCGTCGCAGACCGAGAGCGCAAGCGCGGCCGAGGTCAGGTAGCCGTGGAAGGTGTATTTGTTCTTCTCGTAGTCGTTGTGGACGCTCTTGCTGATCTCGTTGGACGCAGCACCCGGCGTGATGAAGGGCGTCTTCAGGCGCGAGGCCCATGGCTCCAGCGCCAGCACCACTTCGCTGATATAGCTGGCGATGACGATGTTGACCTTGTCCTCGTTGACCGCGCGCTGGAACGCGCGAACGGAATCGGCCGACGAGGAGTGGTTGTCATAGGTGACGATTTCGATCTTGCGTCCATCGACGCCGCCCTTGGCGTTGATTTCGTCGGCGGCCATCTGGGCGGCCTGCGGGATCGACGCTCCGGCAATCGCCTGCGCTTCCGCGATGACGCCGATCTTGATCGGGTCCGCGGCCAGCGCCTGACCGGATGCTGTTGCCAGCAGGCCGAGGGCCGTCGCGCCGAGAAGCCCTGGAAATGACCGGAAAACGCGTGGCAGGGATGTTTTTGTCATATCGTTTCTCTCCACTTGACTGGCATTTTCTGCCTTGGGGTTATTCTAGCCTCGCCTGCGCCCCCAGCAAGCGAAACCGTACCGTAAATCCCGGTGATCGTGAGACTAAAGTAGATGGTAAAGCCTGGGAGAGTCCATTAACTGCCGAAACCCGCTCGGCCTGCGACGATCGGCAGCACGAAGCCTCCGCAATATCCGCGTGCATCGGTCGCCGTGTACTCGCTGGCAACGCGTTTCAGTCCGGCCGGCAGCCTCATGCGTCGATGATCGCGACCGCCCGCGTCCAGCCGGCCGAGGCGCGCTCGATCTTGACCGGAAAGCAGGACACGGTGAAACCGGTCGAGGGCAGAAGCTCCAGATTGTGCAACTTTTCGATGTGGCAATAGCCGATGTGGCGCCCGGCCTTGTGGCCTTCCCAGATCAGGCTGGCGTCCCTGGTCTCGGCGTACTTCCTCGCGGTATAGACGAACGGCGCGTCCCAGCTCCAGCCGTCGATGCCGGTCAGCCGCACGCCGCGCTCGAGCAGGTACATCGTTGCCTCGTAGCCCATACCGCAACCCGAGTTGACGAAGTCCGGCCGGCCGTATTTCGCGCCGGCGCTGGTATTGACCACGACGATCTCCAGCGGCGAGAGCGTGTGGCCGATGCGCTTGAGTTCGGCCTCGACATCCCCGGCGGTGGCGACATAGCCGTCGGGAAAGTGACGGAAGTCCAGCTTGACGCCGGGCTGCAGGCACCATTCCAGCGGCACCTCGTCGATGGTCCATGCCCGCTCGCCGCGATTCATGGTCGGATGATAATGATAGGGCGCATCGAGATGGGTGCCGTTGTGGGTCGAGAGCTGCACTGTCTCCATCGCCCAACCCTGGCCGTCCGGCAGATCTTCGGCCTTGAGGCCTTCAAAGAAGCCCAGCATCCGCGGCAGGCTTTGCTGGTGATCATGGTACTGAATGGCCGGATGGAGGCCCGGCGGATCGGCCGGCACGTCATTTTGCAGCGGTACGGAAATGTCGATCAGCTTTCGCGCCATGGCGCTCCCTCACGTGGTCTTGTCTGGTCGGGGCATTGTGAATGCCAGGCGCCATCGGCTGTCAAGCTGCGCCGGCAGGGCCCGTGGCGGGCTGAACAGGCAGATCATGACCGACGAGATCGCGCCGGGTCGAGAAGAGCCAACGGCGGAATTTCGCCGTTCACAGTTGCAGGCGATCGGGATAAACTTGGATGTCGTCCGGGGGCGACGTCATGAAATTACCACGCCGTCGATTTCTGCATCTGGCCGCCACCACAGTCGCTCTGCCGGCGGTCGCGCGCCTTGCATGGGCGCAAAGCTATCCGTCGCGGCCGGTGCGCTTGATCGTCGGCTTTACCGCCGGTGGAGGCAGCGACATCCTCGCGCGCTTGACGGGGCAGGGACTGTCCGAGCGCGTCGGGCAGCCATTCGTCATTGAAAACCGGACTGGTGCTGGCAGCAATATCGCCACAGAGTTGGTCGTGAATGCGCCCGCGAACGGCCATACCCTCCTGCTGGCGACGACTGCCAATGCCGTCAATGCGACCCTCTACGATAAGCTCAATTTCAATTTCATCCGCGACATTGCGCCGATCGCTGGGCTTCTTCGCGCCCCCAATGTCATGCTGGTCCATCCATCGGTCCCGGCCCGGGCCGTTCCCGAGTTCATTGCCTACGCCGTGGCCAATCCGGCCAAGGTCAACATGGGATCCGGCGGCAACGGAGGCCCGGTTCACATGGCCGGTGAATTGTTCAAGATGATGGCCGCTGTCAATCTGGCGCACGTGCCCTATCGCGGAGAGGCGCTTGCGCTGACTGATCTGCTTGGTGGACAGGTGCAGGTGGTGTTCGGCAGCATACCCTCGTCCATCGGGTACATCAGAGGCGGCACATTGCGGCCGCTCGCCGTAACCACGGCGACCCGCTCGGAGATGCTGCCCGACGTTCCGCCGATGGCCGACTTCGTGCCGGGTTACGAGATGAGCACGTGGTACGGCATTGGTGCACCGAAGAACACACCGGCCGAAGTGATCCGCAAGCTCAATTTTGAGATCAATGCTGTTCTCGGCAACCCCGGGTTCAAGGCGCGGCTGGCCGATCTAAGCGGCACAGTGCTCGGAGGTTCGCCATCCGATCTGGCAAAGCTCGTCGGAGACGAAACCGAGAAGTGGGCCAAGGTAGTCAAATTCGCGGGCATCACGCCGATCTGACGTCGTCCCGGCTGCCAACGCTCTGAATTGCCACACGAGGAAAAATCGAGGAACCTTTCCGCGCGGGTCGCGCCGGATTGAACTAAACGCAATGGCAGCGCCGGCTACGCCAGCGTAACCATTCCGGCCCAGAACTGCTGTTTTTTCGTGCTCGCCTCGATCTCGTATTTGCGCGCGAAGGTGAGCTTGCCGTCGCCGCCGATGCGGTACATGACGATGGCGGCGGGAAGCGTGGTGATGTCCTTGCCCTCGCGCATTAGCATCGGCCAGACCGACGCGGCAACCAGGATCCGCACCGCTGGATCGATCCCGAAGGTGCGCAGGTAATTGGCGTGTCCGTCGGCGTTCTGGATCAGCGTCGGCTCACCGGTGTTCTGATCGATCGCGAAGACCGCGACCGAATTCTCGCCGCCCGAAAACACCTGCTTGCCCTCGAACTCGGTCAACCACCAGGCGCGGTTGGTGAGATAGACAAAGCGCCCGTCGGGACTGACATGGATCGGACCGGCTGCCTGCCGCAGTTTCGATGCGGGGTCGCTGAGCGTGCCCTTGATGTACAGCGGCTCGCGCGAAAGGCCGGTCGCGGCATCGCGCCTGTAGACGTAGAGCTGGTTCTGGCTCTCGACCGAGACGTAAACCCAGGGCTGCGTCGGGTGGAAGTCGAGATGCCGCGGCCCGAAATGCATGCCGTCGCCGGGCTGGATCGCCGCGAGGTTAGTGAGCACGCCGTCCTTGAAACCGAAGATCTTGATCGAGCCGGGATCGACCGGGTTGTCGGTCGGCGCGTTGTTGCCGCGTGTCACCAGAATGACGTGGCTGTTGTCCGGCGTTACGCGGATCTGGTGGGCGAATTTTCCGGTATCGAGCGCATCGGGCTGGCGGACGCGTTCGCCGAGCGTGCCATCGGCGTTGATGCGATGCACGGTCAGACCGGAGGGATCGTTGTAGGCGGTGAGGAGATACTGACCGGATAGGTCGACGCTGGCATGGATCGGGCGCGAGGGCAGCCTCACGGTCTCGCCATGCGGCGTCAGCGCGCCGGACGAGGGGTCGATCCTGAAGGCGTCAGCGGCATGTTTGTCGCCGGCCGTGCCCGACGAACTGGGGCCGCCATTGCTGGAGACGACGTAGAGATACCGCTTCGACGGGTGCGGCCAGGCATATTGGATATTGGCCGGTGCCGATACCGTGCCCTGCCTGACGAGCGCGGCATCGTCGACGTCAACGCTGTAAAACGTCAGCTCCGCTCCGACGGCGGAATAGAATACGTGCGTTGCCGCGGAATTCTGCGCGAACGATGCTGTGGGGGCGGCGATGGTGCCGGCAAGGAGCGTGGTGAACGTGCGACGGTCGACCATGGTTTCCCCTCTTTTCTGATTGTCGGTGGCGACTGCCTCGGCTCGTCAGGCAGGCCAGGCGCGATCGTTGACGTCCCGCCGAGCCCTGTGATGATCACAGAATGGCCAACGGATCAATATTCACGTCAGCTTGAAGCGCGCGCCCATGAACCGTTGCCAACGCGGGGCCACCATCGATCGGGCGCGACGGGGCTCGTTGCCGCCGTTTTTCGCATGTGGGCCTGGGAAAAACCCGGCGGAGGATAGCCGTTGCAGGGGGGTATGCGGCGAAATTGGCGCCGTTCCGCGGGTGGGCCGCCATTCGGCACCGCGGCCGCGCTGGGTCCGGATGGCCGATGCGGCAGCCAGGGCGCAGCCGCATGCTTAACGAATTTTAAAGAATCAGCGCTACAGACCAAGGCAGCTTCATCTGAAGATCGGTCCGACAGCATGACTGAGCCTGATGACTTGACTAGCGAGATAAACGCCCTGAAAGCCCTGCAGAGGGACGCCTGGCGCGAGCTCGCCAGCCCGAGTCTCACGATCTTCGATCGCCGCGAGATTCGAAGCCGGGTCCGGCAGAGCGAGCCCGAATTGCGGACCTACCTGAAAATGATGTCGGAACGCCTGCGCTTTCGGCCGCGGCCGGTGGAAGCGGTCGGCGACAGCCTCGCCAATATCGACTTCCGGCTCCTGGCCGGAAGCTGACACCGGCATCTAAAGCGTTTTCACGCGAAGCATGCCCTCGGACTTGATCCGGGGGTGGAGACCGGTTCGCGTCAAGAAAACGCGTCAAATCAAGAATCTAGAGCCCCGTTTCGATTCAATCGAAACGGAAAGGGCTCTAGAACTCGAAAACGTCGGCGCTTCGCCGCGCCAGGTCGTGCAGATCAGCCAGGGTTCCGCGAACCGCGTTGCAGCGGCGGCAATGGATTTTGGTAAGCTCCGGCTCGCCGGCTAGAACAATTGCCTTGATCGCCAGGCTCCCGCAGGCTTCGCAGACGATCTTCAGCCCGGGCCGTTGCTGACAATGATGCTGGTCGAGGTCCATTTGCTGCCATTCAGCCAATGATCGCCGAAGCAAAATAGCTGAAGGTTCCGAGCCTGAAGGCGAACCGCCCGAAGCTCCGCTGCAGGCCGCTCGATGCTACCGCCTCTTCAAGCTGATCCCACAAGTCAGCGAACGGGCGCTTGCGGCCCTGGATATACGGCCCGTACAAAACGTCGCTGCGGCGTTCGTAGAGTTTCGCGGCCAGCGTGGCCGCGAGGAAAACCAGTCCAGGAAATACGATGATTTCGATTGTCATTTCGGCCCCCGCCGTTTGATCCTATGGGGCCTGTGATACGCTTAAAATTTTAAGGTTCGGGTCTTGGACGCGCCTGCAATTGAGCGATCGCGTTAGCGAAGCTTAAACCAAGCTGGCGCCGGGGTCGGACGTCGGGCCACGGCACCGGATGGGCTGCCGCCTGGGTCAAGCCTGTTTTGCCGCGGTGAATGCAATTGCAAGCAGCAGCGATCCGCGAGAGGCCCGGTCTGGCACAACTCACCGCAGCACGTGCCGCGGCAGCCACAGCGACACTTCCGGAAGATAGGTGACGAACATCAGCACCATGAACATCACGGCATAGAACGGCCAGATCTTGCGCATCACCTGTTCGATCGTGACCTTGCCGACCGCGCATCCGACGAACAGGATTGACCCGACCGGCGGATGGCACAGGCCGATGCCGAGGTTGAGCAGCATGATCATCCCGAAGTGCACGGGATCGACGCCGAAGTTCTGCATCACCGGCAACAGGATCGGGGTCGCGATCAGGATCGACGGCGCCATGTCGACCAGCGTGCCGAGCACCAGCAGCAGGATATTGATCAGGAACAGGATGACGTATTTGTTGCTGGAGATCGACAGGAAGAACGCCGTCATCTTCGCCGGCATCTGGGTCAGCGCCATGATGTAGCCGACGCTGGAAGCGCATGCGATCAGCGTCAGCACCATAGCGACCGTGCGCAGTGTCCGGTGCAGCAGGAGCGGCAGCTCGTTCCAGCGATAATCGCGATAGATGAACATCGTCACGAAGAACGCCCAGATGCAGGCGACGGCGCCGGCCTCGATCGCGGTA
This sequence comes from Bradyrhizobium sp., assembly GCF_004799445.1. Classification (GTDB taxonomy): domain Bacteria; phylum Pseudomonadota; class Alphaproteobacteria; order Rhizobiales; family Xanthobacteraceae; genus Bradyrhizobium. The sequence goes on from NZ_SSNA01000173.1 coordinate 16,607, forward strand.
AAGATGCCGCCGAGAATGCCGCCGAGAATGATGACGAGCGTCACCAGCCCCCAGGCGGCATCGATCGTGATCTTGAGTGCGTCCTTTGCCGGCACGGTCTGGCCATGGGGGTGTTTGTCGCGGTAGGCGATGACAATACAGAGGACAATGAGCGAGAAGCCGAGCAACAGACCCGGAAACACCCCCGCCATGAACAGCGCGCTGATCGAAATCGTGCCGCCGGTCGCCAGCGAGTACAGCACCGCATTGTGGCTCGGCGGCACCAGCAGCGCCTGGACCGAGGAGGTGATGGTGAGATTGGTGGCGAACACGCGCGGATAGCCGGCCTTTTCCATTTGCGGGATCATCACCGAGCCGATCGCGGAGGTGTCGGCGACGGCCGATCCGGAGATGCCGCTCAGGAAGGTGGTCGCCAGCACGTTGACGATGGCAAGGCCGCCGCGCACGCGAGTGAATCCGACCAGGACGTCCGCGAACGCCACCAGACGGCGCGCCATCCCGCCTTCAGCCATGATCGCGCCGGCCAGCACGAAGAACGGAATCGTCAGCATCGCGACCTTGCTGACGCCGTCGGAGATCTTCAGCATCACCGCTTCCAGCGGAATCCCGATCGACCAGGCGCCGGCGATCGCGGCCAGCGCCAACGAATAGGCGATCGGCATGCCGATCAGAAAGCAAATCAGCATGGTTGCAAGCAGGATGAAGATGTCCATGTTGGTCTCTTCCCCGGATCAATCGAACGGCGCGGTTTCGCCGTGCCGAGCGATCGGATCGGACGGGGCTCCAAGAAAAATCCGCTCGATGATGAACAGCAGCAGGCAAACGCCACCGACCGGGATCGGCAGATAGGTGACCCCTACCGACAGGAATGGAAAATCCCCGATCGTATTGTGCCAGGTCACCTCCACCAGCCGCTCGCCCCAGACGATCATGAAAACGGCGATCAGCGCCATCAGGAGCTGGACCACAAGATCGAGCAGGCCGCGAAATCTCGCCGGCAGCTGGTCTGCGAAGTAGGAGACGTTCATGTGCAGGTTAAGCCGGTAGGCGGCGGCGGCGCCGATGAAGGTCAGCACGATGGTCAGCAGAACCGCGAGCGGTTCCGGCCAGGATGCCGCGCTGTTGAGCACATAGCGGGTGAAGACCGCCCAGGGAATGATCGCCGAAATCAGAACCAGCGCGACGCAGCCAACGACCACGCACAGGAGATAGAGCGCATCCATCGCGCGGCGAAATGTGGTTGCCATTGCCTGGGCTCCCCGATTGCCGATCCAAACGACAGGCGCGTGCGGCGGAGGCCACACGCGGCAGGTTTATGCGATGGCCTGGATGCGTTTGATCATGTCCTGGTATTTCGGGCCATATTTATCCCACACCGGTTTGACGGCGTTCTGGAACGGGGTCTTGTCGGCAATCTCGACGATCTGGCAGCCGGCCGCCTTGGCCTTCTCCATCGCCTGCTGCTCGTACTTGTTCCACAGCTCGCGCTCCTCGAACTGCGCCTCGCGGGCGAATTTCTTCAACAAGTTCTGATCGTCGGCCGAAAGGTTGCTCCACGCTCGCTTGGAAAATACCAGAACTTCGGGAATCACGAGATGCTCGGTCAGGGAAAGATATTTGGCCGTCGTAAAGTGATTGCTGAAGACATAGCTTGGCAGGTTGTTCTCGGCGCCGTCGATCACGCCGGTCTGCAACGCGCTGAACACCTGGTCGTAACCCATCGCGACGCCGTTGCCGCCGAGCGCGTTCATCATGTCGATGAAGATCGGATTGCCGATGACGCGGAATTTCAGGCCCTTGACGTCCTCGATCGACTTGATCGGCCGCTTGGTGTTGTAGAGGCTGCGGGCGCCGGAATTCATCCAGCACAACGCGACCAGGCCGGCGTTGGGGCTCGCCGTGATCTTGTCGAGCAGTTCCTGGCCGACCGGCCCGTCCATCATCTTTTCGGCGTGCGCCGTGCTCTTGAACAGGAACGGCATGTTGACGACGTTGATGTCATCGACGATCGGCCCCATCGATCCGACGCTGACCCGCAACAGCTGGATCGCGCCGATCTGCGTCTGTTCGATGGTTTCCTTCTCGCCGCCTAGTTGCATCGACGGATACATCTGGACCGAGAGCCGGCCGTTGGTGGCGTCGGAGAGTTTCTTGCCGAGATTCTCGGTCGCTGCCACGGTCGGATAGCCTGCGGGCTGGACATCGGAAGCCTTGAAGACCTGCTTGGCCTGCGCCCGCGCAGGGGAAACCGGCGCCAGGCTCGTCGTCAGACCCGCCGCTCCAAAGCCGGCGCTCAACTTGATGAAATCGCGACGCTTCATCGCTGTCCTCCCCCGTGTTCGCTGATCGGTCATTGTCTGACCCGTTTTAGGAGAAAGCTCTCCATAAAGTAGTCTAGCATTGCAGGCGGCGAATGGTCGCTGCAATCCGCAAGATCACGAAGCTCAATACGTCCATTGCTGGAGCACCGGGGGCGTGATAGTGAACTTGTACGATGACCCGACAAGACTCGTCAAGCGACCCCTCGAAGGACGCGGCGCAGCGTCAGCGCAGCCAGTTGCTCCGGCCGCTCGGGTCGCCCAGAAGCCTGAGCGCGGAGGTTGTCGATCGGCTGGCCGAACAGATCATTTCCGGCAAATTGCCGGCCGGAGCTAAACTTCCTTCGGAACAGGAGATGATGAGGGGAATGGGCGTGAGCCGGACCGTTGTCCGCGAAGCCGTTGCGGCGCTGCGTGCCCGCGGGCTCGTCATCACGCGGCAAGGGGCCGGGGCGTTCGTCGATCGCGATACCAGCCGGCAACCCTATGTGATCGACTCCGACGGTCTCGGATCCCTCGA
>NZ_SSNA01000174.1 GCF_004799445.1 Bradyrhizobium sp.
CTGCCCGCCCCGATGCCGGCCTGAAAGCAAACAAGCTCCCGCGCGCCTGTCTCCTCGCGCCACCCAGAACACCTAAGGCGGCGACTTCTTCAACACAATCCGCCAGATGCGGTCACTGAGTACGTATGATTGAGCGAACGCATCGCAGCCACGGGCCGCGGGGCGTTCAAATTTCTCCGCGAACCTCAGTTCGCCAGCGGATCGGGCCGAAACTGGATGTGCACGGCGCGGGGCATCGAGCCCTTGCCGCCTTCCTTGAGCCAAGGCGTGCGGTCGCCGTTCGTGCTCCACAACCCACGGCCTTTCCACCCGGCGTTGGGATCGTCGATACGCCCGTCAAAACCCTTGGCGTAGAAGCTGAGCGGATAGGGAATCCGGATCGTGATCATCTTACCGTCTTTTAACGCCACGAAGCCGTCCCCGAGATTGGCGGTGGACATCGGGATGTTCTCGCCAAGTCCGGACGTGTTGTGCTGGTCGACCCAGGTGTAATAGCTCGACTCTGCGCTGTTCTCGCCGATGCCGTCGAAGCCAGGGCCGGGATATTGATAGATGGTCCAGCCCTCGGGGCAATGATTGCCGGTGGCGGCCGGCCCATTGAGCGGCCCTTTGCACTTGCGCCGATCAAAGCTGCCGAGGTGACCGCTCGATAACGACGCCCAGACAACACCGTTGCTGTCGATATCGCCGCCGCGGATTCCGAACGCCGGCGCGGGAACATAAAACACCTCCGACAGCCCGGTCGCCGGATCAAATCGCAGGACCCCCGGCGGTCCGCCGAAAATGCCTACGGTGTACCAGATCGAGCCGTCGACCGGCGACGGCATCACCGCGTAAGGTCCCGAACCCGGGACGATCCGCTTGTCCTTGTTCGGATCGAGCGGGGCGTTGGGCTCGACATAATCGTCGCGCTTGCCGTTGCCGTTGGTGTCGAGCACGAACGGCGACCAGCCTTGCGACCTTTCGGCATCGCCGGTTTCGTCAAACGTCTTGGTGTTGATCCAGCCGGCAACGGGGCCGGTGCCGCTGAGCCACAGCGTGTCGTTGGCGTCGTAGCCGAACTGCAGGTGATGGGTGGCAAAGCAGGTGTTGATGAAACTGTACTTCATCGTCCTGGGATCGAGCATCGCCACCTGACGGGCCGACTTTTCCAGCGGGAACACCTTGGCCGACGGGTGGTCGGAACCCTGTTTGCAGAACGCCGGGTTATCGATGCCGCGCACGGTGGCGGAGAGCCAGAGCCGGCCCTTCTCGTCGAACATGGAGTTGTGGTTGTTGGCTCGCGTATCCCAGAGTTTTTGTTCGCCCCAATAGGCGGACGGCTCCAGCGGCTTCACGCTGGCGGCATGCCCGGGACCCAACGATTCCGGCATCTCGGGGTCCGCGACCGGCATCTTGAAGAACGACACTTTATTCTTCTTCGGATCCAGGATCGGCATGTTGTCGGTCGAATATTCCGGCGAGCCGTAAAGCGGGCCATAGGCATTGACCGTCGGATTGCGCCGGTCGGAGGAAATCAGATCGTGCAGGTATTTGTCGGGCGTCGACCACTCCCATGACGTGATCACGATATTGCGTTCGACGCCTTGTGGACGCGGCGGCTTGCTCTTGGGCAGTTCGCCCTTGGCGACGCGGTCGGTCCAGTCTCCGAAATATTTGAAGGGGACCCCGCCGAAATTGCCGGCAAGCTGGTTGGTCATCTGCTCGCCGGACTGCCCCGATTGAACGCGCCGCATCCAGGCCGCCGCGCCGGAATCGAACTTGCCGAAAGCAGCCGGTATCGTGCGAGTGGCTTCCTGGCCGAGCTGATGGCACCCGATGCAGCCGATGTTCTTCATCTGCTTCAGCCAGTCAGTCTGCGTCAGCTTTTCGGGAATGTCGCTCTTGCCGCCGAAATCGCCGGCAGGCGGAATTTTCATCATCGCATACCAATAGATCGCCGGGTAATAATGCGCCGCCGCCGCTTCGTTCGGTGCGGGCACCGCCGTGTGATTAAGAAGCTGGCCCGGCTTTGCGGTGAGCTTGGCCGAATCCACCAAGCCATAACCGCGCACCCAGACGCTGTAATTCGCTGCCGGCAGATCGGGGATGAGGTAGCGGCCCTGGTCGTCGGTGACGACGATGCGCGCGAACTTCGTCGGCAGCTCGGTGGTCTCGGCGATCACCCAGACCCCGGCTTCAGGGCCCGCCGCGCCGACAACAGTGCCGCCGATGTCGGTGGCGCCGATCGCTACGGCCTGCTGCGCATAAGCTGCGGTGGGGATTGTACTTGGCAGCGCCATCAAGCCGGCAAATATCGTCAACCGCGCCAACACTCTGGTCACGAACATGGCTCGCCTCCCGGCATGGAACCGGCTCTTTGGCCGGCTTTCATTGTCGCCATTTTAGCGAAAAGGTCGGCGGCGTCCAATGGCTTGAATCAGCCTTCGACTGACGTCCGCGTATGGCACCGGCTGACGCCCGCGGTTCGTCCGACGTCCCCTTCGCGCCAAAAGCCGCCGGTCCGAAAAGTCGGTTTTCGTCCCAAACCAGACTCGTCTGATGCCTAGAGAACTTAGCGCTGTCCCGCCCGCCTCCGCCTCGAGCGTCGAGCTCTCCGGTCCAAGCGGACCGTGACGTCGTGGCTAGTTTGAGAGCTGTGGGTTGTCGTCGGTGAAAATCTTCAAATCGTCAGCAATCATACTTGGGTTGGAAGAAGGCGACGTTCGAACGTCTCTTCATTCTCAGTCAATTCTGGCAAAATCCGGCCTACTCAAGCTTGAAAGCCACGGCGGCACGCTTGGTATGAGACTTGAACTTCTGTCTGAGGATTTTGCGGATAGCATAACCCTTGGCCCGTAGAGCGCTCATCAGCCAACTCCAGGCACCATTTCGCCATCTGCAGGACCTGAAGCCGATCCCGGTCCACCACCGTGTCGGTGTTGTCGTACAGAAAATCGAACGATTTCGGCGTTTTTTGCTTTACGAACACCTGATCAGCCAAATCGACATTCCAAGCCGTCTGCTGACTTGGGTTATCTATGTGCTGCCGCAGCCAGCGGTGGTGGATGGGCATGGCCATCTGGTGGGCTTCGCGCTCTGTCAGGACTTTCGGCCCGGCTCGCAGGTTGGCCCAGCGGCCCTCGATTTCCACCAGCGCTTCGACGTGCCGGCGCTTGGCTTCACCGGGGTCGCGCGTCTGCAGACTTCGCTTCTCTTCGCGCTTGCCGACGAGCTTCAGCAGATCATCTGGAACGCGCTTGCGAACCCAGTAGACGCCGCTTTTGGGATGTTTCCAGGGACGACTCATTGCAAGGGACATATGTACCACCCGTGTGTACCTGTCGTTCAGGCTCCCTTGGTCCAAGCGGAAGCGGTGGAAGTGCCGGCCGCGGCAGCGAACGTCATCCCGCTGCCGTTCGACCCTTGGCTTAGTTCGTAGCGGCCGCCGCCTTGCGGACCAGCACCGTGTCGGCTTGCCGGCTGATCTCGACCGCGACGGGGGCGACACCCGACTCGCGCGGCGTGGAGAGCATTACGCTCTGGCCGGGCCCGAGGACAGCCACGACGCGCACCGGTGTCCCGGCCTCGCCTTGCGCAAGGGTAGTGACGACGCGGAAACCATCGCGCTCGACGGTGTAGTAGGCGACACCGGACACCTTGCCGAGGTCGATGCTCCGGGCCTGAATCGGCCGCACGCCGTCCGCATGCGCCGCGCCGAGGAGGGAGGCCAATGTGAAGGTGGTAGCGAGAATGGTGTTACGGATGGACATGATTATCTCCGGTGGCTGAGCGACGGACCCGATGCCCGTGGCTCCCTTGCCAAGAAAGATGGTTGGGTTACCATCATCGATCAAACAGATTGGATCGATAATGGGCATCGACACCGTCAATCTGAGCCGTTTCGACTTGAACCTGCTTGTCCACCTCGATGCGCTGCTCACGGAGCGCAGTGTCACGCGGGCTGCGGCCCGCGTCGGTCTTGGTCAGTCGGCGATGAGCCACAACCTCGCGCGCCTGCGGGACCTCTTCAGCGACGAGCTCCTGACGCGGGGTCCGGAGGGCTTGCGTCTCACGCCCCGCGCGCTGGCTTTGGTCGAGCCGGTGCGGATCGCGCTGGCCCAGGTCCAGGCCCTCGTATCCCGAGACGAGGCATTCGATCCACGCACGGCGGAGCGCACCTTCAAGGTGGGGCTGCCCGACAGCATGGAAATCCTGATCATCCCCTCCCTCCTCGCCTACCTGCGCGAGGTCGCTCCCGGTATCCATCTGCGGCTGCACAATATCGACTCCTCGAAGCTTTTGGACGATCTCGATGCCGACCGCCTGGAGCTCGCCGTTGGCTACGGTGTCTTCGCGCAGGGGCAAGCACACCATAAACAGCGTCGCCTATTCACGGAAACCTATCTGTGCATGTTCAACGCCGAGCGGACGGGGATCACGGCCCCGATCTCGCTCGATGACTACCTGCGGCTGCCCCATGTGCTCACGAGCTTACGCCCGGGCGAGCTCGGGGTGGTAGACGACGCTCTGGAGAAGCTGGGGTTGCGGCGCACGGTCGTGCTCACCACGCCGCGTTTCCTCGCGGTGCCGTCCTTGGTGGCGCGCGCGCCCGTAGTGGTCACCATGCACGCGCGACTTGCCCGCTTCTTCGCCGCCGAACTCGGGCTCAGCCTCAGCACACCGCCGGTGGAGTTGCAGGACGTAGCCGTTTCGCTGCTCTGGCATGCGTCCTACGATCACGATCCGGCCCACGCGTGGCTACGTCAGATCATAGTCCGGCTGGTCGCCGAGCTTTGACGTGGAATCCGGTTGCGGGGGGCACCCCAGTCTAAGACATCGTTGATCGGCATGCACGGCAAGTGCCGATCTCCACATTTACTGATGTGCGGCTTCTGGCACTTTTCGGACCTCGCCGTCTGGGCGTATGTCCGCTTCGCGCCAACAGCAGCCATTCAAGAATTGACAACCAGTCAGCATCCAAAGGTAGCCGCAACTTGCTGGCTATAGTTTTTCGACATATTCTTATCAGTGAGACGCTGACCCCATTTCAACCTTTTTTTGGTCAGTAGCAAAATCCCGCTGCGATGGTATCCGAGTTGCTGCGGCTGCTTCAGTGATACCCGATGTCGGCCCGCACCTTGCCGCGAAAGACCCAGTAGGACCAGCTCGTGTACATCAGGATGACTGGCAGCAGCACGAGCGTGCCGACCAGGAGAAAGGCCTGGGTCCGGTCCGAGGACGCCGCCTCCCACAAAGTGAAATGATGCGGCACGATCATCGGGTAGAGGCTGACGGCAATCCCGGTAAAGGACAGCACGAAAAGTCCGATGCCGCCCACGAAGGGGAGAACTTCCGAACGGCTGTGCAGCGCGCGCCATGTAAGAAGCGCGGCGGCGGCTGTCGCAAGGGGAACCGGCGCCAGAAACAGGATGTTCGGAAAAACGAACCAGCGTGAGGCGATCGCCGGATTCATGATCGGCGTCCAGACGCTGACGGTACCGATCGCCGCCAAGACGCCGATTAGGCAAACACTGCCCTGATGGCGGGCAGTGTCCTGAAGGTCGCCTTCGGTCTTGAGAATGAGCCAGCCCGCGCCGAGCAGTCCATATCCGAATAACAAGGCTATGCCGGTCAGGATCGAGAACGGCGTCAGGAAATCGAACGAGGTGCCTGAAAACACCCGGCCGCTGACCCGGAATCCCTGGATGAAGCTGCCGAGCACCACGCCTTGCGCGAAGGTCGCAATGCCCGATCCGTAATTGAAGGCGTGGTCCCAGAACGTCTTGTGTTCGGCGTCGCGAAAGCGGAATTCGAACGCGACGCCGCGAAACACCAGCGCCAGCAGCATCACCAGAATCGGAAAATAAACCGCGGGAATGATGATGGCGAAGGCGAGCGGGAAAGCCGCGAGCAATCCAAGCCCGCCGAGCACGAGCCAGGTTTCATTGCCGTCCCAGATCGGCGCGATCGAATTCATGATGGTGTTGCGCGCGGCGGTGTTCGGTGCGAAGCCATAGAGGATGCCGACGCCGAGGTCGAAGCCGTCGAGCAGCACGTAGAAGAATACAGCGATGCCGAGGATGAGCGTCCAGATCGGCACGAAGTCGAGAACCTGGCTCATGGTTCGCTTCCTCCTGAAACGCCTGCTCCCGCCAGCACCGGAGCCTGGGGCCGGCCGGCCTCGATCGTCGCATCTCCTTCGGCGGCCGGCATCGGACCGGCGCGGACAATGCGCAGCATGAGAAACAAACCTGTGGGATACATGAAGAGATAGACCGCCATGTAGGCGAGCAGCGAGATCGCAACGTCGCGGCCGGTCAGTGACGGCGAGACGGAGGCTGCCGTTCGCAGCAGGCCATAGACCGTCCAGGGCTGGCGTCCGACCTCGGTGACGGCCCAGCCGGCGATGACGGCGACGAACCCGATGGGAGTAGCGATCTGGCATAGAAGCAGAAACAGCGGCGTGTCGGTAAGCCGCCTGCGCCAGCGCAGCCATCCGCCGAGCAGCACGATGCCGAGCATCAGCATGGCGCATCCGACCATGATCCGGAAAGCGAAGAAGGGTATTGCAACAGGCGGCCGCTGATCGGCCGGGAAATCCTTGAGGCCTTTGATCTCGCCGTCCAGTTTATGGGTCAGGATCAGGCTACCCAGCCCCGGAATCTCGATGGCGGCATGATTGCTCTCGGTCTTTTCGTCGGGGATCGCGAACAGGGTCAAAGGTACGTTCCGGCCGGTCTCCCAGCGCGCCTCGATGGCGGCGAGTTTCGCAGGCTGGTGCTCCAGCGTGTTGAGGCCATGATGGTCGCCGAGAAAGATCTGCAGCGGCACCAGCGCGGTCAGCAGCCACAGCGTCATCGACAGCATCGTGCGGCCTTCTTCCGCAAATTTTTCGCGGCGGAGCAGATAGGCGCCGACGCCGAGCACGACAAAACCGGTGGTGATAAAGAAGGCGACCACGGTGTGAGCCAGCCGGGAAGGAAAGGAGGGATTAAAGATCACCTGCAGCCAGTCGGTCGGAAAGAAACGGCCATCGACGATTTCGTAGCCGGCCGGCGTTTGCATCCAGCTATTCGCTGACAGAATCCAGAAAGACGAAAAAAGCGTGCCCATCGCCACCATCAGCGCTGCAACAAAATGGGCCCAGCGTGGCACCAGCTTTCGCCCGAACAGCAGGACGCCGAGAAACGCCGCCTCGAGAAAAAACGCCGTCAGGCCTTCATAGGCGAACAGCGGCGAAAGGACGTTCGCGGTCGCATCCGAATAGCGGCTCCAGTTGGTGCCGAGTTGAAACGGCATGACGACACCGGTGACAACCCCCATGCCGAAGGCGATCGAGAAAATCCTGATCCAGAACATCGAGACGCGAAGATAGACGTCGCGCCCGGTCGCAAGATTGTATCCTTCAAGCACGGCAATGAATGCTGCGGCGCCGACGGTGAAGGCTGGCAGCAGGATGTGCCAGCCAATCACCCAGGCGAATTGCAATCGCGACAGGAAAACCGGATCGAAGTCCATTTCCGTCACTCCCGGCAGCCATTGCTACGTTCGAACTGCCACAGAAACCGAATACAACTTACGGCATTTCGGACGCGCCGTTAACCGCCTGAGGCAGCTTTAACAACCCTTTTTGTGCTTTTCCGGCAATCCACCGCAATCCGCGCAAACTGCAGCAACAAAATGCGCTGGTTCTTGTTAGAGCAAAAACAATACAATCGACGCAATCGCTAATTCGGAGAACCGGTATCCGGGTCTCCATTCATTAGCCCGCGCGGGCTACCCCGATCTCATAAGAGCAGCGTCGAAACCGCCGGCTTTCGTGGACCACCAGGCGAAGGAGGTTGCGCCCAATAGAATGAGACCTGCAGGCCGGACTGCCCGATAGAAAATGCGATAAGCAGTCAACCGGTGATGTCGGGCTTTAAACCTGGAGGGCGTCGGCATGGCGAATATCCGCTTCGCGCCAAGAGGGGGCATTCAATAAGTGATAAGCTTTCTGCTGATTACTCATCAATCTTGGGTACCCCCACTTGGCATGAGCGGCCCACCCTCGTCGCTTATCAATTGTTAGGCGGCTCAATCCCTTTCTAGCGTCGATATGCGATTGAAACCATACCTCTGCGCCAACGTAGACGATCCATCCAGAAGCTGGCGTTGCTGGATGGGCCGACGGACGCCGTCCTCTTGCCCCAGCTTGACGCGACCTACGCGCTAAGCACGCAGAGACCGCCCCAAGACGGTCCCTGTGTCAGAAGGAGGCTAGTTGGCGATCCCGGTATGACTACGGTTTAGGAAACCGTTTTCAGCTCAACAATGTCATTGGCTTAGGTTCGTCATGCTGCAAATTTGTCGCATCGACGGCCGAGAAATGCACGCGCGCTCCTGGAGTCTTTTCAGCGTTTTTCTGCCGTCGGATAGATCAGCGATTGATCTTCGATGTCCTGTACCGGGAGTTTATGCACGTCGGCAGCGGCGTGAAGTTCCAGCAGTGAAGGCATGGCAGCGGTTCCCGCCGACAATTCGACCACAGAAGATCGCGACCGCAGCAGGACGGAGGAACCAGCGACCACAGCAACAACCGCGAGTGCGATAACCATCAAACGTATCATGGCAAGCTCCCCATTTTTTCGAACTTATCAAGTTGTCGGCGAATCAGCGGTTCGGTTCACAATATTATCGCAAACCAGTGCCGAGGTCTCCGATTAACCACCGGCACGCCCCGGGACGCTAAATTCTAGCGCTCGGCTCGGTAAAGGCCGCCCTGGCCGTCTCCTGAACGAAATTATCAAGAATGACGGCCGCACCGACGGCGACAACGCAGGCTACAACGCAGGCGACGAGGAAAGCTCGCATGTTAATCCTCCTTCTTTCACAACCAAGTCTTGTCCGGCGGACCAAAGCCGTCGTTAGGCCGGACATTCAAGCCGGGAGGGCAAAAGCCTCCACTTCAATGCCCACGAAAACCCATCCAAGCGAGCCGACGCGGGCATAGAAATCGGCCGATTGAGCCAGCTCCAGATCGGCGAAAAAACGCCCGATCCAGGGAGCGAGATGTTCGTTAAAGAACGCACGATCAGAACCGGCCGGACCCGCAATATCTCCGCCGACAAGACCCGCCATGATCTCACAAAGAATTGCGACGTGGTCCTCGGGTTCCGAATGACCCGTCCTTCTTTCGATGCCGAGACGTTGAAAGGCTTCACGCAGCCGTGCGAGCGGTCGTCCATAGAGCGAGCCGGTGAGGTAATGCGATGCATAGGGCAGAAGCTCGCCCTGCCCGAGCCCTGTGAATAAATCGAAAAACTCCCGCGCTGCCCTTGCCTCGTCGGTCCGAGCCGCGGCCTGCCCGAGTGCGGCATGGACGGTTCCAAGCGGGGTTGCATCCCCGCCCACCAACGCCAGCCTTCCGATCATTTCGGCGTTGGGACTGCGAGAGAGCAAGGTAGCCAGCAGCGCATACTCCCGCGCCCGGGCGCGATCGATCTCGTCGATACCACACGGGGGATAAATGTGAGATCGGAATTCCTGCATCTGGTCCATTCCCGGCTCGCGCTATCCATCCTGCCGCGGCAGCGCACTGCCGTGGCGACGGTGATCT
>NZ_SSNA01000175.1 GCF_004799445.1 Bradyrhizobium sp.
TGGCGACGCCGAGGTCTGCGATCCGCTTGACTTCCGCATCCAGCACATCGCGCGGCAGCCGATATTTCGGGATCCCGAAACGCATCATGCCGCCCGGCGCAGGTCCAGCTTCGTGGATGGTGACGGCATGGCCGAGCCGCGCGAGGTGATAGGCCGCGGAAAGGCCCGACGGTCCGGCGCCGACCACTAGTACTTTCTTACCCGACGTCGCAGCCGATGCCTTGAAGCGCCATTCGTTCTTGATAGCGAGGTCGCCAAGAAACCGCTCCACCGAATTGATGCCGACGGAGGAGTCGAGCTCGGTACGATTGCACGCGCTCTCACAGGGATGATAACAGACCCGACCCATGACAGCGGGCAGCGGATTGTTTTCGGTCAGCGCGCGCCACGCCGCTTCGTAATCGCCGCTTTCGGCATGGGCAAGCCAGCCCTGAATGTCCTCGCCGGCAGGACATGCATGATTGCAAGGCGGCAGGCGGTGAACGTATTCCGGCCTCAGCGTGCGCCATGAGCCGGTATGATTGATGAGCGACGTGCCGACGTCGAGGGTGATGGCGAACGGATGCTCCATGGTCGATGCCCTCACCCATCCTTGCCGGTCGCGTCGACCAGCCCGTATTCAGCTATATTTGCGTCACACATCGCCTGAAGCCGCGCGATGCGCGGGTCTTCATGGCCGCCTTTGAACAGGTGAGCGAAGCGGCGCTGCAGTTTCAGATAGTCCTGCACCGGAACCTGCCGACGAATCTTGCGCACCTGCGTGACTTTGCCGTGGTCGGCCTCGAAAATCGGATAGAGACCGCACTCGACGGCCAGCCGCGCTAGCCGGATCGTGTCGTGCGACGCGGACCCCCAGCCGAGCGGGCAAGGCACGTTGATCTGAATATAGCGGGCGCCGTGAATGGACATCGCTTTGATCACCTTGCGCTCGAGATCGTGCAGGTCGGCGACGGTCGCGGTGGCGACATACGGAATGTTGTGTGCGACGGCAATTCTCGGCACGGACTTGCCGGTGCCGAATACGTTGCCCGGCTCCGGACCGAGCGCAGGCGTGGTCGCGGTGCGCGCAGTGGGCGGCGTCGCAGAGGATCGCTGCACCCCCGTATTCATGTAACCTTCATTATCATAGCAGATATAGAGCACGTCGTCGTTGCGCTCGAACATGCCGGACAGGCACTGAAAGCCGATGTCGGTGGTTCCGCCGTCGCCGCCCTGCGCGATGACGCGCACCTCCGGCCGCTTCTTGACCCGCATGGCTGCAGCCACGCCCGTGGCGACTGCCGCGGCGTTGCCGAACAGCGAATGCAGCCACGGCAGTTGCCACGACGTCTCCGGATAAGGCGTCGTAAAGACTTCGAGACAGCCGGTCGCATTGACGGCGATCAGGTTATTGTTGGTGGCGCGCATCGCCGCGTCGATGGCGTAGCGCGCTCCCAGCGCCTCGCCGCATCCCTGGCAGGCACGGTGACCGCAGGTCAGTGCGTTCGATCGCGCCTGCGAGGCCTGCACTGTGCGCTCTTCTTCCGCCACCAGCCGGTTGCCGACGGTAAAGGTGCCCTTTTGATAGTATTTCAGCTTCTGCACGGCTTCTTCGGGGGCGAGGGTCGCGGCTGGGTCAATCATGGTGCGTTCCTCACTCGGCCACCGGGGGCACGGATTTGCCGAGCTGGCGCAAGATGTTTTCGGCGGTCGGTCCCGAGCGGCGGTTCTTCCGGGTACGATGAATCTCGCGTCCGACGACGCGTTCGTTCAAATCCAGAAAATTGGTGCCTTCCCAGGGCTGTACGCTGGCCTGCCGGAACAGATGGTGCAGCGAGGCGCGGGTAATCGGCCGACCGCCAAGACCGGCAACGGACGAGTGAAGCCGCGGCGGCCTCGGCAGATTTCGCAGCGCGACATCGACATTATCGGCGAGCTGTCCGCCCATGCCGACCGCGATGCTCTTCTCCACCACGACGACGTTCTTTGCGGCGGCGAGCGCGGTGCGCAGTGCAGCGACCGGAAACGGCCGGAAGGAAACGATGACGACGAGGCCGATGCGAATGCCATCCTCCCGCATCTCGTCGATGGTGTCCTTGATGGTGCCGCAAACCGAACCCATCGCGACCACCAGCATGTCGGCGTCCTCGGCACGATAGGTGCGCAAGAGCCCGCCGGACTCGCGGCCGAAGGCCTTGCTGAATTCCTCCGAGAATTCCGGAATCAGTTTCAACGCCAAAGTCTGCTTGTAATGGGCGAGGAAGCGCACCTCGGTAAAGGCTTCCGGACCGACCATCGCGCCGATCGAGGCGGGCTCGGCGGGGTCGAGCACCTGCACCGGATCGTAAGGCGGCAGATAGGCGTCGACTTGCTGTTGCGTGGGAATGTCGATGCGCTCCACGGCGTGGGTCAGGATAAAACCGTCGACGCAGACCATGACCGGCATCGACAATTCCTCGGCGAGCTTGAACGCCTGGATATGCAGATCGACCGCTTCCTGATTGGTCTCGGCAAACAGCTGCAGCCAACCGGCGTCGCGCATCGACATCGCGTCGGAATGATCGTTCCAGATATTGATGGGTGCACCGATCGCGCGATTGCCCAGCGTCATCACGATGGGCAGGCCGAGGCCCGAGGCGTTGTAGACCGCCTCCGCCATGAACAGCAGGCCTTGCGAGGCGGTCGCGGTATAAGCGCGGGCGCCGGCTGCGGAAGCGCCGATCGCGACCGACAAGGCGGCGAACTCACTTTCGACATTGATATATTCGCAGTCGACCAGCGCGCCTTCCTTCACCAATTCGCCGAGGCCTTCGACGATGTGGGTCTGCGGCGTGATCGGGTAGGCGCAGATCACTTCGGGGCGGCAGAGCGCGATGGCTTCTGCCATGGCATGCGAGCCTTCGATTTGCTTGAGCATCGGCGTTCCTCAGGCTGCGCTTTCGCGTTGCTGCATCAGGACGAATTCATGCGCTTCCCGGGCGGCGGCAATATTGGCGGCGCCGACCTTGCCGGGAAAGGCCTCTCCGATCGCGTGCTCGACGCTGTCGAGGCGAACGAATTGGGTCAACGCGGCAAAGGCGCCGAGCAAGGCCGCGTTCGGCACCGGTCGTCCGACGTGCTTCATCGCAAATTCGGTCGCCGGTACGATGACGGCATGTCCCTTCGGCAGGCGGTCGACGACTTGGCCGAGATGGAGTTCGGCAAATGTCTTGTTGGTGTTGACCAGCAGGTAACCATCGCTGCGCAGGCCAGCGAACACGTCGATTACCTTGAACAGGGTCGGATCCTGCACGATCAGGAAGTCCGGCTCCAGAATCGGTTCGCGCAGCCGGATTTGCTTGTCCGCAATGCGGCAGAACGCCACTACGGGAGCCCCGGTGCGCTCGGATCCAAAACTCGGAAACGCCTGGGCGTGCCGCCCCTCAAAAAAAGCAGCGACCGAGAGCATCTCGGCCCCGGTGACGACCCCCTGCCCGCCCCGGCCATGAATCCGGACCTGAAACATCGGTGCTTCCTCGCCGCCTCTCCCTGCCATTTTTCAAGATAGCCGTTGAACGGTTTGGGGACCTTGCGCTTGATCAAGCTCGCGCGCCCCGTGGCGCTGGACTTGACGACAAGGTCGTGTTTCACTGAACTACCAGCGCAGATTGACATTGATCCGGGTCAAATCGCTTAGGACGAGACGCGGTTGAATGGCCGTTCAGTCGGATTGACGGCTATGTCGCAAGACCGCCCAACGCGGATTTGGTATCCTGGGCTCGGGCCATCGCGCCCTGATCGTACGCATCACCTTTCTTACGGGATTGATTGGGGCTGTTTCGGGCCTTCCGTGCCGACGGACAGGCGGAACTAAGCTTGGCCGACTGGTCGGCCGACTGCTCACCGCTGCACAGCCAGTTTTAACGGCTCTCAATTAGCGCTAAGATTAAAATAAAATGGCAAAAATACGGGGGAGGCATGGGTTGTGTGTACCGAAAACTTAAGCTCGGGCGTAGTGGTGGTGAAGTCCGCCAAGGATGGCGTGTGATTTGATGCTTCCGATTCGCTGAATTTGGCGAGAGACTGGTGCATCCTTGTTCAAGGATCGATGCGTTCTGACGCAATTGTAATAGTCGGCGTAGGATTTCAGGACCCGACGCAAATGCATCTCGCCCAAGACAATGATGTGGTCCACACATTCACGCCGGATCGATCCGATCAACCGTTCCACAAAGCCATTCTGCCAAGGCGAGGCTGGTGCGGTAGGCTTGTCCCGGATGCCCATGGCGCGCAATCGGCGCGTGACGACGCTGCCATAGATCCGATCCCGATCGCGGATGAGGTGGCGCGGAGCCTCATCCCAGGGAAATGCCTCCGTTATTTGACGTGCAACCCATTCGGCCGTGGGATTTGCTGTGACGTTGATCCAGACCAGGTCTCTGCGGTCGAGCCGGACGATGACGAAGGCATAGAGCAGGTCGAAACCGATAGTTGGAACAACGAACAGGTCCATGGCGGCGATGTCCGGCGCGTGGTTACGCAAAAAGGTTCGCCATCCCTGGCTGGGTGGCCCCCGTCGTTTGACCATGTACTTGGCGACGCTTGATTGAGCGACCTCAAACCCGAGCTTGAGCAGTTCGCCGTGGATGCGTGGCGCGCCCCAAAGCGGATTTTCGACGCTCATCCGCCGGATCAATGCGCGCAGCTCCGTGTCGATCTGCGGTCGCCCTCCCTGTGGGCGCGACTTCCAACGCCAGTAGCAGCGAAAGCCGGCCCTGTGCCAATGCACGAGTGTCTCGGGCCGGATGATTGTGAGAACCTGCAGGATAGAAGGAAACCAGCGATACAGCGGGATAAAGAACCAGCGATCATTGTTCGTGAGCCGGACGCGACCAGGCAGCCTACGCCTCACGACATTCAACTGATGTCGAAGCACCGCGTTCTCTGCTTCAAGCCGCAACTTCGACTTGAATGGCGA
>NZ_SSNA01000176.1 GCF_004799445.1 Bradyrhizobium sp.
CATTCTGGGCGTTGGCGGATTGATGGAAGCGATCCGAGCATGAGATCGGCATTGCCGGGCACTTCGTCGCGCCTGCCTCAAACATCCGTGTTTTTACACAGCCTGGATCGAATGACAGATTCAAGCCGGACATCACGCCAAGTCCGCGAAACGCCCGCGAGCGGGCATCGACAGCCGGTGTCAGATCAAGCTGCCCGCACGGTATCGAGAAATTTGCCGACCTGATTCTTCAGTCGGTCGCTTTCACCCGCGAGCGATTGCGCCGCCGCCAGCACCTGGCCGGACGCCGAACTGGTCTCGCTCGACCCGTGACTGACCTCGGTGACTTCCGCGGCAACCTGGGTGGCGAGTTGCGCCGACTGCTGCACGTTTCGCGCAATTTCCTGCGTCGCCGCGCCCTGCTGCTCGACAGCCGCGGCGATCGCCGAGGAGACTTCGGAAATCAGCATGATGGTCGAACTGATTTCCCTGATCTCGGCCACTGTGTCGGCGGTCGCCGACTGCATGTCGGCGACCTGCGCGTCGATGTCCGCCGTTGCCTTCGTGGTTTGCGTCGCCAGCGCCTTGACCTCGGATGCAACAACCGCGAATCCGCGTCCCGCCTCTCCGGCGCGCGCGGCCTCGATGGTGGCGTTGAGGGCGAGGAGATTGGTCTGCGCCGCAACCTCGGAGATCAGCTTGACGACGTCGTTGATGCGGCTGGCAGCGAGAGAAAGCTTGGCGATGCTCGCATCGGTTTTTTGCGCCTGGGTGACGGCGGTGCCGGCGATCCTGCTGGATTCCTGGACCTGTCGGCTGATCTCATTGACCGACGAGGTGATTTCTTCTGTCGCCGCCGCGACGGCCTGGATATTATCGGTGACCGCACGTGAGGCCGATGCGGCGGAGTTTGAAAGCGACATCGTCATATCCGATGTCTTTGTCATCGTCGTCGCCGATGCCTCCAGCTCGGTCGAGGCCGATGCGAGCGAGCCTACCATCTCGCCGATCATGGTCTCGAAATCGCCGGCAGCAGTGCTGATACGTTGGGCCCGCGCAGCTTTCAGCGCTCCATCGGCATGCGCCATGTCGTCGGACGCTTTCTTGGCGATCAGCGCATCCTTGAAGATTTGAAGCGCACTGGCGATCTGGCCTATCTCCGTGGTTTCACCCCGGTGGGGAATCTCGACGGCAAGTACGCCGCCGGTCAATTGCCCCATCGGCTTCAGGATCGAGCCGATGCCGCGGCGGATGTCGCGAACCATGTAGATCGCCGCACCGAGGCCAAGCACGATCGCGCCGCCGAGAATAACCGCCATCAGGACGATGGCGCTCGCGTAGGCTGCGTCGGCGCTATGTCCGGCAGCATCGGCGCCCTTGTCGCTCAGCTCCACGAGCTTGGTGAGCGTTGCGTCCATGGCGCGGCCGACCGGCACCACTTTATGGGCGTTGATGTCTTTCGCTCCCGCGATGTCGCCCTTGTTGGCCAGCGACTGCACATCGGCTGACGCTGTGGAGAAGCTTTGCCATTGCTGTTCCAGTTGATCTGCAAGCTCACGCTCCGCCGCCGAAGAGATCAATGGCCGGAAGGCCTTTGCGGCTTTTTCGAAGTCGGCCTTGCGAGCCGCGAGATTCTTGTCAACGTCCGCTCTTTCCGAATCCGGGACGATCAGGTGATCGCGCAGGACCGCGCGAAAGCGTGCGGACTGGACCCGCATCTCGCCCACCCAGCGCACGCTGGGGAGCCATTGGGCATGGATGTCCTGGGCGACCATGTTGATGGTACGCATCTGCAGGAACGCGAATCCGCCGATGGTTGCTATCACCAGAAACAGAAATGAGACGATGGCGAAAAGCTTGGCGCTGATGGAAAATCTTGCAAGCACTTGAAAAGGTTCTCCGGCTGAGAAGCTGTCTAAAATGCCCACTTCAACCTTAATAATTGACTAACCTCCGCCCAAATATTTGGCACAGCCAGCCCGCGGCGGGCGTCGTGGGTCCGACTGCTGTCGCCGGTGCTTGACGCATGGAGAGTCGTGGCCGGTGTGAACGGCGCATCGCCAAACCGCTCCGTTCGAAACAGACGGTAACCAGATGTTACTTTGTGCGGCGCGGCGGTTGCCGCATGTTCGCGTTCCGCAACGCAGGCCGGGCTTCCTCGCCAAAGCCTTTGCCGCGCTGTCCGTTCTATTTTGAAAGCCAGATGCCCTCCACCTTGCAAAAGAGCCTCGCCGTTCCGGTGCAAGCGCTGGCATGGCTCGGCGGCCAGGGCACCCGGGCGATTGCCACGCTGGTGTTCCTCGGCATCGCGCTGCCACCGGTTGGCGAGTTGCTGAAGCCTTTCGTCACCGAAGCGGTTTTTCTTCTGCTCTGCGTATCGTTCATGCGCGTCGACGTCAGCGCGTTGCGAGATCATTTGCGGCGACCCGGCCTGGTTATCGCCGCCACCTTATGGACGACGCTCGCGGTACCCTTGATCTTGGGGGGGACCTGTCTTGTGACCGGCCTCGACGAGCGTTCACCTGGTCTATATCTGGCGTTGATGCTGCAGGCGGTGGCCTCGCCGATGATGGCGGCTCCCGCGTTCGCGGCCGTGATGGGTCTGGATTCAACGCTGGTGCTTGTCACGCTCGTGACTTCTACGGCACTGATTCCGATCACGGCGCCGCTGTTCGCCTACGCCTTCTTCGGCACCGCGCTGACGCTCTCGCCGCTCGGGCTCGGGCTGAAGCTGCTCGCGATCCTCGCAGGATCGCTGCTGGTCGCAGGCGCGGTCCGCTGGAGCGTGGGCGCATCCGCCATCAAGCGGCACGTCCGGCCGATCGACGGATTGAACGTCCTGATCCTGTTCGTGTTTGTTGCCGCCGTGATGGGCAACGTGGTCGGCGGTTTCTTGGCCGATCCACTCGGGACAATCGAACAGATCGGGCTCGCCTTCGCGGTCTTTTTCGCCCTCCTCGGCGTCACGACGCTGATCTTTCGCAAGGCCGGCCACCGGCGCGCGTTGGCGCTCGGCCTGATGGTCTCGCAGCGTAACATGGGACTGATGCTGGCGGCGACCGACGGCGTTCTGCCGGGGACGACGTGGCTGTATTTCGCGCTTTCCCAGTTTCCGATCTATCTGTCGCCGCAACTGCTCAAGCCGATGGTGCGGAGATTGAGCGGGCAGAAGGCCGCCGTTGTCGCGACCGAAAGCGGCGGCGTAAGAGTTGATCGCGCCGGCGAGATTGCCCCCTGACGGAAGAAATAATAGTGGCCGGTGCATCAATCCTCATGCCGGAGAGACAACCCCGATACGCAGGACTTAACTCGTCACGACGGTGGCGGGAGCGGCGGAGACCTTGTCGTTTCGCCGGGCGCGCAGATGATCGCGTCGGTCATTTTCATCGCCATCCTGATGACGATCCTGATTCAGCGCCGATCACCGAATGGCTCGGGCGCAGGCTCGGGCTGCTGGAGACGGACCAGCGGAACGCTTCCCGCGATCTCCCAACCCCAGGTTGCGTGATGCAGGATTCGATTTTCACCATATTCAGATCGACGATGCACCGGAGAGTACGATCATATGCGTGGCTCTCCAGAACCATATCTCACCATCGTGCGCAGCCTGCAGGCTGAAAATCCGTTTGTTCCAGTGCGGATCGTGCACGAAACGGATGTTCTCGATCTTGAAGTCCAGCTGTCGCGCTTTCCACTCTCTCGACCACGCCAGGTGCGCCTCATCGAGTTGCTGCCGCAGTTTGGAGACTTCAACCGAATAGGAAGACGGAAAGAGAATCTTGAAGGTCATCGACTGACTCACCATCGCGCGATCTCTTTTTCACGCACCATCCGCAGGCGGTTTTGGACCTCGGCATGTCAGAGTTGCCGGACGCGGTGCGCACGTTACCTTCAGGCAAGGTGGTAACGCCAGATTTCCGATTCAATCGAAGCGAGATGAAGATTCGAAAGAAAATCATCCCACAGCATCTTGAATTTTCGATTGATCGGGCCTAACCGCCCGCGCTCTCATGACCTCGTGGTGTCGTAACCGCCAAGCTCCGTGAACCCAGGCCCACTTCGAACCCAGGTCCACTTCGGTGACACCAAGGGGGACCATCCCTTCCGCGGAGTTCACCATGGCTAACGAGTTCAGGTTCGAAGATTATCCCGGTGTCATGAAGTTCAAAGCGGTGGCGGACGAGGGGATCAGTGGACTTGCCGCACAATACGGCTTCGAGTTTTCGGATGAATACCGCGCGTTCCTGAAGGCGCATAACGGGTTCAACTTTGACCGGCTGAACCAAGCCGCGCCGCTCGCCCCGGGCATCGAGATGTTCGATGGCATCTCAGACGCGAGCGACCGACGCCAACGGTTCCCGCATGTCTGCGATCAGGGACCAGTACGGGAAATCGCGCCCTCTGGCGGCGGCGGTCCGCTCTAAAAATCTGCAAGGAATCCCGATCTGTGCGCTTGGCACCGGAATGTTTGTTCCGGCGCGGTGTACCATCAACGGGCGCCTGCATGCCTGGCCCCGCAACTCAGGAGGGACGCATGAGCAGATTTGCGATCCGGCTTTTGACACTGGCGGTATACGCGACGGCGCTGGCGCTGGTTCCGACGGTCACACCGGCCAAGGCCGAGACGAGCAGCAGCAGGCATTTAAAGAAGCATCAAAAACAAAAGCGCGCTGGCTTCGGCCATCGCTGGTCTGCCGGTCAGCCGTGGCCCGTTGCCAGGCCGCCCAGTCCGGCAGGCCCGGTCTGCCCAGGCATCGGCCGAAGTTTCGACTGTCGGGTATGGCCTCCTCCCTTCGATGAAGATCCCGACCGAAAGGTTTCAGGCAGGCACTGATGGCGGTCAGGCAGACCTGCTCGGCCGCGCCGACGAGGTGATCGAATGAAGCGGCGTGAGTTCATCACACCGACGCCCCCTTGTTTTGAGTTCACACCCTATCCCGCCCGCGCCGCGCGCCGCAGCGATTGCGGCGGCTGGCCGAAGGCGCGGATAAAGGCGCGGCGCATTCGCTCCGGATCGCGGAAGCCGGTCACTTCGGCGACGCGTTCGATCGCCGCACTGGAGGATTGCACCTGTTGCCGCGCCACCTCGATCCGCAGGCGCTCCACCGCCTTCGACGGCGTGGTGCCGGTCTCGGCGATGAAGGCGCGGGTGAAATGCCGCGAACTCATGCCGGCCCGCTCGGCCAGATGCTCGACCGTCAGCGGCGCGTCGAGATGTTCGCGCGCCCAGCTCAGCAGCGGTCCGAACCGCCCGGTTGGCGCCTTCAACTCCAACAGCGACGAGAATTGCGACTGACCGCCGCTACGGCGATGGTAGATGACAAGCTGGCGCGCGGTCTGCTGCGCGATCTCCTCGCCGAAATCCTCCGCGACCAGCGCCAGCGCCAGATCGATGCCGGCACTGATCCCGGCCGAACTCCAGATATCGCCGTCACGGACGAAAATCCGGTCGGGCTCCAGCTTCACCTTGGGGTAAGCGGTGAGAAAATGCCGGGTGCGCTGCCAATGCGTGGTGGCGCGACGGCCATCCAGCAGCCCCGCTTCGGCCAGGATGTAGGCGCCCGAGCAGACACTGGCGATGCGAACGCCGCGTCTTGCCGCGGCCCGCACGAAGGCCAACACCCTGGCGGATCGCGCCGCCTCGCGAACCCCCTCGCCGCCGGCGACGATCAAGGTTGAGATCGCAGCAGCGGGCCGCAATCCGCGCGCCAGCCATTCGACGCCGGAAGAACTGCGAACCGCACCGGGCGTTTCCGCGAGCACCCTGATCGCGGAGGCGTTACCGGCAAAGCGGCCGGCGATCTCGAACACCGAAATCGGGCCGGCGGCATCGAGCAGCTGGAAATCGGGAAATACGAGCACGCCAATCATGATTCAGCCTGTGTCCGAAAGCGAGGGAAACTCGCGATTTCGGCCAACAGCCCATCATGTCGGGATTATCGCGTCAAGTCCGTCGCATGCGTCGGCAGATCACCCGGCAATCGCGTTCCAGTTCGCGGCCAGGTGCTCGGCCCCGCGAAGCGACGCCGCATACATCGTATAGGTCGGATTCACCGCGCCTTCCGTGGGAAACAGCGTCACGCCCGCGAGCCAGAGATTGGGAATCTCGTGGGTCTGGCCATAGCCGTTGGCGACGGAATCCGCGGCGCTGCGGCCCATCGCCGTGCCGCCGACCATGTGGATCGTCGGCGGCGCCGCCCGCAATGCCCACGACTCCGTCGCGCCGGCCGCCTTGGCGATCTGCAGGCCTTCGTCGCAAGCCTGCTGCCAGACCCCGATCGCGTCCTGATCGTAGGAATGGTTGATCCGCGCCAGCGGAAATCCGAATTCGTCCTTCTCGCCTGCCAGCACCACGCGATTGTCGGGGTTCGGCAATTCCTCGCCGAACGCCTGCAGCCGCGACAACTGGCGTGAGCCGCGCTTGATGAAGTCGACCAGCGCCTGGCCGAACAGATCGTTGCGGGAATTGGCGATGCCGCCGATGTCGTTCGGCTTGATCGCCGGGCTGCAGTGCCACAGGATGCTGCCGAACACGCCGGGCCGGGCGGTCTTGCCGTAGCGATCGTAGGACCAGTGCATGGCCGAGAGCACGCCCATGTAGTTCTGGATATCCGGCTCGTCGAACATGCCCCAGATCGTGGCGCCGGTATGCGCCATCACATAGCGGCCGACCAGCCCGTTGGCATTGGCCAATCCCTGGGGGTGCTTGTCGGTCGCCGAATTGAGAAGGATGCGCGGATTCTGCGAGACGAACGCCGCCAGGATGACGATGCTCGCTTCCTGGACCTGCCGCTGCTTTTCGCGGTCGTAGTACTCGATGCCGGTTACGCGATCGCCTTTGTCGTTGGTGAGCACGCGTGTCACCGTGCTGAACGGCCGCACTTCGGCGCCGTGCCGGCGAGCCTCGGCCAGATAGGTAAAGGAGGGATTTGCAAGCGCGCCGATCGGGCAGCCGGCATTGCACCAGCCGTCGTAGACGCAGGCGGGCCGGCCCTTGTAGTCCTGACTGTTGATGGCGGTGGTGGCCCGCGCCGTCTTGATCCCGAGCGCCTCGAATCCCTTCAGCCACACGTCGCCATGCCGGAAACTCCTGATCGGCGGCATCGGATAAGGCTGGCCGGGAGGACGCCAGCGCTCCTCCGCCTTGGCATCGCCGGAAACGCCGATGTCCTGCGCGACCCGATCGTAATAGGGCGCGAGATCGTCGTAGCTGAACGGCCAGTCCAGACCGCGCCCGTAAGCGCTCTTCATGTTGAAGTCGCTCGGCAGCAGCCGGGGAAACATCGCAAAATAGTGCGTGGCGGCGCCGCCGCTGCCCCAACCGGCGTTGTAGGAGTAGCCGAGCCTGTCCTTGCCCTCGAGAATGGCGGGGTTCACGGTTTTGAGCCGCCTGCCCCAGATTTCCGAGCTGATCAGATCGCCATTCTGCCAGTCCGGCCCCTGCTCGAGCATGACGACCTTCTTGCCGGCGCGGGCGAGCACGGAAGCAAAGACGGAAGCCGATGCGCCGGCGCCCACGATCGCGACGTCGACTTTTTCCGGCGTGGCCATGATCACCACCTCTTCTCTGGAGAGATGTGCGGCATGTAGGGCACGCCCAGGCTTTCGATGCCTTCGACGGTTCCGAACGCGACATCAACCGCGTCATGGCGCAGCAGGAAATAAACGAATGGTCCCGGAGGACCCTGCCAGCCCTCGATCTTGTTCTGGCGCATCCGGTCAACGAAATCGTACTGCGCGGCCGGGGCGAGTTCGGCGAACCGTTTGCCGTGGAGGCTCAGGCAGCTCCGCTCGATGGCCCCGAGCGCCGCGCGATAGAAATTGACGAACGGCGGACGCACACTCGCGATGCGCGCCATCAGCAAACAATCTCCCGGCGCCACGCCGAGCTGATTGTCGACGAAATTCGCGATCCCGGCCTTGCGCGCGCCGGGAAGCAGCGTATCGCCGACGGCCTCCAGCGTTTCGACTTCGTCCGGCTTCAGCACGTTGATCGGCGCGCCCTGCGCCTGCGCCTGCGATGGGCTCAACCAGACCTCTGCGCCGTCGATGGTGAATGAAAGGGCCGCCAGTGCCGCGCCCTGCATCAGGGCGCGTCGTTGGATCTCCGCCATGTTTCCTCCCCGCCGCGAAAGCCGTTGTTATCTGATTTGTTCAACGGTCGTCCGCGCACCCGATGCGAAATCCAATCCCAACGCCGCTGCAAAAGCAAGCAACGCAGGCGCGAGCCGGGGGCATGCTTCGCTCGAAAACGCTATGAAAAAGAAAAAGGCCGCCTGGTTTCCCAGACGGCCTTTCCTGTCCTACGGCAGCTTCACATTGACGGGCGATCTCAGGACGTCAGCGCCCGGGGGCCTATCTCCCGGCCACATCCTGATCGGAAGCCGCTGCGTATCGGGGCAGTCGCGAACTGGAGCCCGAACCGTCGCGGTGGTTTCCCATCTCCGTAAGATGACCCATTGAGCCACGGCCCGACGCGGGCTTCAACCGCGCCGCGGCGGATGTCCCCGCTGTTCCCGTTGTTCACAGGGGATACATCGTCATTCCGGGGCAGCCCGCAGGGCTGAACTACGACGTGCAATTGCACATCGGAGAATCTCGCACAACAACCTCTGGATTCCGGGTTCGCACTTCGTGCGCCCCGGAATGACGGTGATTGAAATAAATTCAGCTACCCGGCGTCCACGGCTGGTAATCGCCGGTGGCCTTGGGCCGGCGGCCGCTGGCCAGCGTCGAGCCGGAGGGCCGGTAGGCCGCCGGCGTGCCCGTCATGTTCGGCAGATGCGGCTTTTCCCATTCGCGCGGTGTATAGGCCTCTTCGGTCGGCGCCACATCGACGGTGTGGTGCAGCCAGCCGTGCCAGGACGGCGGTACGCGGGACGCTTCCGCAAGGCCGTTATAGATCACCCAGCGCCGCTCGAAGCCGAGCGTCGGATCGATCTTGCGCCCGATGGTGCGGTAGTAACGGTTGCCCTGCTCGTCCTCGCCGACCAGTTCGCCGAACCGCCAGGTCCACAATTGCGTGCCGAAGGTCTGGCCGTTCCACCATGTGAATAGTTTGAGCAGAAACAGTTTCATGGGGCGTAACCGGTTCGAGAGAGTTTGCCGTTCGTGATGCCACCGGCAGGCCAAATTGTCCAGTTAAGTCCGGCGCAAAGGGCCGGTTTGACCGGAGCCGTGGTGCCCTGCCCCGGTCGTCAAACGCCGCCGCTTCACGATTGCGTCGCCAGCGCCACGCCCGCCAGCGTGAACAAAAGTGCTGCGATCTGGCCGATGCCGAGCGGCTCGTGCAGCGCCAGCGCCGAGGCGACCACGCCGATCACCGGCACCGCCATGGTGCCGATCGCCGCGACCGAGGCCGGCAACCGCGCCAAGGCGGCGAACCAGCAGACATAGGCGACGCAGAACTGCACCACGGTCGAATAGCTCAGCAGCGTCCAGTCGAAACCGGAAAGCCCGGCGACGCTGGACTTCTCGAATACAAGCCCCACGATCGCCACCGGCAGGCATCCGATCCCGATCTGCCAGGCGGCCGCCGATACCGGCGGCAGGTGGATGGGCAGCTTCTTGGCCAGCACCGCGCCGGCCGCAAAGCCGAGCGCGCCGCCGAGCGCCATGATGATTCCCGGCAGCTTGGCCAGGCTTGCCGCAAAACCATTGCCGCCGAGAATCGCGCTGAGCCCGAGGAACGCCATCACTAGCGAAATGACCCGCAACAGATTCGGCCGTTCGCCGAGAATCGGCCAGGCCAGGATCGAGGCCCAGACCGGCATGGTGTAGGCGATCAGCGCCGCCTCGCTGGCCGGCAGCCAGAGCAGCGCAAATCCCATCAGCACCATCCAGCAGCCGACGTTGAGGAAGGCGGCCAGCACCAGCCTCGGCCAGAGTTCGCGGGCGACCCGCAGGTTCTGGCCGCGGGATAGCGCCAGCAGCGCCAGGAGACTGGCGCCGACCACGCCGGTGCTGCCGCGCAGCGTCAGCGGCGGCAGTTCGCTCAGCAGATATTTGGTGACGGGCCAGTTGAAACCCCACCCGATCGAGGTGATGGCGAGGAACACAAGGCCCGCGGGCGCGATGCGCGCTTTCGCGCCCGGCTGGTGCTGCAGTGTCATGGGATGGCTGGACCGGTGAGAATCAGCGGCACCTTGCCGCTAATCCGGGCAACCGGCCATCGCCTAAACGGCATGCCTGACCGGAAGGGTCGGTAGCTTCCCCGTAGCTTCACGTGAGTCCTGCCGAGGCAAGCCCTCGGCCACAATAAATAGTTGCCCTGTGAACAACGGGACGAAGCCTTGGACGGGGCTGTGGAACAGGTTTTTTTCGCTTGGGAATCCCTCAGGACTCACTGATACTTGGGCCAGATCAGAGGGGCGGACGCCCCCTGTTTTTCCCCTCTTTCCACCATATTTAGTATTTGATTCAGGAACTCGTACTAATCCTTGACGGGCGCGATGGAGTCGTCCTAGCTTTCTTCCTGTTCGGCGCGAGTGTGTTTGGGTCCCGCTGATCGCTCCCTGAAGGGTTCCAAAAATGACCACTCCGCCAGCCGGTCGAGGCAGCGGAACGGGCTTTTTTGCCCCGAATTTCGGGGATTTCGGAGCGCGAAAAACGAGCCAAAAACGGCTCAGGTAGGGGTGGCGTTGAGTGCATGGCTTGATCCGGAACTCGGGCGTTCCGTTCAGGGCATGCGGCGGCAGGCCAAATGCAAGCAAGTTGCTCGCACCGGGCTTGAGGTCAGAGAAACAGGGCCGGGTCCACCGGTAGAGCTTGCGGACGCTGCTTGGGCCGAAGTTGTCTTCAACTTTGGTCCGGAAGGTTCGCTCAAGGAACAATACCCGGCGCCGCGGCGGCGGCCGGTAAAAAACAACGGGGCACGACCATGCGAATCGAACGGCGCAACACCACTGACGGCCAGTCACCCTACGCACAGATTGATTTCAGATTAACGACATCTGAGATCCGCAATCCCGACGGCTCGGTGGTGTTCCGCCTCGAAAACGTCGAGGTGCCGGAATTCTGGTCGCAGGTCGCCTCCGACGTGCTGGCGCAGAAATATTTCCGCAAGGCCGGCGTCGCCGCGCGCCTGAAGAAGGTCGAGGAAGAGACCGTGCCGTCCTGGCTGTGGCGCTCGGTGCCGGACACCGAGGCGCTTGGCCTCCTTCCCGAATCCGAGCGCTATGTCAGCGAGCTCTCCGCCAAGCAGGTGTTCGACCGGCTGGCCGGCTGCTGGACCTATTGGGGCTGGAAGGGCAGCTACTTTACATCGGAAGAAGACGCCCGCGCCTTCTACGACGAGCTGCGCTACATGCTGGCCAAGCAGATGGTCGCGCCGAATTCGCCGCAGTGGTTCAACACCGGCCTGCACTGGGCCTACGGCGTCGACGGCCCCGGCCAGGGCCATTATTACGTCGATCCCTTCACCGGCAAACTGACCAAATCGAAATCGTCCTACGAGCATCCGCAGCCGCACGCCTGCTTCATCCAGGGCGTCAATGACGACCTCGTCAACGAAGGCGGCATCATGGACCTCTGGGTGCGTGAAGCGCGCCTGTTCAAATACGGCTCCGGCACCGGTTCGAATTTTTCGCGTTTGCGCGGCGAAGGCGAAAGACTGTCCGGCGGCGGCCGTTCGAGCGGCCTGATGAGCTTCCTCAAGATCGGCGACCGCGCCGCGGGCGCCATCAAGTCCGGCGGCACCACGCGCCGCGCGGCGAAGATGGTGGTGGTCGACGCCGACCATCCGGATATCGAGACCTATATCGACTGGAAGGTGAAGGAGGAGCAGAAGGTCGCCGCCCTCGTCACCGGCTCCAAGCTCAACCAGCGCCACCTTAAGGCGGTGCTGAAAGCCTGCGTCAATTGCGAAGGCTCGGGCGACGACTGCTTCGACCCCGAGAAGAACCCTGCCCTGCGCCGCGAAATCAAGCTCGCCCGCCGCGCGATGGTGGCGGACGGCATGATCAAGCGCGTCATCCAGTTCGCCAGGCAAGGCTACAAGGACATCGACTTTCCGGTCTACGACACCGACTGGGATTCGGAGGCCTACCTCACGGTGTCCGGCCAGAACTCCAACAACTCGGTCTCGCTGAAGGACGATTTCCTGCGCGCGGTGGAAACCGACGGCGACTGGAACCTGATCGGCCGCACCAGCAAGAAGGTGACCAAGACTCTTAAAGCGCGAGACCTCTGGGAAAAGATCGGCCACGCCGCCTGGGCCAGCGCCGATCCCGGCCTGCACTTCAACACCACCATGAACGACTGGCACACCTGCAAGGCCTCGGGCGACATCCGCGCCTCCAATCCGTGCTCGGAATACATGTTCCTGGACGACACCGCCTGCAATCTGGCCTCCGCCAACCTCATCACCTTCTACAACACCACGACGAAACTCTTCGACGTCGACGCCTACGAGCATCTCTGCCGGCTGTGGACCGTCGTGCTCGAAATCTCTGTCATGATGGCCCAGTTCCCGTCGAAGGCGATCGCGGAATTGTCCTACGAATTCCGCACGCTCGGTCTCGGCTTTGCCAATATCGGCGGACTGTTGATGACCATGGGTCTGTCCTACGACTCCAAGGAAGGCCGCGCGCTGTGCGGCGCGCTCACCGCGATCATGACCGGGACGGCGTATGCCACCTCGGCCGAGATGGCCAAGGAACTGGGCCCCTTCCCCGGCTACAAGAAGAACGCGAGCCATATGCTGCGGGTGATCCGCAACCACCGCCGCGCCGCGCACGGCGAATCCCGCGGCTATGAGGCGCTCGCCGTCAGTCCG
This sequence comes from Bradyrhizobium sp., assembly GCF_004799445.1. Lineage (GTDB taxonomy): Bacteria > Pseudomonadota > Alphaproteobacteria > Rhizobiales > Xanthobacteraceae > Bradyrhizobium. Next base: position 12,755 of record NZ_SSNA01000176.1, read on the forward strand.
GTGCCGCTGGATTACGCCAGCGTGCCGCAGACCAACATCATCGAGCACGCCAAGGCCGCCTGGGACAAGGCGCTCGAACTCGGCGAAGCCAATGGCTTCCGCAATGCGCAGACCACCGTGGTGGCGCCGACCGGCACCATCGGTCTCGTGATGGATTGCGACACCACCGGCATCGAGCCTGATTTCGCGCTGGTGAAATTCAAGAAGCTCGCCGGCGGCGGCTACTGGAAGATCATCAACCGCGCCGTCCCCGAGGCGCTGCGCGCGCTCGGCTACCGCGAGAGCGACATCGCGGAGATCGAGGCCTACGCCGTCGGCCACGGCTCGCTGTCCAATGCGCCGGCGATCAATGTTTCCACCTTGAGGGCCAAGGGCTTCACCGACGAAGCTCTGGCCAAGGTTGAGGCGGCGCTGCCGACCGCCTTCGACATCAAATTCGCCTTCAACAAATGGACCTTTGGCGAAGACTTCTTGCGCGACACCTTGAAGATCGCGCCGGAAGCCATTGCCGCACCGAGTTTCGACCTGCTTACCGCGGTCGGATTCTCCAAGCGCGAGATCGAGGCCGCCAACGTCCACATCTGCGGCGCGATGACGGTGGAAGGCGCACCGCATCTGAAGGCCGAGCACTACAGCGTGTTCGATTGCGCCAACCCCTGCGGCAAGATCGGCAAGCGCTATCTGTCGGTCGAGAGCCACATCCGCATGATGGCGGCGTCGCAGCCGTTCATCTCGGGCGCGATCAGCAAAACCATCAACATGCCGAACGACGCCACGGTGGAGGATTGCAAATCCGCCTACCTGCTGTCCTGGAAGCTCGCGCTGAAGGCCAACGCGCTTTACCGCGACGGCTCGAAACTGTCGCAGCCTTTGAACTCGCAGCTGATCAGCGACGAGGACGAGGAAGAAGATGCGATCGAGGCGTTCTACGACAAGCCGATGGCGGCGCGCACCGCCGCGTTGTCGGAGAAGGTGGTGGAGCGGCTGGTCGAGCGCATCGTGGTGATGCGCGAGCGCGAGAAGATGCCGGATCGCCGCAAGGGCTATACCCAGAAAGCCGTGGTCGGCGGGCATAAGGTTTACGTGCGCACCGGCGAATATGACGACGGCCGGATCGGCGAGATCTTCATCGACATGCACAAGGAGGGTGCGGCGCTGCGCTCCTTCATCAACAATTTCGCCATCGCGGTCTCGCTCGGCCTGCAATACGGCGTGCCGCTGGAAGAATATGTCGACGCCTTCACCTTCACCCGCTTCGAGCCCGCGGGTCCGGTGCAGGGCAACGACAGCATCAAATACGCGACCTCGATCCTCGACTATGTGTTCCGCGAACTCGCGGTCAGCTACATGGGCCGGTTCGATCTCGCCCATGTCGACCCCAGCGAATCCAACTTCGACGCCATCGGCAAGGGCGTCGGCGAAGGCCGCGCGCCGGAGCAGCCCAACAACAAATACCTGTCGAAGGGCCTGACCCGCTCGCGCACCGACAATCTCGTGGTCATGCGCAGCACCGTCGAGCCGCCGACCGAGGCCCGCGGCTCCGGCAACGTCACCTCGCTCTCCTCCTCGCACGGCCCCACGGGGCGGGCTTCCGATACGGTCGAAGGCGCGGTGGCGCTGAAGCAGGAAGCGAGCCACGATCTGTCGCCGACGGAAAAGCTGGAAGCGCTGCAATGGAGCAAGGCCGGTGCGGCGCAGCAGGCAGCACCCTCTAAGGCCGAACGCCGGGCGGAAGCCAAGGCCAAGGGCTACGAAGGCGAGATGTGCGGCGAGTGCGGGCATTTCTCGCTGGTGCGCAACGGCACCTGCATGAAGTGCGATACGTGTGGCAGCACGACGGG
>NZ_SSNA01000177.1 GCF_004799445.1 Bradyrhizobium sp.
GGTGCCCCGCCGAACAGCTAACGATCTCCGAAAAGAGCGATACGCCGAGCGCACCAACGCTCAAGCCATTCATCGCACCTAATTGATCCGCATCAATGCGCTTGGCGATTTGGGCAGGGCTGTTCAACACTCTATAGTGAGTCCATGAAGCAACAGGGGCAAAAGATCTGAGGCACAACGAGGAGCGAAGGATTCCTTGGGTGGAAAAGTTCTGAATCTATGTGAGGCAACCGAATCATTCGGAGGTTGCCTTGAAGTCATTCGAACGTTTCCTGTCGCACCTCGCGACAATCCCCGATCCACGGCGCGCCGAAGGCAAACTCTATCAGCTGCCGCACGTCCTGTTGTTTTCCATTTTGGCGATCGTGAGCGGCGCGCGACATCATCTCAGCCTATTTCGCACCTTCATCAAGGTCCATCGGCGAAAGCTGAACAAGGCTTTCAAGATAAGCTGGAAAAGGTCGCCCGCGCATACGGCCATCCGGTATATTGTGCAGGGGCTGACGGCGGCAGATGTTGAAATAGCCTTTCGCGAACACGCGGCCCACCTGAACGTTGACGCGGCGGGTCCCGGCGCGCGAGTTATCGCGTTTGATGGCAAGGCGCTCAAAGGGAGTTTCGATAGCTTCAACGACGCCAAGGCAAAACAGGTGCTCAGCGCGTTCGCCGTCGACACGGCGTTGGTGCTGGCGCATATCGACATCGACGAAAAATCCAACGAAATCCCGGCCGTGCAGAAACTGTTGGAAGAACTCGACATGGCGGGCCATATCATCACGTGCGATGCGATGCATTGTCAAAAAAACCTTCGGCGCACGTGACGCGAAATAACGAACTCTTATTGGCGTATCCGGCAGCCGCCGCGATGAGCCCCCTGCTGGCTGCGATGGTGGTGGTGGCATGAACGCCACCACGATCTGGACTGTGATCGCCATCCTGACCATCGCGCTGCTGTTTGCCACGGCGCTGCTGGCGTGAGTAAATCAATCCAACCCTTCGACGATGGCGACACCCTCGTCTGCTACGGCAACGCCAAGCCCAGCGACAAGCACCTTGCTTCCAAGGTGATTTGCGTCGATGATGAAATCATCGGAGCGACGAAAGGCAATAACCCATGTGGGATACAGCCGAAGTCAAACTGCTCACCAAACTCTGGGCCAAGGGCCATAGTGCCGGACAATGCGGCAAGCGGCTGCATTACTCGCGCAGTGCGGTCTGTGGCAAGCTGCAACGATTGGGATTAAAGCGCGGACACCGGCCACCAACCGCCAAACCCATCATCACGTCGGTGCCGAGGTCCCCGGTACCCGTAGAACCGGTCAGGGCCGAACGGATGCCGACCCCGGCCAAGCCGGTGCCGCTGACCAAGAAACAGATGTACGAGATGCTGGCGCAGGCAGTGCGGAATACGGGCTGAACTAATTTGCGTAGGCTGGAGTGCTGTGAGCGACGCAGGCGCTTGGCCCTTGAAAAGAAAAAGCCGCCAGAAGGCGGCTTCTCAATTCAAAACTGATGGGGCCGAATGTCCGCTTCCGGGGGTAGAGCGGAAGACATATACTCCGGGCGAGTATTTCCGAGTTTGACCCCGAGCGGACATTGGCTCTCCGCCGCCTCTCTTCCCGGGGGCGCGTAAAAGCGGCTAGAGTGGCGCCCCGCTCCTTTGGAGGCGGCGCTTTCCCGGCGAAGGCTCGCGACCCAGTTAATCGGACGCCAGGCATGATGAATTGGATAGACAATTGTGACGCCGAATAACGCCGCCGCAGCCGATCCGCAGCAGATTATTGCAGACCTTGAGCGCAAGCTCGCCGAGTCCGTCGCGCAGCAGGCCGCGACCTCCGAGATCCTGCGCGTCATCAGTCAGTCTCCGGCCGACACGCAGCCGGTGTTCGAAGCCATCGTCCTGACCGCCGTGCGGCTACTCCGCTGCGATCTGGTATTCTTCTTGCGTTGCCACGGCGCTACCTTCTCGCAGGCTGCTCTGGTGGGATCGGAAGGATCGCGCATGGTTGTCGATCTTACGCCTGTGCCGATCGACCCCGACACCAATTTCCCGTCCCGCGCCATCGTCAGCAAGAAAAACCTGCATTTGCCGGATTGGTCGACGATCGATCTACCCGAACACGAGCGCCACATCCGCGAGAAGTACGGCATCAACTCGTCGCTGTTCTTGCCACTGCTGCGCGCGGGAGAATGCGTTGGTCTGCTCGCGCTGGCCAGAAAACGACCCAACATGTTCGGTAAAAAGGAAATCGCGCTGGCCGAATCCTTCCGTGACCAGGCCCTGATCGCGATCGAAAACACACGGCTGTTCAACGAAACTAGGGAAGCGCTGGAGCAGCAGAAAGCTTCTGCTGATATCCTGAGCGTGATAAGCAATTCGGTCGCGGACCCCAAGCCGGTATTCGACAAGATCTTGCGCAGCATCGAACATCTGTTCGGCGGACAAGAGCGTTTCATATTTCAGGTGGGCGAAGATGGGCTGCTGCATATCGCCGCTGCGCATGGCCCCAATGTCGAGCGGGTGCGCGCGCTGTTCCCGATTCCGGTGGAAGGAACTGCAAGTGAGTTAGCAATCCGCGAGCGTCGTCTGGTGAGGTACGCGGACGTATTAAACGACCCCGGCGTACCTTCCGGCCTTCGCGAGACCGCTCGCCGTTTCGGACAGAACTATTCGATGGTCGTCGCGCCCATGCTCTGGGAAAACCGCGCCATTGGTTCAGTCTTCGTAGGGCGCACTTCCATGGAGGCGTTCAGCGACAAGGAATGCGGCCTGCTGCGCACTTTCGCCGATCAGGCCGTCATCGCGATTCAGAATGCCCGCATGTTCGAACAGGTCGAGGCGAAGACCCGCGAATTGTCGCAATCCCTCGACGATCTGCGCGCCGCCCAAGATCGGCTGGTACAAACCGAAAAATTGGCCTCGCTCGGCCAGCTCACTGCCGGCATCGCGCATGAGATCAAGAACCCGCTCAATTTCGTCAACAATTTCTCAGCACTATCGGCCGAACTGATCGACGAACTGGACGAGACTCTGGCTCCAGCGCCACTCGATCAGAAGATGCGCGGAGACGTCGGCGAACTGACCCAAATGTTGAAGTCCAACCTCGAAAAGGTGGTGCAGCACGGTAAGCGCGCCGACTCCATCGTTAAGAACATGCTGCTGCACTCGCGCGAAGGTTCGGGTGAACACCGATCCGCCGATATCAACGCCCTGGTCGAGGAAAGTCTCAATCTCGCTTATCACGGCGCGCGGGTCGAGAAGCCCGGCTTCAATGTCATGCTGAAGCGCGGCCTCGACCCCGATGCGGGGACAGTTGAATTGTACCCGCAGGAAATCACGCGGGCTCTGCTCAACCTGATCTCCAACGGCTTCTACGCCACTACCCAGCGCAAGTCGGTCGAGGGAGAAACCTTTGAACCCGTCCTGATCGCTGCCACGAAGAATCTCGGCAAGACCGTCGAAATACGGATTCGCGACAACGGTACCGGAATCCCCTCAGACGTAAGGGAAAAGATGTTCAACCCATTCTTCACGACCAAGCCCGCGGGCGAAGGTACCGGGCTTGGCCTGTCGATGAGCCACGATATCATCGTCAAACAACATGGCGGCAGCATCGATGTCGAGACGGAGCTCGGGCTTTTCACCGAGTTCAAGATCGTATTGCCTCGGACCAGCCAAAGGTAATCCGACCCAGTCATTTCACCCGATAACCAGCGCCAATTTACTGCGGTGCATGAGTCTGTTCATGGCACAAACCGGCGGTCAGAGGTCGGGCAGAGCATGTCCGCTCTGCCCAGTATTTCAGACATCAACTTGTTCCGCTATTGCCAAGGGCGTCATCGACCTCAATGCCGAGATACCGGACCGTGCTTTCGATCTTGGTGTGCCCGAGCAGAAGCTGGACGGCCCTGAGATTGCCAGTCCGCCGGTAGATGAGGGTTGCTTTTGTGCGTCGCAGTGAATGCGTCCCGAACAGCCTTGGGTCCAGTCCAACGCTGCCGATCCACTCGGAGACGAGCCGGGCATATTGGCGGGTAGTCATATTGCGGGCAGGACCGCGACTGCCGGTGAACAAGAACTCGCCGGGCCGTTTGCCGGTGGCCTTTAGGTAGTCATCGACCGCCTGGCGGGTCTGCTCGCTCAGTTCAAATCTGACGGGTCGCCCGGTTTTCTTTTGCCGGACGGTTGCGCGATCCGCGGTGTAGCCGCCGGCAGCGACATCCTCGACCCGGATGGCGACGACATCACAGCCACGAAGCTTGCTGTCGATTGCCAGATTGAACATGGCCAGGTCGCGAGTGCGGCCTTCGATCTGGAGTTTTGTCCGGATCGACCAGACGTGCTTGGGTCGCAGGGGCGGCTTTGCCCCGGTCAGCTTTCCCTTGTTCCACGGCACTCGCTTGGGCGCGTGGGTCGCATACACTTGATCCATGGCCATACTCCTCGGCTCGGTTACTGAGGCGAGAAGCATGTGCTGCCGGATTAGGCATTGGAATCAGGTCGGTTGTCGGGCCAAAGCGGACTTCGCGTCCAGCCCAGCGGCAAACGACCTGTAGCGTTTGACCCAACAGCGACATTCTTGAGATGCAGCCTGGCGCCGAGCTTCCGGACTTCGGCACTAGCGAAGAGGGCCGACCATCGCTCGCTCACCGCTGTCCCCCTCGCGGGTAATACAGTTCGGAGTGAAACCCTTCCTAAGCGACCAGCTTTTCAACTTTGGCGAACTCGCTCAATTTTAACCATGTCCGTAGATCTGCCTCGAGCCGTTTGTCGCCAGTAAGGGCTATTCGACCTTCTTTCTTGGCGCGGGCAATATCGGTGTAGCCCATCCAAATCTCGGTCATGGTCCGCAGGTCGGTCGACAAGTAAAGGTCGATGTCAAACCCCGGATCGACCGCGCATAAGTCGACGTCCTTGTCCGGCTCTACGATCAGCCACCAGTTTCGCTGCGCCTTCTGAAGATCGCCGAAGATGAACTGGATCGTGGTGCGGCGACGTGGCATCGGGGCGGGATTTATATTGCGCCGGATGTCCCACATCAGCAGATTGGGATCAAGATTCTTCAACGTTGCTTCGGTTGTAACCCACCTTTGTCCCCAGACGCCGACGGCCTCGATAATCGGCCGCAGATCCTTTCCTGCCTCGGTCAGTCGGTACTCAAACACGTCCGGCTCATCAGGCATAGCCGTACGCGTCACGATTCCAGCCGCCTCGAGGTCTTTGAGGCGCTTCGAGAGAAGGGCGGGCGACATCCGCGGCACGCCGCGCCTTAGCTCATTGAACCGGGTCGACCCGACAACAAGCTCGCGCAGAAGCACTAGGGTCCAACGGGAACAGAGGATCTCCGCTGCCATCGCAACGGGACAGAACTGATTGTAGCTACTG
>NZ_SSNA01000178.1 GCF_004799445.1 Bradyrhizobium sp.
GGCTGTGCCGGTCGATGAGTCCCAAAGGCCTTGTGCCGGATCGTTGATTTGAGCGGAGGAAAAAAGGCAGCCTTGCGGCCGCCTTCTTCGATATCGTGATGCCCTGCAGCCAGATCTGCCGCAAAATTTGTCAGGCTAGAATCCCGCCTCGTGGTGGCGCGTGTAGCTGCCACGCAGGCAGTACCAGTCGTTATGGTCGTCCCATCCGCCCCTGGCGCGCCAGGCGCTCCAGGCCATGTAATCCTCTTGCCTGGTATAGGGATTTCCCGCCTCGTGGCCCGGGCAAGCGCCGGTTTGGGCGTAGTAGCCGGACTGCGCAGCCATGTGCTGCGCCATGGCGGGCCCTGCCAGCAAGGAAGAAAGCACTGCAGCAGCACCCAACAAGCTAAGTTTGGTCATGGAATTTCTCCATTGGGTTGTGCCAAGAGCAAAGAGAGAACGCCAGCCGCGAATGCGGGTTCCGATTTCGGTTCCCTCGGCCGAGCACAAAAAGTTGTGATACAGCCGCAGCGCAGCATGCGCTCGGGGTCGTCCTCGAGCAGCACAGAGTGCTTACACGGTGGCTTTTTCAACAACGGGACTATCTGCTTACGGCAGCGCCCTCGCGCGACTTGGCAACAGCCGCGCCCGCGTCTGCATCACCGCTTCGTCGTCCTGATGGGCGACAAGCCTTGCGGAGACGCCAGATCAAACGATCAACGCAAGTGAGCAACTAAGACGGCGGTACGCTGCGGCAGCGTTCCGATCGGAAGTGGCGATTTTCAACCGGGTTAATGCCGCGCGCAGCCGCGACCTGGCTACCAGGAGTTGGCGTGGTGGGCGTAAATGGCCGGGATCGGCTGACACGTCCACTCCGCACGGGTATCCCAGCCGCCGCGCCGCCGCCAGGCGCTCCATTCCATGAAATCGTACGTCCGGCTGAACGGGTTTCCCGGGTCCCTGGGATCGCAAACGGTGGCTGCATGGACGGTCCTTGCGCCCCGCGCCATCGCAGGCGCAGCCAGCAAGGCAGAAACAACCAGCGCTGCGCCAACAAGTCCGAATTTCATCATGGGTTGCTCCCCCTTTGCCGTGTCACGCGTCTTGTCTTCGCAACGCCCGACAGATTCAGCGCCCGCGCGAACAACGCGATTCGATTCCTATTCCAATTTGCCGCTCAACCCGCTCAAATAGCCGTGATGGCCGCGCAAACACAAGCCGGTGCAGCAGGTTTTTCGTTTCCAGTCATTGCTGGTCGCCAGCGCGAGTGAAGTGTGCGATCGAGCGGGTCGAAGAGGCAAGGTGGGCCGAGCATGTTTGGAGTTCTGGGGTTCGGATTTCTGCTGGGTATGCAGCATGCCCTCGAGGTCGACCACGTCGCGGCGGTCTCCAGCATCGCCGCGCGCCGGACCGAGGTCGCCGATGTTGTCAAACATGGTCTGACCTGGGGCATCGGCCATACGCTGACATTGTTCGCCTTTGCCGGCGCCGCGCTTGGGCTTGGCCAGGCCATACCCGAAGATCTGGCGCGTCCGATCGAAGGCGCGGTCGGCATCATGCTGGTCGGCCTCGGCGCGCACGTGCTGTGGCGGCTGTGGCGCGACCGCGTGCATTTCCACACGCACAGCCACGGTGACGGCGCCGCGCACGTCCATGCGCACAGCCATGCCGGAGAAACCGCGCCGCACGCCCGCGCGCCTCACGTGCACGCCCACGGCTTCCGCTGGCGTACCCTGCTGGTCGGATTGATGCATGGCATGGCCGGCTCGGCGGCGCTGCTGGTGCTGGCGGTATCGCAGGCCTCCAGTGTTGCGGTCGGGCTCGGCTACGTCGCGCTGTTCGGGATCGGCTCGATGCTCGGGATGGGGGCGCTGTCGGTGGTCATTGCCGTGCCGCTGGCGCTCTCCGCGCGGTGGCTGACCTGGGCCAACAGCGGCCTGCAGGGGGCCGTCGGCGTCATGACCCTCGCGATCGGCGTCAGGACGATCGTCGAAACCCTGCTGGCGTGACCCGCGCGGGGCCGATTGCTCCAGCCGTTAACTTTTTCATAGCGCGATTTCCCGCAATTGACGGAGCGTGAAGGCTTTGGCGTTAGGCTTACCGCCAGTTTCGCCCAAAGCCTTAACCCCTGGGCTCGCCCATTCGACTAGGGTAGGGCCAGTATCTGGATTTGAATTAATGCGCGCAGCATTTGTACTGGCAATTTTGATCGGAACGACGTCGACCGCCTGGGCCGGCAGCACCACCCCGGTCATTGTGATTCCCGGGCGTCCCGGCGTGCCCATCATCATTAACGGCGTCGACGCATCCTATGCCGTCGTCGAGGGCGACTGGGGTCTTGGCAAGGGCATTCATGTGCAGCCTACGGTCTATGGCGGACACATTGTCGATTGGGAGCCCCATGTCGGTCACTATTATCCGAGCGCCGGTCACCAGCCGGGCTACGGGCGTCTCGAAATAGAGCCGCCCGCCAACCGCAAGCTGCCGAAGCCCGCGGAAAGCTATCATGACTCTGTGTCGGCGGAATCCATGTCGCAACCGCAACAGGCGCAGCCCACGGTGCCGCTGTATCCGCCGCCGGTGATCGCCGCTCCGCCCTATGGCGGCGGCAGCATCCAGCAGGACTTCGGCAGTCCGCCGCCGGATTTTCGCAAGCCCAAGAAACTTCAGCCGTAAACCTAGCCAACAAGAAACCTACCCAGGAGAGAGTAATGCGTCAGATGATTTCAGGATTGGTAGCGGCGATCGCCGTTATGGCCGCGAGCGCCGTGCCCGCGATGGCCTGCGGCGGACTGTTCGACGGCGGGTGCTCGCCGTGCGGATATGTCAGCCCCTGCGCCCAGACCTACGTGCCGACCTATTCAGGCTGCAACACCGGCTGCGGCGGTTGGGGCTATCGTGAGCGGCTGCCCGATCCGGTGCAGCAATATGGTGCCGTCGCCGCGGGGTCGCCGCAATATTACTACGTCGACCAGGGCCCGACCTATACCGGTCCCGGCAACTTCGCGCCTTATCCGGCCTATCAGGAAAGCGCGGTATCCGGCTGGGGTTATCGCCATCACCGCCATCATTACGGCTACGGCTACACGCCGCATCGCTACGGTTACGGCGCGCCGCGCCACTACTACGGCCATTTTCACCACTACGGCTATCGCGAGCACGTGCTGCGCCGCTACTACTGATCGCCGCCTATCATCGAAGACTTAAGGCGCGAGCGTCGGTTCTGAATCAATCAGAACCGGCGCTCGGTCTTTTTGACGCAAACCTGCACCCGCTCCCGAATCAATCCGAGCGCATGCGGCCCTCGAAAACCCGCTGGCGGGCGCGCGGTATGTTCTGGAGGGGTTCAGCCCATCAGGCCGAGCTTGCTCGCCCCGATATAGAGCGCCAGCACCGCGGCGTTCGACACGTTCAGGCTCTTGATTTCGCCGGGCATGTCGAGCCGCGCCACCACGCTGCAGGTGTCGCGCGTCAATTGCCGCAGGCCTTTGCCTTCCGCGCCGAGCACCAGCGCCAGCGGCTGGCGCAGCACCACCGCACCGAGATTCTCCGGCCCCTGGCTGTCGAGCCCGACGGTCAGAAAACCCTGCTCGTTCATCTCGGTGAGCGTGCGGGCGAGATTCTGTACGGTCACCAGCGGCACCAGTTCCAGCGCGCCGGAGGCGGACTTCGCCAGCACGCCGGTGGCTTCCGGACTGTGGCGCGCGGTGGTGACGATGGCCTTGACCGCGAACGCCGCCGCCGAGCGCATGATCGCGCCGACATTGTGCGGATCGGTGATCTGGTCGAGCACCAGCACGATGCCCTCCTGCGCCAGCGTATCGATATCCGGCGAGGGCAGGGGATCGGCTTCCGCCAGCAGGCCCTGATGCACGGCGTCCGGCCCGAGGCGCTGGTCGATTAAGGTCGGCCGCACGATCTCCGGCGTCACGCGGGTGTCGATCTTGTCGTCGGCCAGGCGCCGGGCGGCGTTTTCAGTCACCAGCAGCTTGCGGATCCGCCGCTGCGGATTGGCCAGGGCCGCCGCCACCGTGTGCCAGCCATACAGAATGACCGTATCGTCCGCGCTCCCGTCGCGGCCGCGCCAGGGCGGCCGGCGGCCGGATTCGTGGCCCCGGTCGGGGCCTTTGCCGCCGCCGCGCCGGAACCCGGGTTTTCGATCGCGATCGCTCATGGGCCAGCTTGTGTCACGGGTTCCGGATAATGGCAATTTGGTGCCTCGAGGGCGGCATATTAGCCGCGGGCGTTGGTTGACTTTGCCATGGCCCTTCCGTCATAAACGCGCCGACCGGGAGCCCGCCATCGGCCCCCGGTATTTACGTCATCGGTAACCTTATTGCCGCCATTTCGGCGGGTGGGTTTCGATGCTGTTGAGCGGGGGAGTGTCCCGAGTGGCAAAGGGAGCTGACTGTAAATCAGCCGTCTTATGACTTCGAAGGTTCGAGTCCTTCTTCCCCCACCAATTATATCAATCATTTAGAGATGATTGTCAGAACGCTAATTTAAGCGACGCGAATTCGGGTAACAGTCCGGGTAACATCAATTCAGATTTCTTGAGCAAGCGACCGGAGTCGCCCAAATATCATTTAACTATCTGAAATATAAGGGTAAATTTATCCATAAAAGACTTGGAAAGGGCTCGAAACTCCATAAACTGCGGTTGAGCGTTGATATTCAGGTGTCCTCCGCATGGGTCCAATCTGCAAGATCATTACTATACGCCAGCCGTGGGCCTCATTGATTGTTCACGGTTTCAAGGACATCGAAAACCGATCTTGGGCGACAAGCTATCGTGGGCCAGTATTGGTTCACACTTCCCAGCGTCCCAGCGGTCATTCGGTCGCCGACATCGCGCGACAATTCGGCATCGATTTGCCGCAGCTCGAATTGCCACTCGGTGGAATCGTCGGCACCACGAATATTATCGACTGTGTCGACGCGCACTCCTCGCCCTGGTTCGAGGGCCGATTCGGTTTCGTTCTCGATCGGAGCCGCGCGCTGCCCTTCAAGCCGTGGAAGGGCTCTTTAGGTCTACGCTCAGCAACAGCAGCGCTCGTTGCCGCCTTAGGCTTGCTGCCCGAGAGCTATAAATGAGACTCGCTGTTACGTAGGCCGCTTTGATACGTACCTTCAGTTCGAATCCCTTTCCCTCCGCCAGCTTGGCCGTAGTCGTCTATTCTCTCCGCAGCGTTGTTGGCAATTAAGCCCAGTGTTAGCAGCGATTTCTGATTTGAGCTCCGGACTACTAATCGGCAAAGTCAGTTCATTCTTCTCCAAATGGCCCATTTCTCTCCGGGGCTCTGGACTCCGCGGATTCGGTACGTTTCTCCAAATTCGAGTGTTGCGAGAGGCTTATGAACACTAACGAAATTGGGGTTCTTTAGCTCCACTCGAACAGGCGAGAGCAACCGAGTTCCAAATCGCCATATCGAGGTTCGATACCTTCCGCCACAGCCAGCCAGTCCTGCGTCAGGCGATAGTTTGCAACCTGCGCCTCACAGGCCCGGAAATCCGGGCTTTTCGCGTATTCGACTCTCCAGGCTCCCGATCTCTCAATCCCGGGGACGAAATCGCCGAGAGTCTCCGGCCCTGACCGCGGAAATTCCCGTTTTGCAGCGATTATTGGCGGAGACCGGTTCGATCACGACTGCCGCGCGAGGCGGTACGGGATACATATGCACGCGGGTAAACCCACACTTCGCAGTGAACGACCCGACCATGAGAAAGGTACATTTTTGGTCAGATGGCAGTTCGGCCTCGCGGCTATATCTGCCGAGGCAGAAGACCCCACATGGGCGAAGCGTTTATGTGAGGAGGAAGCCGAACTCGCGTGTCGATATGCTCCTCTTGAACTAAATGGTTTCCCGTCATGGCTTGAGAGCCTCGCGATCGTGCACCCAGCCGCAGTTGACCGGGTTCTCGGGGAGGAATTGACAATCTCATTGCGAGAAGGCGACGACGATTCCAATTACTCTATGTTTCTTCAGAATGTTAGTCACGCTTCCGCTGTTGTGGCGGCACTTTTTATCCCCCGCATTCGTGCGTGGCTCAGGGATTTGGCCAAAATTGACGCCACACCGAATAATCCGGCCTCAAAACAGAATCTGCAACAAGGTGTCGAAATCCTGTTGAAGGCCGGAAATAACGATGACCGGCGATTTATTGAGACTGTCGCCGCCGAACGTCTAAGCAAGGGGCTATCCGTTCCCTTCGCGACCGTTTGGCTCCCAGCGCTCATTCGACTGAATCCTGTTGCAGGCGTTGAGGTTCTGGAAGCAGGCCTGGCGCAAAGCGCTGTCTCTACAGAAGGCTCGGGGGCGCAACTTTTCGGAAGCCTTTTCGACAGCGACCGTATGGGCGTGAACTTGAACGCACCAGGGTTCACGCCGCAGCTGTTGCTTCGACTTCGTCCAAGCAGATCGGGACAATCGAACTCAAGCTTGGTGACGGACGATCTGGGAGGGACCTATTCAAAACGATTACGGATCAGCTTCTGACGAAGTACATGGCCGCCGACGAGTGCCGCGCCGGGTGTCTTCTTGTGACGATTGCAAAAGAGCGCAATTGGGACCATCCCGGGACCGGCAAGCAAATCAACTTTGGCCAATTGATGAGAGTATTGAACGAAGAGTGTGAGCGCCTCTCGCTAGAGCTCGG
>NZ_SSNA01000179.1 GCF_004799445.1 Bradyrhizobium sp.
TACCGGTCGATCTCAGCCCTTCGCCCGCGCTCTGGGAAATCAAATGCGTCGGGCTGATCCTGATCTTCATCTATGCCTTCTTCAAATTTGCCTGGGCCTACCGGCTGTTCAACTATGTCGCGATCCTGCTCGGCTCGATGCCGCCGGCCAAACAGAGCGATACACCGGAAGCCGAAGCCCATGTCATCCGGACGACAAGATTGTTCGAGGCGGCCGGCCGGCATTTCAATCGCGGGCAGCGCGCATTCTTCTTTGCGCTCGGCTATCTCGGCTGGTTCGTCAGTCCCTGGGTGCTGTTCGCAACGACAGCTGCCGTGGTGATCGTCACCTGGCGCCGGCAATTCGCCTCGAACGCCTGGCGTGCGATGGAGAGCTAGTTCTGATTCAACCGGAACCGATCGCGCTTCAACCCCTCAATCCCATTTCGGGGCGAAACCGAAATCGGTGAGCCGGACCTTGGCGCCTCCCATCTGGGAGATCTGGCCCATCTCCTGTTCCGAGAGCGCGAAGTCGAAGATGTCGATGTTTTCGGACAGCCGTTCGATCTTGGAGGTCCGCGGTATCGCCGGAACATTCTGTTGCACCAGCCAGCGCAGGCAAACTTGCGCGGCGCTCTTGCCGTGGGCTTGCCCGATCTGCGCCAGCGTCTGGTCGTTCTTGATACGGCCCCTCGCTATCGGGCTATAGGCGACCACGGCCATGCCGTGGCGGGCGCAGGCTTCCAGCACTTTGGTCTGGTCGAGATAGGGATGATATTCGACCTGATCGCACGCCAAAGGTTCCGGGCAGACGGCTATCGCCTCTTCGATCAACGCCACGGTGAAGTTCGAGACCCCGATGTGCCTGCTCATGCCGAGCTGTTTCACTCGCGCCAGGGCGCCCAGCGTCTCCGCCAGCGGCACCTGTGGGTTTGGCCAATGCAGCAGCAACAGATCCACTTCGGAAAGCCGCAGCTTGGCCAGGCTTTCCTTGGTCGATCGTTCAAGATCATTCGGCGCGAAATGGGTGGTCCAGATTTTGGTCGTCACGAACACATCGTCGCGCCTGACCCCCGATGCGCGCAGGCCCTCGCCGACCTCGCGTTCGTTCTCATAGACCTGGGCGGTGTCGATGTGGCGATAGCCGAGCCTTAGCGCTTGCTCGACCAGGCGCGCGCAGCTGCGCCCGCGCAACTCCCAGGTGCCTAGCCCGATCGCTGGAATCCGGGCGCCATTGGCCTCGACAAATTGCATCACGGGAACTCGGGCAAAATAGGAGCCTATTATGTCTCGCCGGCGTGGCGCTGCCAACAAGGTCTGCGTACGATTTGTACGGGTTTTGCGATCAGGTCTTTGTCAATCAGGTCTTCAATCAGGCTTTCTTACTCAGTCAAGCCTTCTTATTCAGTCAAGTCTTGGCCAACGCGGAAAACACCGTCTCCGGGGCGTGGGCGATCACGGCCAGAAGCGCACGCGCAGGCCCGCGCGGCAGGCGCTTGCCCTGCTCCCAGTTGCGGATGGTCTCGACGGGAACGCCGAGCCGGCTTGCGAATTCCAGCTGGGTCAGGCGCGCGCGGCGGCGCAGGTCGCGCACGGCCGGAGCTGTCGCCGCTTGTCCAGACGCAACCGGCATTGCCCCCGGCGCGGAAATCGTCGCCGGCACAGCCAGAGGCATTGCCGGAGCAAGCGGAAATTCCCGCCCGTCGCGCAATTCGACGATCCGTCCGTCCGCTTTCAGTCGCAGGCGCCGCATGTTCCACCCGATTTCAAAATGCATTCAGGACCTAAAGCCGGAATCACTGTCGCTGATCGCGCCTCCAAATAGTCGGCGACGTGCGTTAAGGTCTGATTAACGATACCGGACCCCGGCCGATGCCACGCCGATGTCCCGGGACATGCGCGGCGTGTTGCTGATTGACAGAATGGCCCACACTCGTCTGAGCTGTCGCATGAGGCACATCGACGGGCGGCATCTGGCGATGACCGATATTCGGGGCCACAGCGGGCTCGGATCCTCATGAATGTGCCAGTCGCGAGCGTTGTTATGGCAATGGCCTGGATCGCGGCGGCGCAGGCGGCGGACTGTCCGCACCAGGGGACGCTCGGAACCTCGCGCGTTCTCCGCATCGAGGCCACCACCACCCCGCGGGTCGGGCTGAAAAGCTTTCCACAAACACTGCCACTCGGGGATCACGAGGTCGTGCTGACCTTCGATGACGGGCCCTGGCCGCGCACGACCGCGCGGGTGCTGGCGGCGCTGGCGCATGAATGTGTCCGGGCAACCTTCTTTCTGATCGGAAAACCCGCCTCGGAGCACCCGGACCTGGTGCGCAAGATCGCGGCCGAGGGCCACACCATCGGCCATCACACCTGGTCGCACCGCAGCCTGACGCGGATCAAGCCAAGCGAGGCGACAGAGGAAATCGACCACGGCATTTCGGCGGTCGAGATGGCGCTGCACGGGGTAGCGACCACCACCCCCGGCACGCCGTTTTTTCGCTTTCCCGGTTTTGAGTCGACGCCGGCGACCCTTGATCTTCTGCAATCGCGCGGAATCGTGGTGTTCGGCGCCGATTTCTGGGCAAGCGACTGGAATCCCATGACGCCGAAGCAGGAACTGAAGCTGATCACCGACAGGCTCAAGGCCGCCCGCAAGGGAATCATCCTGTTCCACGACCCAAAAGCCCAAACCGCAGCCATGCTGCCGGCCTTCTTGCGCTATCTGAGGGATAACGACTATCACGTGGTCACCGTGACGCCGGTTTCACCCGGCGCTGACGGCGCCCACTGATCCCGAAACCACCTGTGAAGGCCAGACAATTAAGGCTGCATTCATGTCGCGGTATGTAATGATCGGCCCCTTTGGAAATGCATGACGGTATTGGCTTCATGAGCGGTGGTGTGTCGGGTGGCGTTCGGACAAGGCCATGGACAGCGCTGATCTGGGGGCTAATCGGCTGCATTGTCGCGCCGGCCGCATTGGCCGCGGACTGCCCTGGCCACCCCGACGCGCTCGGCACCTCGCGCACCCTTGTCGTCGATCCCCGGGAGCATCGCCTGCTCGGCACCATGCAATATCGGGAAACGCTGCCGCTTGCAGATCATGAGGTGGTGCTGACGTTCGACGACGGACCGCTGCCGCGCAACAGCAATCGGATTCTGGATATCCTCGCCTCGCAATGCGTGAAGGCAACCTTCTTCGAGATCGGGCGAATGGCCCAGGCCTCCCCGGAAGGCGTCCGCAAGCTCCGCGACGCCGGCCATACCATCGGCACCCACACGGAGGATCATCCGCTCAGCATGAACCGCATGTCGATCGAACGCGCCAGGCAGGAGATCGACGAGGGGATTGCCTCGGTGAAGGCGGCCCTTGGGGACGACGCTGACACCGCGCTTGCCCCATTCTTTCGGATCCCCGGATTGGCGCGCGCCGACGCCGTCGAGGACTATCTGGGCGCGCAGGGCATTCAGATCTGGAGCGCCGATTTTCCGGCGGACGACTGGCGGCATGTTCCGTCCTCGCGTGTCTACGACCTCGCGATGAGCCGGCTCGAGGCCAAGGGAAAAGGCATTCTGTTGCTCCACGACATCCAGGCGCGAACTGTCGCGGCATTGCCGCGGATATTGAACGAGCTGAAGGCGCGCGGCTATCGCATCGTCCATGTGGTGCCGGCAACACCTGAGCGGCCAGCGACCCCGACCGAGCCGGAGCAATGGCGGTTGCATCCGGCGCCCGACGCGATCGCGCACTGGCCAAAGATCCCCAACTTCGTTTTTGCCGATACAAGCACGCTCCCCGCCCCCTCGGTGTCGGATTTCGCCTGGCCGGGCGTAGAGCCGATCGCGCTGGTCGAACCGTTCGATCGCACAGGGTGGCCCGCGCCGGGCGTTCCGCTGCCGCGGGAAGCGCCCTGGCCCCGGTTATCCGAGCTGCCGCCGGAGAATACCGCCGCTGCCTTGCCGGCGCCGGCGCAGAGCATTTTCGAAATGCCGGAGGGGCTGCGCGTGGCCCTGCACAGCGTCACTCCATCCTTGCATCACGCCGAGCAAGCCGGACCGGGCGGGCATCAAGCCAGCAAGCCGGTTTCGGCCGACACCGCCGATTCGCGGCGCGTAACCCGCGGGAAGCGTCGTCTCGCACACGGCCTGGAACGCAGCCGGCGACACGGCACACCCAAAGTTGCAGGTCACGCAACTACCCCGGCCGCGGCAGCTACCCATCGGGGGCCGCTGAAACGTCTGGTCCAGATCAAAAAAAGAAACGTTTGACGGCTCAATTCGTCACGATCTTTGAAACGCACAACAGGACAATCAGGCCGAGAAACAGCAGGTCGATATAGGCCTTCATTTCGCCGGCGTGACGCAATCCCCCAACCTCGTTGATGATCTGCTTGCGGGTGGCCGATGCGGCGGGCCCCTCTCCGGCCGACGCCGCCATACGCCGCGCCTCACCCTCGAGCCGCTCGATGCGCTGAAAGAAGTAGAACGAACGCAGCGCCGACGCCGCGCGCATCGCGGCATAGACCAGCACCAGTATCGCCACGACCGCGCGCTGGTTATATTTCTCCAGGAAATTGAGACTGTAGTAGACCAGTGCCAGAAAAATGAAATTGGAGAGAAACCGGTAGGCGTAGCTCAGAAATCTCATGCGCGTGTTCCCCTCCACGGTAAACTTGGCAATCTGGATCGAGCACTAATCGAAGGCGGTTCGTCGAACCGCAATCGCCGCCTGGTTCCACACCGGTCTATACGTCTGCGTCGCTACAGCGATGCTACCCATGCTCGCATCGAATACCGATTGGGGCCTGCGGAAATTGCACGATACCGGCAGAGGTCTCAACGCCCGCATCACCCGGCTTCGGGTCGGCACGGCATCCTGCAATTTCTGGTGCGCTCGGAGGGACTCGAACCCCCACGATTTTACTCACTGCCACCTCAAGGCAGCGCGTCTACCAATTCCGCCACGAGCGCTTAGAGAGATCGGCACGGGACTTGCGCCGCACCGGATCAACGGCGCCGATGTAACAAATCAGGGATGGGGGGACAAGGCCTGCCGGCGCGCTGATCCAGATACGGCCGGCCTCGGATGGCGGCCGCTCCTTCAGCGGGTGCCCGGCGATTTCGGCAGCATTTGCTTGACTTCGACGGCGATCCGGTTGCGATCGACAAGCACCACGCCGCTGGCGATGGGCAGGGTATTGGCGAGGATCTTGACCTCGTCCGCCTCGGTGGCGTCGAGTTCGATGATGGCGCCCCGGCTCAGGCGCATTACCTGATGAATCGGCATCGTCGTGGTCCCGAGGACCACCATGAGGTCGACGCTGACTTTATCGAGGGTTGGCACTGGGGAAGCTACCCGAACTGACAAACGCAAAATTGCGTGGTTAGAGATCACCACGTTATGGTTAGCCAATGGTTAATGATCGCCAAAGCCTTGATTTGACGGCATTCGCGCGCACCGCCGAGACCGGTGCGCCGGAGTGGCGGGTATCGGACGCGCCGGTGCCCTATCTGGAGGCCATCGCAGCCATGGAGGGGCGGGTCGCGGAGATCGCGGCACACCGGGCGCCAGAGCTGGTCTGGCTGTTGGAGCACCCCTCGCTCTACACCTCCGGGACCAGTGGCAAGGCCGCCGACCTGCTTGATCCCCGCTTTCCGATGTTCGATAGCGGGCGCGGCGGACAGCTCACCTATCACGGCCCCGGCCAGCGGGTGGCCTATGTCATGCTCGACCTGAAGCGGCGCCGGCCGGATGTACGGGCCTATGTGGCGGGGCTCGAGCAGTGGATCATCCGGACGCTGGCGGCGTTCAACGTGCGGGGCGAACGCCGCGAGGATCGCGTCGGCGTCTGGGTGGCCCGGCCGGACAAGGGAGCCGGCTTCGAGGACAAGATCGCGGCCATTGGCGTGCGGTTGCGGCGCTGGGTCTCGTTCCACGGCATATCGATCAACGTGGAGCCCGATCTGACCCATTTTGCGGCCATCGTCCCCTGCGGCGTGGCCGACCCGCGCTATGGCGTCACCAGCCTCGCCGATCTCGGCCATACCCTGACCACAGCGGATCTCGACGTCGCGCTCAAGCAGGCCTTCGAGGAGGTGTTCGGCGCCGTGAAACAGCGCCTGCCGGAAGCGATCTAGATTTTCTCACGCTGGCTGGTGCCGCCCCGGATCACGTCCGGGGCAGACTTTTGCCCTCAAAACCCGCGGTTCCCGCTGCAACGCCTTGCTGCTTGAAGGCTCGCAGCGTCCTATTTCGCAAGCGTGGGCAGGATGCGCATCCTCCACAGGTTCCAGATGCGGTCGATCACGATGAAATTGATCTTGTCGCCTTTCTCGCCCTCACCCGGCGTCAGATAGGTGACCTCGCCTCCGAGCGCGATAGCCTGCGACTGCAACTTGGCGTTGACGTCGGTATAATAGGCGCGAAACACGGCCATCTTGACGGATGGACCGACGGCCACGTCACCGTGACCGCGCATCAAGACCACCGGCTTGTCGCCGAGCGTCTGGGCCAGCGATTTGCCGAGCACGGGGTTACTGACCAGCATGTCGGTATCGCCAAAATCCTTTCGAATATCCCAGACCGGCACGCCGACCCCCAGGAAGGACGGGTTGTGAAACATCGCCCGCAACGGCACCTTGGTCACAGAGAAGGGAATGACACCGGGTGAATGGGTGTGAACCACCGACATCACGTCCGGCCGCGCCTTGTAGATTTCGCCGTGAATGAAGCGTTCCAGAAATACGGTCCGGCCGCGGGCGTCCACGGCATTGCCGTCGAGATCGAACTCCATGATGTCGTCGGCGGTGACGAGCGCCGGCGCGAGCGAGCGTGCCATCAGAAAGTGGGTGGGGTTAGTGGGGTGACGCGCGCTGACGTGACCGAAACCGTCGAGCACGCCGAAATCGGCGAGCACGCGGCTGCCAATCACCATGTCCTCAAGCAAGGCGGCGTCGACGCCTGCAACCGCGGTGGACGGAGTTTGCGCCGACGTCTGCGCCAAACCGGCCAGTAACGCGGCCGCCAGCACGGCAGCGAGGCGCGCGAGCCGATAGCTCGCGCCAAAGCTCATGATCCCAATCGTTCTGAATGTCGCCGTCATCCTCGCCTCCCATGAATCGTTGATTTTATGTTGTTTGCAGCACCGAAAACCGTTCGCCTTGCCGCCGCAAGCCCAAGGCATCGACGTCGGCGGGTTCCTCCGTGACATCGTCGACCCGCGCCGAGGATGGCCCACGCCGGCACGACGCCACCGTATCGGCCACGATTGCCGGCGGCCCCGCCAACAGCGCCTCGACGCTGCCATCTCTTCTGTTGCGCACCCAGCCCTCCAGCCCCCGCACCCGCGCCTGATGTTCGACCCAGGCCCGATAGCCGACGCCTTGCACCCTGCCCCGGATCGTCACCCGACGGATTGCGTCGCTCATCTATTTCGTAAGCCCCAGAAATTCACTGCTGCGGGCCTTCACCTCCGCCTCACGCGTGATCCGCCCGGTCAATTGGGCCGACGCAAGCCCCTTCAAGGCCTTCGGCGGCAATCCCTCACGCAACGCTTTAAGCGTCTCATAGACCGCATGCGTCGCCGCCGCGAACGGGGCGTGGCCCTGCAACCCGACCCGCACCCTTTGGTCCCTGAGATAGGCCGGATCGGACATGGCGTCGGGCGCGCCGCCGAGCACGATCGGCAGCGTTGTCGCCTTCACGATCGCCGCCAGTTCCGCTCGCGTTTTGAGGCCGGTGAAGAACAGGGCGTCGACGCCGGTGGCCTCATAGGCCCTGGCGCGCGCGATCGCGTCATCGAGCGAGGTGATCGATGCCGCGCCGGTGCGCCCGACGATCACGAGCGAGGCATCGCCGCGCGCATCCAGCGCAGCCTTCATCTTGCCGACGCCTTCCTCCAGCGAGATCAGCTGGGTGTTCGCCTCGCCATAGGCCTGCGGCAACAGGGTGTCCTCGATGGTGAGGCCGGCGGCGCCGGCCGTCTCCAGTTCCTCGACCGTGCGGCGGACGTTCAGCGCATTGCCGTAGCCGTGATCGGCATCGACCAGCACCGGCAATGCCGACGCGCGCGATATCCGGCGCATCTGCTCGGCGAGTTCGGAGAGTGTGATCAGTGCGATATCGGGATCTCCGAGCACCGCAAGTGAAGCCGCTGATCCCCCGAACATGCCGAGTTCGAAGCCGAGATCCTCGGCAATTCGGATCGAAATCGCGTCATAGACCGAACCCGGACGCACGCATGAGGGTCCAGACAGGATCGAACGCAGGGCATCGCGGCGCTTTCGAAAGGTCATCGCAAATTCCTTTGGTAGCTTGCGCGGAATGCCCGCCAAAGCGCGTGCTCATATTGCGTTTATCTGGACGGCGCGATCAGAGCAACACGACGAGGGGTATGAACCCTCCAACACTCCCCTGGCCCTGGATTGGTAACAAAATTTGCAGACCCCGGGCCGGTTGCGATGAAGCGAGGTCGAGGCGCATAGTGCAGCTCACCCCTCAACCGACTTTGGAGAACGCAGGATGGGCGTGGTCGAGGTTACATATTTCTCTGATGTCTTGTGCGTCTGGGCATATGTTTCGCAGGCTCGCGTGGGCGCAGTCAGAGAAAAATTCGGCGATGCCGTTCGGATAAAGCATCAGTTCTGCTCGGTGTTCGGCGATACCGCCCGCAAGATATCCACGACCTGGAAAGGCAAAGGCGAATATGACGGGTTCAACGCGCATTTGCGGCAGGTGGCGGCGCGGTTTCCGCATATCGAACTTCATCCAGAGGTTTGGTTGAAAACGCGCCCCGCGACATCGACTAGCCCACATTTGTTCATGAAAGCGCTTCAGCAGTGGGAACACGATTCCGGGACGGCACGAAATCGGCCTTCAGAGAGCATTTTCGATCAGGTGCTTTGGGCTTTCCGCTGTGCATTTTTTCGAGACTG
Organism: Bradyrhizobium sp.; assembly: GCF_004799445.1. Lineage (GTDB taxonomy): Bacteria > Pseudomonadota > Alphaproteobacteria > Rhizobiales > Xanthobacteraceae > Bradyrhizobium. The sequence goes on from NZ_SSNA01000179.1 coordinate 8,913, forward strand.
CGGAGACATTGCGAACTGGGACGTTCAATGCGAGATAGCCGAATCTTTCGGTGTCGATATTGGCGCGATCGAAAAATGCATGCACAATGGTAGTGCATTCGCCCGCCTGGATGCCGACTATCAAGATGCCGACAAAATGCGGATAGAAGGCAGTCCAAGTTTCGTGCTGAACGAGGGACGCCAGAAGCTCTACGGCAATATCGGATTCCGTTTGATCGAAGCGAATATTCAAGAGCTCTTGCGGGCGCCTCAGATTGAGGAAGCCAGTTGGTGCTGACCCCCAACGCAGGTCGGAAATGGCAACGGAACTCGCCCTATGCGAATTCGAGAATGAGCGCGTCGACAGCCAGCGTGGCGCCCGCGGTCGCGTGAATCTTCTTCACCGTGCCGTCGCGTTCGGCGCGCAGCACGTTCTGCATCTTCATCGCTTCCACCACGGCCAGCGTTTCGCCGGCCTTGACCTCCTGGCCCTCGGCGACCGCAATCGACACCACCAGCCCGGGCATCGGGCACAGCAATTTCTTTCCGGTATCGGCCGCGGTGGTCACCGGCATTAGCCGGGCGGCCGTCGCCTCGGACTCGGTGAAGACCTTGACCGAGACCTCATATCCCTGATGCGCGAGCCGGAAGCCGTTGGGAACAGGCCGCACCTGCATCGCGACCAATTGGCCGTCGACCGTGCCCTGCCAGACGGGAGTGCCCGGCGTCCAGGGCGAAACCAGGTGGTGCGGTTGGCCGAGCGCCCCACCGGGGTCGACAAAGCGCACCGCCAGACCTTCGGCCTCGCGCGCGATATCGAGCGCGATTTCGTCGCGATCGAGCCATACCGCGCGGCGGCGTTCGCGCTGCACGGGCCGGCTGATCATCTGGCCGGAGATCTGCCGCTTGCGTTCCCCGAGCACATGGTCGACCGCGGCAGCGACCGCCGCCAGCCGGCGCGCAACCTCGCCCTCCGGCACACGAACCGCAAATCCCCTCGGAAACTCCTCCGCTATGAAGCCGGTGGAGAGCTTGCCCTCACGCCAGCGCGGGTGATTCATCAGCGCCGACAGGAACGGAATGTTGTGGCGAATGCCGTCGATGTAGAAGGAATCCAGCGCGATCGACTGCGCCTCGATCGCCGCGGCGCGCGATGGCGCGTGGGTGACGAGCTTGGCGATCATCGGATCGTAATAGATCGAGATCTCGCCGCCTTCCTGCACGCCGGTGTCGTTGCGCACCGTAATCCCATCGACGCTGCTCTCGGCCGGCGGACGATATTTGACCAGCCGCCCGATCGAAGGCAGGAAATTGCGGAACGGATCCTCGGCATAGACCCGCGACTCGACCGCCCATCCGGTCAGCTGCACGTCCTTTTGCGAAAGCGCGAGCTTCTCGCCGGCCGCAACCCGGATCATCTGCTCGACCAAATCGATGCCGGTGATCAATTCGGTCACGGGATGCTCGACCTGCAGCCGCGTGTTCATCTCCAGGAAGTAGAAGCTCTTGTCCTGGCCGGCGACGAATTCGACGGTGCCGGCGGAATCGTAGTTCACCGCCTTCGCCAGCGCGACCGCCTGCTCGCCCATCCTGCGGCGGGTAGTCTCGTCGAGCAGCGGCGACGGCGCTTCCTCGATCACCTTCTGATTGCGGCGCTGGATGGAACATTCGCGCTCGCCGAGATGGATCACATTGCCGTGCTTGTCGCCGAGTACCTGAATCTCGATGTGGCGGGGATCGACGATGAATTTTTCGATGAAGATCCGGTCGTCGCCGAACGATGCCTTGGCTTCGGCCCTGGCGAGACCAAATCCTTCGGCGACCTCGGAAGTCGAACGCGCGATCCGCATTCCCTTGCCGCCGCCGCCGGCGGAAGCCTTGATCATGACGGGATAGCCGATCGCGTCCGCGATCTTCACGGCGTGCCTCTCGTCCTCGATCACGCCGAGATGCCCCGGCACGGTCGACACATCGGCCTTCGCCGCGGCTTTCTTCGACTCGATCTTGTCGCCCATCGCGGCGATCGCGCCGGGATTGGGGCCGATGAAGACGATGCCGGCCTTGGCAAGCTCGCGCGGAAAGGCCTCGCGTTCGGAAAGGAATCCGTAACCGGGATGCACGGCTTCTGCGCCGGTCTTGCGGCAAGCCTCGACGATCTTGTCGATCAAAAGATAGCTTTCAGCGGCCGCCGGCGGTCCAATCAGGACCGCCTGGTCGGCCATTTCGACGTGAAGGGCGTCGCGGTCGGCTTCGGAATAGACCGCGACAGTCTCAATCCCCATGCGGCGGGCAGTTTTGATGACCCGGCAGGCGATCTCGCCGCGATTTGCGATCAGAATTCGTTTGAACATATGCTGGCTTACTTGCAACCTCTGGGGCGGGACCGCCCCCCGCAATCTGGCACGCGGGGACGGACGTAACAATTCCGTCGTACAGCAAAACCAGAGCGAGGCAACGACAGATATGCCCGAAAACCGATTCTCCAGCAGCTGCCATGCGCTGGCCCCCTGCCGGGGCTTGCCCCGCAAGCCCCGCTAAATGCGGTTTGGTCCGACCTTCACCCGTACCCTAGAATGCAGTTATCGTGTTCCCTCACCGCAAGAGCCTGACGATTGATGCGTTGGTTTATCCTGATACTGTTGATTTTCGCAGCCAGCCAAAGCTTCGCCGCCAGCCCGATTGTCAGGGACGGCGGCACCATCGAGCTCACCGATGCAACCTACCGGCTTGACGGCATCGACGCGCCGGCATTTGACCAGCTGTGCATCGATGATCACGCCGACAGCTGGACTTGCGGCGTTGAAGCGCGCGATCAACTGGCCAGCCTGATCGCCGGGCGCGAGGTGCATTGTGACGATCTCGGCGCTGACGCCACCGCCAAGAACCGGCATATCGGTGTTTGCACCGTCGAAGGCGAAACCCTAAGCCTGAACCAGCTCCTTGTCCGCCAGGGCTTTGCCCTGAATTTCGAGCCCTCCGCAAAAGGGCGATTCAGGGAGGACGAAGCCGGCGCGAAAGACAACCGCCGAGGGCTTTGGAAGGGCTGCTTTGCCGCGCCGCAGGAATTCCGCGGTGGAAAAAAGGACGGCGCCCTGCTGGGAGGGTCATGCCGGGCCGACAAGGATCGCGAAATCCGCGAGGTGCTGTTTCCCGAATATCCCGCGATGCCGCCAGGTTGCAGCATCAAGGGCAAAATTGCCTTGCGCGCGCGCGTCACCGGCAATGTGGGCATTTATCACCTGCAGGCGTGTCGCAGTTATCCGGCGCTCACGAAGCCCGATCGCTGGTTCTGTTCCGAGGATGATGCGAAGGCCGCCGGATTTCGCAAAGCCTATAATTGTCGGCCCATGGTCCGCCAACGCACGTAGCAATTCCATCACACCGCAGAACTAGAAAGAGGCGACGGCAATATGCCGCAAGTCCGCGTCCTGGAGGAGATTTTCATGCGCCGCTTCGTCGTCACGTTGTCTCTCGGCCTGATATTGGCGTCCGCCGGCACGGCATTTGCGCAAAACGGCACGCCGCATAACGTCATCCTGTTCGTCCCGGACGGATTGCGCGGGCGGATCGTGACGACCGAGACGGCGCCTGCGATGGCCGCGGTCCGCGACACCGGCGTCAATTTCAGGAACTCCCATTCGCTGTTTCCGACCTTTACCACCGCCAACGCGTCGGCGATGGCCACCGGTCACTACCTCGGCGATACCGGCGACTTCTCGAACACGATCTATACCGGTTATCCCGTTGCGCCTGCGGACGGGACCGTCACGCCGTTTCTCGAGGTCGATCCGGTGATCCTCGACGCCGACGAGCATTTCGGCGGCGATTACCTGAACGCGGAAACCATCCTCAAGATGGCGCGCGCCAAAGGTTTCAGCACGGCCGCACTCGGCAAGCTCGGTCCCACCCTGATTTTCGATCACACCGACAAGACCGGCGCCGATGGCTTGCATTCAATCGTGATCGACGACGCCACCGGCGGCAAGAACGGCGTTCCGCTTTCCGACGAAACGAAAGCGGCGCTGGCCAAAGCCGGTCTTCCGCTCGCAACGTCCGCCCGCGGCGACAACGGCAAGGCCGGCGACGCCAGGACGCCCGGCACCGTTGTGGCGAACACTGCGCAGCAGGCTTATTTCGCCGATGTCGCCGCCCGGGTCGTGCTGCCGATGTTCAAGGCGCGCAACAAGCCATTCGTGCTGGTGTTCTGGTCGCGCGATCCCGACGGCAGCCAGCACAACAATGGCGACAGCCTCAACACCGTGACACCCGGCATCAACGGCCCCACCTCGCTGGCCGGCATCAAAAATGCCGACAACAATCTGGCGCAGCTGCGCAAGGCGCTCGACGATCTCAGCCTCGCTGCCAGTACCAACATCATCATCGCTTCCGATCACGGTTTCTCGACGATCTCAAAGCAGAGCAAGACCAGTCCCGCGGCGAAGATCAGTTATGACGATACACCGACGGATTTCCTGCCGATGGGCTTTCTGGCCATCGATCTGGCCAGGGCGCTCGATCTGCCGCTGTTCGATCCCAACGACAAGAACGCACGGGTGGCCGGGACCGCCCATCCCAAGGCCGGAAACGGCCTTTTGGGACAGGACCCAGCCAAACCCGACCTGGTGGTAGCCACCAATGGCGGATCGGACCTGCTCTATTTGCCGAACCGGGACAAGAAGCTGGCCCAGCGCGCCATCAAAGCGTTGCTGGAGCAGGATTACGTCAGCGGACTGTTCGTGGACGATAAGCTCGGGCGCTTTCCCGGCACGCTGCCGATGTCGCAGGTCGGCCTCAAGGGCTCGGCGGTAACCCCTAGCCCGTCGATCGTGGTCAATTTCCGTTCCTATGTGGAGGGATGCGACGTGCCTACCAATTGCTCGGTCGAGGTCGCCGATACCGTGCTGCGCCAGGGCCAGGGCATGCACGGCAGTTTCGGCCGCGGCGACACCTTGAATTTCATGGCGGCGATCGGACCGGATTTCAAAGCCGGCTATACCGATCCGTTGCCGGTCAGCAATGCGGATATCGGCATGACCATCACCCAACTGCTGGGGTTGCGCCCGGCTGGCGCCGGCGGATTGACGGGCCGGGTGATGTCGGAGGCCTTGCCGAACGGGGTCATCCCCGGGGCCGCCGACGGAACCATCGTTTCCCAGCCTGCGGCGAACGGCCTGCGGACGGTGCTGAAATTCCAGCGCGTGTTATCGCAGCGCTATTTCGACGTGGCCGGTTTTCCGGGCCGGACCGTCGGGCTTGATGCTGACGCCGGCAAACAAACGGCTGGGAAGTAACCCGCCGTTGCAAGCCCGCCAGTCGTTTGGGCTGAATTCACATACCGATGTCGAAGACGTTCGGCAGCTGGGTAAACGGCAGCGTCGCGCCGACGACAGTAGCCACTAGCGTCATCAGGGTACGGTTGCCGCGGCGCTTGCCGCGCATCTGGCTTGCGATCCACTCCAGCACTTCGGTATCGACATTGACCGCCTTCGTGGGCGCCCAGCTTTCGATTGATGTTTCCGGCGACAGCGCGACGGTGCGCGGTGGCACCGGCAGGCCGGACTCGGATGCCGCGTGATGCACCACCGCCTTGGCCAGCAGGTCGTCGAAACGTCCATTGTCGCTGCGTTCGGCGGCGGCATCGTCGATCTCAAACAGCGCTTCGGCCTCGGCCCGGCTGACCGGCTGATGCTCGACCGCAGTCGCTGTCAGGATGCGGGCGCACCAGGCGGCGTCATCGGCGTCCAGCGCGCGGGAGAAATGAACACGGCCCCTGGTGGTGGGCCCTTCACCGGTAATCACGCCGTCGCGCACGACGGCCAGGGCAAGAGCAGAGGTGTTCCGGCAGGAAATGTCAGAAGGCTCGAGGGCGGATGTGGCTTCGGCGGCGGACGCTAAGGGGGCGGACATTGGTAGTTTCTCTTCTCATTTTTTGTTCTGGGCGAACCTTTGCCTGCAGGCGTTAACGAGTGGTTAACGATTCGAAGCTTGGTTCGCGAGACTTTTACATGGTTGCGGATTTGTCGCTGTGACATCGGTCACGGTTCAAGAGATCGCAAGCAAGCCGGGCGTGTTGGGCGCCATAAAAGGCAATATCGGGGCGGTCGGAGCTTATATGGCGAACGGGTTTGTTTCGCCGCACAGGCGCAGGTCAAAAAAAGGTGCTAGGAGTTCCCTCGACGTGAGAAATATCTACCCTTTTTGCGACGGTCATTCCGTTCGGCAATTCCCGCCTTTATATTGAAACATTAAGATTCACCTGTAACTTGAATGGCATGAGGTCGCGATATGGCACTCCAGATTGGCGCAATGGCCCCGGATTTCGAGGCTGAAACCACCGAGGGCAAGATCAAATTCCATGACTGGATCGGCAACAGCTGGGCGCTTCTGTTCTCGCATCCCAAGGATTTTACGCCGGTCTGCACCACCGAGCTCGGCGCGCTGGCCCGGCTGAAGCCGGAGTTCGACAAGCGCGGCGTCAAGCTGATGGGGCTTTCCGTCGATCCCGTCGACAAGCACGCCAAGTGGTCGGAGGATATTCGGGAGACGCAGGGCGCGGCGCCGAATTATCCGATGATCGGCGACACCGACTACAACGTGTCGAAGCTCTACGACATGCTGCCGGCCGCAATCTCGGGCGACCCGTCCAAGCGGACCGCGGCCGACAACCAGACCGTCCGCAATGTCTTCATCATCGGGCCGGACAAGAAGATAAAACTGGTGCTGGTCTATCCGATGACGACGGGGCGCAATTTCCAGGAGATATTGCGCGTGATCGATTCGCTGCAGATGACCGCCAAGCATCGCGTGGCGACACCCGCCGACTGGAAACAGGGCGACGACGTGATCATCGCGGGCTCGGTCTCCGACGACGAGGCCAAGACCATCTATCCGGCGGGCTGGAAGGCGCCGAAGCCGTATCTGCGGATCGTGCCACAGCCGAAGTGACGGCCGGACGTGATAAGACAAAAAGGGACGCTATCGGCGTCCCTTTTTTCGTTGTCGCTCGTGCACGGCAGCTAGATCCTCGGCGCGATCCGGTTGGCGATCAAGAGGCCCGCGGTCGACGATAGCGCGGTCACAACGATGCCCCAGGAAATATCGACCACGGCTACCGGCCAGGTCCAGTGCCGCAGCAGCGACAACGAGGTGAGTTCGAAGGTCGCGTAGCAAAATAATCCGAACAGTGCGCCGTAAAGTAGCGCCGATTGCCAGGTCGCACCGACCGGCCCGTTCACAAAAATCAGTATGCCGACCGCATAAAGCAGATAGAACAGGATCGCCGGCGCGACCCTGATCTCGCCCAGCATGTCGCCGACCTGCGCGGTGAAGAAGCCCTTGGCGACCAGCCCCAGAAACAGAAAATCGATCGGGATGAGGACGATCAGCGTCGCGAGATAAAGCACAACGTACCGGTTCAAAATTCCCTCCAGCGCTTTTTGCGCCTGCCCATCATGTAGTACGCATCACTCGGGGCCCGGTTTCAATATTCCTTCCGGCGCGGATATGAGGCGTCGCCTTTTTGAGTTGAGCGCCTGATGGCCAGCCAGTCCGCCCCACCCTGCATCGTCTGGTTTCGCGATGATCTCCGCCTTTCCGACCATCCGGCCTTGCACGCCGCCGCCGCCACGGGCCGGCCGGTGATCTGTCTTTACGTGTTTGATGAGCCCAGCCGCATGGCGCAGGTGCGCCCGCTTGGCGGCGCGGCGCGCTGGTGGTTGGCGCAATCGCTGCGGGCCTTGCAAAAACGCCTCAAGGCCGTCGGCGCGCCGCTGGTGCTGCGCGGGGGTTCCGCGGCAAGGATCATCGCCGAGGTGGCGCGTGCGACCGGTTCCGGCGCGGTGTTCTGGAACGAGATTGCGCAGGCACCGCATCGAGCCGCGGCCAACGAGGTCGCCGCGGCGCTGAAGCAGATTGGCGTCACCCCGCAAAGCTTTCCCGGCGACCTTCTGGCAGCTCCGGCCGATATCCGTAACAAGGAAGGCCGGGGCCTGCGGGTATTTACGCCGTTCTGGCGACGGGTGCAGGCTCTGGGCGATCCACCGAGACCTCTGCCTGCGCCGGACTCGCTGCGTCCCGGGCCAAACCTTGCGAGCGATACGGTCGAAAGCTGGCAGCTTGAGCCGACGCGGCCGGATTGGGCCGGCGGGCTGCGCGATAGCTGGACACCGGGCGAGTTAGCCGGGAGGCAGCGGCTGGAGGGATTTCTGCGGGATGGTTTGGCTGGCTATGCCGGCAGGCGGGACCGGCCCGATCGCGACGGCACCTCCGGACTCTCGCCGCACCTGCGTTATGGCGAGACCAGCCCATGTCAGGTCTGGCACGCCGCGCGTTTTGCGATGGCCGAGCGCCCTGCCCTGTCGGGCGACACCGAAAAGTTCCTCAGCGAGTTGGGCTGGCGCGAATTCTGCCGCCATCTGCTGTTTGACGTGCCGGACCTGGCAACGCGCAATCTGCAGCCTTCGTTCGACGCTTTCCCGTGGAAGCATGACGATGTGGCGCTTGCCGCCTGGCAGCGCGGGCGAACCGGATACCCCATCGTCGATGCCGGGATGCGCGAGTTGTGGCATACCGGCGTCATGCATAACCGGGTGCGGATGGTAGCCGCGTCATTCCTGGTCAAGCATCTGCTGATCGACTGGCGCGAGGGCGAAAAGTGGTTTTGGGACACGCTGGTGGACGCCGATGCCGGCAGCAATCCCGCCAACTGGCAGTGGGTCGCAGGCTCCGGCGCCGATGCCGCACCCTATTTCCGCGTCTTCAATCCTGTCCTGCAGGGCGAGAAGTTCGATCCGGACGGCACTTACGTCAGGCGCTGGGTGCCGGAACTCGCGCAACTGCCGACAAGCCTTATCCACCGGCCATGGAGTGCGGCACCGATCGAGCTTCAAGGCGCCGGCGTGGATCTCGGCAAGACCTATCCGGAGCCGATCATCGATCACCGCGAGGGGCGCGAGCGCGCGCTCAAGGCCTACGCGAAGGTCCGCGCGAGTTGAGCGCACACCGTCGTCGCTTTGACAGCTCTCAGAATCCCGCTATCGTTACCGCTTAGATAAACCCTGGGGGATGATATGGACGACGAGAAACCCGTTCTTGAACCGACGACCGAGCCAATGACGAGCCCCGCCGAGCCGCCGAAAGCGGCGGTCAAGAAGGCGAAGAAGAAAACCGCAAAGAAGGTAGCGCCGAAAAAGAAAGCAGCAAAAAAATCCAAGAAGGCCAAGAAGGCAAAAAAGGCTGGCAAGAAATCTTCGGCAAAGAAATCAGCCAAAAAGGTTGGCAAGAAAGCCGCCAAAAAGAAAAAGAAGACCAAGAAGTCGAAGCGCTGAAGCTTTCCGCGCAAAGCCTCCGGACCAGAGCCGGAGGCTTTTTTTGGGGATTTAGCCGTCCCGTCCTCGCGCGCGCCGGTTGACCAGAAACACCGCGGCGGCGCAGGCGATCATGCCCAGTATCGCAACCGCATCGAGCCGCTCGCCGAACAGCACAAAGGCCATCACGGCGGTCACCGCCGGCACCAGGTAAAACAGACTGGCCACCGAGGTGGCCGCCGAACGGCGGATCAGCCAGTACAACAGCCCGATCGATCCGATCGAGAGCACGACCGCGAGCCAGGCCACCGACAGCACGAACTCGCCGGTCCAGTGCACCACATTGGTCTCGAACATCCCCGCCGCAGCGGCGAAAAAAATCATCACCGCGGCGTATTGCACGAGGTTGCCGGCGCGCCAGTCGATTTTGCCGCAATAGCGCCGCTGGTAGAGTGTGCCCAAGGTGATGCTGACCAGCGAAACGCCGGAGGCCAGCCAGCCCCAGCCGGCCTCCCCGCTCATCGGACGATCGTGGAGGATCAGCACCACCCCGGCGAGCCCTAGCAACAGCCCGGTCCATTGCAGCGGTGTGACGCGTTCGCCGAGCCAGCGGTTGGCCAGCGTCGAGGTCAGGATCGGCTGCAGACCCGGAATCAGTGCCGAGAGCCCGGCGGGAATCGAATGCGCGATCGCGACCGCGGTCCCGCCAAGATAAAATCCGTGCACCAGGATTCCCGAAACCACGCTATGGGCGATGCCAACGCGATCGGGCCATGGCGGCCGCGCGACGGCCACAATGACCGCCATCATCGCCACCACCACCGCCATGCGGATGGCGAGGTAGGTCAGCGGCTCGGCGTTATTCAACGCATATTTCGTAACGACGAAGCCGGTACTCCAGAGCACGACAAAAATCGCCGGCGCCGCGCGCGCGGCCAAATTTTCGAAGTCTTTGCTCATTTGCGGCCTTGATTGCCTGAACATATGCTATCCGGCAATCGAGAAACGCACTGGGCCGCCCGCCACCTATCGCATAACGAAAGCCGAGAACGAGGATATGAAGCTCAACTTCGTCACCGTCGATGTCTTCACCGGCACGCAGTTTGCCGGCAACCCGCTTGGCGTTGTCCTCAACGCGCAAGGGTTGTCGGACGGACACATGCAGGCCATCGCCGCCGAATTCAATCTGGCGGAAACCACGTTCGTGCTGCCACCGAAAAACCCGGCGCATACCGCCGAGGTGAGAATCTTCACGCCGCGCGCTGAAATGCCGTTTGCCGGCCATCCCAATGTCGGCACCGCCTTCGCGCTCGCCCGGGCCGGAACGAGCTACGGCCGCAGCGTCGGCGGCGACCGCGTCCTGTTCGAGGAAAAGGCCGGCATTGTCCCGATCTCACTGCTCAGGGATGGCGCGGCGGTTACAGGGGCGCGGCTCGCCTCTCCCCAATTGCTGACCCTCGGCGTGGAAATTCCGGTCGAGTTGGTTGCCTCGGCCTGCTCCCTGGCGGTCGACGACGTCGAAACCAGAAATCATCCTCCTCTTATCGCCTCCTGCGGCGCGCCGTTTATCCTGGCCGAACTGAAAGATCGCGCGAGGCTCGCGGCGGCGGCGGCGCGTTCCGATGTCTTCATGCGTGAGATCTCGAAGCAGCCCGCGACGAGCCTTCTGATCTACACGCAGGTAGAGGAAGGCGGCATCGACATAAGGGCGCGGATGTTTGCTCCCCATCACGGAATTCCCGAAGACCCTGCGACCGGCAGCGCCAATGTCGCCCTGATCGGACTGTTGGCAAAACTGCGGCCGGATCCGGATTTGCGGCTTTCAAAAACCATCGCGCAAGGTGTCGAGATGGGACGGCCGAGCCTTCTGGAGGCGGAGGCCGAAAAGCAGAACGGTACGGTGACCGCGACCTATATTGGTGGCCGCTGCATGCCGGTGATGTCAGGAACCATCGAGCTGGTGTGAGCGCATCACCACTCTTCCGGACAGGGGTCGACGATCTTCCAGAGCTCCTCGCCGTTCTTGATCTTCTTCATCTCGGTGGTGAGCCCGCCGTTGCGGCGGATCCAGTCCTTCACCGTATCCGGATAATAGGACATCAGGTCTGAGGTCCCCTCGGAAGAGGTGACCTTGATGCCGAAGGTGAAGGCCTTGTCGTAATAGGCCTGGTGGAAGCCTAGGCTGGCGCGCGGCGTCACGCAGATTTTGTTCAAGGGCACGATGCCGAACACCAGCGTGCAGGCCGAATTGCAGATGCCGTCGATGATGACGCGCTCCCTGTGGTCGCGGATGCGCGCGTACCTGGCCTTGTATTCCTCGACATACCCGCCGTGGTCCCGGGTGATATGCAGGTCGGCGCGAGCCGGGCCTGCGGCCAGACACGAGACGAACAGCAGGGACAACAACGTGATGCGCATGGGGGGCGATCGGTAGCCGGAAGCCTGTCAGGACGAAAAATCGGTCAATATGCGGACCAGACGGCGCAACTCTGGCCAGACTGTGTTGGAATTTCGTTAAGCACGCGGAGGGAACCAAAATTCCGTTCCCTGTGGCAAATTTTCCGCGGCTTTCGGGCGATTTTCCCTCTGGATGGGAGCCCCGATTAGCCTAAAATGTTCCTGTTTTCCCTAGGGAGGCCCTTGATGACCAGACTGAAGCTCGCCTGCGCCGCCGCCATTCTGGCTGCGTTGGCCACCATCCCGAACCAGGCGCAAGCGCGTCGTCACCTGCACGCCTACGCCTATGGGCTCCCCTACGCGATCAGCTACAGCCATAACTACGGGCCTGGCGCTGTTCCCGGCACCTTCGCGTATTACGACGGTCCTTCGACCAACTTTTGCGCGCAGGGGGCCGCAGCCTATCGCGCCCAGGGCGGCCGATACCCATGCTTCTAAGCTGCTCAGTGCAATGATTCGCCACGGTCCAGCGCCGTCGCGGCGTGCCTCGATCTCTGCCGGAAAGTCGCAGGTCCGGGGCTGCTGGCCCTGCCCAGCCAAGTCTGGTAATCGAACCGTCAGGCGCTCGTAGCTCAGCTGGATAGAGCATCGGACTTCGAATCCGAGGGTCGGGAGTTCGAATCTCTCCGAGCGCGCCACCTGATCTTGTGGGTGGCACCCATCGAGGCAAAGATTGAAGCTGATGCTTCTTTATTTTGCACGTGGTGTCCGTGAACAAATTTGCGAGCCGGATTTCTTCAACGCTATTTTATCATCAACTTCAAAGCTAGAATGATAGTGGTGAGCACGAGGCGGCTCCGCTACCCCATTCGCGGTTTGTCGCCATCGCACTCAGATCCCACGGCTGCGCGCGTCTGAGGTCGAGGCAATAGCGATCACGAATGCGGCGAGAACCAACGTGACCTGGACCAGCTTCGTGGCGCCGATTGCAAGATTGAGGGACCTCGTGCGTTCGGGACTTCCCGCCACAACGGCCGGCCTGACGATCGGTCTCTTGGCACTGTCGCCTTCGGCGCGTGCAGACGATCCAGCGTCCCCCGATCCAGGCGCCCCCGACAAGAGCGGCTACACGCTGCTCAACCCGACGCCGGACGACCAAATGCGAAAATTCACGCCCGATCGACCGGCAAAAGGATTTTCCGTTCGAACCATCGACGCCGGCCATTTCGAGCTAGAAATGGACACCTTCAACTATACCTATTCAAAATATCTGGGCGTCACCACGCACAGCTTTCAAACCCTCGACCCCACCTTCAAGATCGGTGTCACCAACTGGGCGGATGTTGAAGTCCAGTTCAACGGGTTGCAGGCTTCGCGATCTTTCGACGCCTTATCCGGGGCTGGCACGGAGAGCGGCGCCGGTTTTGGCGATATCCTCCTGCGGACGAAAATCAACCTGATCGGCAATGATGGCGGTCCGGTGGGTTTTGCCATCATCCCCTACGTCAAATTGCCTTCGTCGGCTCCCGTCATCAGCAATGGTGTCGTTGAGGGCGGCTTGATCGCGCCTCTTGCGCTGCGTCTCCCCCAGGACTACCTCGTCACCTTGATGACCGAAGTGGATGCCCTGAAAGACTCCGCAAACCACAGGGAAGCCAACTTCGTCAATTTGATCGGGGTCAGCCACCCGCTTCCCGGTATTGAAGGCGCTAACGCCACCGTCGAACTCTTTTCCGCGGTTGGCAGCGACCGGGCGGCGCCGCCGATCTACACCTTCGACCTCGGCATGAACTTCCGGATCGACAAGCATACGATCCTTGACGTCGGTCTCAACCTCGGCCTCAACAACGCCGCGCCGAAAGTGCAGATTTATACTGGAATTTCAGCCCGCTTTTGACGCGCGGCCGGGCGGCTCGCCCCGGGTGACGCGGGCTTAGCAACCGCGGCAGATACTCTTGATCTTTCGATCAAGCGCGATGTCCTCGGGATGGCGCTGGTCAGACGGCTCAGGCGTCATCGTTGCGGACCGCGCATCGGATGGATTTGCAGGTTTTGCTTCGGTATGGCGGACGTGGCCATGTCTGTGAGCGCTGTCCCTCGCGACAGCAAAGGTGCTTCCGGCCAAAGCCAGAATGATCGCCGCAAGGGCTAGCTTGCGCATTCGCATTCCGTTACCTCAACTCCAAAGATCGTCCGCCGGCTCCGCGTTCACCGTCCGGGGCGCCACGCCAGATCGTCAGACAGCACATATATTATGATCGCTGACAGGCACAGCACCACCCCGATCCAGAACATCGGAGAATGGTGGATGTGTCGCCAGTCGCGCGGAGGCGCTGCAGGTTTCATTTGATCACCTCGTCGGCCTACAGACTGTCTAGCATGAATGGCAGCGGGTTGATCAAGAGACCCCGCTGATCCTTGCCAACCCCGCCGTTGCGGGCGGCTCCGCCGATCGGGCGGCGGCTTCGCGGGAAATTTGCATCAGGGGATTTCGATCGGCGGGAGAGCGAGCCAGCTCACCAAATATTGTTGCCGAAGAGGCCGACGCGCGGTTGCTGCGCGACCAGCATCATGGGCGGATTGATGTGGCTCCTCGCCATGGTCTTGCGTTTCGGCTGGAGCTTCGGCTCCGGCTTCCTGGGATCGGCCGGCTGCAGTTGGTTGGAGAGCGGCAATTGCGCAAAGACCTCCCGCACCCTTACCTTAGCGGAGACGTCGGCTACCTTTGCGGAGACATCGGCAACGTTCGCCGGCGCCGAAGCTTTCGCCTCCACCGTCGCGGTTGCCGCGGGAGTGATCAGCGGGACAGTGGTGTCGAAAACGACGCGCTCGGGCCATTTCCGGTCGGAGCGAATCCGTATCACCGAAACGTCCGCAACGGCAGCTCTCCGCTCCGCGACCGGCAACTTTGGCAGATATGCATCGGCAATAAACAGCAGCGCCAGCAGCGCGGCACCGACGAAGAAGAAATAACGTGCCAGGGGCATTTGCGGCGTCGCTCCATCCGCGCGACCGTGCGGATCATTTTCCCAACTGGGGATGGCGCGATTTGTTCCCGGCCTTGGCCGACAGCACGCAACGAAGTTACCGCTTCGTTACCGGCTTTTTCCACAGATTGCCCTGAGCTAGATATGGCTGGCCGCGAGCAGAGAGCACTTGGCTTTGCTGGCATTGACGTTGACGAAGCCGACATGCATGCGGGCAAAGGTCTTCCGGCTCTTCATATTCACGGCGTCGTGAATCAACCGCGTGCGGTCGGTCAAATGACTGCCGTCCGGGCGGGTGAAGGCACAGGAGATTTCAATATTCTTGACCGCGTAATCATTGGCATTGCGCAGCGTCATGGTGACGAAGGCGTTCGACCCCAACCCGCCCCTGCGCCAGGATTGCGATGAAATCTTCAGCCCGTCGACCGGTGCCGGTTGTTCCGGCGTGATCGCCTCGGCGGTCGCTGGATCGAAGGAAAGGTGGTCTTTCGCCAGACCAACCGTGACAGGCGACGCCTGGGTTGCGGCGGCGGTCGCCAGCTGCAGCGGCTTGCCGCCTGCTGGTTTGCTGGCGTAGCTGAACAGCAGCCACGTCCCAATTCCGACGATCACCACAATCGGCAGCCAGCCGATGCCTACCCTGAAATGGCTTGCGGTCATCCTCTCAGGCTCGCTCGAAAAACGGCCGCTGGCGAGGCTCACGAGGCCTGTCGATTCGATGTGGTAAAATCCTTCCCGCATTTGTCGTGCCCTGCTGCGGCGACGAACCGGACGTATTGCACCGCACAACAAAAGAGCCGCGCGGGCGTTACACCGCACGGCTCCAATTACGACTGCCGATTGCGCGGTTCCGCCGACGGAGGCTCAATCCGTGAAACCGAAAATAGTTGCATCAAAACGCGACAAAAATCGGACGCAAGCCGGGATTGGCGGCCCGTCAGCAGCCCCAAGGGGATAGCCATGCCCGAACCGGGCCGCTAAAACTAACCGCTGCGACACGTCGCAATCATTCCATCGCCGCGACAGCCAACGCCAAATCAGCCAATGGGAGACCCTTGATGCCGGCAGTGACCTGGGACCACGTCCATCTGCGCAGTCCCGATCCGGAGGCAACGGCGGCCTGGCTTGAGAACATTCTCGGCGGCGAGATCGTCCGCGGCCCCGGGCGTATCGACGTCAAGCTCGGCGGAGCCATGGTATTCATCGCGCCGGTCACGGCAGGCGATGGCGTCAACACGCCGCCGGTGACCCCCTATCAGGGGCTCGATCATTTTGGGCTGACGGTGAAAGACATCGACGCGGTGGCCGCCGAGATCAAGGCCAAGGGCGTTGAGTTCACCAAAGAGCCGGTCACCATTCGGCCCGGCGTGCGTATCTGCTTCATTCGCGGGCCGCAGGGCATCTCGATCGAACTCCTGGAGCGCGACAAGAAGTATGCGTAAGCTGGCGGTGGTCAACCTGACGCGTTGACGCTGCACGCCCCGCTTTGGCATAACAAGTGACGCCGCGCTAGCGGGCGTCCTGATCGGCCACATCATGAAGAACGGTTTGTACTCGATCCACGTCAGCCTGCAGGACGGGCGGTCCGGCAAGGGCAGCGGCGTGGTCTTGTTCCGGGACGGCAAGATCCTCGGCGGCGATGCCTTTCTGTTCTATACGGGCAGCTATACCGTGAAGGGCGACACCTTCAAGGGCGAGGTTCTGGTCCAGCGTCACACCTCCAGTCCCGACGCCAATCCACTGTTCGGCGGACCCAGCCCGGTCGGCATCGGCGTTTCCGGCACCTTCACCGACACCGCGGCGGTGATGAATGGCACGGCGCTTGTCGGCAAGGCCAGCCAGATCTTCAAGGCCACCTTGCGCAAGCTCGCCGAGAGCGATTAAGGCGTTTTCAGGCGAAGGCGGACGCCGTGCCCGACTTGCTACTCCGCCGCCTGCTCCAGCGGCGCAACGCGCGGCAGGATGATCTGGATTCGCGTGCCGCGGCCCGGTTCGGAATCAAGCTCGAGCCGGCCGCCCAGACGATCGGTCACGATGCTGTAGACGATGTGCAGGCCGAGCCCGGTGCCGCCCTGGTCGCGCCGCGTCGTGAAGAACGGGTCGAACGCACGGCGGCGGACGTCGAGACTCATGCCGCAACCATCATCGGAAAAAAGGATTTCGACATTGTCCTTGCCGGACTCCCGCACCTTGATATCGACCGAGCCCGGTCTGCCATCCGGAAAGGCATGCGCCACCGCATTGAGGAACAGGTTGGTGAGAACCTGTCCGTAGGGCCCGGGATAGGAGTTCATCGCGAGGTTGGGCTGGCAGTCGACGGTCAGCGTCAAATGGTGCTTTCGCAAGCCAGGCCGCAGGCTCATGACCACCTGCTCGGTCAAATCGCCGAGGTCGAAGGTCCGCTGATCCGAGTAATTGCGGTCGGCGGCGACCTGCTTGAACGAGGCGATCAGTTCGGCCGCTCGATTGAGATTGGCCACCAGTTGCGATGAAGCGTCGCGGCTGGTTTCGAGAAAATCATTGAGGCTCGATCGCCTGAGATCGCCGCGCGCGACTTCGGCGGCGAACAACGCGGTCTTGCGCTCCAGCGACGATGCAACCGTCAGGCTGATGCCGACGGGATTATTGACTTCGTGGGCGACACCCGCCACCAGCCGCCCAAGAGCGGCGAGCTTCTCCGCCTCGATCAGCGAGTTCTGGGTTTCCCGCAAATTGCGCAACGCGGCTTCGGCGGCATCCTTCGCCTTGCGCATCTCCTGTTCGCCACGCTTGCGCTCGCCGATGTCGAGCGCAACGGTGACGATGCTCTCGACCTCGCCATCGGCGTCGAGCAGCGGAAGCTTGTTCACCAGCCAGTGCCGCAGGTTGCCGGAAGAATCGAGATACTCTTCCTCATAGAATCCGAGCTCCTTGCCCCCCGCCAGCACCCGCCGGTCGTTTTCGTCGGTCTTCCGCGCGCCATAGCGCGACATCAGGTCGGTCGTGGTGTGGCCGATCGCGTCAATGGGGTCGACACCAAAAATGCCGGCCATGTAGCGATTCATTAGGACATAGCGGAGCTGTTTATCCTTGACGTTGATGACGGCTGGAACGGTGTCGATCACCAGTTGCAGCAGCCGCCGGCCCTCGGCAAGCGCCTCCTCGGCGCGCCTCTGGTCCGTGATGTCGCGCACCGTGCCTTCGTAGCGAATGACCTCGCCGCTTTCGTCGCGCACCGCCGTGGCGCTGTCTGACAGCCAGAGGATCGTACCCCCGCGCTGGCGCACCTGGTACTCGAACTCGCGCACCATGCCGTCGCGCTGCATCAGCAACCGGTATTGCTCGCGCGCCTCGGGGTGAACGTAGACCGTCTGCGCGATATCGCCGACGCCATCGATAAGGTGCTCCGGCGATTGGTATCCCATCATCCGCGCCAGCGCCGGATTGGCGTTGAGAAGCGCGCCGGCCGGCGTTGTCACGTAGATTCCGTCGACGGAGCCTTCGAACAGCTTGCGATAGCTTTCCTCGGCCAGCCGCTGCTCGGCCAAGGCGTGGATGGCCGCCTCGCGCGCCGCATCGGCATCGACCAGCGAGCGGCGAAACACCTCGGCGGCGCGTGCGATGTCACCGATTTCGTTTTTCACGCCGGTCGCGGGAATCGAAGCATTTTTCTCCCCGGCGGCGAGCGCGCGAATGGCTCCGGCGATCTCCCTCAGCGGACGGACGGTCCTGCTCACCACGAACAGCGCGGCGGCCAGCCCGATCAGCACGCCCGCGATCCCGAGGATGATGCTTTGCCATTTATCGTGGGCAAGCGTCTTGGCGAAATCGCTGGCCAGCACGCGTCCCCTGCTGGCCCCGAGGTCGCGCAACAAATCGGTGACGCGGCTGATCATCTGTCCCTCGGTGCCCAACACTTCCTTGTCGAGCTGGGCAATCTGGCCTTCGGTTCCCGAGATCGAAATGATCGCATCGGCATAGGCATCGGTCGCCGCTCGAAGCGCCGGATCGTCGATCGAAAGCGCCCGCATGTTGTGCGCGGACTGCTCGGCGGAGGCCGGGTCGTGCGCCAGCAAGGCCTCGGCAATCTTATTTTGGGCCCGGAACAGGCTTCTCGCAGTGGCCCGGTCGGGCACTTCGGAGATTGCCCGCTCGAACCGGCCGCGGATTGGCGGCAATGCTGCGATCAGGTCCGCGCGACGCGCGATCAATGCGGTGACGCGCTCCATTCCATTGCGGTAGTTGGCGAGCCGCTGGGTGACGCCGTCGATCATCTCCTGTTGTTCGGGGGCAAGCTGCAGCCGTGTTTTCTTCAGCAATGCGCTCAATGACGAAGCCGCCTCCCAGGCCTGACTGGAAGGCGCCGCCGGATCGGTCACGAAATCGCGCGCCGCCAGCCGAAGCTCGTTGGTGCGGCGGTCGATTTCCTCCGCCACATCGCCCAGACTTTGAAGGTGTTGCAACTCGGCAAAGGTCGCATCGATATGACGGATGGAGACGACGCTGGCGACGCTTGTCATCACGATCATCGCCAGCAGCAGCATGAAGCTGCCAAAGGTCAGCTGGCCGATCGAAAGCGAGAACGACCGTATCCGTTGGACGAGTGCAGCGAAGACCATAGGTATCGGGACCGGCTCGGGGCAGTAGAGGCAATTATAGAACGGAATTCACCCCAGGGGGAACTTGCCCCTGCGCCAGCGGGGCTGGCCGGCCCGTGCCGCCACGCATGGCCAGGGGCCGGCAGCAGGCGCAAACGGCCCGTCTGGAGCTCAATCCGCGGGGATACCAGCGTCCTTGACGACCTTCGCCCAGAGCGTGATGTCGGATTTGATGATATCGGCGAACTGACCCAGGGGCGCGCTTTTCACCGCACATCCGGCAAGGTCGAGCTTCTCGCGCACCTCCGCTGTGGCAAGCGCAGCTTCCAGCGCCCGGCTGATGCGATCGACAATCGGCTGCGGCGTTCCGGCCGGCACCACGATCCCGAACCACGGCGTCACTTGCGCCTCGGCGTAGCCCTGCTCTGCCATGGTCGGCACGTCGGGGAAATATTTCGAGCGGCCGTCGTTGATCGTGGCGATGATCCTGATGGCGCCGGTTTGCATCTGCGCCATCGCCTGGTTGGCGGAAAGGAAGGTCGAATTGACCAGCCCGCTGGCGATATCCGCCACCATTTGCGGATAGCCGCGATAGCCGACAGGGGTAACCTCGATCCCGGCCAACCGCTTGAACAGTTCGAAGCCGAGATGCCCTGTCGACCCCTTGCCGGGATGGCTGTAGTTCAGCGCGCCGGGCTTTGCCCTGGCCAGGGCAACATACTCCGCCACATTCTTCACCGGCAGCGACGTGGAAACGATGAAGAAATTCGGAGCCTGGCAGATCTGCCCGATCGGGATGAAGTCGCGCACCGGGTCCCAGCGCAAGGTGATGTTGAG
Source organism: Bradyrhizobium sp. (assembly GCF_004799445.1). GTDB lineage: Bacteria > Pseudomonadota > Alphaproteobacteria > Rhizobiales > Xanthobacteraceae > Bradyrhizobium. Next base: position 28,995 of record NZ_SSNA01000179.1, read on the forward strand.
CGAGGGGCTGGTGGTGAAGAATGTCGTTACCAACAGCCACGTATATCCGTCGGGCACCGCGCGCGCGACGTCTTCGGCCGCAATCGAGCCGTTGGCGCCGGACCTGGATTCCAGAATGATCGACCCGTTCCATTGCGCCGCCATGTTCTGGACGACGATACGCCCGAACACGTCGGCCACGCTTCCGGCCGAATAGGGAATGACCACGCGCACCGGACGATTGGGGAAACTCTCCTGCGCCCGTCCCGCAGCCGTGAGCGCAAGCGCGATCAGCCACGCCCCCATCATCGCGCCAAGGCGTCGAATCCTCACGGTGCGTGCCCTGCCCTGATCGTTGTTGCGGCGCTTCGAAAGCGCAATTTGCCGGCAGGATGCCGGCAATCGCAGCGGGCGGCAAGGGCGCTCTCAGCCTCGCAATGAGGCGTCGATTGCGATCGGTCTCCGCGCCGGTATCGTCATCGCGGCCACCCCAAGGACCACGCAGCCGAGACCGATCCAGGCGGTCGGAGAAAGGCTCTCGCCGAGCAGCAACACACTGAGCGCGACGCCGATCGGCACCCGCAAGTAAGCCTGGGCCGTGGTGCCCACCGAACCCAGCGTCTGAATCAGCCGGAAATAGATCACGAAGGCAAACGCCGTCGAGAATACTGCAAGCCCGAGCAGCGCCAGCATCGAATTGGCGGATGGCGCCAGTGTCCAGGGCCGTTCCACCGCGATGCTGACCGGCAGAAGGATTGCCGCGCCGCAGAGCAGCGAGCCCGCCGCCGGCGCCATCGGATCGAGCCCTTTGAACCCACGGCTGAAGACGGCGGCCCCGGCATAACAGATCGTCGCCACCACAATGGCGATCTGCGCAGTGAGCTGCTCGCCCAGGCCGCCGAACGCCTGGACGCCGATGATCAGGCAAATGCCGGCCATCCCGGCGGCAACGCCGAACAATTTTCGAAAGCTCGGGGCCTCCTGGTGGGCGATTGCGAGGGTCAGGAAAAACGTGAAGATCGGCGAAGTCGAATTGAGAATGGCCGCGAGCCCGGCGTCGACAGAACGTTCGGCCCAGGCGATCAACGTCCACGGGATCACGCTGTTAAGGACGGCCTGAAACAGGAAACGGCTCCAGGTCGCGGCATCCGCTGGAAGCCGCAAGCCCCGGCAATGCATGATGAACAGCAATAAGGCGCTCGCGATCAATGTCCGCCCGGCGATCAGCGTGATCGGAGGGATCGTTGCAACGCCGAGCTTGATGAAGGTGTAGGAGCCGCCCCACAACGTCGCCAGCAGGAGCAACAGCGACAATTCGATGACGATCGTGGGGTTTCGCGAATGTGCTTGTTCCATGGTGCCCCGCTCTCGATATCTGTCGAGACGAAACACTACATCGCGAAGGCATTGCCATATTTCGTTGTACGTCGAATTGTGAAATCAATTCTGCAAACCAGCATCACGCCGCGCCGACTTCAAACACTTCGCCGTCGTAGCCGGCCTCCGCCGGGATGCGCAGCTGCCGGCCGCCGTTCAGCCTGGTCATCACCGGCATCACGGTGACGATCGGCTTGCCCCTGCTGTCATCGAGCGCCGCTTTGACATTAGGCTGCTTGCCGAGCTTGATCAGGTTGCGCGTGGTCGGAAACGGCAGCTTGAACCGCCCGCTGTCGCCGCCCGCCAGCGCCTCGCGCGGCGACAACCAGATCGAATCGGTGGATTCCCTGCCGTCATGCGCGCCGGCCTGCGCGGGCGGGGCCGCGGCCAGGAAGAACCAGGTGTCGAACCGCTTCGGCATGCCCTCCGGCGTGATCCAGTGCGCATAGGGCACCAGTTCGTCGAGCGCCAGCAGCAACTCATTGTCGGCAAGGATCCCGGCAAACGTGGTCCTGCCCTCGCACAGCGCCGTACGGTGCGCCGCCTCGATCTCACCGGCCTGCTTCGCATCAACCGGGATGTTCGACCCGCGCGACCGGGCCAGCAGGATACCGCTCTCCTCGAACGTTTCGCGGATCGCGGCGATCCGGAAACTTAACGCCGCGGCGTCGAGCCCCGCTTCACCAGAGTAAAGCTCGGCCTGGCCTGCGATCTGCTGATCGCCTTTGTCCACGCTGCCGCCGGGAAACACCAGCGCGCCGGAGCTGAAGTCGATCTCATAATGGCGCACCATCATGAAGACTTCGATTTCGCCGCGGCTCCTGCCGTTCGCGCCGTTGCGCAGCAGCAAAATGGTGGACGCCGGACGCGGCGTGACGGTTTCGGCGGGCATGAACCAGTTCCCAGATATTGTGACGAGCCCTGTTTCTCGTCATTGCGAGGAGCAAAGCGACGAAGCAATCCATAGCGGACAATGGGGGCCCATGGATTGCTTCGCTTCGCTCGCAATGACGGTTTCGAACCGGGCCCGTCGCTAAGGATAAAGAAGCGTCAGCCGGCGGCGCTGGATTGCGGCTGCAGGTTCGCGCGCTTGTCGACCCGCGCCACGCGCGACAGCAGGTAATCCACTTCGGCCTTCGCGGTGGCAGTGATGTTCGAGCCCGGCTTGCGCTGGGCGCTGGAGGCGATCACGCCGCGCTTTTGCAGCACGTATTTTCGCACCGCCAGTCCCGCACCGAGCTGCTGCTCGTAGCGGATCAGCGGCAGATGCGCGTCGAACAAATCGTGCGCGGCATCGCGGCGGCCTTCCTTCGATAATCGCACCACATCGATCAGCAATTCCGGAAAGGCGTAGCCGGTCATCGCGCCGTCGGCGCCACGCTCCATTTCGAAATCCAGAAACAAGCCGCCATTGCCGGTCAGGATCGACAGCGGCCGCAGCGAGCCATCCTTCTGGAAGCCGCGAAGCGTCGAAATCTTCTCGAGCCCCGGCCAATCCTCGTGCTTGAGCATCACGCAGGACGGATTGTCCATCACGATCTTGCGGATCACCGCCGGCGTGAACACCACCGACAAGGTCAGCGGATAGTCCTGCAACACCCAGGGGACATCGCTGCCGATCGCTTCCACCGCCTGCTTGAAATAGCCGACGATCTGATCGTCGGTACGCAGGCTCGGCGGCGGCGCGATCATCACGCCGGCGGCGCCCGCATCCATCGAGGCGCGCGCCAGCGAGCGCATGGCGGCAAACCCCGGCGCCGAAACGCCGACGATGACCTGCAAATTTTTGGCGCGCTTCACAAAGCGCCTGGCGACTTCCTCCGACTCGGAGCCCTCAAGCTTCGGCGCCTCGCCGAGAATGCCGAGCACGGTGACGCCATCGCAGCCGACCTCGGTGTAGAAGTCGGCCAGCCGGTCGATGGATTTCTCGTCGATGCGGCCATCGTCATGGAATGGCGTCGGCGCGATCGCGAAGGTGCCTGCGGCCTTGTTGGTGAGTTTTGTCATGGTGCCTCTTCTTACCTAAGTTACCCCGTCATTCCGGGATGCGCCAACGAACTCGGGTTTACCCGAGTTCGGCAATATCATTGTCCAAGTCGGCAACAGCCGACTTGGATGCGCAGGCCCGGAATCCATACTCACGATCGTGGTTATGGATTCCGGGCTCGCTCGTTTCACTCGCGCCCCGGAATGACATTCAGTCTAGAATCTCCGCGCGCCCATCTTGATCTCTTCCTCGGAGAAGAAAATCTCGTTGGCATGTTCAACCACATCGCTGGCCTTCCAGCCCGTATGCGGCGGTTTCCAGCCCGGCTTTTCCATCATCCGCATCTCGCGCACGCCGCGCGGGCCGGAAACGCCGAGCACCTTGCCGGTCTGGTCCCCGGAGAGGTCGCTGACCATGTATAGCACGGCCGGCGCGATGCCATCAGGCCCAAGCGCCATGCCCGGATTTTCGATATAGCGCGGCAAATCCGATGTCATCCGGGTCAGCGCGCCCGGCGCCAGGGTCCAGACCCGGATGTTGTATTTGCGGCCCTCGATCGCCAGCACATTGGACAGGCCCCAAATCCCGCCTTTGGCGGCGCCGTAATTGCTCTGTCCGAAATTGCCGATCAGGCCCGAGGTCGAGGCGGTGTTGACGATGACGCCGCCGCCATTCTCGCGCATCCACCTGAACACGGGTTGGGTGCAGCAGAAGGTGCCCTTCAGATGCACCTTCAACACCTTGTCCCAGGCCGCTTCGGTTGCCTTGGCAAAAGTCTGGTCGAGCAGGATACCGGCATTGTTGACGAGAATATCGGCGCGGCCGAAATGTTTGATGGCGTCGTCGAACACCGACTGGCCGCCGGCCATGGTCGAAATGTCGGCGCCGTTGGCGACCGCGCGGCCGCCCTCCGCCTTGATCGCGTCGACCACCTTCTGCGCCATCGAGACGTCGGCGCCTGAGCCGTCACGGGGCCCGCCGAGATCGTTGACCACGACCGCCGCGCCCTCGCGCGCGAACAATTTGGCGTAGGCCTCGCCGAGACCGCCGCCCGCGCCGGTGATCAGCGCCACCTTGCCGTCGAGTAGACCCATGTGTTTGCTCCCTCTATCGCCGTGCCTTCTCACCTCGCCCCGCTTGCGGGGAGAGGTCGAAATTCAAGCTGCGCTTGAATTTCGGGTGAGGGGGACTCTCCGCGAGCGAATTCGTGGAGAGTCCCCCTCACCCCAACCCTCTCCCCGCAAGCGGGGCGAGGGAGCACATTGTCCTCGCCTCTCTACCCCAGCACCGTCTTGCCGCTCTTGATCACCGCAACGTTGCGCGCCTTCACCCGGGCCTCGAATGAAATCACGTTGCCGTCCTTCCACAGATCCAGCGTCACGGTTTCGCCCGGATAGACCGGCGAAGAGAACCGCGCGGCGTGCTGCCTGAAGGCGGAGGGATCGTAATCCGCATAGGTCTGCAGGATGCCGCGGCAGGTGATGCCGTAGGTGCACATGCCGTGCAGGATCGGCCGCGGGAAGCCGGCTCGGCCGGCGAATTCGGGATCGGAGTGCAGCGGGTTGCGGTCGCCGCAGAGGCGATAAATCAGGGCCTGGTCCGGCCGCGTCGAAATATCGATGGATTTGTCGGGACTCCGGGTCGGCACCTTGTGCGGTTCGGGCTGGCCCTCGGAGGGTCCGCCGAAACCGCCATCGCCGCGCGCAAAGCGCGACGCCACCAGCGTCGCCAGTTCCTCGCCCTTTTCGTTCTTCAGCACGGTCTGGTGCCGGATCACCGCGCCCTTGTCCTGGCCCTTGTCGAACACGGCGAGCACGCGTGAATCGACGATAAGCTTTTCCGCCACCAGCAGCGGCCGGTGGAAGGTGATGTCGCGTTCGCCGTCAACCACCATCACCCGGTTGAGATTCATCTCGCCGGGCCCGGCGCCCCATGCCGCGACCGACGCAAAAGTCGGGACCACCTTCAACGGGCGCGCCGTGGCGGTGGCCTCGTTGACGAACGCCAGTTCCTTTTCATTCAAGGGATCCCCGCCCATGCCGATGCCGTAGGCATACAGCATCACCTCGCGATCGCTGTAGGCGTATTTCTGGCCGAGATTCTTCAGCGCCATCAGCTCATCGTAGTTGATCGGCATTTTGCGATCTTCTCCCGCACTTCTTCCAGTCTCACCACAACAACCTAACTGTCACCCCCGCGAAAGCGGGGGTCCAGTAATCATCGGCGTCTACTGGATCCCCGCCTGCGCGGGGATGACCACCATTTGCGCTGTACGCGTGGCGCTCAACTCATTATACCGGCGTAAAGAACGGCAGCGGCGCGCCATCGGTGGTCTTGAACACCACCTTGACCTTCTGGCCAACCTTGAGTTTTGCCATGTCGCAGTCGACGAAATTGGTCAGCAGCGACGGGCCTTCCTTCAGCGTGACATAACCGATCGCGTAAGGTCCGCTGGCGGATTTGCGCATCAGGCTGAAGGCGTAGATCTCGCCCTCGCCCGAGCTTTCTTCCCACACCGTCTTGTCGGAGAAACAGAACGGGCAGATCGAGCGCGGAAAATAATGTGGCTCGCCGCAGGCGAGGCAGCGCTTGATCAGCAGCTTGCCGTCGACGGTCTTTTGCCAGAAATGGGTCGTCTCCGGATTTTCTTGCGGCGTCGGGTATTTCACGGCGCTGTCCATCACACACGCTCCAGAATGCAGGTTGAGGCGGCGTGACGAACACCCAGAAGTCCGCCGGTGCCGTGGGCGATGGCAAGGTCGCAGTTCGGAACCTGGACCTTGGGATGGGCCTGCCCGCGCAACTGCCGCACCGCTTCGATGATCTTTGTCATGCCGCCGCGGTTGACGGGATGATTGCTGCACAGACCACCGCCATCGGTGTTGAACGGCAGCTTGCCGACGCCGGAAATCAGATTGCCGTCGGCGACGAACTTGCCCCCCTCGCCTTTCTTGCAAAAGCCGAGGTCCTCGAGCTGCATCAACACCGTGATGGTGAAGCTGTCGTAGATCGAGGCATATTTGATATCTTTCGGCGTCACGCCGGCTTCCTCGAACGCGCGCGGACCGGACCAGACGCCGGCGGAATAGGTCAGATTAAGATCCTTGCCGCCGCGCGGTCCCTTGAGCGCCTCGCCATGCCCGATCATGCGCACCAGCGGCTTCTTTAGGCTGCGCGCGATCGCCTCCGTGGTCACGATCAGCGCGCCGCCGCCATCGGTGACGACGCAGCAATCCATCCGGTGCAGCGGATCGGAAATCATCGGCGAGTTGAGCACGTCCTCGACCGTGACGACGTCCTTGAGCATCGCGTGCGGATTGTATTGCGCGTGATGGGACGCCGCGACCTTGATCCAGGCCAGTTGCTCGCTGGTGGTGCCGAACTCATGCATGTGGCGCATGGCGCACATGCCGTAAACGTTGTGCGTGGTGGCGCCGTAAGCGGCCTCGAAATCGACCTCGGCGCCGCTCGCCCGCGGCGGCATGGCGCCGGTGCGCGGCTTGCCGGCGAGCGAGATCAGCGCGATCGAACATTTACCGGCCGCGATCGCCTCGGCGGCGTGGCCGAGGTGAACCAGATAGGAGCAGCCGCCGGTATCGGTGGAATCGAAATGACGGACCCTGAGGCCGAGATAATCGGCCATCGCCATCACCCCGCCGGGCGCGTCGCCGGCGCAGAAATAGCCGTCGATATCGGCTTTCGTCAGGCCCGCGTCTTCCAGCGCACCTTTGGCGACTTCGGCGTGAAGCTGGGCGGTGGATTTATCCGGGGCGTGCCGGGTCGGATGCTCAAAGATCCCGGCGATATAGGCCTTGCCCTTGATACTCAAATCGCTCTCCGCTGGCGTTTCTTGTTCCCGGGCGGTTTTCTCGCCTTTCGGCGTTGCCTTGGCAAGCGGTGAAATAGTCCGCCGGGCGAGACGGTAGCGATCAACCCAGCTCCACGGTCGTCCCCGCGAAAGCGGGGACCTGGGCGTGAGCGCAATTGCGCTCATCGGGACGCCGCGGCTTCTCTTTGGGCTTCGTGGCTGACGCCATCGATAACGACCGGCACCGGTGGCTATGGGTCCCTGCGTTCGCAGGGACGACGCACAGCTGTGACGGCCAATCGCAGGCACGCCTTCGCATTCTCGCGGCGCGGAGTCCGCCCGAGTTGTTGCGTAATTCACCCCCGAAAAACGAGGGCGCAGGGAATGCCGGACGCTCGGCGCGTCCGCAGCCGCGTGTGCAGTGGTAGAAAGCACACGCGTTAGTCACCACGGTCACGCCGGAAACGTCCGGCATTCCCCGCGCAATGGTTTTAACGGTTTCCTTCGTGCTCTCCCCGGCGACCGGGCTTTGTTGCCACCGTCGCCCCTGAGAAGCTTGCTTCTCAAGAACTTGACACCAGCGTCGGGGTGTCAGGACCACACGACTTCGCCGTCCGCAAGCACACGCTCTCGTCAGTAGCGTGGTTCGCGTCCACCGCATCCCGCCCCAACGTTCGTGACGATGGCCAACGCCCC
>NZ_SSNA01000018.1 GCF_004799445.1 Bradyrhizobium sp.
TAGCCGCGAGGATAGAAGCTGTGGTGGTGGTGATGATGGTGGTGGTGGTGGTGGCGATATCGGGGCACGACCACCACGGGCCCATACCGGCGCCAGGCATTATGATGATGATGGTGGTGATGGTGGTGGTAGTATTGCGCAAGCTGGATATTATCACCCGCCGAGGAAACCGGCCCTGATTCATCGACCGCCTGCAGCAGCGCCGCGGCATTGGGAATCGGCTCCAGCAGTTCGGCAAAGGAATTCGCCCTCAACACATCGCTCGGGGCCGGAGTTGGGATCGGTGCGGCTTGCGCGGCGTTGAATGCCCCGAGCGTCGCCATCGCACCCAGAAGTCCAGCGATCTTCTTTTCCATAATCTCTCCTTCAATATCTGACGCCGGGCGCATTACCCGACAGCCGCCAACGCTGGTGGCCGAAAAAGGTTCCGCGACAACCTTGAGTCGGTTTCAGGCCGAAAATGGTTCATCGGCGGCGGTCTGCTTCAGGAATTGCAGTAACCGACGGCTAACTTCACTCGGCTGCTCTTGCTGGACCCAATGTCCGGCGCCCTCGACCAGATGGCAGCCGAGCATGCGGGTGCAGGCGCTTGCCTGCATCGCCTCAAAGACGCCGGGACGCTGATACGTGCCCCAGTCCTGCCGGCCCGAGATGAAGCAGGAGGGCACGTCGATGCTGCGGCCCGACCAGGTTTCGAGCTCGGTAGTGAACAGGCCCGAGGTGCCGCAGCGATACCATTGCAGCCCACCCTGGAAACCGGTGCGTGCATATTCGGCGCTGTAGAAGGCGAGCTCGCGGTCGGGCAGCCATTGATTGGCGGCGATTTGTTCGGTCGAAGGCATTTCCTCCGCGACGGTCTCGGCCATGTTTTTCGCCAGATCCATCACGTAATAGGTCGGCAATCTGGCCAGCTCGCGCGCAGACCATGATTGCAGCGGAGTGGGCTTGTTGTCCTTCCAGTCCGCGCTCTTGTGGTGATAGTAGGCGCGCAGGAAATCATGCACGCCCTGCGGCGCGTGCCACATGTCGGCATTGGCGCCGCGGGTCGAATAGTACCATTGATAATGTTTGCGCGGATGCGGCAGCGCCGCCAGCTCGCGATGGACCGGATCCTCGGCTTTGGGTCGTGGCGGTGCGTCGGCGGTATCGAAGGCGAGCCGCGGCGGCCCTCCGAACGGCGCGCTCATCAGCACGACCGATCGAAACACATCGGGCCGGATCAGCGCGCACCAGGCCGCGACCGAGGCGCCGAAATCATGCCCGACCACGGCGGCGACCGAGTGATAGCCGAAGGCCGACACCAGGCCGAGCGCGTCGCGCACCAGATTGGTGAGCCGGAACGAATTCAGGTCACCGTCGTAACGCGTGTCCCAGCCGGTGGTGCGGCCATAGCCGCGCTGGTCCGGCGCAATCACATGATACCCGGCCTCCGCCAGCCGCGGCATCACCTTGCGCCAACTAAAGGCGAGTTCGGGAAAGCCATGCAGCAACAGCACGCATGGCCGGCCTTTGCTCTCGAAGCCCGCCTCGAGCACATGCATGGAGAGGCCGTTGATGTCTTCGACGAAGCGGGAGCGGATGCCTGATGGGAGAGGGATGTCGGGGAGGGTGGTAGTTTCGTTCATGGCGAATTTATTTCCCCGTCATGGCCGGGCAAAAGCGCCAAGCGCATCTTCGCGCCAGACCTCCCGCCATCCACGTGCTTGCTTGCCAATACGTTGGAAGACGTGGCTGTCCGGCTGCGTAGGCAAGTATACGTAGTCTGCGCAAGGCAGACTACCACGGCCGGGCATGACGGAATGATTGCATTTCGGCTCGCTCTAAACCCTCGCCACCGCCTTCGGCCAGTATTTGTCGCGCAAATGCCGCTTCACCAGCTTGCCGGTCGGCGTGCGCGGCAATTCGGTCGCAAAATCGATGCTGCGCGGGCATTTGATCGGCGACAGATGCTGGCGGCAGAACAGGATCAGCTCGGCTTCCAGCCCCTTGCCCGCTCTTGCTATGTCGTGCGGCTGCACCACCGCCTTGACCTCTTCGCCCATCTCCTCGTTCGGCACGCCGAACACCGCAACGTCGGCAACATCAGCGTGGGTGATCAGCACATCCTCGGTCTCCTGCGGATAAATGTTCACGCCGCCGGAAATGATCGTGTAGGACTTGCGATCGGTGAGATAGAGATAGCCCTCGTCATCGAGATAGCCGACGTCGCCGAGCGTCGACCAGCCCTTGGCGTTGTAGGCGCGCTTCGTCTTCTCGGGATCGTTGTGATAGGAAAACACCGGCGCATCCGCAAAATACACCGTGCCGATCTGCCCCGCCGGCAATTCCTGATCGTTCTCGTCGAGGATTTTGACCTTGCCGACCACCGCGCGGCCGACAGTGCCGCGATGCGTCAGCCATTGCTGCGACGTCGATACGGTGACGCCGTTGCCTTCGGAACCGGCGTAATACTCGATCAGGATTGGACCCCACCATTCGATCATCTTGGCCTTGACGTCGATCGGACAGGGCGCGGCGGCGTGGATCGCGCCCTTCAGCGACGAAACGTCGTAGCGCTTGCGCACCTCGTCCGGCAGCTTCAGCATGCGCACGAACATGGTCGGCACCAGCTGCGACTGGGTGATCTTGTGCTTCTCGACCAGTTTCAGGAAATCTTCGGCGTTGAAGGATTCCATGATGATCGAGGTGCCCCCTAGCGTGATCGCCATCATGTTGAAGCGCAGGGGAGCTGCGTGATAGAGCGGCGCCGGCGACAGATAGATGCTGCCGGCGTTCATCCCGCACATGTCGGCGCAGAGAATTTTCAGGAACGGATTCGGCAGGTCGATCGGGTTGTGCTCCGACTCCCGCTTGATGCCCTTGGGGCGGCCGGTGGTGCCCGACGAATACAGCATGTCATAGCCGGCCTCTTGATCCGGGATCGGCGTGGTCGGCTGCTTCGCCAGTTCCTTGTCCCATGAGCGGAAACCCGGCAGCGGCTCGTCGATCATGTAGAACAGCGGCGCGTCCGGGGCGTTCGAGACCAGCCCTTTGATTTGCTCGGCGCATTTCGGGGAGGTGATGACGACCCGCGCGCCGCAGTCCTTGACGATGTAGCCGATTTCGTCCTGGGTGAGGTAACGGCTGATCGCGGTGTAATACAGTCCGCTGCGCTGCGCCGCCCAGCAGATTTCCATGAACTCCAGCCGGTTCTCGATCAGGAATGCGATGTGATCGCCGGCCTTCAGGCCAAGCGAGCGGATCAGATGCGCGCCCTGGTTCGACAATTCGTCGAGCTGGCGATAGGTGATCGCCTTGCCGGTGCCGGCCATCTGATAGGCGACCTTGCTTGGTTGGGTGCGGGCGTGAATCGACGGATGGGTCATGGGAGTTTCCTTGAGCGAGTAGCGAGTGTGAACGGCGAATAGCGGGCAGCGAATAGAAGGACGTTAGTCCGTATCCATTTGTTACTTGCTACTCGCCAATCGCCTCTCTTTTTTACAGCCGCTCCACGATCGTCACATTGGCCATGCCGCCGCCCTCGCACATGGTTTGCAGGCCGTAGCGCTTGTTGCGCTGCTTCAGCGCGTTCACCAGCGTGGTCATCAGCTTGGTGCCGGAGCAGCCCAAGGGGTGCCCGAGCGCAATGGCGCCGCCGTTGACATTGAGTTTGGCGGGGTCGGCACCGGTAGTCTTGAGCCACGCCGTCGGCACCGATGCAAAGGCCTCGTTGACTTCGAACAGGTCGATATCATCGATTTCCATGCCGGCCTTCTTCAGGGCGCGCTCGGTGGCATGCAGCGGCGCGTCCAGCATGATGACGGGATCGCCGCCCATCATGGTCATGTGGTGGATCCGCGCCATCGGTGCGATGCCGAGCGACTTCAGGCCTCTTTCGTTGACGACCATCACGCCGGAGGCGCCGTCGCAGATCTGGCTGGCGCTGGCGGCGGTGAGCTTGCCGTTCTCGGCGATCAGTTTGACGCCTTTGATGCCGTCGAGACTGGCGTCGAAGCGAATGCCCTCGTCGACGGAATGGGTGTCGCTCGAACCGTCCGCGCGGATGATAGGCAGTGGAATGATCTCGTCCTTGAACCTGCCGCCTTGCGTCGCGGCGATCGCGCGTTGGTGGCTGCCATAGGCGAACTCGTCGAGCTGGTCTTTGGACAGGCCGTATTTCTCCGCCATCATTTCCGCGCCGGTAAACTGGCTGAACTGGATGTGGGGATAACGCTTCTCGATGTTGGGGCTCTTGTAGTGACCAAAGCCGTTCTTCGCCGGCAGTGAGGAAGCAAGACCCATCGGCACCCGCGTCATTGCCTCGACGCCGGCGGCGATCACGACATCCATGGTTCCGGACATCACCGCCTGCGCCGCGAAATGCAACGCCTGTTGCGAGGAGCCGCATTGACGGTCGATCGAGGTACCCGGCACGCTCTCCGGCAGTTTTGAAGCCATGATGGCGTTGCGCGCGATATTGTTGGATTGCTCGCCGACCTGCATGACGCAGCCCATGATCACGTCCTCGACCTGGTCGGGTGCCGCACCGGAGCGTTGCACCAGCGCATCCAGCACGGAGGCCGCGAGATCCGCCGGATGCCAGCCGGCGAGTCGGCCTCCCTTGCGGCCGCCAGCGGTACGCGCGGCGGCTACGATATAAGCCTCGGCCATGGGCGTTCTCCCTGAGGTTTGTCGATAAGGCTGATGAGTGACCGGGCCGGATTTAAGTGTCGCCAATGGATTTAGTCAATCAATCAATTAACTCTTGAGTGAGGCCGCGCCATCGGGTTAGCTGCGCCCGATATCTCCGGGCAGGGCAGGTCATGGGATCACAGTTGAATACCGGCGTAACGCTTGCGCCTGCGAGGAGCAGCACGGCCGAGAAGCTGCTGGTCGCGGCGAGCGAACTGATGATCGAACGCTCGTCGATCGAGGTGTCGTTGAGCGACATCGCGCAGAAATCCGGCGTCAATGCCGCGCTGGTGAAATATCATTTCGGCAACAAGGACGGCCTGCTGCTGGGGCTGTTGGCGCGCGATGCCGCGACCGAAATGGCGCAGCTCGAATATCTGCTAGCGCAGCCGATTAGGCCCACCGCGAAACTGAAGCTGCATATCGCCGGCATCATCCGGGCGTATCACCAGTTCCCCTATATGAACCGGCTGATCCACTATCTGCTGCATGAAAGCAGCGCGGAGGCCGCCGACGAGGTTTCAAAATTCTTTGTCGCGCCGTTGCTCGACTTCCACCGACGCCTGCTCGCGGAAGGCATCAAATGCGGGGAGTTTCGCAAGATCGATCCGGTGCTGTTCTACACCAGTCTGATCGGCGCCTGTGACCATCTGTTCTTCGCCCGGCACGCGATGTCGCGCGCCACTGGCGTCGGACCGGTCACCGAGGAAGTCTGCCGCCAATACATCCGGCACATGGAAGCGCTGATATGCGGCGGCATGCTGACGACGGGAACGGGCGAGTAGCGAATGGAAAGTGGCGAATAGATAACATGACGTCTCTGTCGGTTTTCTATTGGCTACTTCGTATTCGCCATTCGTCACTTAAGAGAAACGCCCAGGGAGAGGGTTTATCATGCAGTTGAAAGACATTGCCGTTCTCATTACCGGCGGCGGATCCGGTCTTGGTGCCGCGACCGCGCGTGCCATGGCCGCCAAAGGTGCTCGCGTCGCGGTGCTCGATCAGAGCAAGGAGAATGCCGAGAAGGTCGCGGCTGAGGTGAAAGGCATTGCCGTCGTCGCCGACGTCACCGATGAGGAGCAGGTCAAGGCCGCCATCGCCAGGGCCGAGGCAGCCCATGGCATCGCGCGGGTGCTGGTGAACTGCGCCGGCATCGGCGGATCGCAGCGCATCGTCGGCAAGGACGGCGTCTATCCGCTGGCCAAGTTCGCGCGCATCATCAACGTCAACCTGATCGGCACGTTCAACGTGCTGCGGCTGTTTGCCGAGCGACTGCTGACCGAAGCTCCGGTTGGAGAAGAGCGCGGCGTCATCGTCAACACCGCCAGCGTCGCGGCCTATGAAGGTCAGATCGGCCAGATCGCCTATTCGGCCTCCAAGGGAGGCATCGTCGGTCTTACTTTGCCGGCGGCGCGCGATCTCGCCCAGCACAAGATCCGCGTCAACACCATCGCGCCCGGCCTGTTCCTGACGCCGCTGTTGATGGGATTGAGCGAGGAAGCACGCACGAGCCTGGGCGCGCAGGTGCCGCATCCGGCACGCCTCGGCGATGCCAGCGAGTACGGCAACCTCGCGGTCCATATCGTCGAGAACGCGATGCTCAACGGCGAGACGATCCGTCTCGACGGCGCCATTCGCATGGCGCCGAGGTAGTTGTTTTCAGCCTCTCACCTTGTGGGAGAGGGCACAGCAATCGGCGCCGCACAGTTTTAGCAAAGGTAGTCCACCGCCATGAATTTCGATTTCTCCGATGAACAGAAGCAGCTCCGCGACGAAGCGCGGAAATTTCTCGCCGAGAAGTGTCCGCCCAAGGCGGTGCGCGCCGTCCTTGACGGCAACGCGCCATATGACCGGGAATTGTGGAAGGGCCTCGCCGGCATGGGCTTCCTCGGTGTCGCGGTCCCGGAAGCCTATGGCGGCGCAGGTGCCGGACATCTCGAACTCTGCGTGATCGCCGAGGAAATGGGCCGCGCGCTGGCGCCGGTGCCATTCTCCTCGACCGTCTATTTGGCGGCGGAAGCCCTGCTGATCGCCGGAAGCGAGGCGCAAAAACAGAAATGGCTTCCCTTGATCGCGGGGGGCTACGCGATCGGCACGCTCGCGCTGTTCGAAGGCAAGGGCAATCCGTCGCCGGAAGGGATAAAACTCCTGGCGTCCGGCAACAGTCTCAGCGGCGTAAAAAAGCCGGTGCCGGACGGCGCGATCGCCGATTTTGTCATTGTTGCCGCCCGCACCGGCTCCACGGGGCGCGACAGCGACATCTCGTTGTTCCTGGTCGATATGAAGGCCGGCGGTGTTGAGGCCAAAACGCTGACCAATGTCGATCCGTCGCGCGGCCAGGCCGAACTCATCTTCAGGAATTGCAAGGCGGAGCCGCTCGGTGCCGCCACTGAAGGCTGGAGCCTTGTTTCGCAGGTGCTGGACCGCGCCGCGGTGCTGCTGGCCTTCGAGCAGGTCGGCGGCGCCGACCGCGCGCTGGAAATGGGCCGTGACTATGCGCTCGACCGTATCGCCTTCGGCCGGCCGATCGGCTCGTTCCAGGCGGTGAAGCACATGCTGGCCGACATGTACGTCTCGGCGACGCTGGCGCGGTCGAATTGCTACTACGGCGCCTGGGCGCTCTCGACCAACGCCTCGGAACTGCCGGAGGCTGCCGCGGCGGCCCGCATCAGCGCGACGCAGGCGTTCCAGCATTGCGCCAAGAACAACATCCAGGTCCATGGCGGCATGGGGTTCACCTGGGAGTTCGACTGCCATCTGTATTACCGCCGCGCAAACGCAACGGCGCTGTCGCTCGGCTCGCTTTCCTATTGGGAAGACGCACTGATCGACCGGATGCGGAAGCGGAATGCGGCTTAATTACCGTGTCCCGGACGCGGTGCAGCGTGCAACGCTGCTCCGCAGAGCCGGGACCCAAGCGGGTCAAATTTAGTGGACCCCGGATCAGCAGCGCACCGCTTCGCGCTGCGCAGCATCCGGGGAACGTATCGAGAGAGAGAAACGCCAATGAATTTCGACGACACCCCGCAGGAGGCCGCGTTCCGCAGCCAGGCGAAGGCCTGGATCGCCGCCAACGCGCCGAAGCAATATGAGGAGGAACTGAAAAAGTCCTCGCTCGGCCGCACCGAGCTCAAGGGCGCCAACATCCTTGAGGCCGCAAAGGCCTGGCAGAAGCGGAAGGCTGAAGCCGGCTGGGCCTGTCTGCACTGGCCGAAGGAATATGGCGGGCGGGGCGCGACGCCGATGGAGCGCGTGATCTGGCAACAGGAGGAAGGCCCGTTCGGCAAGCTTAGCTACGTGTTCATCATCGGTCATGGCATGTGCGGGCCCACCATGATGGCATTTGCCAGCGAAGACCACAAACGCCGTTATCTGCCGCCTTTGGCGTCAGGCGAAAACATCTGGTGCCAGCTGTTCTCCGAACCCGCCGGGGGATCCGACGTCGCGGGCCTGCGCACCCGCGCGGAGAAACACGGCGACGACTGGGTCATCAACGGCCAGAAGATCTGGACCTCAGGCGCGCACTATTCCGACTATGGCATCCTGCTGACGCGCACCGATCCCACGGTGCCCAAGCACAAGGGCCTCACCATGTTCTTCCTGGACATGAAGAGCCCCGGCGTCGAGATCAAACCGATCAAGCAGGCGAACGGGCAGTCCGATTTCAACGAGGTCTATTTCACCGATGTGAAAATCCCCGACACCCAGCGGCTGGGAGCCGTCAACGACGGCTGGAACGTGTCGCTCACCACTTTGATGAACGAGCGGATGTCGATCGGCGCCGGCGTTGCAACCGGCTTCCCCGAATTGTTCGAGTTCTGCAGCAATCTGATGCTGGAGGATGGGCTGGCGATCGATGACCGCAACGTTCGACCGAAACTCGCCAACTGGGCGGTGCGCGCCAGCGGCCTCAAATACACCAGCATGCGCGCGATCTCGGCGCTGTCGAAAGGCGAGCGCCCGGGGCCGGAGAATTCGATCGGCAAGCTGGTCGCGGGATCGATGATCCAGGATATCGCGGCCTTTGCGCTGGATTTGCAAGGTGCGGCGGGTGTGCTGAGCGGGCCCGAGGATGCCGAAGCCAACGGCAAATTTCAGGCGATGCTGTTGCGCGCGCCCGGCACCCGCGTCGAAGGCGGCACCGACGAGATCATGCGCAACATCATCGCCGAGCGCGTGCTTGGTTTGCCCGGCGACATCAGGGTCGACAAGGACGTGCCGTTCAACAAGATACCGACCAAGGGTCGGGGTTAACGAGTCGTCATTCCGGGGCGAGGCGAAGCCTCGAACCCGGAATCCAGAAGTTATCGATCGAGATTCCGGGTTCGCGCTCCGCGCGCCCCTGACGGAAGAGAGGGAGCGCTCAATGAATTTCGATGACACCCCGCAGGAAGCGGCGTTCCGCGCTGAGGTGCGCCGATGGATCGGCGCCAACGCGCCCAGGGAATTCGAGGCGGAGCTTTCCAAGGCTTCGCTCGGCCGGATCAAGTTGAAGAAGCACGACATCGTCGAGGTGGCAAAAGCCTGGCAGAGGAAGAAGTCCGAGGGCGGCTGGGTGTGCCTGAACTGGCCCAGGGAGTATGGCGGGCGCGGCGCCACGGCGGTCGAACGCGTGATCTGGCAGCAGGAGGAGGGCGTCTACTTCAAGCTCACCCACCCGTTCCAGATCGGCGAAGGCATGTGCGGGCCGACGCTGATGGCTTACGGCAGCGAGGCCGACAAACGGCGCTATCTGCCGAAGATCGCCTCGGGCGAGGAAATCTGGTGCCAGCTGTTCTCGGAGCCGTCAGGCGGATCCGACGTGGCCGGTCTGCGCACCCGCGCGGAAGCCGACGGTGACCATTGGATCATCAACGGCCAGAAGATCTGGACCTCCGGTGCGCATTATTCGGACTACGGCATCCTGATCACCCGCACCGACCCCAACGTGCCCAAGCACAAGGGCCTGACCATGTTCTACATCGACATGAAGAGCGCGGGCGTCGAGGTGAGACCGATCAAGCAGGCCAACGGCATGCAGGAATTCAACGAGGTGTTTTTCACCAACCTGCGCATTTCGGACGAGCAGCGGCTTGGCGCGGTCGGCGACGGCTGGAACGTGTCGCTGACGACGCTGATGAACGAGCGCATGACGATCGGGGCCCGGCTCGCGACCGGCTTCTCCGAGCTGTTCGATTTCTGCTGCAACCTGATGACCGAGGACGGACTTGCCATCGACGATCACGCCACGCGTTCGAAACTCGCCAACTGGGCGGTGAAAAACAGCGGCCTGAAATACACCAGCATGCGGGCAATCTCGGCGCTGTCCAAAGGCGAGCGTCCGGGACCGGAAAACTCGATCGGCAAGCTGGTCGCGGGCTCGATGCTGCAGGATATCGCGATGTATGCGATGGATCTGCAGGGTGCGAGCGGCATGCTGACCGATCCGGATGCCGCCGAGGCCGCCGGTCAGTTCCAGGCCATGCTGATGTCGTCGCCTTCGACACGTATCGCCGGCGGGACCGACGAGATCCTCCGCAACATCATCGCCGAACGGGTGCTGGGATTGCCAGGCGACATCCGCGTCGACAAGGATGTGCCATTCAACAAGATCCCGACCAGGGGAAGGTAGTTCGTGTCCCGGACGCGGTGCAGCGCTTTTTGCGCTGCTCCGCAGAGCCGGGACCCAAAGACGGCTATAGATGGACCCGGCTGCAGCGCACCGCTTCGCGCTGCGCTGCAGCCGGGGTACGAAACCCTATTCACGAGAAAGCTTAGCCATGACATCCGTCTCCGCAAATCAAGAACAAGAACCAATCGAGGTTCTCGAAACCCTGCTGGGCGAACGCTTTTCCTGCCGCGCGTTCAAGCCCGACCCGGTGCCGCGCGCTACAATCGAGCGTATTTTGACCGCGGCGCAGAAGACCGCGTCATGGTGCAACAGCCAGCCGTGGCGGCTCGAGATCACGTCCGGCGCCGCGACCAAGAAATTCCGCGATCTGATGTATGGGACAGCCTCCAGCGACCAGCCGAATAGCGGCGACTTTCCTTTCCCGCGCGAATATCGCGGGGTCTATCTGGAGCGGCGGCGCGAAAGCGGCTTTCAGCTCTACAACTCGCTCGGCATCCCGCGCGGCGACAAGATGGGTTACGCCAAACAGGCGCTGGAGAATTTCAACTTCTTCGGCGCGCCGCAGGTCGCCATCGTGCATACCGACGAGGCGCTCGGCGTCTACGGCGCGATCGACTGCGGCGGCTATGTCACGAGCTTCATGCTGGCGGCGCAGGCGCTCGGCGTCGCCACCATCCCGCAGGCGGCGCTGGCGTTTCATTCCGAAGTGGTGCGCCGGCATTTCGGCCTCGGTGACGACCGCCGGGTGGTGTGCGGCATCTCGTTCGGATATCCCGACCGCGCGCACAAGGCCAACAGCTACCGCACCACGCGCGCGAGCATCGCCGATACTGTCACCTTCGTGGACGAATAGAGTAACAAGGAAAACCCCGACCGCCTTTTTCTTCCCTTCTCCCCTTGAAGGAAAGGGCGACGTCCCTCGCAAGTCTGCCGAGAATCTAGAATTTCGGCGGCCGCTTTTCCGAAAACGCCCTGATGCCTTCCTTGATCTCGGCGCCGCGCATGCTTTCGCGATGGCGGCGGTCGGCGGCCTCCTCGTCGAGCTTGCCGCGCGCGAATTCATTGATGGTCCGCTTCATGCCGCGCATCGCGGCCGGCGCATTGCCGGCAAGAATGGCGGCGAGCCTGTCGACCTCTTCGTCGAGCGCCTCGGCCGGCACCATCGCGGTGAGATAGCCGATCCGCAACATCTCCGCTGCGCCGATCTTTTCGGCGGTCAGGAACAGTTTCTTGGCATTGTCGGCACCAAGCCGCGCCACGTAGCGTGCGATGCCGCTTTTGTAATAATGCAATCCAAGGCGCGCCGCCGGCATGAACATTTCGCTAGTGTCGATGCCGATGCGGAAGTCGCAGGCCAGTGCCAGATCGGTCGATCCGCCATAGACGCCGCCATTGAGCCGGCAGATGCTGGGAACGCCGATATCCTCCAGCCGGTTGACGACGGCTTCGAACGCGGATCCGGCGCTGCTCTGTTCAACGGTGCTGACGGCGCGCTCGGCGACCGAGTTGAGGTCGTAGCCGGCGCTGAAGGCGCGGCCGGTGCCGGTGAGCACCATTACCCGAATGGCGGGATCGGCCTCGATCCGGTCAAACAGTTTCAGCAGGACGTCGAGATCGTCCGCCTGCAGCCGATTCAGATGTTTCGGCCGATTGAGGCGGATGGTGGCGCGTGCGCCGTTGAGTTCGAGCACCGGCGGGCTTGCGGCGCTTTCGGCTTCGGACATGGTTTTCTCCGCTATTTATTTTCCAGAACGCGCCGCCTGGCTTCGGCATCGATCGTCTCGGCGAGATCGGGATGCCGGGCCATCAGCAAGCGGAAGTCCACGAGATCGAGCACCAACAGCTTCGATACCCGCGTCGTGGTGATGTTGGCCGAGCGCAGGTTGTTGCCGAGCAGCGCCATTTCGCCGAAGAATGCGCCGGCTCCCAGCGTCACCTTCTTGCCCGGCAAATCGACCTCGACCTCGCCGGCGGCGATGAAATACATGCAGTCGCCGGCGTGGCCCTTGCGGATGATCGTGGTGCGCGCCGGAAGGTCTATCGTGCGCAGCATGCCGGTGACGTCGGCGATCGCCGCAGGTCCAAGGGCGGCAAAGAACGGCACCTTGCTCACCGACTCCCAGGTCTTCAGGAAATTGTCGCGGCGGGTTTCGGCCGCAAAGCCGGTGGCGAGGATACCGGTCCAGAGCCCGAACACGCCAAGGCCGCAGATCATGACCACCGCCGCGACCAGCCGACCGAGCGGGGTGATCGGCACCACATCGCCATATCCGGTCGTGGTCAGGGTCGCGACCGCCCACCATAGGGACGCGGGCACGCTGCTGAAGCCGGCCGGCTGCACGTCGCGCTCCAGAAAATATTCCGCCACCGAGGCCAGGAACAGGACCATCAGGAAGATCACCAGCACGCTCAACAGCGGTCCGGATTCCAGTACCAGCACCCGGCGCAGTTGCCGCAAGCCGGGAATCCCAGGTACAACCTTGAGTACCCAGAGCACGCCAAATAGCCATGCGGATTTGGGGTCCACGCCAAGCATCATGGCGAGCGGCACGGCGATCGCCGCGACCGCATCCACCAGCCCCCGCAAGGATAACGCGTAAGCCCAGCCGCGACCGGTCTGAAAGGCATGGCGAAGCCGGATCACCCATTCGAAGACGAAAAAAGCCAGGCACGCCCACAGCACGGCGTCGATGCCGCGATGCGCTGCCTCGTAGACGGGATCGACCGTGAGCAGAATCGTCATCGCGACGCCGGAGGCGACGGCGACAGAGGCCGGCCTAGTCATATTGCGGCCGGTGGTTGCGACCGCAAATTGCGCAAGGGCAGGGAAAACAAGCGGCTTGGACATCGGGAGGCGGGCGCCTGTCGCTGGAAAATACCTGATCCGGCCGTCTTGGGCGTGGCCGGTCCGACAAAGTGCCCGCGCGGGGGAAGGCCGTCAACGAGGTGCGGAAAACAGCGTTATCGCGCCGGGGCTGAATGGACCCATCGGCGGCCTATCTGACCGGTCCCGGACGCAGCAGGCTCGGGATCTCGCCGTACCTGAACCATGGCGTATCGCCGTTGGGCCACACTTGGTGTTTTTCGAGTTCCGTGCAGGTGCATTCTCGGCCGGGAGATGTCATAAAAGGTCAATGCCGGTTCGATTGGCCCGGCTTCAAGAAGAACTTGCGCTGAACGCCTTCATTTCAGTGCCATTACAGTCTAGCGAGGGCGTCAGCTTGTCGTTTCCCCCCATGTCCGCGTCGGTTCCGGTAGGCGCGCTTCTCGGATGGATGCTGCTGCTAACCGTCAAGCATGTCATTGCCGATTTTGTCCTGCAGACGTCCTGGATGGCCATCGGCAAGGACCAGAAGACCGGATGGGCGCTGCCGCTGCTGGCCCACTGCCTCGTGCATCTTGCGGTTGCAATGACGCTGATCCTGATCGTCGCGCCGCAGTTCTGGTTTGTCGCCCTGATCGATTTTGCCATTCACATCACGGTCGACCGCGCCAAGGGGTTTTGCGCAGCGAGGTTTGGCGTGACCCAGGAGCACCAGCATCCCTGGTTCTGGACGCTGATCGGGGTGGATCAGGCGCTGCATCACCTGACCGGTTTTGGTCTTTCGATATTCATGGCCGCGAACGGTTGATCGGGCCTGCTTGGGGATTTGCATCCCGGATAGACACGCTCAGACGGCGTGGTCCGACATCCCGTTCGATCGGCGTCCAACCCAGTCTTTCGTAATAGGCCGACAACGTCGCCCGCGCACATAGATAGGTGCGACCAAAGCCCAGCGCGAAGCAGTCCCGCGTTGCCTGGTTGACCAGCGCGCCGCCAACGCCGCGCCGGCGCGCTTCCGGCTCGACCCACACTGCGGCGATCCAGGGCGTCCATTGCGGACGCTCGGCGAGATCGGACGCGATGACGGAGGCGGTGCCGAGAAACGCCTCGCCATCATGGGCCACCAGCGCGAATGGAAGGGGATTCGCGTTGAGATTTTCATCGCGCAGGCGCCCGGAGATAAGACTGAGGGGATGGCCGGAATCTCTCCACCACGCTTGCCACACGCGGTCGGCCACCGTGTCGATAAATTGCGGACACTGTCGCAGGTCGGAGATGGTGAACGTCGGGGACATGGTTTGAGGTACCTTGAAGAATGAACGTTGGCGAGCGCCTTGGCGCTACTTCGTCCTTCCCTGCGGGATTCGGGGCCAGCCATCGGGTGGCGATGGCTGGCCGGATGCTGGCAACCGCGCTTGAGGCCGAATCACGGCCGCGCTGCCCGATCAGGCCATCGCGTGCAAGCTATCCGTACGACTACCGGGTGCCGTGGTTAACCTTTCGTTAGAGGATTGCACGGCATCTTGCGGAAAGGGAGAACTGCAATGTTTTCAAGCCGCGACGCCTTCGAGAACGATTTCTGCCCGGTCCGAGATGAATTGCTCGGTGAGATGTATCGCGCCAACGAAAACGGCTTGCCGCAGCTCGTGGCGAGCGTTTCCTCCGATGTTCGGGCCATGCTGGCGCTGTTCTGCTATCGCAGGAGCCACCTTCATTCGCTGGCGCTTTCGATCGCCGCAAGCTGCAGCGAACGCGAACTGATCCAGTTGGGCGGACGGGTCGGCTCTACTCTTTACGCGCTATCCCGCGAACCAGCCGCGCGTGGCATGCCGTCATCGTCCTATGGCAACCGCAAGCCGATCACGCTGTCCACCAGGCCGCTCTCCACCTTCGCGCCGGTCGATGACGAACTCGACGAAGATTTCGCCGAGGCCGTGTCGGCATAATCACCATAGCAGTCGTCCGTGCGAACGCAGGGACCCATAGCCACCATATTCAATTGTTTTAGAAGCGTCCGCCACGCCGCGTTGTTGATGGATCACGCGGTATGGGTCCCTGCGTTCGCAGGGACGACGCCACGGAGAAATCACGCCAGAGCCGGTAGTCCATGCCGTCGCCGCGCCATGGCGCATTCGACGTCGCCGGGCATGCAGGTGCGGCACACCTCGGGGCGAACCGCATAAATCGCGCACGAGGTCTTGACCCCGATCCGGCCTGACAGCGCCGAGCAGCGATCGCCGTCGCAGCGCATTCCCGATTGTCTTTGGTTGACGAATTTTCCCGGAATGAGATCGAGCGCAGCGTCGTCCTCGGTCGTGAATCGCGGCCAGTTCTGCGAATACGAGCAACAGGCCCCGCACGCCTGGCAGGGGCCTTCGGCATCGATGGCGGGTTCGGTTAGTTCCATGTCCGGGGGTTTAGCGCGGAACGGCGTGATCGGCCAGTTGGTTGCGGCACATGCGTCAGATATCGCTCGGATGCTCCCAAACCAGGCTCCTTCGCCACTTTGCCCTGAGCAGGTCGCGCCGTTCGGGATATTTTTCGTCGAGATACGAGGCGTCGACGACGCGGTCGGTTCGAAAACTGCGAAAGTCCCGGCGCAGCTCGCACCATGCGGCCAGAATCCGCACGGCTTCGTGATAGCCGATGGCGATCGGCCAGATCGTGCGCTCGCTGTCACGGCCCTGTTCGTCCCGATAACGCAGCGTGATTTTCTTTCCCTCGTGAATCTGCGTCCGCGTCCGCGCCATGTCGATGCGGTCCAGCTCCTTGCGCGAGCCCGGGCGGGCGCGGCTGGCGGGCTCGAGCACAAAGGGCCGCAAACGCTCAGGCACGGTGTCGGCGATTTTCGCGATCAGATCCTGGGCGGCGCGGGACAAGACGGCATCGGCATGGCCGGCGACCCATTGCGCGCCGAGCACGGCCGCCTCGATCTCATCGGGGGTGAGCATCAAAGGCGGCAGGTCGAAACCCTTCTCCAGAATGTAGCCCATGCCGGCCTCACCGCGGATCGGCACGCGCTGTTCCATCAGGGTTGCGATGTCGCGATAGATCGTCCGCTTCGAGGTTTCCAGCTCGGCGGCGATCGCGTCTGCCGTCAGCGGTTTTCGGGTGCGCCGGAGCACCTGGATGATCTGGAACAGACGGTCGGCGCGTCTCATGGGCGTCTCTTCTGTCTCTTTATGGCGGGTCGCCATCCGATGCTGACAGCATGTTGGCAGCAGGTGGCAAGTATAACGGGACAACACTCCAACCAAGAGGATTTTGTCGATGATCATTCTCTACGGCCTCGACCTCTGGACAACGATGTCGCCGCTGCTGACACCACGGTGGCAGCAGGGGATGGCTAGCCTGAAACGCCTGCTCAGGAAATCGGGAGCGCTCAATTGATCACGCTTTATGGATTTGGCCCCGGCTTCGGCTTGCCGGAGATCAGCCCTTTTGTCTCCAAGACCGAGGTCCAGCTGAAGATGGCCGGCCTTTCCTATCGCAAGGAAAGGGCGAAGCCGACGGCCTCTCCCAAAGGGCAACTACCGTTCATCGACGACGCCGGCGAAAGCATCGCCGATTCCACCTTCATCCGCGCGCATATCGAAGCCAAATATGGATTCGATTTCGATGCGCCGCTGAGTTTGCAGGCCCGTGCGCAAGCCTGGGCGTTCGAGCGAATGATCGAACATCACCTCTATTGGGCGCTGGTCGGTGCGCGCTGGATCGATCCGGAGAATTTTGCCAAGGGACCGACGCATTTCTTCGATGCCGCGCCGGAGCATTTGCGCGAGAAACTTCGCGAGGACGCGCAATTCCGCGTTGCCGAGAATTACCTCCTGAGCGGGCTTGGGCGTCACGCCCCGGACGAGGACATCGACCTTGCGGTTCGCTCGTTGTTTGCGCTGTCGGTGCAACTCGGGGACAAGCCGTTTTTGATGGGGGATGCGCCCTGCGGCACCGACGCCACCGCCTTCGGTACGTTGGCCGGAATCCTGACGCCGTTCTTCACCTCACAGCTGCGGCAGCGAGCCGAACAATTCGGAAATCTCACGGCCTATGTCGACCGGATGATGCTGCAGTACTATCCGGACTTCGCCTGGACACCGCTGCGACAGGCCGCGTGAGGCTTATCGGGTCGCTGCAGGCGACGTCGTCGCAAAGCTGTTGCCGGCCCCGCGTTCGCGGGGCACGACAATGGTATTGTAGGATTTTGCTTAATCACGACGAGACCGTGCCCCTCAACGCCGCCAGCTCCGCCTCCAGTTCGGCGATCCGTGCATCACTTGAGGCCAGTGCCGCCGCGACATCGGCGGCATCGAATTTTTGCGGAATATGCTGCGGGCAATTGGTATCCCACGCGGAAATCCTGAACAGGATCACCTGTTCGGG
Organism: Bradyrhizobium sp.; assembly: GCF_004799445.1. GTDB lineage: Bacteria > Pseudomonadota > Alphaproteobacteria > Rhizobiales > Xanthobacteraceae > Bradyrhizobium. The sequence continues at coordinate 17,487 of NZ_SSNA01000018.1, forward strand.
GCGGGCCTTGTAGCCCTGCGGCATCAGCGATTGCAAAAGCGCGGGATCGTCCTCGACGATGCGCGCCTCGCCCCAGATCTTGACCCGGCGGCGATGGGCGTAATCCATCACGAAGATGTACGTTTTCGGGTTTTCCGAGAGGTTGCCTTGGGTGATATATTGCCGGTTGCCGCTGTAATCGGCGAACGCCAGGGTAGTTTTGTCCAGCATCCTGATGAAGCCCTTTGGTCCGCCGCGATGCTGGATGTAGGGCTGTCCATCGGCGGAAGCGGTCGCGAAATACAGGCTGTTGGCTTGCGCCAGAAACGCAGCGAGGTTGTCGTCGATCTCGGTGCGCCAGCCGCCGCGCGCCTCGACATGGGCATAGGCATCGCGTGATCCCTTGCGGGTCTGGATGGCCTTCACGGCCGGGGTGAACGCAACGTCGCTGGAATAGGTCTGGGTGTCTGACATCGGAATTCTCCAGGTCTTGTCGTAAGTCCCCTGGGCGACAATCCGCCCTTCTCGCCAGCCAAAATGGGCCTTTTCAAAATTTGAACAATCTACTAGATTTACACTTCATAATTGCAATATATGAAATAATAACATGGATCGCATCGACGCCATGCAGGCCTTTGTCGCGGTGGCCGACCTTCAGGGTTTTGCACCGGCGGCACGCAAACTCGGCCTGTCGCCGTCGGGCGTGACGCGGCTGATCGCGGCGCTGGAGGATCGTCTCGGCGCGCGGCTGCTGCAGCGGACCACCCGGTCGGTAGCGCTGACCGATGTCGGCGCGCGCTATCTGCAGCGGGCGCGAGCAATCCTCGCCGATGTCGAGGAGGCCGAAGGATCCGTGCAGGACGAACGCTCGCGGCCAAGCGGGCGGCTGGTGGTCTCGGCGCCGATCGGATTCGGTCGCCTCCACGTCAGTCCGGTGATGTCGGAATATCTGAAGCGCTATCCCGAGGTTTCCTGCGAACTGCGGCTGTCGGATCGCGTGATCAACCTGGTGGAAGATGGCGTCGACCTCGCGGTCAGGATTGGCCATCTCGCCGATTCCAGCCTGGTGGCGCGCCATGTCGGCGAGATGCGGCGCATTGTGGTCGCCTCATCTGACTATCTCAAATCGCATGGCGAGCCCGTGACACCCGAGGCCGTCGCATCCCATCAAACCATTCAGTTCGGCGCGGCGACCGCGTCGCGCGACTGGCGCTTTGTCAGGGAAGGCCGCGAGGTTCGCGTTGCGCCAATGCCGCGCTTTGCCACCAACAGCGCCGATGCAGCGATTCAATATGCCGCGCAGGGCGGCGGCCTGACCCGGGTGATGTTTTATCAGGCGGCCTCCGCGCTCAAGGCCGGCCGGCTGAAAATCGTGCTGGCGAAGTTCGAGCAGCCGGCCGTGCCGATCCACATCGTCTATCCGACTTCGCGGATGTTGTCGGCGAAGGTGCGCACCTTCATCGATCTCGTCGTCGATATCAGCGACTGGCATTTTGGTGTGCGGTAATCTATCGAACATGCCCCGGATGCTGCGCAGCACGCGGCTCTTGCGGCGTGGTGCGCTGCTGATCCGGGGTCGATGCGAGTGCCGCGATGGGTCCCGGCTGTGCGGAGCAGCACGAAGAGCGCTGCACCGCGTCTGGGACACGAACCGGATGAGTGCGTGCGCTCACTCCTGCTTCTTCACCACCCGAAATGTTCCATTCGCCCGCGCGATCACGGCGTCGTCGGCCGTCACAAGACACTGCGCGAAGCACAGCGTGCCGCCGGTCTTGATCACGTCGGTCTCGACCGCGAGCCATTGCCCGATCTGGGCGCTGTTGATGAAATCGATCGACATGCTGACCGTCACCAGCGAACAGGCGCCGCGCATTTTGTGGGCGCAACTGTGCCCCATGGCTTTATCGGTCAGCGCGGCTATCAAGCCGCCATGGACGAACCCGCGCGCGTTGGTATGCGGCGTGGCCAGCCGAAGTCCAAGCACGATCGCATCCGGCGTTTGCTTGGAATAGATCGGCTCCCAGGGATCGGTGAGGGGACTACGCCGGGTTTGGCGCGCAAAGCCGTCGGGAATGTCGGCAGCGGTCATCCGAACGTTCTTTCATTGGCGATAGACGGCATTGAACGCGATCCCAACGCGAATTGCACCGCCTACAAAGTTTAAAACAGGATTTGAGTTTTCGCGCAAAACGAGGTGGCCATATCGTGATTGCGAGGAGTGCAAGCGACAAAGCAATCCATTGGCGCCGGGGCTTCCGGATTGCTTCGCGGAGCCTGTCATCGGGCGCGCGTTCGCGCGACCCGTTGGCTCGCAATGACGTCGCAAAATCCCCTAGTACGGCAGGCCGACGTAGTTTTCCGCCAGTGAGGCCGACGCCGCTTTCGAAGCGACAAGATAATCCAGTTCGGCGAGCTGGATTCGGGCGCCGATGGTTCCGGTGTCCGGAAACTTATGCAGGATCGAGGTCATCCACCAGGAGAAGCGAACCGCCTTCCAGACCCGCGCCAGTGCTTTTTCGGAATAATGGTCGATCCCGGCTGCGGATTTCTCGATGTAATATTCGCGCAGCGCGACCGCGAGGTAATACGCGTCGCTGGCGGCGAGGTTCAGCCCCTTGGCGCCGGTCGGTGGCACGATATGGGCGGCGTCGCCGGCCAGAAACATCCGCCCGAACCGCATCGGCTCGGCGACGAAACTGCGCAAGGGCGCGATGCTTTTTTCGATCGAGGGGCCGGTGACGAGCTTGTCCGCCGTCTCCTGATCCAGCCTTAGCTTCAATTCGTCCCAGAACCTGTCATCCGGCCATTGATCGATGTGATCGTCGAGACTGCACTGCACGTAGTGGCGGCTGCGGTGCGTCGAGCGCATGGTGCAAAGGGCAAATCCCCTCGCGTGGTTGGAATAGATCAGCTCATGGCTGACCGGCGGGGTCTCCGACAGAATCCCGAGCCAGCCGAACGGGTAGACCCGCTCAAACGTCTCGATCGCGGAAGGCTTCACGCTGGCGCGGCTGACGCCATGGAATCCGTCGCACCCGGCGATGAAGTCGCAGGCGATCTCGTGGCTGGTGCCATCCTTGACATAGGTGACACGCGGATGATCGGTGTCGAAATCGTGCGGCTTGACGTCGGCGGCTTCATAGATTGTGGTCAGCCCGGCCGCGTGCCGCGCATTCATCAGGTCGAGTGTTACTTCGGTCTGGCCGTAGATCATCACCGTCTTGCCGGTGGCGGCCTTCAGGTCGATCCGGTGGCGGCTGCCCGCGAAGGCGAGCTCGATGCCGCCATGGACCAGGCCCTCGCGGTGGGCGCGCGCGCCGCCGCCCACTTCGTCCAGCAGTGCGACCGTTCCTTCTTCGAGAAGGCCGGCGCGAATGCGGCCGAGCACATAGTCCGGCGTCTGGCGTTCCAGAATAACGTTGTCGATTCCGTAAGCGTGAAGCAGTTGCCCCAACAGCAATCCCGCCGGCCCTGCGCCAATGATTGCTACTTTTGTCCGCAACACTTGCCCCCCTGATTATTATAGGCTTGAACTTGTCCGCGCGGACGTGGCCGGGCGTACTTGCCATGATAATTATATCATATAACAATATCTGCAAAGGGCCATCGAAGCCCTGCTGTCGGAAGGGGAGAAAATGTCGATGAGGAAGACGCTCCTGGCGCTGCTGTTGGCCGCCAGCATGACGCCCGCGTTTGCGCAGGAAAAAACCTTCGAACTGAAACTGTCGCACTGGGTGCCGGCCTCGCATCCGCTGCAGAAGGCGCTGGAGGACTGGGGCGCCGCGGTCGAGAAGGAATCCGGCGGCACGATCAAGTACAAGGTCTATCCCGCGCAGCAGCTCGGCAAGGCCTTCGACCACTACGACATGGCGCGCGACGGTATCGCCGATGTCACTTACATCAACCCGGGCTATCAGCCCGGCCGCTTCCCGATCATCGGCGCCGGCGAACTTCCGTTCCTGATGTCGGACGCCAAGGGCGGCTCGATGGGGCTCGATGCCTGGTACCGGAAATACGCCGAGAAGGAGATGAAGGATGTCAAGTTCTGCCTCGCCTTCATCCATGCACCGTCGTCGTTCCACTCGCGCACCAAGAAGATACTCGTACCCGACGACGTCAAGGGCATGAAGATCCGCCCCGCCGACGCCACCATCGCCAATTTCGTGACCCTGCTCGGCGGCACCAACGTGCAGTCCTCGGCGCCGGAAGTCCGCGACATCATCGAGCGCGGCGTTGCCGACGCCGTAACCTTCCCGTGGGGATCGCTGGTTTTGTTCGGCATCGACAAGGTGACCAAATACCAGATGGACGCGCCGCTCTACGTCACGACATTCGCCTTCGTCATGAACAAGGACAAGTACAGCCAGATGTCCGACCGGCAGAAAAAGGCGATCGACGACAACTGCAATACCGAAGCCGCCGGCCGTGTCGGCGAACCCTGGGGCAAGTTCGAAGACGCCGGCCTCGACAAGGTGAAGGCGGAGGCGGGTCAGGAAGTCTACGCACTGACTGTAGAGCAGACCGCGCTGTGGAAGAAGGCGTCCGAGCCGCTGATCAAGACCTGGGCCGACAGCGTCAGGAAGGCCGGGACCGATCCGGACCCGGCGATGGCTGAGCTGCGGGCTTCTCTCGCCAAGTACAACGCCTTGACCCAGTAGAAACCCTCTGGATATTTTCACGGCGGTAGAGATGCTTTCCGCCGCCGTGCCCTCGCCTTGCAGTCCCGAAAGCCGTGTGGAGCGGAAATGAAGCGCGCGTCTATGGATCGTTTGATCGATACGATCGAATGGATTGCGGCCGGCTTTGTCGGCATTGTCGCCGCCAACATCTTCATCTCGGTTCTCTTGCGCAATCTCTTCAGTTATTCGATCCCCGACTCCTTCGATATCGGGCGCCTGATGCTCGGCATCCTGATCTTCTGGGGTATCGCCGCCACCAGCTATCGCGGCACCCACATCACCGTCGACCTGATCTGGGGCAATGTCGGCCCGAAATACCAGCGCCTGATCGACGTGTTCGCGACGCTGGTGCTGCTGTTCGTGGTGACGGTGCAGACCTGGACGCTGTTCGACAAGGTGCGCGGCACCTATAACGACAATGTCACGACATTCGACATGCACATGCCGACCTGGCCGTTCTTCGCGGTCGCGTGGGCCGGCGACGTCTCCGCGGTGCTTCTGATCGCGATCCGGACTTACCGGCTGATCTTCCACCCCGAAGAGATGCACGATCCCAAGATCGCGGGCACGGAGTGAGCGCGGCATGAGCACCGATGCCGTCGCCGTGCTGGGGTTCGTGGCGCTGTTCGCGCTGATGTTGCTGCGCGTGCCGGTCGGCATGGCGATGGGACTGGTCGGCGTCTCGGGCTTTGGCTATCTGGTCGGCGGCACGCCGGCGCTCAAACTGGTCGGCCAGACCTCAATGCGCACGGTGACCGACTACACCTTCGGCGTCATCCCGATGTTCCTCTTGATGGGGACCTTCGTCAGCAATTCCGGCATGAGCCGCGATCTATTCCGCGCCGCCAACGGCTTCGTCGGACATTTGCGCGGCGGCCTCGGGATTGCCACGGTCGCGGCTTGCGGCGGCTTTGCCGCGATCTGCGGTTCGTCGGTGGCAACGGCGGCGACGTTTTCGGCGGTGGCCTACCCGGAAATGCGCCGTTTCGGCTATCCGCAGTCCTTTGCCACCGGCGTGATCGCGGCCGGCGGCACGCTGGGCGCCATGCTGCCGCCTTCGACGGTGCTCGCGGTCTACGGCATCATTACCGAGCAGGATATCGGCAAGCTGTTCATGGCCGGCATCATTCCCGGCCTGCTCGCGATGACCATGTACATGATTACCATCGCGCTGATCGGCTATTTCCGGCCGGGCTTTCTGCCGACCGGCGCGCTAACCACATGGCGCGAGCGCTTCGCCGGGCTGAAGGAGATCTGGGCGCCGGTAGTGCTGTTCGTGTTTGTCATTGGCGGACTTTACGGCCTGCCGTTCCTGCCGCGCTTCACCCCGACCGAAGCCGGCGGCGTCGGCGCCACCGGCGCCTTCCTGATCGGCGTGCTCACCGGACGATTGGACAGGGACAAGATCCTCGCCTCGCTGTTGCAGGCGACCCGCACCGCGGCCGCCGTGTTCACGGTGCTGATCGGCGCCTTGATCTTCGGGTATTTCCTCACGGTGACGCAGACCCCGCAAAAGGTCACGGAATTCCTCACCGGACTCGGGCTGGGCAGTTACGGCGTGCTCGCCGTCATCATGGTGATGTATCTGGTGCTCGGCTGCCTGATGGACGCGATGGCGATGATCATTTTGACGGTGCCGATCATCTTTCCGGTGATCTCCCAGCTCGGCTTCGACCCGATCTGGTTCGGCGTCATCATCGTCATGACGGTAGAACTCGGCCTGATCCATCCGCCGGTCGGAATGAACGTCTTTGTAATCAAGAGCGTCGTCAAGGACGTGTCCTTCACCACGATCTTCAAGGGGGTGATTCCGTTCGTGGCGACGGATATCGTTCGGCTGGTCATTCTGATTGCATTTCCGTTGCTGGCGACCTGGTTGCCGCAACACATGATGGTTCGCTAATCCTCTTTCTCGCGAGCAAGAAGGATCCGGGTGATTCATGGAACCTGTGCTTCAAACCAGATACGTCTTCACCATCACCGCCCACATCGGCAGCGTGACTTCGGCCGGCGACATCGGCACCGGCGTGCGCCGGATCATCCCGATCACCGGCGGCGAGGTGAAGGGCCAGGACGTCAACGGCCAGATCTGCGCCTTCGGCGCGGACTTCCAGATCATCCGGCCCAATGAGCTGATCGAGCTGGAGGCGAAATACGCGTTTGCGACCGACGACGGCGCGGTGATCTATGTCGAGAACAGGGGCATCCGCTGCGGACCGGTGGAGCTGCTGCAGAGGCTGAAACGCGGCGAGCCGGTCGACCCGAAACTGATCTATTTCCGCACCGTGCCGAAATTCGAGACGGGCAGCGAAAAATACCGCTGGTTGATGGAAAGCCTGTTTGTCGGCTCGGCCGCGCGCCACGCCGACCGCGTCGTCGTCGACGTGCACCAGGTCTTGTGAGGTGTCACCCGTCGCGGGTCGTCCCGGCGAACGCCGGGACCCATACCCCTGTGGCTGTTCAGTTTGGCCCGGTAGGCGACGTCTTCTGCAACAATTGGCCTCTGTGGTTATGGGTCCCGGCGTTCGCCGGGACGACGAGGAGTTGTTGACACCCTCCTCATTAGTTATAAAATATAACTATTCTCCACTGGAACAATAAACCCATGGGAAACGCCACCTCCACCGCGACCGGTCCATGCGACCTGCTCAAAATCGAGCAGTCGGGCGCGGTGCTCACCGTGGGTCTCAACCGCCCGGCCAAGCGCAATGCGCTGAACGACGGCATCATTCTTGCGATCCAGGATTGCTTTTCGAATCTTCCGGAAGGGACAGGCGCCGTGGTGATCCACGGCATCGGCGATCACTTCTCGTCGGGTCTCGATCTGTCGGAACTGACCGAGCACGATGCGACCGATGGCCTGCGGCATTCGCAGATGTGGCATCGGGTGTTCGATCGCATTCAATATAGCCCCGTCCCGGTCATCGCCGCGCTTCGCGGCGCGGTGATCGGCGGCGGGCTGGAACTCGCCTGTGCCGCGCATATTCGCGTCGCCGAGCCCAGCGCCTATTTCGCGCTGCCCGAGGGCCAGCGCGGCATCTTCGTCGGCGGCGGCGGATCGGTGCGCCTGCCGCGCCTGATCGGCGTCAGCCGGATGACCGACATGATGCTCACCGGGCGGGTTTATTCGGCGACCGAGGGTGCGGCCTATGGTTTTGCGCAGTATCTTGTCGGGGAGGGCGAGGCGCTGGCCAAGGCGATGGAACTGGCCGCTCGGATCGCGAATAACGCGCCGCTGACGAATTTCGCGGTGCTGCAGGCGTTGCCGATGATCGCCGAGGCCAATCCGCAAACCGGCCTCTTGATGGAGTCCCTGATGGCTACCGTGGCGCAGAGCGACAAGGAGGCCAAGCTGCGGATCCGTGCGTTCCTCGATCGCAAGACCGCCAAGGTAAAGCCCACGTAACATGAGCGCCAGACCCGACATCTCCGAGCCGAGCAGAGGCGACGCGCCGGCGCCCGGCGTCAAGGCGTATCCGTTGCGCGCGATTTCGTTCTGCGATCCCGCGGTGTCGATCGAGCGTCGCGCCGACGGCGTGATCTATCTCCGGCCGCAGACGGCGCTCGGCGACTATCCGGGCCGGCTGACCGACCGGCTGCACCACTGGGCGGACGCCGCTCCGGACCGTATCTTCATGGCGGAGCGCGATCCGGGCGGCGGCTGGCGGCAAATCACCTACGCGGAATTGCTCACCTCGATCCGGCATATCGCCTCCGGCCTGCTGGCGCGCGATCTATCGGCTGAGAAGCCGGTCGTCATTCTCTCCGGCAATTCGATCGACCACGCGCTGGTCGCGTTCGGCGCCTTGTATGCGGGAATTCCGTTCTGCCCGGTATCGCCGGCCTATTCGCTGGTGTCGAAGGACTACGGCAAGCTTTCCTATCTGATGAAACTCTTGACCCCTGGTCTGGTCTTCGCCGACGACGCGGATAAATTCACCGACGCGCTCGAAGCCAATGTTCCCGTCGGAACCGAGATCGCCGCCTCCTTTGGCACGGTGCGCAACCGCGATGTGACCATGCTCGCCGATTTGATGGCGACGCCGCTTTATCGCGGCCTCGATGCGGCACATCAGGCCATCGGCCCCGAACGAATCGCCAAATTCCTGCTGACCTCAGGTTCGACCGGCAATCCGAAGGCGGTCATCAATACCCAGGCGATGATGTGCGCCAACCAGGTGATGATCCGGGAAACCATGGCGTTCCTGAAGGACGAACCGCCTGTGATCGTCGACTGGCTGCCGTGGAATCACACCTTTGGCGGCAATCACAATATCGGGCTGACGCTCTACAACGGCGGCTCGATGTATCTCGACGCCGGCAAGCCGATGCCCGGCGGCATCGAGGAGACGGTGCGCAATCTTCGCGAGATTTCGCCGACGGTCTATTTCAACGTGCCCAAGGGATATGAGTCGCTGCTACCCTATTTGCGGGATGATTCCGCGCTGCGCGCCAAATTCTTCCATCGGTTGCATGCGATGTTCTTCTCCGGTGCCGCAATGTCCCCGTTCGTCTGGAACAGCCTCGATGAACTTGCCGTGCGGGAGACGGGATCTCGCGTGCCGATGCTGACGGGGTTGGGCGCCACCGAGACCGCGCCGTTCTTCATGTCGGCCAACCCGCTGACCAGCCGCTCCGGCCATGTCGGGCTTCCGGTCCCCGGCAACGAGGCGAAGCTCGTTCCGAACAACGGCAAGCTCGAGGTTCGCGCCCGCGGACCGAATGTCACGCCGGGCTACTGGCGTCAGCCTGAGTTGACGGCGGCCGCCTTCGACGAGGAAGGTTTCTACAAGCTCGGTGACGCGATCAAGCCGGCCATTGCCGACGATTTCAATGCCGGATTCGACTTCGACGGCCGTATCGCCGAGGACTTCAAACTGGCCAGCGGCACCTGGGTCAGCGTCGGGCCTTTGCGGGCGCGCTTTATCGCCGGCTGCGCGCCGCTGGTGCGCGATGTCGTGATCGCCGGCATCAACCGCGACGAGGTATCGGCGCTGGTCGTGCTCGATCTCGACGGTTGCCGTCTGATCAACCCGACGCTTCCGTTCGATGATCTCGCCGCCATCGCCGGCGATCCCCTGGTCCGCGAGGCGTTTCGCCAGCGGTTTGCACGATTTGTGGCGACCTCGACGGGCTCCTCAATGCGGGTCACCCGCGCGCTTCTTCTCGATGCGCCGCTGTCGATCGATCACGGCGAAGTCACCGACAAAGGTTCGATCAATCAGCGCGCGGTGCTGGATCATCGCGGCGGCCTGATCGAAAAGCTTTATTCGCCAACGCCGGCCGCAGACGTGATAACGCCTTAGAGCATGAGCCGGAAAAGTGGGAACCGGTTTTCCCTCGCGACAAACGCGAAAACGTTTGCGCGGAGATCATGCTTAAACAAAGATCTAGCCAAAGAACCATTCGCTTTTAGGAGGAAACCATGCAGTTGAAGGATCAGGCCGCCATCGTCACCGGCGGGGCATCGGGATTGGGCGCCGCCACCGCGCGCAGGCTGGCCGCGCAGGGCGCCAAAGTCGCGGTATGCGACCTCAACGCCAAGCTCGCCGAGACCGTCGCCGCCGAGATTGGCGGTGTCGCCGTGATCTGCGACGTCTCTGATGCGGCTTCGGCGGAGGCCGCCGTCGCTGCCGCGGCCAAGGCCCATGGTCCGGCTCGGGTGCTGGTGAACTGCGCCGGCATCGGCGTCGCCAAGCGGGTGATCGGCCGCGACGGCCCGATGCCGCTTGCCGAATTCGACAAGGTGATCAGGGTCAACCTGATCGGCTCGTTCAACATGCTGCGGCTTGCGACCGCGGAAATGTCGAAGCTGGAGCCGCTCTCGACCGGGGAGCGTGGCGTCGTGATTTCCACCGCGTCGATCGCGGCCTATGACGGCCAGATCGGACAATCGGCCTATTCGGCGTCGAAGGGCGGCATCGTCGCGATGACGCTGCCGATCGCGCGCGAACTGTCGCAGTTCGGGATTCGCGTGCTGGCGATCGCGCCGGGGCTGTTCCTGACGCCGCTGTTGTCAAATCTGCCGCAGGAGGCGCAGGACTCGCTCGCCGCGGCGATCCCGTTTCCGCGCCGGCTCGGTCATGCCGACGAATTTGCGTCGCTGGTGCTGCACATGATCGACAACCCCTATCTCAATGGCGAGGTGGTGCGGCTCGACGCTTCGCTCCGCATGGCGCCGCGCTAGGGCAATTGCATGTTCGTCAACCGCAGGGATGTGCAAATTCAGTGGGGCGATTGCGATCCCGCCAACATCGTCTATTACCCGCGCTACTTCGAGATGTTCGACGACTCGACCTCGATCCTGTTCGAGGCGGCCGGCTTTTCCAAGCAAAACATTGTCAGGAAATACGGGCTGGTCGGCATTCCCATGGTCGATACGCGGGCGAAGTTCTATATCGCCTCGACCCACGGCGACTGGATCACGATCGAAAGCCGGGTCGAGAGTTTCAAGCGATCGAGTTTCGAGGTGACCCACAAGGTATTCAAGGGCGAGGCGCTGGCGATTGAGGCGTTTGAGACCCGCGTGCTGGTCGGACATCACCCGGACGATCCGTCGCGGCTGAAATCGGCCGCGGTGCCGGAGGAGATCGTTGCGAAATTCATGCAGGGCTGACCCCAGCCGGCGCATGATCTAAAGAAGGGGTCGAATGACCCGCCGATTCTTGATTAGACCAGCAACAACATCCACGGGAGGAATGCATGAAAAAGCTCCGTCTGTCCGTCGCCGTTGCGGCGGCCCTCGTGCTGCCGGCGCTGCCTGCAACCGCGCAAACCAGTGAAATCACCATCGGCATCTCGATCTGCACCACGGGGCCTGCGGCGGCGTTGGGCATCCCGGAGCGCAACGCGCTTGAGTTCGTGCCGAAGGAAATCAGCGGCGTGCCGCTCAAGGTCATCGTTCTCGACGACGGCGGCGATCCGACAAGTGCCACCACCAATGCGCGTCGTTTCGTTACCGAATCCAAAGCCGACATCATCATGGGATCGTCGACGACGCCGCCGACCATCGCCGTGTCCAACGTCGCCAACGAGGCGGGCATTCCCCATATCGGCCTGGCGCCGTTCCCGATCACGCCGGAGCGGGCGAAATGGTCGGTGTCGATGCCGCAGCCGATCCCGATCATGGGCAAGGTGCTGTACCAGCACATGAAGGCGCATGACGTCAAAACCGTCGGCTATATCGGCTACTCCGATTCCTATGGCGACCTCTGGTTCAACGACTTCAAGTCCCAGGGCGTGCCGATGGGCATGACGCTGGTCGATGAAGAGCGTTTTGCGCGGCCGGATACCTCGGTCGCGGGGCAGGTGCTGAAGCTGGTCGCCGCCAATCCGGATGCCATCCTGATTGGCGCGTCCGGTACCGCGGCAGGCTTGCCGCAGACGGCGCTTCGCGAGCGCGGTTACAGGGGCCTGATCTACCAGACCCACGGCGCCGCCAGCATGGACTTCATCCGCATCGCGGGACCGGCGGCCGAGGGCGTGATCATGGCGTCGGGTCCGGTGATGGATCCCGAGGACCAGCCCGACAGCGCGCTGACCAGGAAGCCGGGGCTGGCGCTCAACAAGGCTTATGAGGCCAAGTATGGCCCCAACAGCCGTAGCCAATTCGCCGGACATTCCTACGACGCGTTTTTGGTGCTCGAACGCGTCATCCCGGTCGCGCTGAAGAAGGCGAAGCCGGGAACGCCGGAATTCCGTGAGGCGATTCGCCAGGCGCTGTTGAGCGAGCGCGACATCGCCGCCAGCCAGGGCGTCTATAACTTCACCGAAAAGGATCGCTACGGTCTTGACGATCGCTCGCGCATCATCCTGACGGTGAAAAACGGCAAATACGTCCCGGCGATGTGAGGGGTCCCTTCCGACGGATATCGTAGGGTGGGCAAAGCGAAGCGTGCCCACCTTTTCAGCGATTGTCCTCGGAAAAAAGATGGTGGGCACGGCGCGAAATGCGCCTTTGCCCACCCTAGGCCTGGCGGCTTAAATCCCGCTCGCTTCGTTCTGCGCAAAGCCGAGATAGCTCGCGGCGATGCGTGCGTCGGCCGCGACCGCTTTCGCCGGCCCATCCAGGATGAACTCACCGAGCTCCATCACATAGGCGCGGTTGGCGAATTGCAGGGCGGCCTGCGCGTTCTGCTCCACCAGCAGCACCGATACGCCGCTGGCGCGCAACTCGCCGATGGTGCGGAAGATATCGGCGACGATGATCGGCGCCAAACCGAGACTGGGCTCGTCCAGCATCAACAGCTTTGGTGCGCCCATCAGGGCGCGGCCCATCGCCAGCATTTGCTGCTCGCCGCCGGACAGCGTTGCCGCGAGCTGCCTGCGCCGCTCCTTCAGTCGCGGAAACAGCGCGTAGACGCGCTCAAGCGATCTGGCCGCTTCAGCCTTTGCGATCCGGAACGCACCGAGTTGCAGATTGTCCTCGATGCTCATGGCACCGAACAGCTCGCGATGCTCCGGCACCAGGCACAAGCCCGCCGCGACCCGGTCCTCGATCTCAAGCCGCGCGATGTCTTGCCCTGCGAAAGTCACGCGGCCCTTCAGCGGCAGGATCCCCATGACGGCATTCAACAGCGTGGTCTTGCCGGCGCCGTTGGCGCCGATGATGGTGACGATCTCGTTTTCGGCGACATCGAGCGACACCCCGCGGACGGCCTCGACCTTGCCATAGGCGATGTGCGCCCCGGTGACCTGCAGCAGCGCGCTTGGTCCGGGATTCATGCGACGGCTCCGAGATAGGCCCTGATCACGTCGGGGTTGGCCTTGATCGCCTCCGGCGTGCCTTCGGCGATCTTGGTGCCGAAGTCGAGCACCACGATGCGATCGGCCAGATCCATCACGAATCCCATGTCGTGCTCCACCAGCAGCACCGACATGCCGCCGTCGCGAAGCTGGCGCAGCAGGTTGGCGAGCTGTTGCTTTTCCAGGTGCCGCAAGCCCGCGGCCGGCTCGTCGAGCAACAGCAGCATCGGATCGACGCAGAGCGCGCGCGCGATCTCGACGATGCGCTGCTGGCCAAGCGCCAGGCTGCCTGCCAGCGCGTCGATGTGCGCGGTCAGGCCGACCCGCTCGATCTGGCGCGCGGCTTCCGCCAGCAATTTGGCCTCATCCGCCCGGTCGAGGCGGAACATGCTGGCGAGCGCGCCGGCCTGTCCGCGCAGATGCGCGCCGATCGCGACGTTTTCCAGAACCGTCATGTCCGGCACCAGCTTGACGTGCTGGAAGGTTCTGGAAATGCCGAGCTTCACCACCTGTTGCGGGGTCGCGTTGCCGATCTTCCTGCCAAGAACGGAGATCGTGCCCCCGGAGGAGGTGAGCACGCCGGTGATCAGGTTGAAGGTGGTGCTCTTGCCGGCGCCGTTGGGGCCGATCAGGGCGACGATTTCGCGGGCCTGGACGTCGAAGGAGACGTCGTTGACTGCGATCACGCCGCCGAACTGCTTGCGGGCATGGTCGACCTGCAGCAGCACGTCCGGAGTTAGCGCGGCCCTGGCGCGCGGCGGCAAGGCAAGCGATGTATCGGGCCGCTTGCGATTTAGCCTGAACGGTATGTGCGCCGTGAGCCATGGCCACACGCCGGTCGGGGCCAGCTGCAGCAAGGCCACCAGCAGGATGCCGAACACGATGGTCTCGAGCTGGCCCTCGCCATGAAAGACAAGCGGCAAATAGCTCTGAAGGATTTCCTTCAGGATGACGACAATCGCGGCCCCCAGCACGCCGCCCCAGACATAGCCGGCGCCGCCGACCACGGCGATGAAGAGATATTCGATGCCGGCCTGCGCCCCGAACGGGGTGGGATTGGCGGCGCGCTGAAAATGCGCGTAGAGCCAGCCCGACAATCCGGCCAGCACGGCGGCGTAAATGAAGACCAGAAGCTTGGCGCGCGGGGTCTGGATGCCGAAGGCCTCGGCGGCGACATGTCCGCGCCGCAACGCGCGGATCGCCCGGCCAGTGCGCGAGTCCAGCAGGTTCATGGTGAGCAACGCGCAGAGCACGACCGCGATCCAGATCGCGAAATAGATCGATCCGGGGTCGATCATCCGCAAGCCGCCGATCGCGAGCGGCGGGATGCCGGAGATGCCGTCATTGCGGCCGAGGAATTCCAGCTTGCTGAACAGATAGAACAGGCCGAGGCCCCAGGCGATGGTACCGAGCGGCAGATAGTGACCCGACAGCCGCACCGTGACGAGGCCGAGCGCCACCGCGGCGATGCCGCTCACCAGCAGCGAGAGCGGCAGCGTCAGCCATGGCGAGAGGCCATACGTCGTCGTCAGCACCGCCGTGGTGTAGGCGCCGAAGCCGCAGAACGCCGCCTGGCCGAACGATGTCAGACCGCCGACGCCGGTGAGCAGCACAAGTCCCATCGCCACCAGCGCGGAAAGCCCGATATTGTCCAAGAGCACGATCCAGAACGGCGGCATGCCGGGGATGAACGGGATCGCCGCCATCACAAGCGCGAACCCGATGATGGGTAGCCGCTGCGCCATCGCGATCAATCTTTCTCTTCCTCGACCGCGGGCGCTGCCAGCGACCGCAGCAAGAGAACCGGAATGATCAGCGTGAAGACGATGACTTCCTTGAAATTGCTCGCATAGAACGAGGAGAAGGCTTCCACGCTGCCAACCAGAAGTGCGGCGATCGCGGTCAAGGGGTAGCTCACGAGGCCGCCGATGATCGCCGCGACGAAGCCTTTCAGGCCGATCAGGAAGCCGGTGTCGTAATACAGCGTCGTGATCGGCACGATCAGGATTCCCGAAACCGCGCCGATCACGGAAGCCAGCAGGAACGCGATTTGTCCCGACAGCGCGGTTCTGATGCCGACGAGGCGCGCGCCCAGGCGGTTGACGGCGGTGGCGCGCAGCGCCTTGCCGGTGAGGGTAAAGCCGAAGAAGAGCCAAAGGCCCGCAATCAGCGCGACCGTGACGGCGTAGATGGCGATGCTCTGGCCGGTGAAGCGCAGCGGATCGACGGTGAAGACGGCATCCGATAGTGCCGGGCCACGCTGGCCCTCGGCGCCGAAGAACACCAGCCCAAAACCCTGCAGCGCGAGATGGCAGCCGACTGAAGCAATCAGCAGCACCAGCACCGAGGTGTGCGCGATCGGTTGGAACGCGATGCGATAGAGAAACAGCCCGATGGTCCCGACGATCGACAGCGACAGCGCGATGTTGACGGCGATCAGATGCTGGCGGCCGGCGAGCGAAGTGGTCAGGGCCAGGATCGCCGCGGGAAGCAGGATATTGATCGCGAAGGCCCGTCCAAGGAGGGCGGCATGCAGCGACCGGCGGCCGGCGAACAGGTCGAGGCCAAACGCGACGATGCCCATCGCGACCGCCAGCCGCGCCGTGCCCGGCACCTGACCGGATGACAGCGTGGCGTAGGTCAAGGCGCCATAGGTGACAAACTCGCCCTGCGGAATCAGGATGACCCGCGTGACGGCGAATACCAGTACCAGCGCAAGCCCGAGCAGTGCATAGATCGCGCCGTTGGTAATGCCGTCCTGTAGCAGGAACAGCATGATCGTCATGTTCAAGACCGGGCGCTCCCCCTCATAGGCCGGGCCGCGCGCGGCCGCGAGGCGCCACCCGGCCGTCCAACAGCAGTTGAAACCTGCCGCCGGTATTTGATATGATTGATAACAATTATCGATTATAATCTCAAGCCCGGCCGTTCCCGGCCGGGCATTTCCGAGCCTACCGGGATTGCGAGCACCGAGCGATGACTGTTTCCAAAGCCGCCGCCGTCGACGCCACCAAGGCGTCGCGCGCCGCCCGCAAGGAGCCGGCGGAGGTCGATGCCGACGGCGCCGCGCTGCAGTTAGGCGAATTGTCCGAGTTACTGGGCTACTCGCTCAAGCGCGCCCAATTGAGAGTTTTCGAGGATTTTCTGTGCTGCGTCGCACCGCTGCAGCTGACCCCGGCGCAATTCTCGGTTTTGCTGCTGCTCGACAGGAATCCCGGACGCAACCAGACCGAAATCGCCAACACGCTCGGAATCCTGCGGCCGAATTTCGTGGCGATGCTCGATGGCCTGGAAAGCCGCGACTTGTGCGCAAGGATGCGTTCGACCAACGACCGGCGTTCGCACATCGTGGTCCTGACCGACAAGGGCCGGGCGGTGCTGGCACGGGCGAAGAAGCTCGTCGCCGCCAAGCACGAGGCGCGTCTCAACGAGTTGCTCGGCCCCGCCAATCGCGCCGCCCTGCTGGCGATGCTGGCCAGGATCGCAAGCGAGTTCTGAGGCAGGGCCCGGCAAGTCCATCAGGTGCGGCCCGTTTTCAGTAATAGTGATTACCCGGCGCGTCTTGACGGCGACTCCAATTTGGTCATCATCAAATCGATGAAGCCGCAGTCAACGATGCGTACTCAAATCCATACACGCCCAACCCAACATGCCCCGCGTTGCCCCGCCGGCCAGCGCGACCTGTCGAACCGGCGTCATTGACGTTCATCAAAACCTGGCGCGGGGTCTAAGGTAATAGCCATCAGCCGAGGCGGGCTTTCGTCAAGAGCGTCCCGGTTTCGAAACGTTTTGCGCCATCGAGCCGCAACGGTTGCCGCTGCAATGCGAGAAATCTCGTTACGGACCGCTTTCGGGCCGGGCCGCTGCTCAGAGGATGGAGATTTGGCATGCACTTCGATTGGAAGCATTTGCAGAACTGGATTTTCGGAGTGCTTGGAGGTTCTGCGGCCATCTTGCTGGTGATTGTCGCCGCGAATTCCCCAACGCAGAATACTTCAAAGCCGGCGGGGCCGCCGCCGCAATCACAATCCGCCGCGCCGGCAGCTAAGGGTCAAGCAAGCACTGCCCCAACTCCTCCGCAACCGGCCGCGCCCCCAAATTCCTCGGTCACCAACCATACGGCGAAAGCCTCTGCGCCACCGGCGCCCGCTCCAGTCGGGACCACCGGCGAAGCGGCCAAGGAAGCGGCCAAGCCGGCGCCGATGCACGATCACGCAATGGTCAAAGCCCAAGCCGAGCCGGCTGCGCCGGCCCAAACCCCTTCCGATTCGGACAAGGTTCGACCAGATAGCGTCGCCGTTGCCGCAGGACTGCAGGGCGACGTCGTCGCAGGGCGCCAGGTCTTCAAGAAATGTCAGGCATGCCATTCTCTGGAGCCGGGAAAGACGATCCTGGGTCCGAGCCTTGCCGGGATCGTCGGCCGCAAATCAGCCGCGGACGCCAGCTTCAATTACTCGCCAGCCATGAAGCAGGCGGGTTTGACGTGGGATCCCTCAACACTTGATGCGTATCTGGCGGACCCCGCGAAAGCAGTTCCGGGTAACCGGATGCCATTTCCCGGCCTCAAGACCAATCAGGACCGCAAAGACGTGATCGCGTATCTGGCGGCGGCGGCCGCTCCCGCTGGCGCTCCGCCCGTTGCGAAGGCGGCCGTACCGTCCGCGGCAGAGCCGCAAGCCAAATCAGGTGGCGATTCCGTCTATTTGACGGACGCCAAATACACGCTGCGCACCGGAATCGCGGAAGGAAAAATGGTCTTTCTTGGCGTTGGCGGCTTGATTGACGGGAAGGCAAATCCCGTTCTCACCGCGGCGGAAGGACAAATCGTGCAACTCACCTTGATCAATGGCGAGGGTACCGAACACGACATCGTATTTCCCGATCAAGACGCGAAATCACCGCGGGTGAATGGCAAGGGCGCCAGCACGACCATCGTTTTCCGTGCGGCGAAATCCGGAGACTTCCTCTATTTCTGTAGTGTTCCTGGTCACCGATTGGCGGGGATGCAAGGCCAGTTTCTGGTAACACCCATAGCGGCGCCGCAGACGCTGGTCGAGGCCGACATTTCTCGCGAACCGACCGACCTTCCGCCACCGATCGGCAAGCGTGACCCAAAAACCGTCAGGCTCGATCTGTTCACCGTCGAACAGGAAGGTCGCCTCGCGGAAGCAACGACATTCGGTTACTGGACTTTCAATGGCAAAGTACCCGGACCGTTCGTCCGCGTTCGCGTTGGCGACAGCGTCGAAGTGCACCTGAAAAATTCGGCTGACAGCAACATGATCCACTCGGTGGATTTTCATGCGGCAACGGGTCCCGGCGGAGGGGCTGCTGCCTTGCAGGTCGATCCGGGCGCGGAGAAATCGATGACCTTCAAGGCCCTCGTTCCCGGGCTCTATGTTTATCACTGCGCGACGCCGATGGTTGCAGAACACATTGCCAATGGCATGTATGGATTGATTCTGGTTGAGCCCGAAGCGGGTCTTCCGCCGGTCGACCATGAATTCTACATCATGCAGGGCGAGGTCTACACGGAAGCGGCGTTCGGCCAACACGGAAGCCAGGAGTTTAGCGTCGAGAAGCTTTTGAATGAGCGACCGGAGTATTTCGTCTTCAATGGCTCGGTGGGCGCGATTTCGAAGCTGCATCCCCTGCACGCCAAGGTCGGAGAAACGGTAAGACTTTTCTTTGGCGTGGGGGGACCCAATTTCACGTCGTCTTTCCACGTGATCGGTGAGATCTTCGACAAGGTCTACAATGCCGGGGCCCTCATGAGTCCTCCGCAGGAGGGTATCCAGACCGTCACCGTTGCACCTGGTAGCGCGGTGATCACCGAGTTCAAGCTTCACGTGCCGGGAAATTATACCATCGTGGATCACGCGCTGGCTCGCGTGGAACGGGGACTTGCCGGCCTTCTGATTGTTGACGGTGCGCCAAATCCCGAGATTTATAATGGAACCGTGATGCCCGGCATGGGGCACTGAGGAGCGATCGCCGCAGCCGTGTCGTGGTGAAGCTGCTGATGTTGCATCCGTTCCGCGGGCTGTCCGGCGCGCCCGGCTGAGGGGATTGCCGGGGAGCGCCGGTTTGCGATCAGGCCGCGACAATGCGGCCGAGATCGCTTCGCGGCTCGCGCCCTGACAGAAACAGCCGCTCGATCTCATGGGCGGGGAGCGGCCGGCTGAACAGGAATCCCTGCATCTCGGCGCAGCCCTCGGACGCGATCCTGTCGAGCTGTTCGCTGGTTTCCACGCCTTCGGCAGTGGCCGTCATGCCCATTCCATTTGCAAGCGCAGCCACGGCCCGCACGATATTGAGCGAGCCGGCGTTTTCGGTAATGTCCTTCACGAACGACCGGTCGATCTTGATCTTGTCGAACGGAAAGCACTGAAGATAGGTCAACGAGGAATATCCGGTGCCGAAATCGTCCATGGCGATCCGGATGCCGAGCGCCCGCAGCTGGTGAAGAACAGCAAGTGTCGCTTCCTTGTTATGCAGCAGGACGGTTTCGGTAATTTCGATCTCCAGTCGTGTGGGATGCAGGCCCGAGATCGCGAGCGCGCCAACGATCACCTGCATCAGGCCGGGGTTGCGAAATTGCACCGCCGAGATATTGACGGCGACGCGAAGATTTGCCGGCCATTTGGCTGCGGTCGCGCACGCCTGCCGGATGACCCATTCCCCGATCGGGACAATAAACCCGATCTCTTCGGCCAGCGGAATGAACGTGGCCGGAGCGACCAACCCCTGCTTCGGATGATTCCAGCGTATCAGCGCCTCGAATCCGCTGATTTCGTTGCTCGCCAGATTCACCACCGGCTGGTAATAGAGTTCGAATTCGCCGGCCGGCAGCGCCTTGCGCAGGTCCTGTTCCATGACGCGGCGGGTTTGCATTTGCAGGTCCATCGCGGGCTCGAAGAAGCGGAAGGTGCCGCGTCCATCGCCCTTGGCCCGGTATAGCGCAAGGTCCGCATTGCGCAGCAATCGGTCGGGTCTCAAGCCGTCGCCCGGGCCGACCGCGATGCCGATGCTGGCGCCGATCACGGCCTGATGGCCGTCAAGCTCGAACGGCTCGCTCATCAGCGCGATGATATGCTGCGCGAGAGCGGTTGCCTCGGCGGGATCCCTGATGGGAGCCTGCACGACGACGAATTCATCGCCTCCCATCCGTGCGATCGTGTCGGTCTCGCGAACCAGCCCGCGCAGCCGGTCCGCGACGATCTTCAGAAGCTTGTCACCGGCGGGATGGCCGAACGTATCGTTCACCGCCTTGAACTGATCGAGATCGAGGTGATGAACCGCGACCATTTCCTCCCGATGAATTCGGCGGCCCAGGGCATGTTCGAGCCGTTCGTTCAGCAACACCCGATTGGCCAGATCGGTCAGCGCGTCGTGGTGGGCCATGTATTCGATCTTGACCTCGGACCTGCGCTGCTCGGTGATGTCTTCGTGCGTCGCGACCCAGCCGCCGTCGGGCATCGGCCGATGACGAATCTTGAAGGTGCGGCCGTTCTTCAGTTCGACGATGCTGTCGGTCGGTTCGGCAGAGATCGCGACGTTGTTGCGCCAGCGCAGGTATTCCTCCGTCGACATCGCCGGAAAGCTGCCGGCGGCATAGCGCAGGTCGACGATTTCGGCCAACGGCGTCCCGGGACCGACGCGGTCATGCGGAAGATCATACATGTCGACATAGCGGTCGTTGCACACGATCAGCCGATGAGCGGCGTCGAAGAAGCATAGTCCCTGCGACATGTTGTTGATCGCGGTATCGAATTGCAGGTGCCGGATCCGCAAATCCTCCTCCTGCTCCCTGCCGACCTCCAATTGCCGCTTCAGCCGAGCGCTCATTTGCTCCCGCGCGGTGATGTCCTCATGCGTGGCCATCCCGCCGCCGCCCGGCATCGGATAGATCGTAAATGCAATGATCCGGCCGTCCGCAAATTCCTGGACAGCGGTACCTCGGACGACGCCGCTTCCGATCAGGTCGCGGATGTCCTCATCGGGCTTGGAAGGAGCCTTCAATCCCAAATTCAACCGATGCTGGATAAGCTTCTTGATCGGGGTTCCCGGCCTGACCTGCTCGGGGGCAAGTCCATAAATTTCCATGTATCGCTTGTTGCAGAACACCAGTTCATCGTTGCCATCGTAGATCATGAGCCCCAACGCCAGATTATTGACGGCGGCTTCCAGTAGCCCGCTCGGGTGAGCCGGCTCCGGATCGGTGGCGCGCTCCATGGAATCCATCATATGGCGATCCCCCCTGCAAAAGGTCTGCAGCGCTCCGACGTTGAGAAGCCGTCTATTGGAAGAGCAAGCTGGTAAATTGCAGCCTTGAGATCCCGTGATTTCCGCAAGTTCCTCGGAATTCGCTGAACAAAGCGTTAATGCGGTGCGCCGCGCCGTCCCGCGTCGTCGCCGGTCTCTACACCCCGTCCACCAGAATGACCCTGATATCGTTGACATTGGTCAGCGTCGGGCCGGTCCTGAGCAGATCGCCGGTCGCGGCAAAGAAGGCGGTCGCGTCGTTGTTGTCGAGATAGGCTTTTGGATCGAGCCCGAGCGACTTCATCTTCGCAAAGCTGCCTTGATCGATCATCGCGCCCGCGGGATCGCTGGCGCTGCCGGCGCCGCCGTCCGCGCCGTCGGTATCACCCGCCAGTGCCGACAGGCGAGGCGTGTCCCTGAGCAGAGCGGCCAGCGCCAGGGCATATTCCTGGTTAGGGCCGCCGCGGCCGTTGCCGCGCACGGTCACGGTGAGTTCACCGCCCGAGAGGATCGCGACCCGCCTGCCCTGGCTGCGGGCCTCCAGCGCGAGCCGGGCGTGATCGGCCGCCACATCGCGGGCCTCGCCTTCGAGGTCGGCACCGAGATCGATGATGGCGTATCCGGCGTTCGCCGCCACCTGGATCGCTGCGTCGAGCGAGGCCTTCGGCCGCGCGATCAGTTCGAAGTGCGTGCGGGCGAAGGCGGGATCGCCGGGCTTGCAGCTCTCGTTGGCGGGATCGTCGAGCGCGCGGCGAACGGCATCGCCGACATCAAGGCCGTATCTGGCGACGATGGCGCGGGCGTCGGCGAGCGTCGTCGGATCCGGCACCGTCGGTCCCGACGCGATCGCGGAGGGATCGTCGCGCGGCACGTCCGAGATCGCCAGCGTCACGATCTCGGCGCGCTGTCCGGCGCGCGCCAGCCGGCCGCCCTTGATTCGCGACAGGTGCTTGCGGACGGTGTTGACCTCGCCGATCGGCGCGCCCGAGCGCAACAGCGCCCGCGTCACCTGCTGCTTCTGCGCGAACGACACGCCTTCGACCGGCGCGATCCAGTTGGCCGAGCCGCCGCCCGACAACAGCACCAGCAGGAGATCGTCGGCGCCGGCCTCCTGCGCCAGCCGCAAACTTTGCTCTGCCCCCTTCAGCCCGGCCTCGTCGGGCACGGGATGGCCGGCTTCGATCACCTTGATCCGCCGCGTCGGCACGCCATGGCCATGGCGGGTGGTGGCGAGCCCCGACAGCCGCGCCGGATCAAGCTTGAGCCCATCGAGATAGTGCCGCTCCGCGGCCGCGGCCATCGCGGCGGCGCCCTTGCCGGCGGCCAGGCAGATCACCCGACCTTTTGGAACCGGGCGCAGATGCGCCGCCAGCACCACATCGGGATGTGCGGCGGCGACGGCGGCGTCGAAGATCGCGCGCAGGAGAGGGCGTCTGTCGGTCATGGCGTTACAGAACTTGGCTTGACGGGATGTGAGGTGGGAACATGCATCGCCCTTATCCATCCGATTGCGGCAAAAGAAAACCCCCGCGGGATCATGCGAGGGTTCTCGAGAGCATGCCGCGGATGCAGCGCAGCACACGATGCTGCGCTGCTGACCCGGGGGTCCGCATACTGGCTCGTCTGCTATGGGTCCCGGCTCTGCGGCGCAGCGTGAGGGACGCTGCACCGCATCCGGGACACCAGGCGTGCTGACCTGGCTAGCCGCCGACGTCGCCGCTGATGATATCGCCGAACAGCTCCCACCGCTCGCCCTTGAAGCGCTGCAATTGCAGCTGGCTGATCGGGGCGAAGTTGGTCGCCGAGGTGTTGATCTTGATGCCGGGCAGCAGGACTTCGGTGCGGAAATCCTTGAGGCTTGCGGCCTGCTTCATGATGTTTTCGCGGGTGAGGTTGTCGCCGCACTGCTTCAGCACCTGAACCAGCGTTTGCGCGACGCCGTAGCCGACGATGACCGAGCCGTCGAGCTTGTTGCCTTCCGGGAAATCCTTGGCGAGGAAGTCGAGGAATTGCTTCATCCCGGGGTCGTTGTCCCACTGCGGGTCGGAGACGTCCTTGAGGTAGGCCGCGGAAATGATGTCTTGCGCATTCTGGTAGCCGGCCGGCTTGATGACGCTGCCGACCGACGCGCCGACGTTGTTGAGGATATGCAGCGGCTTCCACTCGATCTCGGCGACCTTCTTGATCGCCTGGGCGGCGAATTTCGGCGTGGTGATATCGACGAACACGTCGGCCCCGGTCGATTTGAGCTTGACGATGTGGTTGTCGATTGTGGGCTCCGTGGTCTCGTAGCTCTCCTCGGCAATGATCATCGCGGCGGCCTTGGCGCCGAGGCCGTCCTTCAGGCCTTTCAGATAGTCCTTGCCGTAGTCGTCATTCTGATAGAGCACCGCGATCTTGGCGGCCGGCTTCTCCTTCAGCAGATATTTTGCGTAGATCCGTGACTCGCTCTGGTAGCTTGGCTGCCAGCCCATGGTCCAGGGAAAATCCTTGGGATCGTTCCACTTGGTGGCGCCGGTGGCGACGAACAGCTGCGGCACCTTCTTCGAATTCATGTATTTGTGGATCGCCGAGTTGGGCGGCGTACCGAGTGGATTGAAGATGAACAGCACCTCGTCGCTTTCCACCAGCTTGCGCGCCTGTTCGACGGTCTTCGGTGGGCTGTAACTGTCGTCATAGCTGATGAAATTGATCTTGCGGCCGTTGATGCCGCCGGCATCATTGATCTTCTTGAAATAGGCGGCCTCGGTCTTGCCGATCACGCCATAGGCGGAGGCGGGACCGCTATAGGGCATGATGTTGCCGATCCTGATTTCGGTATCGGTGGCGCCGGTGTCGTATTTCTTTTGCGCGAGCGCGCCACTGGCGGTTGCGGCAAGCACGGCGAACGCGGCAGCCGACGCGATTGCAATTCTATGCGCGATTACGGGCATTTCGGTCTCCCTCTGGTCCAGTGATGGTTGGCACGTGCATGGTGTGCAAGTGTCCTGGCTCTCTTGATCGAAAGCTCTTGTGACCCTCGCAATTTGAGTACCATTTTACCGGGTTCCTCACAACAAAAAGCCCTCCGCGCGATACGCGAAGGGCTGCTTCTTTAGTAGCCCTGGAGAAGCCGCCGGCGCCGCGGACGACATTTCCGACGCGCCACGGTATTTCGATGCGGCGAACGCGTCAGTTGCTGAGCTCGCCGCTGATGATGTCGCCGAACAGCTCCCATTTCTCTCCCTTGAATCGCATCATCTGGAGCTGGTTGATCGGGGCGAAGTCGGTCGGTGTGGTGTTGATCTTGATGCCGGGCAACAGGGTGTCGGGCGCAAAATCCTTCAGGCTCGCGGCCTGCTTCATGACGTTTTCGCGCGTCAGATTGTCGCCGCACAGTTCCAGCACCTTCACCATGGTCTGCGCCGCGCCATAGCCGTACACGACCGAGCCGTCGAGCTTGTTGGCGTCGGCGTCATATTTCGCAAGGAACGCAAGGAATTTTTTCATTCCGGGATCGTTGTCCCACTGCGGATCGGCGCCGTCCTTGGCATAGGCGGCCGAAAGAATGCCTTGCGAATTCTCGAAGCCGGCCGGCTTGATCACGCCGCCGACGGAGGCCGAGACGTTGGACACGATATGCAGCGGCTTCCACTCGATCTCGGCCATCTTCTTGATCGCCTGCGCCGCGAATTTCGGCGTGGTGATGCTGATGAAGACGTCGGCGCCCGAGGCCCTCAGCTTGACGATGTGATTGTCGATCGTCGGCTCCGAGGTCTCGTAACTTTCCTCCGCGACGATCATCGATGCCTTGGCCCCTAATCCGTCCTTCAGGCCCTTCAGATAATCCTTGCCGAAATCGTCGTTCTGATAGAGCACCGAGATCTTGGCGTCCGGCTTCTCCCTCATCAGGTACTTCGCGTAAATCCGCGCTTCGCTCTGATAGCCGGGCTGCCAGCCCATGGTCCAGGGAAAGTCCTTGGGGTCATTCCATTTGGTGGCGCCGGTGGCGACGAACAGCTGCGGCACCTTCCTGGCGTTCAGATATTTCTGGATCGCCGAATTGGACGGCGTGCCGAGCGGATTGAAGACCAGCAAGACCTCATCGCTCTCGACCAGCTTGCGCGCCTGCTCGACCGCCTTCGGCGGGCTGTAGCCGTCGTCATAGCTGATGAAGTTGATCTTGCGGCCGTTGATGCCGCCCTCGGCGTTGATCTTGTTGAAATAGGCGGCCTCGGTCTTGCCGATCACGCCATAGGCGGATGCCGGGCCGCTATAGGGCATGATGTTGCCGATCCTGATTTCGGTGTCGGCGGCGCCGGTGTCGTATTTTTTCTGCGCGAGCGCGCTGCCGGTGGTGGCGGCAAAAGCGATGACGGTGGTCGAGAATGCGGCAATCAGCAAGTTAAGTCGTGAACGCATGGTTTCTCCTTGGCCTTTTTAACTTTTCTTGAGTTTGCCGAGCAGTTGCTGGGCAATCATGGCGATCTGCCTTGCGCCGTGCGGCACCAGGAAGATGATGAGAAACAGAAGGACGCCGAAGACGGCGCCGGAAAGGCCCTTGGAGATTCCTTCTGCGATGTTGGGGACGAAGATGATGAAGGCGGAGCCTACGATCGATCCCGGCAGCCATCCGACGCCGCCGACGACCATGCCCAGAAACAGCGAGATCGCCAGTGTGATGGTGTAGCCGTCCGGTGCGACGAACTGCACGGCGATCGCGCCCAGGCCGCCGGCAACCCCGGTGATGCCGGCTGAGACGCCGAACGCCAGCGTCTTGTACAGTGCGACGTCGATGCCCATGGCGGAGGCGGCGATTTCGTTGTCGCGGATCGCCATGAAGGCGCGTCCCGAACGCGACTTCAGCAGGTTGACGGAGAAAATATAGATCGCGACCGTGATCACCAGCGTGAAGTAGTACAGCCACATGTCCTGCGACATCGGCAGGCCGAACGGCGCATCCGGCTTGGTCACCACCAGGCCCTGCACGCCGCCGGTCCAGGTTTCGAACACCCCGAGCTTCAATAGCTGCGGCATCGCGGTTGCCAATGCGAAGGTCGCCAGCGCCAGATAGACCCCGGAAAGGCGCAGCGCCGGTTGACCGAACAGGAATCCGAAACCGAAGCAGACGACGCCGGCGATCGGCAGCGTCAGGGCGTAGTTCATGCCGACATGCTCGATCAGGATCGCCGACGTATAGGCGCCGACCGCGTAGAAAGCGCTTTGCCCCAGCGAGAACTGCCCGCTGCCGCCGGTCAGGATGTTCAACGCCAGAACGGCGAGGCCGTAGATCAGGAGCATCGTCAACTGGAAGATGATGAAGTTCTTCACGAACAGCGGCACCAGGATCAGCAATGCCAGCATGACCAGCGAGCTCCCGGCGCCGAGCGTCATGGCCCGCTTGGGAACGGCTTCGACGGCGGGCGCCTCGGTGACGGTTTCCTGCACGGCGCTCATGATCAAACTCGCTTCACGATGGGCCGGCCGAACAGCCCGGCCGGTTTGACGACCAGGACGGTAATGATCAGCGCCAGCGCGATCGGCAGCTTCAGTTCGTTGCCGACGCCGGGGATATAGGTGCCGGCGAGGTTTTCGAAGATGCCGACCAGGAAGCCGCCGATGACGGCGCCGAACGGGCTGGTCAGGCCGCCGAGCACGGCGGCGGCGAAACCGTAGATCAGCACCCCCAACATCATGTTCGGTTCCAGAAACACCACCGGCGCGATCATCATGCCGGCGATCGAGCCGATCGCGGCCGCCATGCCCCAGCCAAGCGCGATCATCCACGAGGTGTTGATACCGACCAGCCGCGCCGATTCAGGCACTGACGCCGCGGCCCGCATTGCAAGGCCCACCCGCGTGAACTGAAAGAACAGATAGAGCAGGACCAGCAGCAACACGGTGACGCCGATCATGCCGGCCTGGTGGGTCGAGATCAGCTGACTGCCGAGAAACGGCGAGGACCCGAACGGTGTCGGATATTGCTTGATGGTGAAATCCCAGATCAGCCCGGCAAAGCTGTTGAGGATTGCATACAGCGCGATGAAGCCGGCGACGTTGGTCAGGATCGGCGCTTTCGCCAGCGGCTTGAACAGCAACCGCTCGATGGCGATGCCGCCGGCGAACGATATCCCCAGCGTGAGCACGAATGCCGCCCAATAGGGCACGCCCCACTGCATCAGCTGCCAGGAGATGAAGGTCGAGAACATCGCCATTTCGCCCTGGGCGAAATTAAGATGCTCGATCGCCTGATAGATCATGACGACGGCCAGCGCCATGCAGGCATAGATCGCGCCGGTGGAAATGCCGGCCAGGATCTGATTGGTAAAAAGCTCCATGGCCGTGCTCCTCAATAGCCCAAATAAGACTTGCGGACATCTTCGTTGTTCGCGATCTCGGCGGCATTGCCCGACATCACGATGCGTCCGGTCTCGATCACATAGGCCTGATCGGCGATTTCCAGCGCCAGTTGCGCGTTCTGTTCGACCACCAGGATGGTGACTTTCTCCTCGCGATTGATCTTGCCGAGAATCTTGAACAGGTCGCGCACGATCAGCGGCGCCAGGCCGAACGAGGGCTCGTCGAGCAGCATCAGTCGCGGGCGCAGCATCAGCGCGCGGGCGACCGCGAGCATCTGCTGTTCGCCGCCCGAAAGCGTGCCCGCCTGTTGCGTATAGCGTTGCTTCAGGACCGGAAAATGCGCGTACATGCGTTCGATATCGGACACCACGCCGGCCTTGTCGCGCCGGGTGATGGCGCCAAGCTGGAGGTTTTCCTCGACCGTGAGGGTCGTGAAGGTGCCGCGGCCCTGCGGCACATGGGCGATGCCGAGCCGGACGATATTTTCGGTCGAGCGGCCGGAGAGGAGAGCGCCGTCGAACTCGATCGCGCCGGTGGTACGCACCATGTTGCAGATCGCGCGCAAGGTCGTGGTCTTGCCGGCGCCGTTGGCGCCGAGCAGCGTGGTCACGCTGCCTTCATTGAGGGCGAACTCGAGGCCGTGCAGCGCCTGAACCTGGCCGTAATAGGCATTGAGGCTCCTGATGTTGAGCATCGCCGTCATGAATCCTTGCTCCCCAGATAGGCCTTGATGACATCCGGGTCGGACTGCACCATGGCCGGGGTTCCCTCGGCGAGCTTGCGGCCAAAATTCAACGCTACCACGTGATCGGCGATCGACATCACCAGGCCCATGTGATGCTCGACGAGCAGCACCGTCACATTGCGGTCGTCGCGAATCCGGCGGATCAGCTCGCCGAGCGCATAGACTTCCTCGTGGTTGAGGCCGCCGGCAGGTTCGTCGAGCAGCAGGATCTTCGGATCGGCAGCGAGCGCGCGCGCCAGTTCCACGCGTTTCTGGGTGCCGAACGGCAGCCCGGAGACCGTGACATGGGCTACTTCGTCGAGCGCGAGGTAGCCGAGGATTTCGTGGACGCGCTTGTTGAGCGCGGCCTCGCCGCGGCGGACCCAGGGAAGTCTCAGCGAGTCGCTGATGATGTCGCTGTTGGTGCAGGAATGGGCGCCGACCCGAACATTGTCGAGCACCGAAAGATTTGCAAACAGGGCGACGTTCTGGAAGGTGCGTCCGATGCCGATTTCGGCGATCCGGTGTGGCCGACGCCGCAGGATGCTCTCGCCCTCCAGCAGGATGTCGCCGGCGCTCGGCTGGTAGAGCCGGCTCAGGCAGTTGAAGAGCGTAGTCTTGCCGGCGCCGTTCGGTCCGATCAGGCCCAGGATCTGGCCCTGATGCATGTCGAACGACACGCCATTCAACGCAATGATGCCCCCGAACACGACGCTGACGTCGCAAACCGCAAGCAGTGGCGATTTTCCCTGCGCCGGCCGGGTTTGCGTCATCTCGCCCCGCACAGGTCGTTGATTGGGCCGGAACGACCGCGCCAATCGGCCGCCCGATCACAACGGTGAAGGCTATCGGATTCCCTCAACCACACGCGCAACCTTCCCTCCTGCTTTCAATTTTTTGCTTTCTTGTTTTCTTGATTGTGGCGCTATTCCGCCGAGCGCGGTTTCGATGTTCCTTACCATTGCCAAAAGGCGCGGTCCAATGTCGCTGCGCAGCCTATCTTCCGTGAAACGGAATGCGGGCGCACCACAATTAAACGCATAAGGACCGGTTCCGTCATTAAGCTTTAGTGCTACGCCGACCGCGTGGATGTCGTCGTGCCAGTCGCCCGCCGAGATCGCAAAACCGTGCTTTGCGACGGTCTCGCCGGCGCGTTCGATGCCGTCGCGCATCCTGGCCCAGCGGCTGCCGTAGTGCTCGCGCAAGTCGCGCAATAATGCGGCGCGCTCGTCATCCGGCAGCGCCCAGATATACGCCCGGCCCATCGCCGTCGTGGCGATCGGAATTCGTGAGCCGACGTCCAGCTGAACGCCGAGCGTCATGCCGCGGCTCTGGCCGAAGTAGATCATGCTGAGACGGTCGCGCCCGCCGACCGCCACCGCTCCGCCGGTCTCGCGCATCATTTCTTCGCGATAGGGCTCGGACAAATGCCGAACGCCGAGATTGGCCAGCGCCGCATAGCCGAGCGCCATCGCCGCAGGCGCCAGCTGATATTTCTCGAACCGCGGAACCGGTGTAAGGTAACCCAGTCTGGTCAGGGTATAGGTCAGCCTGGAGACGGTTGGCTTCGGCAGGTTGGTGCGGGCCGCGATCTCTTGATTGCCGAGAAGCCCGTCGTTGGGTTGAAATGCACGCAGCACATCAAGACCGCGGGAAAGCGCGACGACGAAGCTGCGATCGGTCGCCACTTTCTTACCTGGACGCTTCATGGCCTGCTGTTGCCGCCGCTCTCGCGAACCCTCGTTGACAAGGGACGTGCTTCAAAATAACCCTCGCTGTCAAGATGCGGAATTTAATTCCGCAGTGCGAAATTTAAAAGAATGAACTGCCGAGGGAGATTTCCGTGAACGAAGTGGTCAGGCTCGATCGTCGTGACGTCATTGCCACCGTCACAGTCGACAGTCCTCCGGTGAACGCGCTGAGCGCCGCCGTGCGGGGCGGCATTCTGGATTGCATCAAGCGCGCCGTCGCCGATCCGGAAGTGAAGGCGATCGTGCTGACCTGTGCCGGCCGCACCTTTATCGCCGGCGCCGACATCACCGAATTCGGCAAACCGCCGAAACCCCCGGGCCTTAATGAGGTGCTGATCGAGATCGAGAACTCGCCGAAGCCGGTCATTGCCGCCATTCATGGCACGGCGCTGGGCGGCGGCCTCGAAGTCGCGCTCGCCTGCCACTTCCGCGTTGCGACCAGGGACGCTCGCCTGGGCCTGCCCGAGGTGAAACTCGGCCTGCTGCCGGGCGCGGGCGGAACGCAGCGCCTGCCGCGCGCGGTCGGTCCGGAACTGGCGGTCAAGATGATCGTCGGCGGCGATCCGATTCCCGCTAGCGAGGCGTTGAAGAACGGCCTGATCGAGGAAATCATCGAAGGTCCCGCCGCCGGCGGCGAGAGCTTCGCCCGCAAGGTGCTGGCGGAGAAGCGCCCCTTGCGCAGGCTGCGGGACGACGACAGCAAGCTTGCGGCGGCGAAAGCCGACCGCTCGATCTTCACCAATGCGGTCGCGGCGCTGACCAAGAAGGCGCGCGGGCTGGAAGCGCCGTTCGCCGCCGCCGACGCGGTGGGTGCGGCGATCGACCTGCCATTCGATGAGGGATTGAAAAAGGAACGCGAGAGCTTCCTCAAACTGGTGGCGGGCGATCAGTCCAAGGCGCAGCGTTACGCGTTCTTCTCGGAACGCGAGGCTGCAAAGATCGCCGGCGTTCCGGAGGGGACAAAACCGCGCAACGTCGAGCGCGTCGCCATCATCGGCGCGGGGACCATGGGCGGTGGTATCGCGATGTCATTTGCCAACGCCGGAATCCCGGTGACGCTGATCGAGACCGGCGAAGAACAGCTCAAGCGCGGCATGGGGGTGATGCAGAAGAATTACGAGGCGACCGCCGCGCGCGGCGGAATCCCCGCGGACGCGCCCGCCAAGCGCATGGCGCTGATCAACGGCGTGGTCGGACTTGAAAACGTGCGGGATGCCGACCTGATCATCGAGGCCGTGTTCGAGACCATGGCGATCAAGAAGGAGGTCTTCACCGCGCTCGACAAATTCGCCAAACCCGGCGCGGTTCTCGCGTCCAACACCTCCTATCTCAACATCGACGAAATCGCCAAAGTGACAAAACGTCCGCAGGACGTGCTCGGCATGCACTTTTTCTCACCGGCCAATGTGATGAAGCTGTGCGAGATCGTGCGCGCGGACAAGACCGCGCCGGACGCGCTGACCACCGCGGTGGCGGTAGCGCGCAAGATCGCAAAAGTGCCGGCGGTGGTCGGCGTCTGCGACGGCTTCGTCGGCAATCGCATGCTGGCGCAGCGCGGCAAGCAGGCGGAGAAATTGCTGTTCGAGGGCGCGTTGCCGCAGCAGGTCGATGCGGTGGTGACGAAATTCGGCATGCCGATGGGCCCGTTCGCGATGGGCGATCTTGCCGGGCTCGATATCGGCTGGCGATCGCGCAAGGATCGCGGCATCAAGTCGGAAATTGCCGATGCGCTGTGCGAGGCCGGCCGCTTCGGCCAGAAGACCGGCAAGGGCTATTATAAGTATGAAGCAGGGTCGCGCGCGGCGCTGCCCGATCCCGAAGTCGAGAAGCTGATCGACGAGACCTTGCAGCGGCTCGGCCGCAAGCGCCGCGTGGTCAGCGACGACGAAATCCTCGAGCGCATGATGTATCCGATGATCAACGAGGGTGCGCGGATTCTCGAGGAGAAGATCGCGGCGCGTCCCAGCGACATCGACGTGATCTGGCTCTATGGCTATGGCTGGCCGGTCTATCGCGGCGGCCCGATGTTCTATGCCGATCAGGTGGGCCTGAAGCATATCGCCGACCGCTTGTCGTACTATGCCAAGGAGACGAATGATCCTTCGCTAGAGCCCGCGCCGCTGCTCAAGCGCCTTGCGGCGGAAGGCAAGACCTTTGCGTCGCTGGCGCAGACGGCAAAAGCGGCGTGATGGGGACTAGCGGCACTGGTTCAGTGTTCGTGTTCCCTCCCCCCTTGCGGGGGAGGGTTAGGGAGGGGGGTGGCCGCATCGGGACTGCCCGTGTGGACCCCCTTCCCCAACCCCTCCCCGCAAGGGGGAGGGGAGCCCGCGCAGCCCTGCCCACCTTACCGTCGGCACCGCGCCCATGACCCGTCCCGGCGAAAAATTCTATCCGGAAGGCGTCCACTGGGACGATCCGATCGCGCGGGGAACGCTGCCGGATTTGCTGTCGAAGGCGGTCGCCGATTACGCCGGCCGGCCGGCCTTTGAGTTTCGCGACCGCGCCATCAGCTACATCGAGCTGGAAGCGCTGGTCGAGGTCGCAGCTTCAGCCTATCTCGGTGCCGGCTACGGCAAGAACACGTCGGTGGCGCTGTTCCTCGGCAACTCGCCCGACCATCCCGTGAACTTTTTCGGCGCGCTGAAGGCCGGCGCCCGTGTCGTGCATTTGTCCCCGCTCGATGGCGAACGCGCGCTGTCGCATAAATTGAGCGACAGCTGCGCGCGCATTCTCGTCACCAGCGATCTCGCGACGCTGCTGCCGACGGCGCTGAAATTCCTGGAAAAGGGCCTGCTCGATCGGCTCATCGTCTGCGAGGACGACCATTGGGGCGCGGTCGGCAATCCGCATACGCCGATCCCGGATCACCCCGCGATCACGACGTTTGCAGGGTTTGCGCAAGGCGCAGTGCTGCCGGCGCAATGGCCGACCATCTCGCCCGACGACGTGGCGCTGCTGCAATATACCGGGGGCACCACCGGACTGCCGAAAGGCGCAATGCTGAGCCACGGCAACTTGACCTCCGCGGTATCGATCTATGATGTCTGGGGCAGGCCGGCGCGCGAAAGGCGCAACGCCATCGAGCGCGTGATCTGCGTGCTGCCGCTGTTTCACATCTTCGCGCTGACGGTGGTGATGCTGACCTCGATCCGGCGCGGCAATTTGATCTCGCTGCACCAGCGCTTCGACGTCGAAGCCGTGATGCGCGATATCGAGGTCAAGCGCGCCGCCGCGTTTCCCGGCGTGCCGACGATGTGGATCGCGATCGCGAGCCTTCCCGATCTCGACAAGCGCGATCTTTCCTCGCTGGTGAGCTGCGGCTCCGGCGGCGCGCCGCTGCCGGTCGAGGTCGCGAAAGTCTTTGAGCGCAAGGTCGGCATGAAGCTGAAGAGCGGCTGGGGCATGACCGAGACCTGCTCGCCCGGCACCGGCCATCCGCAGGAGGGGCCGGACAAGCCGGGGTCGATCGGGTTGATGCTGCCCGGCATCGAAATGGATGTGGTCGCGCTCGATGATCCCGCGAAAGTCTTGCCCGCGGGCGAAGTCGGTGAGATCCGGATTCGCGGACCGAATGTGACAAAAGGCTACTGGAACAGGCCAACGGAAACCGCCGAGGCGTTTGTCGGCGATCGTTTCCTGACCGGCGATATCGGCTACATGGACAGCGACGGCTATTTCTACCTGGTCGACCGCAAGAAGGACATGATCATTTCCGGCGGCTTCAATGTCTACCCGCAGATGATCGAGCAGGCGATCTATGAACATCCCGCGGTGCAGGAAGTGATCGTGATCGGCATTCCCGACGATTACCGCGGCGAGGCGGCGAAGGCCTTTGTCAAACTACGCGCGGGCGCGGGTCCGTTCTCGCTGGATGAGCTGAAGGCGTTCCTGGCCGGCAAGCTCGGCAAGCACGAGATTCCCGCAGCACTCGATTTCGTCGATGAACTGCCGCGAACCCCGGTCGGCAAACTCTCGCGCCATGAATTGCGCAATCAGCGATCTTCGCCAGCGCAGCCCAGACAACCACAACTTGCAACAGGAGGTCGCCCATGACCGACGCCGTTATCGTCTCCACCGCCCGCACCCCGATCGGCAAGGCCTATCGCGGCGCGCTCAA
The DNA here is from genome assembly GCF_004799445.1 of Bradyrhizobium sp. Lineage (GTDB taxonomy): Bacteria > Pseudomonadota > Alphaproteobacteria > Rhizobiales > Xanthobacteraceae > Bradyrhizobium. The sequence continues at coordinate 52,086 of NZ_SSNA01000018.1, forward strand.
CGCCACCGAAGGGGCAACCCTGCTCGGTCACGCCATCGGTCAGGCGGTGGCGCGGGCCAAGCTCGATCCCGCGGAGGTCGAGGACGTGGTGATGGGCGCCGCCCTGCAGCAGGGCTCGACCGGCGGCAACATCGCCCGCAAGGCGCTGCTGCGCGCCGGGCTTCCGGTCACGGTGGGCGGCACCACGATCGACCGGCAATGCGCGTCGGGGCTGCAGGCGATCGCACTCGCGGCGCGTTCGGTGATCTTCGACGGCGTCGAGATCGCGGTCGGCGGCGGCGGCGAATCCATCAGTCTGGTGCAGAACGACAAGATGAATGCATTTCACGCCCAGGATCCGGCGCTGCTGAAAATCAAGGGCGAAGTCTACATGCCGATGATCGACACCGCCGAGGTCGTCGCCAGGCGCTACGGCATTTCGCGCGAGCGGCAGGACGAATACTCGCTGGAGAGCCAGCGCCGGGTCGCCGCCGCACAGCAGGGCGGCAAGTTCAACGACGAAATCGCAGCCATCACCACCACGATGGGCGTCGCCGACAAGGCGACCGGCGAAATCTCGTTCAAGGAGGTCACCTTCTCGAAGGATGAGGGGCCGCGGCCGGAAACCACGGCCGAAGGCCTCGCCGCCTTGAAGCCGGTGCGCGGCGACGGCTTTACGATTACGGCCGGCAATGCCAGCCAGCTGTCGGACGGCGCCAGCGCGTCCGTGATCATGAGCGACAAGGAGGCTTCGAAGCGCGGCCTGAAGCCGCTCGGCATCTTCCGCGGCTTCGTCGCCGCCGGCTGCGAACCGGACGAGATGGGCATTGGTCCCGTGTTCGCGGTGCCGCGGCTGCTCAAGCGCCATGGCCTGAAGGTCGACGATATCGATCTCTGGGAGCTGAACGAGGCCTTCGCGGTGCAGGTGCTTTATTGCCGCGACAAGCTCGGCATTGATCCCGAAAAGATCAACGTCGATGGCGGCGCGATCGCGGTCGGCCATCCCTACGGCATGTCGGGCGCGCGTCTCACCGGTCACGCCCTGATCGAGGGCCGCCGCCGCAAGGCCAAATATGTCGTGGTGACCATGTGCGTCGGCGGCGGCATGGGCGCCGCCGGTTTGTTCGAGGTGGTGCAGTAACAGCTGTCGTCCCGGCCAAGCGAAGCGCGAGCCGGGACCCATACCGCGAGGTGTCGCTTTTGGCGTTGGGGTAGACGCCATTGTTACCAACAAAGACCGGTGGTTATGGGTCCCTGCTTTCGCAGGGACGACCCCGGGAGAGAAATTCATTCGCTCACAGGAGGATCCGATGGATCTCAGCTTCAGCAAGGAAGAAGTGGCGTTTCGGGACGAGGTGCGGGCCTTCTTCAGGGACCACGTGCCGCCTTCGACGCGGCAGAAATTGCAGGAGGGCCGTCATCTCTCAAAGGACGAGATGGTCGACTGGTGGCGCATCCTCAACAGGAAAGGCTGGGGTGTGTCGCACTGGCCGAAGGAATATGGCGGCACGGGGTGGACCTCGGTGCAGCACTACATCTTCAACGAGGAGCTGCAGATGCATCCGGCGCCGGCGCCGCTCGCCTTCGGCGTCAGCATGGTCGGGCCGGTGATCTATACCTTCGGCAATGAACAACAGAAGAAGCACTATCTGCCGCGCATCGCCAATGTTGACGACTGGTGGTGCCAGGGCTTTTCCGAGCCCGGCTCGGGCTCCGACCTCGCGTCGCTGAAGACCAAGGCCGAGCGCAAGGGCGACAAATACATCGTCAACGGCCAGAAGACCTGGACCACGCTCGCCCAATATGCCGACTGGATCTTCTGCCTGTGCCGCACCGATCCCGCGGCCAAGAAGCAGACCGGCATTTCGTTCATCCTGATCGACATGAAGTCGAAGGGCATCACGGTGCGTCCGATCCAGACCATCGACGGCGGCTTTGAGGTCAACGAGGTGTTCCTCGATGACGTCGAGGTGCCGGTTGAAAATCTGGTCGGCGAGGAAAACAAGGGCTGGGACTACGCCAAGTTCCTGCTCGGCAACGAGCGCACCGGCATCGCCCGCGTCGGCGTTTCCAAGGAGCGGATTCGCCGCATTCGGGATCTGGCGTCCAAGGTCGAATCCGGCGGCAAGCCGGTGATGGCCGACCAGGGTTTTCGCGAAAAGCTCGCCGCGGTCGAGATCGAGCTCAAGGCGCTCGAACTGACGCAGCTTCGCGTCGTCGCCGACGAAGGCAAGCACGGCAAGGGCAAGCCCAATCCCGCCTCCTCGGTCCTCAAGATCAAGGGCTCGGAAATCCAGCAGGCCACCACCGAGCTTCTGATGGAGGTGATCGGGCCGTTCGCAGCCCCCTTCGACGAGCATGGCGACGACGGCAGCAACGAGGCGATGGACTGGACCGCGCAGATCGCGCCGAGCTATTTCAACAACCGCAAGGTCTCGATCTACGGCGGCTCCAACGAGATCCAGCGCAACATCATCACCAAGGCGGTGCTGGGGCTGTAGGCGACACAGCACGCCGATAACAACTGGCGTCGTCCCCCGCGAATGCGCGGGACCCAGTACGCCGCGGCGGTCGTGCTGACGAGTGGTGGTTGTGATCACTGGATCCCCGCTTTCGCGGGAATGACAATGGAATGTTGGGCGACGGCCGGGGCAATAGCTCACGTCGATTTCGGAGAGACTGTAAAATGGATTTCGATCTGTCGGAGGAGCAGCGGCTCCTCAAGGAAAGTGTCGATGGGCTGCTCGGCGACGCCTACGATTTCGATGCCCGCAAGAAATACATGAAAGAGAAGGGCGGCTGGAGCAAGGCGATCTGGGGCAAGTTCGCCGAGCAGGGGCTGCTCGGCTTGCCGTTCTCCGAGGACGACGGCGGCTTCGGCGCCGGTGCCATCGAGACCATGATCGTGATGGAGGCGCTCGGCAAGGCGCTGGTGCTGGAGCCTTATCTCGCCACCGTGGTGATCGGCGGCGGCCTGCTGCGGCGCGGCGGCTCGGCCGCGCAGAAGGCGGCGCAGATTCCCGGCATCATCGACGGAACCAGGAGCTTTGCCTTCGCGCAGCTTGAGAAGAATTCGCGTTACGATCTTTACGACGTCGCTACTTCAGCCAAGAAGAAGGGTGCAGGCTGGGTCATCGACGGCGAGAAATTCGTCGTGCTCAATGGCGAGGCCGCCGATACCCTGATCGTCACCGCGCGGACCAAGGGCAGCCAGCGCGACACCAACGGCATCGGCGTGTTCCTGGTGCCGGGCGACGCCAAGGGCGTGGCGAAGAAGGGCTATCCGACCCAGGACGGCCTGCACGCCGCCGACATCACCTTCACCGGCGTCGAGGTCGGCAGCGATGCCGCGATCGGCGATCCCGAGGACAGCCTGGCCCTGATCGAGCGCGTGGTCGACGAGGCGCGCATTGCGATGTGCGCCGAGGCCGTCGGCGTGATGGATGAATCGCTCAAGAGCACGGTCGAGTATTTGAAAACGCGAAAACAGTTCGGCGTGCCGATCGGCAGCTTCCAGACCCTGCAGCACCGCGCCGCCGACATGTTCGTCGCCGTCGAGCAGGCCCGCAGCATGTCGATGTTCGCGACCATGGCATCGGATTTCGACGACGCCAAGGAGCGCGCCACCGCGGTCGCGGCGGCCAAAGTGCAGATCGGGAAATCCGCGAAATTCGTCGGCCAGCAGGCGATCCAGCTGCATGGCGGCATCGGCATGACCATGGAGGCCAAGATCGGCCACTACTTCAAGCGGCTGACCATGATCGAGAACACCTTCGGCGACACCGACTATCATCTGCGCCGCGTCACCGAGAGCGGCGGGCTGGTGTAGGACCTCCACCGTCATTGCGAGGAGCGCAAGCGACGAAGCAATCCATTCTTTCCTTTCGTGGCGAGATGGATTGCTTCGCTTCGCTCGCAATGACGGGAAGAATGATGACCAAGGAACCCACCATGAAAAACACCCCGTTCGATCTCTCAGGCAAGGTCGCCGTCATCACCGGGTCCAGCCGCGGCATCGGTCGTTCCTCGGCCGAGCTCCTGGCCAAACTCGGTGCCAAAGTGGTGGTCTCGAGCCGCAAGCGTGAGGCCTGCGAGGAAGTGGCTGATGGCATCCGCGAGGCTGGCGGCGATGCCCACGTCATCGCCTGCAACATCTCGCGCCGCGAGGAGGTCGAGGCGCTGATTTCGGGCGCGACCGGCCATTACGGCAAGATCGACATCCTGGTCTGCAATGCGGCCATCAATCCCTATTACGGCCCGCTGCTCGACATCAGGGACGAGGCCTTCGACAAGATCATGGCCTCCAACGTCAAGAGCAACATCTGGCTCTGCCAGCTGGCGATTCCGGCGATGGCCGCGCGCGGCAAGGGCTCGGTGGTCATCATCTCCTCGATCGGCGGGCTGCGTGGCTCGACCGTGATCGGCGCCTACGGAATTTCCAAGGCGGCGGATTTCGCCTTGTGCCGCAGCCTCGCCGGCGAATGGGGCCCGAAAGGCGTCCGCGTCAATTGCGTCGCGCCCGGCCTCGTCAAGACCGATTTCGCCCGCGCCTTGTGGGAGGACGAAGAACGCCTGAAACGCCGCTGCGCCACCACGCCGTTGCGCCGGATCGGCGAGCCCGACGAGATCGCCGGCGCGGTGGCCTATCTCGGCTCCGACGCCTCGAGCTTCATGACCGGCCAGACCATCGTCGTTGACGGCGGGGTGACGACGGCGTCGGTGTAGTTTTCTTCTCCGTCGCCCCGCACTTCGCGGGACCCATACGAGCGAAGCTTGCTCTTAGCGCCAGGCACAATGCGCTCCCCTCCTCCCGCGAGCGAAGCGAGTGGTGGGGAGGGGTTGGGGGCGGGGGGTGCTTCCGCAAGCTAAGCAGCCTTGGTGAATGCGGCGCGGCCCCCCACCCCCAACCCCTCCCCGCCGCTGCGCGGGGGGAGGGGAGCAGAGTAGAGCGTCATCATATTGACCTTGTTCCCCCAATCCGCTTGCCTTGGCCCAACCAACATCCCGGGAAGCAACGCCAAAAAAACCGCCAGGAAAAACCGCCAGGAAAAACATCATGTCCTTTGTGCTGGCCATCGATCAGGGCACCACCTCCTCGCGCGCCATCGTGTTTCGCAGCGACATCACGATCGCAGGCGTCGCGCAGCAGGAGTTTCCGCAGCATTTTCCGGCGTCGGGCTGGGTCGAGCACGAGCCGGAGGACATCTGGACTTCGACCATCGCCACCTGCCGCGAGGCGCTGAAGAAGGCTGATGTTACGGCCAAGGACATCGCCGCGATCGGCATCACCAACCAGCGCGAGACCACCGTGGTGTGGGACCGCGCCACCGGCCAGGCGGTGCACCGCGCCATCGTCTGGCAGGACCGCCGCACCGCCGATATCTGCGCCAGATTGAAGAGCGAAGGCCACGAGCCCGCGATCTCCGCGAAAACCGGCCTGATCATCGATCCCTATTTTTCCGGCACCAAGGTCGCCTGGATCCTCGACCACGTGCCCGGCGCGCGGGCGCGGGCGGAACGCGGCGAGCTGTTGTTCGGCACCGTCGATTGTTATCTGTTGTGGCGTCTCACCGCCGGCCGCGTCCACGCCACCGACGCCACCAATGCCTCGCGCACGCTATTGTTCGACATCCACACCGGGGAGTGGGATGACGATCTCCTGAATATCCTGCGCGTGCCGCGCTCGATGTTGCCGGAGGTGAAGGATTCCTCGCACCATTTCGGCGACAGCGTGCCTGACCTGTTCGGCGGCAGTATCGCGATTTCCGGCATCGCCGGCGACCAGCAGGCCGCCACCATCGGTCAGGCGTGTTTCTCGCCGGGCATGATCAAATCGACCTACGGCACCGGCTGCTTTGCGCTGCTCAACACCGGCGCCACGCCGGTCGCCTCGAAAAACAAGCTGCTCACCACCATCGCCTATCAGCTCAAGGGACAGCGCACCTACGCGCTGGAAGGCTCGATCTTCGTCGCGGGAAGCGCGGTGCAGTGGCTGCGCGACGGGCTCGGCATCATCCGGCAGGCCGCCGAGACCGGCCCGCTCGCCGACCAATCCGATTCCACCCAAAGCGTGTATCTGGTGCCGGCCTTTGTCGGGCTCGGCGCCCCCTACTGGAATCCGCGGGTGCGCGGCGCGCTGTTCGGGCTGACGCGCAACACCGGCCCCGCCGAGCTCGCGCATGCCGCGCTCGAAAGCGTCTGTTACCAGACGTTTGACTTATGGGCTGCGATGCGCGCCGACTGGCCGGATGCCAAAGCCGCCAACATCGTGCTGCGCGTCGACGGCGGCATGACGGCGTCGGACTGGACCATGCAGCGGCTCGCCGATTTGCTCGACGCCCCGGTCGATCGCCCGATGATCCAGGAAACCACCGCGCTCGGCGCCGCCTATCTCGCCGGGTTGGCTGCCGGTGTCTATCCGGAGCCGGCCAAATTCGCCGACAACTGGCGGCTGGAACATCGCTTCAAGCCGGCGATGAGCGCGGCCACGCGCGAGCGGAAGCTGAAGGGCTGGGCGCGGGCGGTGAAGGGATTGCTGGCGAGCGACGAGGGGGAAGGCTAGGCCGGAATGAGATTAGGTTGAGGTGCAGCGGCGATCAGTCGCTGCTCCCTCTCCCCGCAGGCGGGGCGAGGTAACCGAACTCGCGCATGCGTCGATTCAACTAAGAGCCATCCGGCTCTAGTTCGCTTGGCTGCCGCAACAATCACGCCTGCCGGCCCGGCGACGTCGTCAGGCCGCCCTGATCTTGTGCAGGAAGTTTTCAACCTCTTTGCTGAGGTGGCTGCTTTGCGCCGACAGCGACACGACGAGGCCGTGAACCTGCTCGGCCGCGCTGCCGGTGTCCGCCGCGCCACGGTTGACGTCCGCGATACTGCTGGTCACCTGGGTCGCTCCCTGCGCGGCATTCTGGACATTGCGGGCAATTTCCTGCGTCGCCGCGCCCTGCTCTTCGACAGCCGCCGCAATCGCGGTAGAAATCTCCGAAATCTGGGCGATCGTGCTCCCGATCTCCCTGATTGCGGCGACCGAATGTTCGGTGGCCGACTGCATTTGCGTTACTTGGGCGGCGATCTCCTCGGTCGCCTTGGCGGTTTGCGCCGATAGCGCCTTGACCTCGGACGCCACGACGGCAAAACCTCGTCCCGCATCGCCCGCTCGGGCGGCCTCGATCGTAGCGTTAAGGGCAAGCAGATTCGTCTGCTCGGCAACCGCCGTTATCATCTTGATGACTTCGCCGATGCGGCTCGCCGATTGCGACAGCTCGGATATTCGGATGTTTGTTCGCTCCGCCTGCTCGACGGCAGCGTAGGAAATCTTTTGGGATTGCATGACCTGCCGCCCTATTTCGTTGACGGAAGAGGCCATTTCCTCCGACGCCGCCGCGGCAGACCGCACGTTCGACGACGACTGTTCGGATGCGGCCGCAACCGTCGCGGACAATTGCTGTGTGGTTTCGGCGGTCCGGGTCAGGCTGCCGGCTGCTGCCTCGATTTCCGAGGAGGCAGACGAGACCGTCCTGATGACATTTCCAACGGCCTTCTCGAAACCGTCGGCCACCTCCAGCATCGCAGCCTTTCTGTCCGCCTCGGCTTTCCTGGCCGAAAGGGTTTGTTCGGCTTCCATGGCCCGAACCCGCAAGGCGTTTTCCTTGAAGACTTGCACCGCGCCAGCCATGGCGCCGACCTCGTCGTTGCGGCCCAGGGAAGGGATATCGCTCTCCAATTCGCCACCGGCCAGCCGCTCCATGACGCGGGTCATCCTGGTGATCGGTTGGATGACGCCCCTTGCGACACCGGCTGTTCCGGCGCAGACGACGACGAAGACGACCGCGGAAATGCCCCAGAGAATCCAGGTAAAGAATCTGTCCCGCCTGGTGGCTTCGGCTTCGGTGGCGGCATTGTCGTCATTGGTTTGTTTGACGATATCGTCGATCACGGCACGATGCGCCGTATAGGCCGCCGTTATGTCCGCGTATGATTTGGCCGCCGCAGCGGCGTCGGTTCTGACCAGCGCAGGCAAAAAGGACTGCGTGATGGCGGTCCAGAAGCGCTCGACTTCACGGTGCGATTTTTCGACCAGCTTGGCCTTGATGGCGGGATCGAGGTCGGACTTCGACCAGAAGTCGCGGCGGTCATCGTAGTCCTTTTTCAATTGGGCCAGCCGGTCGGCGTGCGCCGGGAGCGATGAATGATCTTGCAGCGCGAGGGTCGCTTCGAGATAGGCTTCGATCACGTATTCCGGCGGAGGAAGAATGTCCGCGACAAGATCGTTTCCAAGCTTGATCCTGTCGTATATCGGGCCGCCGACCTTGAGTTGGGAAAGCGCGTAGTTGCTTGCAATGATCACGGCAACAAGACCGGCGATCGTCAGCATGCCGAATGCAAAAACGGCGCGCGAAATTGTGATTCGATTCATCTCCGGAGGTCCGATCGGATTGGCTAGGGAGAAGTTTACCGAAAACAAATTAAGAAGTTGCGTTCAGGGAAATTACGGGCGCGATCGGAACTTTGCCATTCAGGCAGCGCGCTTTGAGCGAAGGCTGTTACGCGCGGTGCTGATTTTTTCATCAGACGCCTAAAAATTGGACCGCGCGATGGTCGGGACGTCAGCGGGCCATGCTCCCAGCGGCGCAAATTTGGTCTATCGAAGTCGAACCGCGCCCCGCGCGCCGGTTGATAAGGGCAAATGTCGCTGTTGGTTCAAAAACGGAAGCCTGCCTGAAGCCGCAATCAGAATCCGGGGCGCAGGTCGGCCTTGCGCCTCTCGTGCAAGTGCCACCAAAGCACAACGCCGATGCCGAGCGCCGCCGCCGCGATCAACACGATAATCAGGGCCGAAGCCTCGATCCACGCAGCCGCCGGAACGCACAGCGCCATGATGATTCCGAGCAGACAGACCTGCCAGGACAGGACATGAATACCTGCGGTAAAGGTGCCCAGCGCCAATAACATGAGAACAGCGAGCCCGGTCGCACTGGCGTTGAGGATCCTCTGGACACTGGGCAACAGTATCACATTCATCACGAGCAGGAACGCAGCCCAGTGCAGCGCCTGCGTAATTATCAGTTGCAATCGCGCGTTTTTATCGTTGGCGCTCGACCATCCGGAGCCGACGCACACCACCCCGATCACCGGCGCCAGCAGCTCCCAATAGCCCACGAGCGGTTGCTGCAGAAAACTGGTGTAGGCAACGCCGAGCAAGGTCAGGATCAACACCAGGCTGAAGGGCAGCTCTCTGATCCAGAAACTTGCGGGCGGCCCTTTGCGGCCGGCGGTCTGCGGGTCGCCCGGTCGTGCACCCTCGGGGCCGGCATCCATACTGTTCATCGCGGCTGCTCCGCCGGGCGTTCTCAGGAACCGAATTTGTTATCGACAGGAGAAACCGCCTCCCGGCGGCTTCTCCGAACCGACCGACTGTCTTGATCAGGCAGCTCGCTTGAACGCGTCGCGCGCGGCTTGATTGGCGCGATCGAACGCCGCACGGGTTTCCGTCAAGACGCCCATCAGCGCCGACCATGATTGTGTACCCATCTGGTCAAGCTGCTTCTGGAGTTTTTCTTCCGCGGCGCCGGCGTCGACCTGCATCCGCTTCACGGCGACATCGATTTCAGCCTGACGCTCGGTGGCGAAATGTTTGGTGTCGCTGCCAAGCTTGTCGGCGGCTTCTCGCCACGCCTTCAGTTGGGCCGCCGCCTGAAGCTTGAATGTCGCTTGCTGCTGCTCGACCTGCTTGCTGAAGCTCTCGACGTATTTCTTGACCTCGGCCTCGAACGAGTTCCACTCTGGCTCCAGTGTTGCCTTTGCGCTGGTCCATGCAGTCTCGTTGGCGGCTGCCTGCTTCTTGACGGTGTCCCGAAAGATATCACGGCTTTTGCGCAGGCCAGTGATTGCCTTATCGGCCCGGTCACGCGCGTCAGCCTGCACCTCGCCCACTTTGCCTTCAAGCGAAGCCAGCACGGCCTCCATTTCATCGAGGCGTTCCTTGGCCCAATTCACATAGAAGTGGATATTGCTTTGCGTAGCCATCTGACCATCTCCATCAGTTACCAGCCGAATATCTTCTGGCATGTCCGCCATCTGGCTTCTTGACATGGGTCAACATCAGGCCCCGGAGCCGGTGCCACCTGGTTTGGAAGCTAAAGGGCTGGCCAAGACCGGTGAAGGGGATGCTGGCGAGCGACGAGGGGAGGGGCATCATTCGCAATGAAGAAAGCCAGGAAGTTTTTTCGATGCCGAAGAATTCGTTCCCTTCGAGCGATACCGCGCTGCGGCTGGGCGGCGGTTCCACGGCCTCGCCCTCAAACCCCGGCCGTAGTCGACATTTGGCGACGGCGACAAGATCGCCCGGGTCGATCCGCCGCGCGCCCGAAACTCACCCCGGCCGTCCAAAGAACCGCTGCCGGTTGGTCCATTCCCGGATGTTGTTGCTCTTGATCCATTGCGCCAGTTCGTCGTGACGGACCAGCCAGGCGTCGGGAAAGCCGCGAATATATTTCAGGATGCGGTCGAACTGGGCCGCCATCAGCGGACGGCCGCCGAAATGGCAATGCAGCGTGATGTTGAGGTATGAGGTTGGCTCGTTGGCATGGAGATAATCGAAGGTGTCCTTGTAGACGTCGTACCAGTCGCGCGGATTGCCGCGCAGCACGCGATGATCGGCGAAATCCGAATGCGGCAGCGCCACCAGCGTGCCTTTTTGGGTGTCGACGCAGAACGGCAGGTCGATGTGGTTGTAGTCGCCGTACCAGAGAAAGCCGGTCTCGGCGATGATCTCTTCGGTGTGCGCGGTCGGCGCCAGCACCGGGCTCAGCCATCCCTTCGGCGGCGCGCCGGTCAGCTTGTTGAACACGCCGATGCACTTCTCGATCAGGGCCCGTTCCTCGTCGGGCTCGAGATAGGCCATCAGCGCGTCCTGGGTGTAGGAATGGCCCGCGATCTCGTGTCCGGATTTCAGCATGCAGTCGACCGCGTCGGGCGCGATTTCCATCGAATGCGCGTTGGCCACGAAGGTCGAGGGCGTCTGGTTCTCGTTGAGAATTTTCAGCAGGCGCCACACCCCGTTGCGGCTGCCGTAGGTGCCCCAGGTCATCGCCGCGCGATCATGCGTGCCCGGCTTGAGCGAGGTGGTCTGCACCGAGAACGGCGGGCCCTTGTCGCCGGACCAGTTCTCCATCAGGCATGTCACCACCACCGCAATCCGCGCGCCGTTCGGCCAGGCAAATCCTTCGGAAGCGGCGATCGGGGCTGTCATCGGCGGGACCTTGTTTTTGGCGGCCGGACCATGAGGGGGCTTCGGCGCGCGGGTGGAATGCGGCGACCTTTTTGAGCGTCGAAAGGTTCAGGCTCCGCTGATGCCGTCATTGCCGCGCCCAGTCAATATCCCCCGATGTCAATATCCATTGGATCGCGGCTGTCAGACCGCGCGGCCGCCGATCGATCCTCGACTCCGCGTTTCAAGCCGCGATAGGCTTGCCGGATACAGAAGGGCGCCGGGAATGGCCGGTCAAAGCGAACCCTTCAGCGAATAAATCGGGAGAAACCAAGGTGGACCGTCGCGATTGCATTCGCTGGGGAGGTGCTGCACTGGTCGCGCCGCTCTTGTCGGGCAAGCCTGCGCTGGCGCAGCCGAAATATCCGACCGGGACGATCCGGCTGGTTGTCCCCTACGCGCCCGGCGGCGTGGTGGATGCGGTGGCGCGCCACTGGGCCGAACGGATGAAGGCGCCGCTTGGCACCGTCATCATCGAGAACCAGGGCGGCGGCGGCGGGGTGATCGGCGCCAGTGCCGTGGCGCACGCGAGACTCGACGGCTATACGCTGTTGTTCGGCGACACCAGTTGCCAGATCATCGCACCTTATCTGATGCTGCATCCGCCTTACGACCCGACGAAGGATTTTGCGCCGGTGTCGATGATCGCCACCTCGTCGACCGCTATTGTCGTGCACCCGCGCGTCCCCGCCAGGACTCTCGGTGAATTCGTCGACTACGCCCGGCAAAATCAGGCCATACTGTCCTATGCCTCTGCCGGGACCGGAACGGTGACCCACCTCGCCGGCGAGTTGTTCAAGCAACTCACCCACACGCCCGAAATCCTGCACGTGCCCTATCGCGGCGCGGGACCGGGCCTGATCGATCTGATCGCGGGTGCGGTGCCGATGATGACCCCCAACGTCACCAGCCAGGTCTTGAATTTCCACCGCTCGGGCGATTTGCGCATCCTCGCCGTCTGCGCGCCGGCGCGGCTCAAGGCGGCGCCCGACATCGCCGCGGCGGTCGAGACCCTTCCGGGGCTGGTCGTCGAACTCACCTGCGGCGTGCTGGCGCCGGCGGGAACGCCGCAGCCGATCATCGATCAGATCTCCGAGGTGACCGCAGCGGTCATCAGGCGGCCTGACTTCGACGAGGCGCTGCAGGCCGCGGGGCTCGAGGCCAGGGCCGATGCAAGCCCGGCCGCCGCGCAGGCATTTCTGGCCGCCGAACGGCAGCGTCTGATCCCGATCATCGAGGCAGCAGGCTTGCAACCCCAGTAGCTTTCCGCATCATCCAGAGCATGACCCGGACCCGCAGGGCCGCGTTAGCGCAAAGTGGAAACCGGTTTTCCGATAAGGTCTTGCTCAAACAAAGAGATCCCGGGCCAACAGAGAGACATCATGAGCGCCATCACACTGGAACAGGCCAATCGCATCATCGAGGCGATCATCAAGCGCGGCGCCGAATTGGCGTGCCGCCCTTTGAGCGTCATCGTGGTGGAGCCGGGCTGTATCGTCAAAGCCTTCCAGAAGGAAGACGGCTGTTCCATGGTTCGCTTCGAAATGGCGTTCGGCAAGGCCTATGCCTCGCTCGCGCTCGGCCGCCCCTCGAGGCTGGTGCGCGTTCGCAACGAAGAGAAACCGGCGTTCATGCGCTATCTGCTCAGCGCCACCGATGACAAGATCTTTCCCGAAGGCGGCGGCATGTTGATCCGCACCGCCAGCGGCGAAGTTGTTGGCGCCGTCGGCGTGACCGGCGATACCGAAGACAAGGATGAGGAGCTTGCCGTCTTCGGCATCCATGCCGCGGGTTTCAAAACCGACGAGGATTGCGAAGGCATGGGCCGCAGCGTCAACGTCAGGCAGACGAAATAGATGATCCGTCAGGCACGCGGCCGGTGTTTTGGGGAAATCGCGCAGCCATTGATCCCGCCGAGCGGGGATTGACCACGGTAGCGCAGCGGAAATGAATCACTCCTCCCTCGCCCCGCTTGCGGGGAGAGGGTTGGGGTGAGGGGGATTCTCCGCGAATGCTGTTGCCAGCTGGACCAGTCGTACCCCCTCACCCGGATTGCATTGCATGCAATCCGACCTCTCCCCGCAAGCGGGGCGAGGTGAAGGAAGCCCACTGATTTTGCCCGTCGTGCCAATCTGCCGCAACCCGACGGCGTTGATCTCACCCCCAAATCAAAGGCATCTTTCCGCGCATCCCGTCCCGCAAGAGGGGCGTATCATGATCGTCACGGACGTTGGTGCGGGATGCGGTGGACGCTTTGGCGACGCGAGACGAGCGGCGCTGACGCGGACGGCGAAGTCGTGTGGTCCTGATGCCCCGACGCTGGCATCAAGTTCCTGAGAAGCAAGCTTCTCAGGGGTGACGGTGGCAAGAAAGCCCGGTCACCGGGGAGAGCACGAAGGAAACCGTTAAAACCATTGCGCGGGGAATGCCGGGTGTTTCCGGTGTGACCGTGGTGACTAACGCGCGTGCTTTCTACACTACACGCGCGGCTGCGGGCGCACCAGGCGCCCGGCATTCCCTGCGCCCTCTGATGGCAGAGGGCGGGACGTTTTGGCAAAACTCGCGCGAAACGCGCGGCGAGATCGCGAAGCTGCGTTTTGTCGTCATTGCCTGCGACAAACGCGAAGCGTTTGCGCAAGGGAGCGAAGCGACGAAGCAAT
>NZ_SSNA01000180.1 GCF_004799445.1 Bradyrhizobium sp.
TGGTGGGCCCGGCAGGACTCGAACCTGCAACCAGACCGTTATGAGCGGCCGGCTCTAACCATTGAGCTACAGGCCCCGCCGCGAACTGCCGCTTGGGGGCGGCAGGCAACGGTGCTGGCACCCCTTACAATGTGGGGGGCGTTCCGGCAATGCCGGGTTCCTGCCGAGCTCATTCCGGCACTGGCTCCCGGCCAGACCTCAGACGTGCACTTGCACATCAGGGAATCCTGCGATTCCGGGTTCGCGCGGAGCCTGTCACCGGGCCGCGCTTTGCGCGGACCCGTTGGCGTGCCCCGGAATGACGCAGTGATCTCCGGCGCCGCATCGGCTCAATCCACCGAGACGCTGGCGAACTCGACCACCTTGCGCCATTTCTCGGTCTCGACCTCTATCAGCTTGCCGAATTCGGCCGGCGTCATCGGCTTCGGGATGCCGCCGATGGCAGTCAGCCGCTCGACCACCTTGGGGTCTTTCAGCGCTTCGCCCACCGCCTTGTTGAGAATTTCCACGATCTCCGGCGGCGTGCCCTTCGGCGCGGAGATGCCGTAGAAACCGACCGACTCGAATCCCGGCACGGTCTCGGCAATGGCGGGCACATCGGGCACGCCGGGCCAGCGCTGCGGCGAGGTGACGCCGAGCGCGCGCACGGTGCCGGAACGCGACTGTTCAAGCGCCGACGGCAGATTGTCGAAGATCAACTGCACCTTGTTGGAAATGATGTCGGGAAATGCGATCGCCGATCCGCGATAGGGCACATGCACCATGTTGACCCCGGTCATCGCCTTGAACAATTCGGCCGACATGTGCACGGAGGTGCCGTTGCCCGACGAGGCATAGGAGACCTTGCCCGGATTGGCCTTGCAGTAGTCGATGAATTCCTGAACGGTCTTGACCGGCATGGCGTTGGAGACGACCAGCAAGTTGGTCAGCTGGATGATGCTCGCGACCGGCACGGTGTCGCGGATGAAATCATAGGACAAATGCTTGTAGAGCGAGGCCGAGATCGCGTTGTTGGGGGCGACGAACAACAGCGTATAGCCGTCCGGAGTCGAATTGATCGCGGTTGCCGCCGCGATATTGCCGCCGGAACCGGTGCGATTCTCCACCACGAATTGCTGGCCGAAATGCTCGGACAGCCACTGGCTCATGATGCGCGCCACGACATCGACCGGGCCGCCGGCGGAAAAGCCGATCAGCCAGCGCACCGGGCGATTCGGATAGTCGACCGCGGATGCCGGGACGACGCCGCCCGCAAGGCTCAAAAGGCAGATCGTGCCGACGACGGCCGCGCGCAAGATACTCATGACGAGCGCTCCCTTGGAACAAACGTCTAGTGGTCCGATTCTAACATTCGCATCCCGTTTCGGAGCCACATTTGCGAATGTTAGAATGATATGGACCACTAGCAAGCATAAGTTTCCGGTGGATTGGATTTGACATTCGCTTTGCGAGCCCGCGGCCAACTCCTAGCGAATGTCAAATCCACTCCACCGGCATGCTTTCATACAAACCGGAATTTGCCTACATTGCGTTTTGTCCCATGTTCCTGCATGGGTCTTCCACCTGTCACGCGGATGCCGGAGGATCGCCGATGAAACTCGCTGATATGGTTTGTGCCGGTGCGCTGCTGCTGTTGGCGGGCGGTGCCGCAGCGCAAGATGGAGGCAAGTCCATTCAAAAGACCACGATCAGTTTGGGGACCGCGACGCAGGGTGGCGGCTTTCCGCTTTATGGCAACGCCTTTGCGGAAGTAATGGCGGACGCCGATCCGGCCTTGTCGATTCAACCGCGCAACACCAAAGGCAGCAGCGAGAACATCCCGATGCTGGAAGCCGGCCAACTCGATCTCGCGCTGGTCGCCGGAGAATCTTTCTATCAGGCGTTGGAAGGCATCGGTCGGCCACGCGTCAATCTGAGGATTTTGACCGCAATCTATTCCTCGGCCGGAATGTTCGCGGTGCGCGGCGATTCTCCCTACCGGACCATTCAGGATCTCGTCGGCAAGCCGATTGCATTCGGCGCCAAGGGTTCCGGCATTCCGATCCTGTCGCGTTACATGCTCGACGGGATCGGACTGAAGCAGGACGAGGATTTCAAATCCATCTACCTCGATCACGCGGGCGATGCGCCGGAGATGGTGCTCGATGGACGGGTCGCGGCGCTGTGGGGAGCCGGCATCGGCTATCCCGGATTCACCACCCTGGCGAAAAGTCCCGCGGGCGTCAGGTTCATCGCGCCGACCGCCGATGAGATCGCGCGGATGAGCGCCAAGCACGCCTTTCTCAAGGCGATGACGATTCCGGCCGGAAGCTATCCGAGCCAGAACGCAGCGATCAATTCGATGGGATCGTGGAGCTTCATCCTGACCAGGGTCGATCTTCCCGATGATGTCGCCTATCGGTTGGCGCGTACGCTGCACGGCGCCGAAGCCACGTTCTGCAAGAAGCTGGCGCAGGCCTGCGAAACCACGGCCGCGAATACGGTTGCGGCAGTGCCGGGTGTGGAGCTGATTCATCCCGGCGTGATAAAATATTTCCGCGAAATCGGCGTGGTGAAATGACTCGTCACCCCCTAAGGGGGACGAGTCATTCCGGGGCGATGCGAAGCATCGAACCCGGAATCTCGAGATTCCCCGACGTGCAAGTGCACATCTGAGGTCTGGTCCTTCGGACCATCCCGGAATGACTGCTACGCAGTCACTTCTTCACCAATGGACACGCCGGATCGGGCGGGCCAAACGCGTCCTCTCCGGAGATCTTCGCCAGCACCGTGTAATAGTCCCACGGATATTTGGACTCTTCCGGCTTCTTGACCTGCACCAGCATGAGGTCGTGCACCATCAGATTGTCCTCGCGCAGCCGGCCGTTGCGGGCAAAGAAATCCTCGATCGGTTTTTCCCGCATCTTCGCTGCCACCTTGAGCGGCTCGTCGGTGCCGCTCTCCTTGACGGCGTTGAGATAGTGCATGACCGAGGAATAGACGCCGGCCTGCCACATCGTCGGCATCCGGTTCATCTTGGAAAAATAGCGGATCGACCAGTCGCGGGTCTTTTGATCCATGTCCCAGTAGAACGAGGTCGTCAGCAACAGGCCCTGGGCTACCGGAAGACCGAGCGCATGAATATCGGTGATCAGTACCAGCAGACCGGCCATCTGCTGGCCGCCCTTCAATACGCCGAATTCGCCGGCGGTCTTGATCTCGTTGCCGTTGTTGGGCGGGCCGCCGGCGATGCCGATGACTTTCGCCTTCGAGGCCTGGGCCTGCAGGATGAACGATGACAGATCGGGCGTGGCAAACGGCGGGCGAACCGAGCCCAGCACCTTGCCGCCGTTCTTGACGATCACGGCGGAAGCGTCCTTCTCGAGCGAGTGGCCGAACGCATAATCGTCGGTGATGAAGAACCAGCTGTCGCCGCCGCGCTTGACCACTTCCTGCGCCGTGCCGACGGCGAGGGCACGGGTGTCGAACACCCATTGAATCGCATAGGGCGAGCAGAACTTGCCGTGGAAATCGGCGGTGCCGGTCGAATGCGCGATGAACATCCGCTTTTTTTCGTTGGCGATGTTCTGCACGGCGAGGCCTACCGCCGATACCGGCACGTCCACGATCAAGTCGACCTGTTCGGTGTCGTACCAGCGCCGCGCAATGCCGGCGCCGATGTCGGGCTTGTCCTGATGATCGCCGACGATGACGCTGATCGGCTTGCCCAGCACCTTGCCGCCGAAATCGTCCACCGCCATTTGCGCGGCGGTCACCGATCCCTGACCGGTCGGTGTGGAGGCCGGCCCGTTCATGTCGGTGAGAACGCCGATCTTGACCACGTCGTCCGAGATCTGGGCGAGCGCCGGGGGTGAGGACAGTAGCGCGGCGGCGAGGACACCAGCCACGGTCATGCTCTTGGTAAACATCTCGCTCCTCCCATGGCGCCAGCCGCATTGGCGGTATCGTTGGCCGCGAGCCTGGCTCGGCTGGCCCGTCCTTTTTGCCTTCATTTGATGGACACCGTCAACACAGGCAGCCTCCACAAAATGCGCCATGCAATGCGTCGCAGCATTGGGCTGTCTATTTCGCGGCTGATTCAGTACATAGGCGGGCCATGACTCCGCCCCAGCGCCTGCCGGCCTCGCTTACTCCGCTTGATGTGGCGCTCGCCGCGTTGCTGCACCGCCTCGCGCCGGTCGCGCCGGTCGAGCTTGCGCTTGTGGACGCGCTGGGCCGCACGGCTGCCGAAATGCCGCCGCTGCAGCCGCTTCCGTCGCGCGATGTCGCAACCGCCGACGGTTGGGCCTTGCGCGCCCGCGATCTCGTCGGCGCTTCGTCCTATTCGCCGTTGCCGCTTTCTGCGTCGCCGGTCTGGGTCGAGGCCGGCGAGCCGATGCCGGAGCATTGCGATTGCGTCGTGGATTCCGATTCCGTCGATCGGACAGGTCCGATGGTCCAGGTGCTGACGGAAGCCACACCGGGGCAGGGGGTGCGCCGCACCGGTGGAGATATCGCCGACGGAGCCCCCGTGATCGCCGCCGGTCGGCGCGTTCGCCGGCGCGATCTTTTGATCGCCCGCGCCGCGGGCCTGCATCGACTGAACGTGCGCCGTCCGCGCCTGCGTATCGTCAATATTCCCGCGCGTGCGGGCGAGACGTTGACCGCGCAATTGATTTGCGAAGCCGCGCGCGCGGAAGGCGCTGAAATCGTCTGCTCTGCGGCCACCGGACGCGAGGCCGCGCCGATCGCCGGAGCGCTCGATACAGTCGCATGCGATCTGCTGGTGACGATCGGCGGCACCGGAGTCGGCCGCAGCGATGCGGTGATCTCGGCGCTGGCGAAGCGGGGCGAGGTTGTCGCGCATGGCCTCGCGCTGCAGCCCGGACGAACCTCGGCGATCGGCCGGATCGGAGACGCTCCCGTTCTGGCGCTGCCGGGCGCGCCGGATCAGGCGCTCGGGGCGTGGTGGACGCTGGCGCTGGCCGCGCTGGACCGGTTGTCCGGTCGCGAGGGCCGACGGCGGCAAACGTTGCCGCTGGCCCGCAAGATCGCGTCAAACATCGGCATCGCCGAAATGGTCCTGCTCGAGAGAGCGGATGAAAGCTGGATGCCGCTCGCGGTGGGCGACCTCTCGCTTGCGGCCATCGCCCGAGCAGACGGACGGCTCGTGGTGCCCGGCGGGTCCGAGGGGTTCGCTGCGGGCACGCCGGTCGATGCCTATATCATGCGGGACTGACGGATATGAGTTCCGACATGACCAGCGTTTCCGTGCCGAAAATCCGTGACAGCAGGGATCAGGACCAGTTCCTGACCATCCTGACGCGCGAGGAAGCGCTGGTGCGTTTCGAAGCCGCCCTGTTTCCGCGCGCGATGCCCGCCGAAGCGCGGCTGTTGGCGGCTGCGCTCGGCTATCCCCTGGCGCGCGATATCGTGGCTGACGTCGACGTGCCGCCGTTCGATCGCTCCAATGTCGATGGCTTTGCGGTGCGTTCCGCCGATCTCGCTTCGGCCTCCGAAGCGAGCCCGGTTCGTTTCGTGCTGAACGACGAAGTCATCGGCTGCGGCACCGCGCCGAGCAGGCCGGTGCTGTCGGGTACCGCGACGTCGATCTCCACCGGCGGCCCATTGCCGCGCGGCGCCGACGCCATCGTCATGGTCGAGCATACCCACCCCGTTGGTATCAGCGCGATCGACATCCGCCGCGCCGCCTCGCCCGGTCAATTCGTATCCTATGCCGGTTCCGACATCGCGCGCGGCGAGGCGGTGCTGCGCGCCGGCACCGTGATCGGCTCGCGCGAGATCGGCATGTGCGCGGCCTGCGGGATCGCGCAGGTGTCGGTCGTGCGCCGGCCGCGCGTGGCGGTGATCTCCACCGGCGACGAGTTGGTGCAACCTGGCGAGATGCTGCGCCCGGCTGCGATTTACGACACCAATGGCGCGATCGTCAGCGCGGCGATCCACGAGAACGGCGGCGAGGCGGTATTTCTCGGCGCCATTGCCGACGACGAGCAACAGTTAGAGGCCGCGATGCGCAAGGCGCTTGCGACTTCCGATATGCTGGTGCTCTCCGGCGGCACCTCGAAGGGCGCCGGCGATGTATCCCACCGCATCATCGCCCGGCTGGGGAAACCCGGCATCATCGCGCATGGCGTCGCGCTCAAGCCGGGCAAGCCGCTGTGTCTTGCGGTCTGCGACGGCAAGCCGGTGGTGATCCTGCCGGGTTTCCCGACCTCGGCGATGTTCACCTTCCACGACATGATCGTGCCGGTGTTGCGGCGGATGGCGGGCCTGCCGCCGCGATCCGATGCCAAGGTCACAGCCAAAGTGCCGGTGCGGATTGCATCGGAACTCGGCCGCACCGAATTCGTCATGGTGTCGCTGGTCGATGGCACGGAAGGATTGATCGCCTATCCCTCCGGCAAGGGAAGCGGCGCCATCACCTCGTTCGCGCAGGCCGATGGATTCCTGAAGATCGATGCGCTGGCCGACCAGATGGCGGCAGGTAGCGAGGCCGAGGTGACGCTGTTCACGCCGCATGTGCGGGTGCCTGATCTGGTGATTGTCGGCAGCCATTGCACCGGGCTCGATCTCGTCACCGCGCCGCTGGCACGCGCAGGTCTTGTGGTGCGCTCGATCGCGGTCGGCAGCCTTGGCGGCCTCGCCGCGGCCAAACGCGGCGAGTGCGACATCGCGCCGATCCATCTGTTTGACGAAAAGTCCGAAACCTACAACACGCCGTTCCTCAGCGACGGCCTGGAACTGGTGCCGGGCTGGCGGCGGATGCAGGGCATCGTGTTTCGTGCCGGCGATGCGCGGTTCGAGGGATTGAGCGCGCAGGCTGCGGTGCGCGCCGCGCTCGCCGATCCCGGCTGCACCATGGTCAACCGCAATCAGGGCGCCGGCACCCGCATCCTGATCGACCGGCTGCTCGGCGAGGCGCGCCCCGACGGCTACTGGAACCAGCCGAAGTCCCACAACGCGGTCGCTGCGGCAATCGCGCAAGCCCGCGCCGATTGGGGCATGACGATCGCGCCGGTCGCCCATGCCTCGGGCTTGGGCTTCATTGCGCTCGCCGAAGAGCACTACGATTTAGCGCTGGTTACGGCGCGAAAGCAGCGCCCGGCGGTGCAGGCGTTCCTGGACGCGCTGGCGTCGGAGGAAACCCGCGCGGCGCTGAAGCAAGCGGGGTTTCGGCCGGCGTGAGTCTAGCGCTCGTCATTCCGGGGCGCGAGTGAAACGAGCGAGCCCGGAATCCATAACCACAATCGGGAGTATGGATTCCGGGCCTGCGCATCCAAGTCGGCTGTTGCCGACTTGGACAATGATATTGCCGAACTCGGGTAAACCCGAGTTCGGTGGCGCATCCCGGAATGACGAGCGAAGAGTCCTAGCTCCCGTCCAGCGCCGCCAGCCGTTCCGCCTCCGCGATATCGTCCACGGTGTTGGCGTTGAAGAACGGATCGAGCGGCTCGACCGGCCATGTCACGGTGGCGAGTTTGTAGCGCGCGGTCCAGCGGTCGATCTTTCTGACGTCTTCGACCACCAGCGCGTGGCGAAGCTCCTCGCGCAACGCGACGCTCCATAGTCCGATCACCGGATGCGACTGTCCGCCGGAGGCTGCGACCGCGAGCTGCGCGTTCTGTTCTGCTCGGGCCCGGTGCAGGCGTGCGACGAGGTCGCGCGGCAGGAACGGACAATCCGCCGCCGCGCTCAACACAAAGGAAACTTCGGGCCGGTTCGCCGCGGCCCAATCGAGGCCGGCGAGAATGCCGGCCAGCGGACCGGGAAAATCCGCCACCGAATCGGGAATGACCGGCAAGCCAAAGCTTGCAAACCGCGCCGGATCGCCATTGGCGTTGAGGATAAGCCGGTCGCATTGCGGCTTGAGCCGGGCGATTACGCGCTCCAGGATCGTGCGGCCGCCGATCCGGCGCATCGGCTTGTCGCCGCCGCCCATCCGCCGCGCCAGACCGCCGGCCAGCAGCACCCCGGGCGTCGGCGGAAATTCACTCGTCACGTTCGGCGCCCTTGCGCTTGTGCCGCGCCGACTCGTCTTCGACGAAAGCGAGATTCTGGTCGTAGACGATGCGCTCCTGGCCCGACAGCGCGATGAACCGCTTTCCTCGCGCGCGGCCGACCAGCGTCAACCCGACCTGCCGCGCCAGATCGACCCCCCAGGCGGTGAATCCGGAGCGCGAAACCAGGATCGGAATGCCCATCCGCACCGTCTTGATGATCATTTCGGAAGTCAGCCGCCCGGTGGTGTAGAGGATCTTGTCGGCGGGATCGACGCCGTGGCGATAGATCCAGCCCGCGATCTTGTCGACTGCGTTGTGGCGGCCGACATCTTCGGTGTAGCAGACCGGCGTGCCTTCCTTGCACAGCACGCAGCCGTGGATGGCGCCGGCTTCAAGATAGAGCGAGGGCATGGTGTTGATCGCGTGCGTCATCTGATAGAGCCAGGAGGTGCGCAGTTCGGCCCTGGGCAGCGCGACGTTTTCCACCGCCTCCAGCAGATCGCCGAACGCCGTGCCCTGCGCGCAGCCCGAGGTCTGCGTGCGCTTCTTCAATTTCTGTTCGAAATTGGTGTGGTGCTCGGTGCGCACCACCACGACCTGCAGATCGTCGTAATATTCGACCCCGGTGACGACGTCGTCATATTTAAGCATGTTCTGATTGAGCAGATAGCCGAGCGCGAGATATTCCGGGTAATCGCCGATCGTCATCATGGTGACGATCTCCTGCGCGTTCAGGTAAAGCGTCAGCGGCCGCTCCACCGGCACGTTGATCTCGACCGTCGCGCCGGTCTGATCGGTCCCGGTGACGCGTTCGGTCAGCCGCGGATCCCCTGGATTTGGCAGGATCAGAGGGACCGGGGTTTTGTCGATCTTGGTCATAACGGCAGGTTAGCATGACAACGGCTGTTAGCCGATATAAAGCACGTCAGGGCTGAACATCGCCCGGTTCCGTCTGCGGTTCGGAGAAAGTGATGAAAGTGATTGGCCTGGCAGGATGGAGCGGCGCCGGCAAGACGACGCTGCTGGCGCGTGTCATCCCGCATTTCCTGAAACAGGGGCTTCGCATCTCCGTGATCAAGCACGCCCACCATAGTTTCGATGTGGACGTGCCGGGCAAGGATTCCTGGATACATCGGCAGTCGGGTGCCGAGGAAGTGCTGGTGTCGTCCGGCAAGCGCTGGGCCCTGATGCACGAACTGCGCGGCGCCGCCGAGCCGCGGCTGCCGGAACTGCTTGGCAAGATGTCGCGGGTCGATCTTGTTGTCGTCGAAGGCTTCAAGTCCGAGCCGCATCGCAAGATCGAGGTGCATCGGATAGCCAACGGCAAAGCGCTGCTGTTCCCTGACGACCCCGCCATTGCCGGCATTGCAACCGACGCAACCCTGGAAACCGCGCTGCCGGTTGCCCATCTCGATGACATCCCGGCCATCGCCGCTATGATGCAAAAGTTCGCGATATCAGTGGAAGACGTGCTGGCGGCGAGCGTCAGCGAGGCCTGAGAGACCACATGGCGCAACTGTCCGACGATTGCTTTGCCTTCGGCGGACCGATGATGTCGGTCGATGAAGCCGTCGCGATCATCGCCACCCGTGTAAGCGCGGTAGATGAGATCGAGGCCGTGCCGCTCGAGAAGGCCGATGGGCGCATTCTCGCTGGCGATATTTCCGCATCCTTGCCCCTGCCGCCGTTCACCAATTCCGCCGTCGACGGCTATGCGGTACGGAGCAGCGATCTTCCGCTTCGGGAGGAAGCCGCGTTCCCGGTGTCGGGTCGCATTCAGGCCGGCGCTTCGGCGGGAGAACCGGTCAAGCCGGGCCACGCCGCCCGAATTTTTACCGGCGCTCCGATGCCGGAAGGAGCCGATACCGTGTTCATGCAGGAGGATGTTCGCGTCGATGCAGCCGGCAAGGTGGTTGTGCCGGCGGGTTTGAGGCCTGGCGCCAACGTGCGCCCCGTGGGCGAAGACATCCAGCTCGGGGCTGCCGCGCTCGGAGCCGGCCTGCGGCTGCGGCCGCAGGACATAGCACTCGCGGCCGCGTTCGGCCTGACGCAGATCGACGTGCGGCGTCGCATCCGGGTCGCGGTGTTCTCGACCGGTAACGAACTGGTGTCGCCGGGCGACCCGCGCCAATCAGCGCAATTGTATGACTCCAATCGCTTCATGCTGATGGCGATGCTGGCACGGCTGGGCTGTGAGGTCCGCGATCTCGGCATTTTGCGCGATGATCGCGGGGCGCTGGCGCAGGGCTTGAAGAAAGCCGCCGGAACCAACGATCTGATTCTCACCAGCGGCGGCGTTTCGACCGGCGAGGAAGACCACGTCAAGGCCGCCGTCGAAGATGTCGGCACGCTGGTGCTGTGGCGGATGGCGATCAAACCGGGACGTCCCGTCGCCATGGGGATCATCGGCGGCACGCCATTCATCGGACTGCCGGGAAATCCGGTGGCGAGTTTTGTCACCTTCGTCCACGTGGTGCGGCCGACCGTGCTGGCGCTGTCGGGCGCCCAGCCGCTGCCTTTGATTCCGATGCCGGTGCGCGCCGCGTTCACCTACAAGAAGAAGATTGCCCGCCGCGAATATGTGCGGGTCAGTCTCCACAAGATGGACGACGGCAGGCTCGAGGCGACCAAATTCCCGCGCGAGGGCGCCGGCCTGTTGTCGTCGCTGGTGGACACCGACGGGTTGGTCGAGCTTGGCGAGGAGATCACGCAGGTCGCCCCGGGGCAGACGGTTGGATTTCTTAGCTATGCGAGCCTGATGTGAGATTCATCCGCCTGCTTTGTCCGTTGACGATGCGACGCCGGTTCGCCGAAGATGGGTCATGACCACGACGAAACTCGACCTCACCGGCCTCAAATGCCCGTTGCCGGCCTTGAAGACGCGCAAGGCGCTGAAGGCGCTGTCGCCAGGGGACCTTCTGGAGGTCCATTGCACCGATCCGCTGTCGGTAATCGATATCCCGAACCTGATCCGGGAGACCGGCGACAGGGTCGAGATCACGGAGCGCGCCGAGCACCGCGTCGTGTTCATGATTGAAAAGGCAAATGGCCCTATTGAGATTGCGAATGGGCCGTCGCGTGCTGGGTCGAACTGAAACCGGGACAGTTAGACGCACCCGGAACCGGCTCGTACGGCGGCTATCGCTACCTTTTGCCTATCGACATCGGGCCGGGCTTCTGCCCCAATTCGTCATCTTCGTGAGGGGTTGCGGAGGTGAAGTCGTGTCTTCGGGTGCGGGCGCTGTGGCTCGAAAATCAGCGGGCGCCGGAGTGGGCTGTTAGTGGGCATAACTTGTTGCAGCACGGGTCAGAATTCGCCAATGCGCCTTTGCGATCTGGGCGCGTTGAAGAATTGCTGCGGAGCAGCAATGCGGGATTGGCACGCTGCGAGGAAATTTAGAGTATAGGACAACCGCAAACGTGGACGACAGACGTGCCCGGCAAGGGTCGCTGTAGGGGAGGGCTTGATGACGACAATTAGCGGCGCAGGGACGATGTCCGGCGGTGGGACGGGAATTCTCGATCGCGAGCACACGATCGCAAAAGCAGGCTTCAATCGCTGGCTGGTGCCGCCGGCCGCGCTTTGCATTCATCTGTGCATCGGCATGGCCTATGGATTTAGCGTGTTCTGGCTGCCGCTGTCGCGCGCGGTCGGGCTCTCGGCCCCAAAGGCGTGCCCGGACATGTCGCTATGGCAGGAGCTGTTCACCACCACCTGCGACTGGAAGGTGGCGAGCCTCGGCTGGATGTTTACGCTGTTCTTCGTGCTGCTGGGCGTGTCGGCCGCGATCTGGGGCGGCTGGCTTGAACGCGTCGGTCCCCGCAAGGCCGGCGTCGTCGCGGCGCTGTGCTGGGCCGGCGGCCTGTTGATCGGCGCCTTCGGCGTTTACGTGCATCAGCTGTGGATCATGTGGTTAGGGGCCGGTGTCATCGGCGGTGTCGGTCTCGGCCTCGGTTACATCTCACCGGTGTCGACGCTGATCAAGTGGTTCCCCGACCACCGCGGCATGGCGACCGGTTTTGCCATCGGAGGTTTCGGCGGCGGCGCCATGATCGGCGCGCCGCTGGCGAATATCCTGATCAACTACTTCAAGACGCCGACCTCGGTCGGTGTCTGGGAGACCTTCGCCACCATGGGCGTGATCTATTTCGTATTCATGATGATCGGTGCCTTTGCCTATCGCGTGTCGCCGGCCGGCTGGCAGCCTGAAGGCTGGACGCCGCCCGCGAAAGCCAATGCGATGATTTCGCAGAACCACGTCCATCTCGACAACGCGCACAAGACGCCGCAATTCTGGCTGATCTGGTGGGTGCTCTGCCTGAATGTTTCGGCCGGCATCGGTGTGATCGGCATGGCCTCTCCGATGTTGCAGGAGATCTTCGCCGGCAACCTGATCGGTCTGCCAGGTGTGAAGTTCAACGCACTTGGCGTCGAGCAGAAGGCCGCGATCGCCGCGATCGCCGCCGGCTTTGCCGGCCTGCTGTCGCTGTTCAACATTGGCGGCCGGGTGTTCTGGGCGTCGCTGTCGGATTATATCGGCCGCAAGAACACCTACTACGTGTTCTTCCTGCTCGGCATCGCGCTCTATGCGTTGGCGCCGACCTTCGCCGACATGGGCTCGAAACTGCTGTTTGTCAGCGCATTCTGCGTCATCCTGTCGATGTATGGCGGCGGCTTCGCCACCGTGCCGGCCTATCTCGCCGATATGTTCGGAACGCAGTTCGTGGGCGCGATTCACGGGCGCTTGCTGACGGCGTGGTCGACCGCCGGTATCATCGGCCCGGTCGTGGTCAATTATATCCGCGAGTTCCAGCTCGCGGCCGGCGTGCCCCGCGATCAGCTCTATAACACCACCATGTATATCCTGTGCGCGATGCTGATCGCCGGATTGGTCTGCAACTACCTGATCAAGCCGGTCGACCACAAATGGCACATGAGTGCCGACGAGGTGGCGAAGCTGCAGTCGGCGAGCGCGAAGAGCGAGGCTGCGATACAGCATGGCTCATTTGGCATAGGCAGGGGCGGGTTGGACGTCAGGGCCGCGCTGTTCTGGGCCTTTGTCGGCATCCCGCTCGGCTGGGGTGTGTGGAAAACACTGGAAAGCGCGATGAAGATATTCTGATCGCCGTTCCATCACCGCGGGACGCCAACCGATTGCGTCCCGCGCATTTGCCTCTTCAATCAATCGAAGAAATGACCCAAGGGGATTCCCATGCTTCGCATCATTGCCTGTCTCGTCGCCCTGCTGCTTGTCGCGGGCAGCGTTCACACTGTCTCGGCCCAGACCACCCCGGCGCCGGCGGCGGGCGCTGCTCCGGCCGCCGCAAAGTCTTCGCGGATGAAGCTGACGGCCGAGAAGCTGAAAGAGATGAAGGCCAAGTGGCTTGCCAACAAGGGCAAGCTCAGGGCCTGTCGCAAAGAGGTGAAGGCAAAGGGACTGGTCGGCGATGACCGCTGGTTCTACATTGGCGACTGCATGGACAAGACCTGAAGCCGGCGGCTTGCTGGAATCGACCACCAAAGGGGGCACGACAGCGAGGCTGCGTGCCCCTTAAATGCTTCCTGCGGCTACATAATTGCGCTTGGCATCTGGCATGCCACCGATTAGGATTGCACCGCAGAAGCTAGCCGCCGACCGCCACGGCAGGAACGAGACGTTTCGATGAGTCATGACGTTCAAAAGGTCCGCCCGTTCGAACATCCCGGCGAGGGACGCAAGCGCGCGAAGTCGACCCCCAAGGGACGCCAGATCGATCCGACCGCCGCGCACGAGATTGAGCTCTTGCTCGGCGACCAGCCGCGGCGGCGCGATCTCCTGATCGAGTATCTGCATCTGATCCAGGACAAATATCGTCAGATTTCCGCCGCCCATCTCGCCGCGCTCGCTGACGAGATGCAGCTCTCGTTCGCGGAAGTGTTCGAAACCGCGACGTTCTACGCCCATTTCGACGTGGTGAAGGAGGGCGAGCCCGATGTCGCGCCCTTGACCATTCGGGTCTGCGATTCGCTCACTTGCGCGATGCTGGGCGCGGAAAAGCTGTTGCATGAATTGCAGAACGCCGCGGGTCCCGGCATCCGCGTGGTGCGCGCGCCCTGCGTCGGTCGCTGCGACACCGCGCCGGCGGCCGAGGTCGGCCATCACTTTGTCGACCACGCCAGCGTCGCAAGCGTGCTGGCGGCGGCAAACAGCGGCGATACCCACGCCCATCTGCCAGACTATGTCGATTACGACGCCTACGTGGCCGGCGGCGGCTACTCGCTGTTGAACCGGCTGCGTTCGGGCAAATTGAAAAAGGAAGATCTGCTGAAGTCGCTCGACGACGCGTCCTTGCGCGGTCTCGGCGGCGCGGGCTTTCCGACGGGACGAAAATGGCGCGCGGTGCTCGGCGAGCCCGGCCCGCGGCTGATGGCCGTCAATGGCGACGAGGGCGAGCCCGGAACGTTCAAGGATCGCTATTATCTCGAGACCGATCCGCACCGTTTTCTCGAGGGCATGCTGATCGGCGCGCATGTCGTCGAGGCGCCCGACATCTATATCTACATCCGCGACGAATATCCGGCCTCGCGCCAAATCCTCGAATGCGAGATCGCAAAGCTGCCGCCGGGCGGGCCGCGGCTGTATCTGCGGCGCGGCGCCGGCGCCTATATCTGCGGCGAGGAATCCTCGCTTCTGGAAAGCATCGAAGGCAAGCGTGGATTGCCGCGGCACAAGCCGCCGTACCCGTTCCAGGTCGGACTGTTCGGACTGCCGACGCTGATCAACAATATCGAGACGCTGTGGTGGGTGCGCGACATCGTGGAGAAGGGCGCGGACTGGTGGAAGAGCCATGGCCGCAACGAACGCCACGGCCTGCGCAGCTATTCGGTGTCAGGACGGGTCAAGAATCCCGGCATGAAGCTGGCGCCGGCCGGCATCACGGTGCGCGAATTGATTGACGAGTTCTGCGGCGGCATGGCGGAAGGCCATGCGTTCCATGCCTATCTGCCGGGCGGTGCGTCCGGCGGCATCCTGCCGGCGTCGATGGACAATATCCCGCTCGACTTCGGCACGCTGGAAAAATACGGCTGCTTCATCGGTTCCGCGGCGGTCATCATCCTGTCCGAACAGGACAGCGTGAAGGGCGCGGCGCTGAACCTGATGAGGTTCTTCGAGGACGAAAGCTGCGGCCAGTGCACGCCCTGCCGCGTCGGCACCCAGAAGGCGGCGCTGTTGATGGAAAGGCCGGTCTGGAACCGCGAACTGCTCGACGAATTGAGTCAGGCGATGCGCGACGCCTCGATCTGCGGTCTCGGCCAGGCGGCCTCGAATCCGCTGACCACGGTTATTAAGTATTTCCCGGAAGAATTCGTGCCGAAGGAAGCTGCGGAATGACCAAGATCCAGTTCGAACTCGACGGCAAGCAGGTCGAGGCCATCAACGGCGAAACCATCTGGCAGGTTGCAAAGCGCCAGGGCCGCGAAATTCCGCATCTGTGCTACTCGCCCGAACCGGACTACCGGCCCGACGGCAACTGCCGCGCCTGCATGGTGGAGATCGAGGGCGAACGCGTGCTGGCGGCTTCCTGCAAGCGTACGCCGAGCGTCGGCATGAAGGTGAAATCGTCGAGCAGCCGCGCGGTCGCGGCGCAGAAAATGGTGATGGAGCTTCTGGTCGCCGATCAGCCGGCGCGCGAAACCTCGCACGATCCCGATTCGAAATTCTGGCACTGGGCCGAGAAGGTCGAGGTGACCGAAAGCCGCTTCCCCGCCGCCGAGCGCTGGCAGGGCGACGCCAGCCATCCGGCGATGCGCGTCAATCTCGATTCCTGCATCCAGTGCGGCCTGTGCGTGCGGGCCTGCCGCGAGGTCCAGGTCAACGACGTCATCGGCATGGCCTATCGCAATCACGATTCCAAGATCGTGTTCGATTTCGACGATCCGATGGGGGAATCGACCTGCGTCGCCTGCGGTGAATGCGTGCAGGCCTGCCCGACCGGCGCGCTGATGCCGGCGGTGATGCTGGACGAGAACCAGACCCGCGTCACCTATGCCGACAGGAAGGTGGATTCGCTCTGCCCGTTCTGCGGCGTCGGCTGTCAGGTCACCTATCAGGTCAAGGACGAGAAGGTGATCTACGCCGAAGGCCGCGACGGCCCGGCCAATCACAACCGGCTCTGCGTCAAGGGCCGCTTCGGCTTCGACTACATCCACCACCCGCATCGCCTGACAAAGCCGCTGGTGCGGTTGCCGAACGCGAAAAAGGACGCCAACGACCAGGTCGATCCTGCCAATCCGTTTACCCATTTCCGCGAGGCGTCGTGGGAAGAGGCGCTCGATATTGCCGCAGGCGGCTTGGTGAAAATCCGCGATGAAAAGGGCGTCAAGGCGCTCGCCGGTTTCGGCTCCGCAAAAGGCTCGAACGAGGAAGCCTATCTGTTCCAGAAGCTGGTGCGCACCGGCTTCGGCTCCAACAATGTCGATCACTGCACGCGGCTGTGCCACGCCTCGTCGGTCGCAGCCTTGTTCGAAGGTCTGGCCTCGGGCGCGGTGTCGGCGCCGTTTTCGGCTGCGATGGACGCCGAGGTGATCATCGTGATCGGCGCCAATCCGACCGTCAACCATCCGGTTGCGGCAACCTTCATCAAGAACGCGGCCAAGCGCGGCGCCAAGCTGATCGTGATGGACCCGCGCAGGCAGGCGCTGTCGCGCCATGCCTACAGGCACCTGGCGTTCAAGCCGGGCAGTGACGTCGCGATGCTCAACGCGATGATCAACACCATCATCACCGAGGGGCTCACCGACGAGCAGTACATCGCCGGCTACACTGAGGGTTATGATGACCTGAAGGCCAGGATCACGGATTTCACACCGGAGAAGATGGAGCCGATCTGCGGCATCCCGGCGGAGACCCTGCGCGAAGTGGCGCGGATGTACGCCCGCGCCAAGGCATCGATCATCTTCTGGGGCATGGGCATCAGCCAGCATGTCCACGGCACCGACAATGCGCGCTGCCTGATCGCGCTCGCGCTGATCACCGGCCAGGTCGGCCGCCCCGGCACGGGCCTGCATCCGCTGCGTGGCCAGAACAACGTGCAGGGTGCGTCCGATGCGGGGCTGATCCCGATGTTCCTGCCGGATTATCAGCCGGTCGGTCGCACCGATCTGCGCGCGCCTTTCGAAAAGCTCTGGCATCAGGATCTCGATCCGGTTCGCGGCCTCACCGTGGTCGAGATCATCAACGCGATTCATGCCGGCGAGATTACGGGCATGTATATCGAGGGCGAGAATCCGGCGATGTCGGATCCCGACCTGCAGCACGCACGCGAGGCGCTGGCCAAACTCGATCATCTGGTGGTGCAGGACCTGTTCGTCACCGAGACCGCGTTTCATGCCGACGTGATCCTGCCAGCGTCCGCGTTCGCGGAAAAGTCCGGCACCTTCACCAACACCGACCGCCGCGTCCAGCTCGCGCGCGAGGTGATCAAGCCGCCCGGCGACGCGCGGCAGGATCTGTGGATCATCCAGGAGATCGCCAAGCGCATGGGATTGCCCTGGAATTACAGCGGTCCGGACGAGGTGTTTACCGAAATGACTGAGGTGATGCCGTCGCTGAAGAACATTACCTGGGAGCGGCTGGTGCGCGAGGGCGCGGTGACCTATCCGGTCGACGATCCGCACAAGCCCGGCAACGAGATCATCTTCACCACGGGTTTCCCGACCGAGAGCGGTCGCGGCAAGATCGTGCCGGCGCATGTGCTGCCACCGGACGAACTGCCCGACCACGAATATCCGATGGTGCTGTCCACCGGCCGTGTGCTCGAACACTGGCACACCGGTTCGATGACGCGGCGCTCGCTCGTGCTCGACCAGATCGAGCCGGAGGCGGTGGCGTTCATGTCGCCCAAGGACATGCGGCGAATGAGCGTGCGCCCCGGTGATTTCATCCGGCTGGAAACGCGGCGCGGCGCGGTCGAAATCAAGGTGCGCTCCGACCGCGACGTGCCGGAGAACATGGTGTTCATGCCGTTCTGCTACGCGGAAGCCGCGGCCAACCTGCTGACCAACCCGGCGCTCGATCCGTTCGGGAAGATTCCCGAATTCAAGTTCTGCGCGGTCAAAGCCGAGCGCATCGAGATGCGCACCGCCGCGGAGTGAAGGGGATCACGAACTGATCGATCGCGGGGCGCGGAAGTCCTCCGCTCGGTCGGATTCATGGCACGTGAAAATGCCTGAAGCGGCGCTCGACCGCCTCCGCTATTTTGCCGGTCACGACAGCCATTCGCCGCCGGCCACGCATCGCAACGCGCATCAATTGCCGAAGGTAAGCGATCAACGGATTACCCTGATTTTCCAGATCAAGTTCGAACCGCTCGGACGGAAATATCGTCGCGCATCCCGAAGGCCGGGAATTCCTTCTGGCAAATGCCAGGGCCGAACTTTCGAGCAGGAAAATTCCGCCGATCTGTCCCTTGACGTCGCGGGCGAGCCAGAAGCCTTCCCTGTTGCGGCCGATGAAGAATGCCGGAATCGACGCACTGACGATGCCGGGATCGAGTGGCTGAAACGGCGTGGCCGCGGTCGCGGGCTGATCAGCCGCCAGGCCGGCGCGCTGGCTGCCCTGCGCGACCGCATCGGCCGAGCTTCGCGGCGTCGGCTGGTTCGGAAGATCTGGATACATTAGCGACATGGCAATCATGCTGATGATCGATGGTTTGGGTGGCGCGGGCGGGCGTACTCGGCCGCCGCCGCGGTCTGCCGCATCCAGGCGCTGACCAACGCGTCGAGCATGCTGCGCAGCGCGGCAGGCATGTTCAGAAACATGATTGCGGTCATGGCGCCCTCCGCTCGAATCCCCGGATCGCGAAGTCCTCAACCATTATTTGCCGATGACGCTATAGGAATGCGAGAGAGACGGATGCGGCATCGCATAGGAAAAATATAAAGATACGGCACGTCACAGGCCGTCCCTCCGATCTCAGCAGGGTGCTTATGACGCGGCTATGCGGGGGAACCGGCGGCCGTCTCGAATTCCTATGCCGTCGCAGTCATGTTCTGCTCAACGGCTCGCGTCCGAGCCGATGGTGGAGATCGAACATGGCCCATTTTCTTGTCAGCGATGACCGATATCGCGAGCTGATTTACGATGGCGACCGGCGGTCGCATCGCAGCGACCGGGGACAGACGCCGGGCGATTATCGTTTTGCCAGGGCCCATGGCAAGCCCGCCCACGGCCCGCTCAGCCGTGTCAGCGGCACCTTCAGGCGGATGGTCGAGGCGATCGCCGATTCGAAACTGCGGCGGATGGAGCGTGAACTCGAGCTTCGCGGCATTCCGACGCGCGATAATCCCTAACCCCCGAATTCCGGCCGGCAGAGCGCTCGCAAGGAGTGGAAACAGACCACGCAGCCCCCGCCGTTTTCCGGTCAGCCTGCTAGAGGAGCGTCACATGCGACAGTTTTCCGTCATCGCGTCCGTTCTGGTTTCCCGTCTCGGACATGCGGCCGGCGCGCTGGCGAGTTTTCTGAACCCGTTCCGGGACCTCAGGAAATATCGTCCGGAACAGCATTATATGCGCGGTCCCGGACCGAAATGGCGCGAAAAGAACTTTCGCCAGCGTGCATCGACCGCGCGCGGTACCTGAGCTGGCGAAGCGTCTAGCCAGGCATGCCGCCGCGCAGCCCGCAAGACCTAAGGCTTGCTAGGTAGCGGCCGCATCTGTCTGAGAGCGGACGTCTTCCCAACCTTCGCTGGCGAGATCCTCCTCCCCCATCTCCGCGAGCGCGCTTTCGACCTCGGCCTTTGCCGTCTCCGCCAATTCCACGATCGGCAGGCGGGTGTCCGGGCGCATCAAGCCGAGCAGGCCCATCGCATATTTGAGCGCCGCCGGGTTTTCCCTGGCGAGCAAAGCGGCAAGCCGCGCCAGCCTGCTCTGCAGATATCGGGCGGACTGCAACCGTCCCTGCCTGCAGCTCGAAAAAATCGCCTGACAAAGCTCTGGCGCGACGTTCGATACCACCGAGATGCAGCCGTCCCCGCCATTGGCAAGGAAGGCGAGCGCGGTTGTGTCGTCTCCCGACAACAGTCGAAATCCCGACGGGACCATCGAGCGCAGGCGTATCGGGCGCGCCAGATCGCCTGTTGCATCCCTCAGAGCGATGAACTGCCGGGATTGCGCCAGCTTCGCCAGCGTGTCGTCGGATAGTTCACGGATGGTTCGGGCGGGAATGTCGTGCAGGATGATGGGGAGCCTGGTTGAATCGGCGATCGCGCGAAAGTGCGCGGCGATACCGGCCTGCATTGGCTTGTTGTAGTAAGGCACGACCGAGAGCACCGCATCGGCGCCCGCCAATTCGGCGCGACGGGTCAGCTCGATGGCCTGGCTGGTTGAATTCGATCCTGCTCCGGCAATGACGCGGACGCGGCCATTGGCGATCTCGACGGCGGTGCGGACGATGGCGTCGTGCTCGGCCGGTGTCAGGGTCGAGGCCTCTCCGGTGGTCTCACCGGCGACGATCGCCGCAACGCCCGCCCGTATCTGACGCTCGCAAAGCTTCGCGAAGCAGGCCAGATCGATATGGCCGGCTTGATCGAACGGCGTGGGGAGATCGGGCAGGTAGCCCGTGAGCCAGCCGATGGAATTTGCAAGGGGTGTCATCGGAGTTCACGCGGCACTTTCCATCCGGGCGAAACCTTGCCGGTACGCGGAAAGCACAAGGCCCTGCCGGCACCTGACCCCGGCCTCGATCTGGAAGCCCATTTGCTGGAGCCTCATCCTTATCTTGAGGCTGGCGTCGCTTTCGCCGGAGTCGATCAGGATGGCTACGGCCGCATGGGTGCTGAGGAACGGCGATATCTCGGCGAGCGCGGCCTCGATAGCGCGCGGCGAATCCTGTCCCGCGATCAGGCCGATCGCGTGCTGCCCCCGGGGAATCCGGGAGCTCGCCGGGGTGGCCACCCGCATGAATCCGCGCCGCCGGAGCGCAAGGCAGAGCTCCATCCGGTCGCTGCCCGCGACGATCGCGCGCTGCAGGCTGGACAGGCGCGTGAGTCCGATCATGGTATCGACGACCTGCTCCTGGCTTTCGACGGAATGAGGCTGAACCATCTGGCTCTCCTTCCAGCTATCCTGGACGATGGCTATCCGGCGTTTCAGGCGGCGCGCCGGGCGCCGACGACGCGATCGGAGGCGGCAAGTCGGCCGCTCATGTCGAGCTCGATTTCGCGCGACAGCTCGACGATGGTCTCGGGGTGATGACCGTTTTCAAAGAGCGCGTATTTGACGGCTTGCGCGCGGTTGACGAACAGGCCGCCATAGAGACCGCTTTGTTCCTGCGCGACCCAGTTGCCGCGGCTGTTCCTGCCAATAAAGACGATGGTCGATGCTGAGCTGCACGAGGGAGGTTCGACGAGCTTCACGTTGGTATTCCTTCTTGTGACGAGCAAGGCTGGCCCCGGAGCGCCGGACCGTTCAGTTGCCGTATGGTTCTGGACGGGCGCCGTCGCCGGGGAGGCTGCTTGACTCATGCCGCCAATATCTTCCCGGGCGGATATGAATTCGAGAGCGTCGGGGCGGCGATCTCATAGGAACCGCATAAGCCCGAAGGTGGCCGTCTCAAACCGGAACGGCGCGATCGAACCCGCTGACCAGGCAGCACAGCGCCGCGTAAGCCATTGTTTCGTCCCAGTGGTTGAGGACGGCAGCAAGCGGCTGTTCGTGCTCCAGCGTCGCCAGCACCGCGCTCAGGATGGTGGACATCCACAGTAACGCGGTCAGACTTCGGTCGAAGCCGACGCTGCCAAACGCGGCGAAAATCACTAGAATGACCATGCGCAGGCAGAAGCGAACGATCACCTCGGTCGATTTTACCTGTCGCGTCACATTCGGTAGCTGCGCCACGTCGAGAATCCTTCTTACGCGAAATTGTCGCAGCAGACCGGCTCGCAAAGCAGGCTCTCGCCGCGCGGCACGGTGGGGACGCTTGTCCTGGCCGACGGCGCGCTGGTGCGCTGCGCGTCGACGAATGTCTTCAATATCGCAAGCGGCAGGTCGGCATGGCTGGCTTCGACCGATTGATCGAGCCATTCGGGAAGTTCGCGCTGGCGCGATAGCGCGCAATGCCATTCGCCGTCGTCATAGACGATGCGGCGAACCTGCCATTGCGGCACCTCCAGCTCGATCAGCGCAAGCACGGCATCGGTCCAGGCGCCCGATTTGATCAGCCGTTCGATCCGCGCTGTCGTCTCGGTCCGCCGAACCGGTGGAAAGCACCAGCACGCCTCGCTGATGACGTCCGACAGCAGCTCTGCCGTTACGGCATGCGCCTCACGAAGCCGGTCCTCGATCCCGATTTGGTCGCGATATGCTGCAAGCAGCGGCATGGTCTGATCTCAAACTGGCGCGCGGTCGCAACCTGCGGCCGTCGCCCGCAATGTGATCAAAACGCCGTTTGAAAACGAGGCGGGGCGGGAGCCCGAAAAATAGGAATTTCATAAAGGCCCGCGTGCGCCGATGCGGCCTCAGCCTCGCGCCGGATCAGTTCGCCGGCGCCGGCACGAACATTCGTTTATGACTTGCCACCGGTGTTCAAAACGCCGTTCGCGCGGCGGCCTGAGACATAAGATGCAATTCTTTCGGATTGGCGGGGTCGCACTGCACAGGGAACGCTTGCCCTCGCCGCGGAGGCGGTCCCTGCCATGGCAGCCAATCCTGCAAAGTCGTTTGGTAAGCGTTGCCGTTTGGCGGGGTGATCTCGAGCGTCACTTTCGCAAGCCAGTTGCTCGGCGCGGTTTTGGTCTCAGGGCCGATCGCGGTTCTTCCGCACGAAGGGAATAGAAACGGCGATCAGTCCAACCACAATCAGCATCCAGTACTGGCCGTCGAATCCCAGAAAGGAAAAATGTTCAATGAGAAAATGCAACGCTTCCTCTCTCTCTCTCTCTCTCTCTCTCTCTGTTTTTTGTGCAGAACAAGCACTTTGCTTGGGCAGCATAAGCATAAAGGCACATAAATTATATTATTTTTATACTATTGTAGGGGGCGGAGGTCTCGATCGTCGTTTGGGGGCGGCCTTGCCGGGCCGCGTCCGGCAAGGGATTGGCGCCAACGGTCGATCGAATGGCGACGGTGACGATCCTGGATTGTTTCACGCCGCGCGCGCGGATCGGCGATCATGAAAAGGATCGCGATCCTGCGTCTGCCGACAATCCGCTGAAGAAGCCCTCGAACGCTTAAGAGCGTTTCTCGGCGCGGTCGCGGTCAGGAGCCCGACGAGGTGAACGCGTCAGCTCGCCGCAATATCTTCAAGGCGGGCCTGAAGGCGATAGCCGACGCCGGATTCGGTCACCAGAAGGCGCGGGTGATTGGGATCGGTTTCGATCTTCTGCCGCAGCTTGCGAACCAGAATTCTTAAGTACTGGATATTGTCCCGCTGGTTGCCGCTCCAGATATCCTTGAGCAACTGGTCGTGCGTCACCACCAGGCCGACATGGGTCGCCAGGATATGGAGCAGCCGATACTCCTTGCGGGTCAATCTGATCTGTTGCTGGTCGAGCGTTACCGTTCGCGTGACGAGATCGACCGAGAGCGGGCCGGCTACCACCACGGGATTCTCGGTCGCGCTCTTGAAATATCGCCGCAACGCGGCTTCGCTGCGCGCCAGCAGCTCGGCCATGCCGAACGGCTTGACCACATAGTCGTCGGCTCCGGCCTGCAGCAGTCGAACCTTTTCGTCCTCGCTCGATACCACCGAGAGGATGATGATGGGCACATTCGACCACGACCGGATCCGCTCCAGAACTTCCGATCCGTGGAGATCGGGCAGCGCCAGATCGAGAATGATGAGATCCGGCGCGCTGAATGTGGCGGCCCTCAATCCGTCGGCGGCGTTCTCGGCCTCGATCACCGAGAAGCCCTGGAGTTCGAAGCCAGCGCGAAGAAATCGCCTGATTTTCGCTTCGTCTTCGATCAGGAGCACGGTGTTGGCAGGTTTATTCATTGGTCATGGCCGATAGTTCAGAGGGCTGATCGAGGAGCCGGGCAGGGTGATGGAGGCCGTCGTTCCCCGTCCTTGCCCGGGACTCGAGATGCGAATGCTGCCACCGTTTGCCCCGACAAAGACGGATGCGATCCAGAAGCCGAGGCCAGACCCCGGAATGGTCTGATGGCGCTGGCTTCGGAACGATTTTCGGCCAAGTTGCTGCTGTTCGTCCGAGGTTATCCCGACGCCTTGATCTGAAATCGACAGGATGACGTCTCCCTGTTCGCTTGTTGCGCTGACCGAGATCGTCGAACCGGATGGGGAATATTTCGCCGCGTTTTCGAGAAGCTGCCCGCAGGATTCTTCGATCAAGCCGGAATCGACGTTGACCAGCGGCAGGTCTTCGGCAAATGCGGTCTCGATCTTGTGCGCGGTCAATCGCCGCGCTCTTGTCTTGATCGCGGCGTTCATGATGTCCCTTGGATCGGCCCATTCGAGATGCGGGTCGACGCCGCCTCCGGTGACCCGCGTCGCATTGAGAAGGTTTTGGATGAAGCCATCGAGTTCTGCGACTTCGTCGGAGATGGCTTCAACCAGCGAGTGGGCCCGATCATCGCGCTGAATCAGGGGCATTGATTCCAGCACGCTCGCCGAGCCCCGGATGGCCGCCAAAGGCGTACACAATTCATGCGAAAGCGTGCCCTGAAATGCGTCTCTCAGGAGCTGGCCCTGCAGGCGCAGCCTGGCGTCCTCTATCGCCTTCTCGATATCGATCCGTTGCAGCGTCAAGGAGACTTCTTCAAGGATCGCCTCGACGCGACGGGTCCTGAACGTGACGGTTTCGCCGGAGCCGCCGCCGATATTGACCGCAACAAGCCCATGAACCGCGGTCTCGGAAACCACAGGCCTCAGCAACCAGACGTTCTGGGTCGGCCCATCGATCATGGAACGAGCCGGAGCCTCGGTTGTCGCGATCATCGATGCGACGCTCTCCCGCACCACCTCTGGCACCGATTCTGCTTTCGGCGGCTCGAAGTGACCATCGGTCCTGGCGGCGAAGAAAACGACTGGCTGTCCAAGGGTCCGGGAGAGGTAGTTCTGAGTCGCGGAGATCAAGTCCGACACGGTGAAACAGGCCGCCAGACGCCGCGAGAATTCGTAGAGGTTTTGAATATCCTTTTCTCGCCGACGCAGCGTTTCCGTCTCCTGTCGCAAGCGAGAGGCCAGATTGCTGCTGACCAGCGCGACCACCAGAAACAGCAAGAGGTCGATGACCTCTTGCGGGTCCTCGACCGCAAAGCTGTAGATCGGTGGAAAAAAGAAGAAATCCGCCGCCGCCATGCTTGCGATCGATGCGAGCGTTGCCGGCCAGATGCCCCATTGGGTGGCGGCGATAACAACGGGGATCAGATAGGCGATCGGAACGAGATTGGCCGCGGCGGTCCGGTCAAGCAACACCAGCACCGCGGTGACAAGAGCGACGCACGCGAGCGACATCAGCAGCGGCAAGACGTCGGTGCGCAGAAAGCCCTGCGATGGCAGCTCGTGATCCGGCTGCAAGGGACTTGCGCTCCTGCTCGTCACCGAGCTTGCCCGCGTCCTTGCGAGCTTTTCAACGATCGGCAGATGAGAATACAAAGGTACGTGCTTTCGTAGAGAAAGACACCGGATGATCGTCACCATGGCTTCTGAAATAGCCGCAGCAAGATCACGCCCCAGCAACACTAGATCACAACGCCGAAAAATCAGATCGCAGGATAGGCGAACGCCGCCTGCAAGCCTTGATCGCCGTCAAATCACGCGTCGCTCCGATGTCGTCAACTACCCGGCAACGCCAGCATTCTCCAAATCGACGTAGAAAATCTATGTCGTTCATTGGCGAAAGAAATATAAAAGACATATATTTTTTGGTTGGTCGTGTGCCCGACATACGCCGTGGACGCGAACCAAGCGCGCGCAGGGCGGTTGCCGACCAGCGGCGGTCGCCATTTGCCGTCGGCCGCAAATCGCTGCCTGCGGAAAAGTGTGGTGAATTAGGCCTGCGTCGCCCCGCGCCGGCGTGGTGTTTCGGCTAATCCATCAAGCGGGGTTTCAGGCGGACGATGCCGCGGCCGGATGGTGCAGCTTCCCGTCCCGCGGGTGCTGAATCGCATTGACGTAGTTGAGCGCCATTTTTTCGCCGGCGAGTTGCGGCGCCGATGAGCGGTACAGCTCCGCTTCGCTGGCTTGCCGGCTCGCAGGCGGTGCGAGCGTCGCGATCGCGGCTGAGCTGATGTATTTTGGCGGATATAAATAGAATTCCATCA
This sequence comes from Bradyrhizobium sp., assembly GCF_004799445.1. Taxonomy (GTDB): domain Bacteria; phylum Pseudomonadota; class Alphaproteobacteria; order Rhizobiales; family Xanthobacteraceae; genus Bradyrhizobium. Next base: position 26,264 of record NZ_SSNA01000180.1, read on the forward strand.
GGGGCGTATTTGGGCTGCGCGCGGTTCGCTTGAGGATCGCCTGAGCCCGGGATGCAGCTTGCGGATAGATCGCGCTCCAGCCTGCGAAGCTGGAGGCCAAGATTTCGAGTGACAATAGAGTCGTCGCTATCCGCACGAAGCCCTGGTTGGATTTCTTGGCACTTCGGGTCGTCGAGGCTTTCCGGAGCAGTAGCCGAAACTCCCGATGTGTTTCGATGAAGGGCCCGAGCCGGGCCTTCCACAGAATGTCCGGCAGGCACGTGTAGCCGTGCAGCTCGTGGTAGCTCTCGATCAGGCTCTGGCACTGTGCGGTCAGGCTGTTCGGCAAGAAGCTGAAGTCCAGGTTCTCGACCTTGTCGGCGACAGCCGCATCACTCGCGTCGTTCGCGCCCTCTGCCACGACATCCATCGTTCTGCCTCGCGCCGAGCGAACAGGTTTCGCTCATGCGTCGCAGCATAATGAGTCCTGACATATAGTTTCGATGGACAATCGCGCTTTTTTTAATAGAGAAAAAATATCCAAAAAGCCCATTGCGCGAGAAAAGCTCTGCGGTGATCGGGCTGAGTATGGCGAAAAAGACACACGAGACGGAAAATTACTCGTAGCTTACGTCGTGTATCGAAGGAAAAAGGCGAAATCCGGCAAATTTCGCTGTGAATTTCAGCACCGCAACAGGCAACTGATACTTCTTTGTGCGATTGTCGCCTAAATCACAATTTCAGATATTTTTTTTTAATGAAACGGCGCAGCAAACCGTATCGATTTACTTGCCTCCCCAACGAAAGATTACTCGCGAGGGTGAATGGACTCGCAAGAGCGCCTGAAGGCGCCCGTAACAACAGCTTGGGGCAAGACTATGAAAAGACTTCTTTTGGCGAGCGTCTCGTTGGCGGCGATGGGCTTTGCAAGCGCTGCATACGCTGCCGACGCCTCAGTGCCGGCCAAGGCGCCGGCTGGATGCAAGACCGTCGTCGATCCCTACAAGAATTATTCGTGCCTCGACGCTTACCTCGGCGCCACCTTCATGGAGCGCTTCGTCAATTATTACAGGCTCGAGTGGGGACATGACGTGGCGCCCGCCGATCCGAAGGCCCCTCCTGGTCGCCGCGACTACTGGCCGACAACGCCACAGAGCACGCCTCCGATGCCTTTCGCGGAATGGCCCTATGGCGGATCGACCAATCTCGGCGTGACGCGACCGAGTTCGGCCGACAGTCCGCTGATGGTCGCGCTGGGGAATACGGCTCCCGGTCAGTGGATGAACGACAACCACATCCAGGTGTATGGCTGGCTCAATGCCGGTGGCAACCTCTCGACCAACACGGTGCGCGGCGGCAACGTGCCGGCGGCGTATGATTACAACCCTAACACCGTGCAGCTCGATCAGGCCGTGCTCTACATCGAGCGGCTCCCCGACACGGTTCAGAAGGATCACATCGACTGGGGCTTCCGCCTCGCGCCGATCTACGGCGAGAACTACCGGTACACCACGGCGTTCGGGCTCTGGAGCTATCAGCTTCTGAACCAGAACAAGAACTACGGCTACGATCTGCCGATGGCCTATGGCGAGGTATTCATTCCGCAGCTTGCCGAAGGTCTCTTGATCCGGTTCGGACGCTTCATTTCGGTTCCCGACATCGAGGCGCAGCTCGCACCGAACAACTACATGTACACGCACTCGATGACCTATACCTTCGACAACTACACCAACACCGGCATCCAGACCACGCTCGCGGCGACCAAGAACTGGATGTTGCAGTTAGGCGTCTCGGTCGGCAGCGACACCATGCCTTGGCATGCCGGCGCGACGATCCCGAATCCGTTCCCGAACCCGCTCTATCCCGGAGCCACGATGCCGAAGGATCCGGGTGCGGTGCCAAGCGTTACCGCCGGCGTGCGCTGGACCAGCGATGACGGCAAGGACAACGTATACGTGGTGGGCGACGCCCTCAACGGCGGCCAGTGGGGTTACAACAACCTGCAATGGTTCGGCGTCACCTATTATCACAAGTTCAACGATCAGTGGCACCTCTCGTTCGAGACCTACAATCTGCACCAGAATAATGTGCCCAATGCGCTCAATCCCGCTGTTGTTGGGACGAACGGTTTGTGGTCGAACGGAGGCACGCCGTTCTCGCCGCAATACATGCCGTTCAACTCGCCGGGCCTCGCGCAGTGCAGCAATTCGGTGGTGCTCGCCTGTACGGCGTCGGTGCAGACCTACGTCTACTATTTGAACTACAAGCCGACGCCGCTGGACAATATCTCCTGGCGCGGCGAGTTCTATGACGACAAGCAGGGGCAGCGCACCGGCACCAAGACGCGATACGTCGAGACCGGCCTCGGCTGGCAGCACTGGTTCTCGCCCCAGATCGAGATCAGGCCCGAGTTTACCTATTACAAGTCGCTGGATGCGTTCGCCTTCAACGGCAATTCGAACCTCGGCATTCCGGCCAATCGGAACTTCGCCCTCGTCGGTGCGGCGGACATCATCATTCACTTCTGAAGCAGGACAAGGTCACGGCGGCCGCGGCCGCCGGATGTTTCGCCAGAACAATTCGATAGGGGATAACGATGAAACGAATTCTTCTCACCACCGTCTCGCTCGGTGTGCTGGGCCTGCTGTCACCGGCGCTCGGTGCCGATCTTCCGTATGCGAAGGCTCCGGTGGCGGCTGCGTCAGTCTATGACTGGGGTGGCTTCTATATCGGCGGGTTCGGCGGGGGCGGCCTCGGCAACCACAATTACAACAACGCCAACGGCCCTGCGGGCTTTGCAGATTTCACCGTCAACTACAACTCGACGGGAGCGCTCGGTGGCGGCGAGGTAGGCTACAACATGCAAAGCGGCAATTACCTGGTCGGTGTTGAAGCCAGTGGTTTCTGGTCCGGCATCAAGGGCAATGACGCGACCCTGCAACTCGGCGTGATCGATCAGAGCAACCTGCGTTGGGGCGGCTCGCTTGTTGGCCGGGGTGGCATCCTGGTCGACCGCTTGATGTTGTTCTTCACCGGCGGCTGGGCATTCGGCGATATTCTTCACACCAGTACCGCTCCCGGATTCCCCGTTGATCAGTTTACCAATCACCAAAGCGGCCTGACCGCGGGCGGCGGTATCGCCTATGCGATCACCAACAATCTGATCGGCAAGATCGAATATCGTTACTACGATTTCGGCAGGTTCGATCGAACAGGCAATCCGCTCACGCCGAACGGACAACTGCCCTACAGCGTTAACAGCACCTACTCGGTTGTGACGCTCGGCCTGGACTTCAAGTTTGGAGGTCCGGTCGTCGCGAAATACTGAGGGTTCGCCGTGATTGGCGCGTCCTTCGGGTCCTGCTCTGTCATATGAGAGAGCCGGTCCATCGGTTGAGGGAAGCAGCGACTGCTTCCGTGTTGAGGCGAGAAAATCGGATTTAGGATTGCAGGGGGAATTTATGTACCGACAGACGAAATTGGCTTTGGTCGCAGGTATTTTGATCGGTCTGGGAGCGACGGGCGTCGCCTCAGCCGCGGATATGGCGCTCAAGGCTGTCCCGGTGGCCGCGCCTCTGTACAACTGGACCGGCTGCTACCTCGGCGGCAATGTTGGCGGTGGCTGGACCCGAGTGGATACGATGCGGGTATTGCAAGATCCCGCCATCCCCGCAGCTGCAAACTATGGCCGTGAAAACGACAGCGGCTTTATCGGTGGCGGTCAGGCCGGCTGCGACTTCCAGACCGGCAACGTGGTGTTTGGCGTACAGGGCACGTTCGACTTCGGCAACATCAACGGCAAGCATGCACTCACGGACTTTCCGACGTTCTCGGAGACGAACAGTCTCAAGGCCATCTACACGGCGACGGGCAGGATCGGCTACCTGTGGACGCCGTCGTTTCTCGGCTACGTGAAGACCGGCTGGGCGTTGATGCAAAACAAGAATCAAGTATTGCAGCCGGGCGGCGCTCTCGCTGAGTCCGCTAGCTACTCGTTGCCTGGAATGACGGTCGGCGTTGGCGGTGAGTGGATGTTTACGCCAAACTGGTCGGTGTTCGTCGAGTACAATTATATGTGGATCGAAGACACGTCGGGACAGCACTTCACCGCGGCCGCGGGCTTGCTCCCGCCAGGCGAAGTCCTGAGTGTCAAACAGACCGCGCAGACAGCCCTGGTCGGCGTCAACTACAAATTCCACTGGGACGGTCCCGTTGTTGCGAAATACTGAATGCTGATTTGGGTAGATCAGCCTTGGGGTAGATCAGAGCAGTTTTTTCTGGAGGGGGTACGATTGACATGAATGCCAGGAATATACGGATCTTGTTCGTGACCGTCGTCGCTGCAGTCCTGACGGCTGGGATCTGTTTCGACGCTGTCGCGAAGTCTCACAAGAGGGGCCTTCACGCCCGTGGCGTCGCCTCCGAAAGCCAGGTGCAGCTGGCATCCCAACAGCCCACCCGGCTCGGACCGATGCGTTATTACGGCGGCCCGAAATCTCCGATGTGGCGTGGTCCGGCAGAGAACTAGACGCCTCAACCACTCGATCTGTAGCGCAACGCTGTGAGCGACGCGCAGTTGCGGCAGGGCCGCAAGAGCGCTTGAGGGCGCCAGGAGCAAGAGTTTCGGGAAAAATGATCGACCGTGCGGCCGACATGATCATTCCCTTCCGGGGCGTGAAGGTCTTTTTGCGGACCGATGAAGGTTTCCGCGCACGGCCGATCTTCGAGGTTGAAGCAGAAAATGCGTTGCCGCTGTTTGTCTATAACTTCGCTTTTGCTTGCCCAGGTCGGGGCAACAGAAGAGTATCTGGGCTAATCTGCGGGTTCTTTCCAGATTCGGCAATTTCTTTTCTGGGGGGCGAAGCCCGTAAGGTTGGTGTAATCGCAGTGCGGTAACGCCATAAAAGTCGCTGTGCAGCCTGCACGGCAGCGGTCGACACCGCTTGGACCGATACGGTACTATGGTGAGGCAAAATCGCTGATTTGGCGCGGTCCGGTCGAGAATCAGGGAATTGACACCGGCATGTCTCAACGAGGCGAACGAGGTCGTTTAGGTCAATGGGCGCTAACTCAATATGACAGCCGCGACGAATCGGATACCGCGACGGCTGGCCGTCGCGCTCGCGGTGGCCGCAGTGATTGGCGTGGGCGTGTTTGGCGTCAGCCGGCTGCTGATTCCGCACGCGAAATCCTTGGAAACCACGGGTCCCGCCAAGGCCGAGCTTCCGCGCTACGTGCCGAGCGCGGCGGAGTGGGCCAGCCTTACCGTTGAGCCGGTCACCGAGCGGGTGTTTCGGGCCGAACACGCCACCGAAGGCAAGATCGCTGTCAACGAAGACAGCTCGACGCCGATATTCTCGCCCTTCGCGGGCCGCGTGACCAAGCTTCTGGTAAAACCAAGCGACAAGGTCGAGCGCGGGCAGCCGCTGTTTATCGTCGAGGCCGCCGATACGGTGCAGGGACTGAACGACTTCGTCGCCGCCCTGAGCGCCTTGAACAGCGCACGCTCCAAGCTCAATCTGGCGCAGATTGTCGAGAAGCGGGCCAACGACCTCTACGCCGGCAAGGCGGTCCCGCTCAAGGACTGGCAGCAGTCACAGAACGATTTGAACACGGCGCAGAATGATGTGCGCTCGGCCGAGACGGCGCTGGAAGCCGCCCACAACCGGCTGCGAATCCTCGGCCGTTCCGAAGAACAGATCTCGTCATTTCAGCAAACCCGGCAAATCAGCGCCGACACCCCGATCTATTCCCCGCTCGAAGGGACGGTCGTCCAGCGCAAGGTCGGCCCGGGCCAGTTCATCAGCAGCGGCGCAAGCGACCCGGTGTTCGTGATCGGCGATCTCTCGACGGTGTGGCTGCTGGCCTTTGTACGGGAGACCGAAGCGTCCGGCGTCGCCGTCGGCCAGGAAATCACCTTTTCGCTGCTCGCCATGCCAGGCAGCCAGTTCAAGGCGCGCATCGACTACGTCGCGGCCGCGATCGATCCGGCGACCCGCCGGCTGCTGGTCCGCGCCACCATCGACAACAAGGACGGCCTGTTCAAGCCCGAGATGTTCGCCAATGTGACGATCTATTCCGGCGGAGATCACCCCTCGGTCGGGGTGCCCAAGCAGGCGCTGATCTATGAAGGCGACCGCGTCCGCCTGTGGGTCGTTCACGACGACAAGTCGATCGAGCTTCGCAACATCCAGACCGGCCTGACGAACGGCGATCTGGTGGAGGTCCGAACCAATCTGAAGGCCGGAGAAAAAATCGTCACCAGGGGCAGCCTGTTCATCGATCGGGCGGCCTCCGGCACCTAATCCGTCTCAACGTATCGCTTAACCAGATCCGGGTCGAATGGACCGTCTTGTCGCCTTTGCTGTTAGTCGCCGGTTCCTGATGGTAGGGCTGTTCGCAGTCGTTCTCATCGGCGGACTGGTCGCGTTTCAGCAGTTGAACATCGAGGCCTATCCCGATCCGACGCCTCCGATGGTCGATATCGTCACCCAGAGCCCCGGGCTGTCGGCCGAGGAGATCGAGCGCTACATCACGATTCCGCTGGAGACGCAGGTTGCCGGCATCAAGAATCTGAAAGTCATTCGCACGATTTCGCTGTACGGCCTGTCCGACGTCAAATTGCAGTTCTCGTTCGACTACACCTACGATCAGGCGCTGCAGCAGGTTTTGAACCGGCTGTCCCAGCTTGCGCCGTTGTTGAACAATGCCCAGCCGCAGATTTCCCCGCTCAGCCCGATCGGCGAAATCTATCGTTATCGCCTCGTCGGTCCGCCCAATTATTCGGTGCTCGATCTCAAGACATTGCAGGACTGGGTCCTGGTGCGGCGATTCAAGGTCGTGCCCGGCGTGATCGACGTCACCAGCTGGGGCGGCCGGACCAAGGTCTATGAGCTCCAGGTCGACTTCAACAAGCTGGTGGCGAATGGGCTGACACTGCCGCAGTTGCTGCAGGCCGTGAGCAATTCGAACGTCAACGTCGGCGGCAACACCGTCAACATCGGTTCGCAGTCCGCGGTGGTGCGCGGCGTCGGCCTGATCCGTTCCATCGATAGTCTCGCCAATACCATGGTTTCGTCGAACGGAGGAACCGCGGTGCTCGTCAAGGACGTAGCGACCGTTACGGTTGGCGAGCAGCCGCGACTTGGAATCGCCGGCCAGGACCAGGACGACGACATCGTCCAGGGTATCGTCCTGATGCGGCGCGGAGAGCAAAGCTCGCCGACGATTTCCAGGGTCGAAGAGCTGGTTGCGACCATCAACAACTCCACCATTCTCCCGCCCGGGGTCCGGATCGAGCGCATTTACGATCGAAAGGATCTGATCGAGACCACGACGAAGACCGTGCTGGAAAACATGGTGCTCGGCATTGTGCTGATCGTCGTTCTGCAGTGGCTGTTCCTCGGCGACCTGCGCAGTGCTGTTATCGTCGGCGCGACGATTCCGTTCGCGCTGTTCTTCGCGGTCAGCATCCTGGTGCTGCGCGGAGAGTCGGCCAATCTGCTATCGGTCGGCGCGATCGATTTCGGCCTGATCGTCGATGCCACGGTCATCATGGTGGAAGCGATCTTCCGGCGGCTGGCGCACACCAACCGGATGTCGGAGAGCGAACAGGCCGCGAGTTCCGCCAAGACCATCATGGACATGAAGCAGCACTCCATTCTTACTGCCGCGGCTGACGTGTCCCGGTCGATCTTCTTCGCCGCCGCGATCATCATCGCGGCGTTCCTGCCGCTGTTCACCTTAAGCGGCGTCGAAGGCAACATTTTCAGCCCGATGGCGCGTACCTATGCGTACGCGCTGGCGGGCGGATTGCTGGCTACCTTTACGGTCACGCCGGCGCTCTGCGCCATCATCCTGCCGGCCCATGTCGAGGAGACCGAAACGCTCATCATGCGGTTCCTGCACCGCCTCTATATGCCGGTGCTGGCGCGCTCGCTCGCCAACCGCCGAATCGTCCTTCTGGGAGGAGTGGCGCTGGTTATCATGACGGTTGTCGCCGTGCGTCTGCTCGGCCTGGAATTTCTGCCGAAACTCGAGGAAGGCAATCTCTGGATCCGGGCGACACTGCCGCCGACGATCTCGCTTCAGGAGGGCAATTCCTACGTCAACGAGATGCGCAAGGTGATTGCCGCCCGGACGGAAGTTGTTTCGGTGGTTTCCCAGCACGGCCGGCCCGACGACGGTACCGATGCGGCGGGCTTCTTCAACGCGGAGTTTTTCGCACCCCTCAAGCCGGCGAAGGAATGGCCCGACCGGGAAGACAAGGATGAACTGACGGCCCAGCTGCTTGCTCAATTGCAGGAGAAATTTCCCGGCGTCGAGTTCAACTTCTCGCAATATCTTCAGGACAACGTCTCCGAAGCCGTGTCCGGCGTGAAGGGGGAGAACTCCATCAAGCTATACGGCAACGACCTGCAGGCGCTCACCGATACCGCCAACAAGATCAAGTCCGTGCTGGCGACGGTGCAGGGAATTACCGACCTTGCGGTTTTCACCTCGCTTGGCCAGCCGACGATCCAGATCGACATCGACCGCGCGCGCGCCGCGCGTTACGGTCTTTCGCCCGGCGATATCAACACCACGATCCGCACCGCGATCGGAGGCGACAGCGCCGGCGACCTCTATGAGCCGGGCAGCGATCGCCATTTCCCGATCATCGTCCGACTGGCGCCGGAATACCGCAGGAGCGCCGAGGCCATCCAGAATTTGCGGATCGGCGCGCAGGGCCCGAACGGCATCACTCAGGTTCCGCTCAGCGAGGTTGCGACGATAAAGCTGGTATCGGGCGCGGCCTACATTTACCGTGAACAGCAGGAGCGCTATCTCCCGATCAAGTTCTCGGTGCGCGAACGCGACCTTGGTAGCGCCATCCAGGAAGCGCAGCAGAAGGTCGCCGCTCAGGTGCAACTGCCGGCGGGCTCGCGCGTCGAGTGGGTCGGCGAGTTCGGCAATCTGCAGGATGCCATCAAGCGGCTGTCGATCGTGGTGCCGATCAGTCTGGCGCTGATTGCGATGTTGATCTGGTTCAATTTCGGGTCCGTTGTAGACACTATTCTGACCATGAGCGTGATTCCGATGGCGGTCTTCGGCGGCATTCTCGGACTGCTCTTGACCGGCATCCCGTTCAGCGTTTCCGCCGCGATCGGATTCATCGCATTGTTTGGCATTTCGGTGATGGACGGAATCATCATCCTGTCCCAGTATAACCAGCTCATCGACGAGGGCATGGAGCGCGGCAGGGCGATCGTGCGCACCGGAGAGCTTCAGCTGCGGCCGGTGCTGATGACATGCGTGGTCGCCGGCATCGGATTGCTGCCGGCGGCGGTGTCGTCCGGAATCGGATCGCAGGTACAAAAGCCGCTTGCGGTCGTGGTGGTGGCGGGCATGATGCTGGCGCCTGCCGTTATCCTCATCACGTTGCCGGCGCTCATTTCAATGTTCTCGCGCCGGAGCCGGTCGGACCTGGCTTCGGAAGGCCATCTGGCACCCGCGGAATGACGGGCATCGTAACGGTCGAGGTAAGTGGTGAGTGACGTCGCTATCAGATGCGCTCCGGATTCCCGAAGAAAGGGATTCCACTTCGCTTGGCCGATGCTGTGCGTTGTCGCGGTCGCCAATCTGGTGATGATCGATCTGTCCGCGGCCGAAACCCTTCAGGAAGCGCTCGTGAAGGCCTATCAGGTCAATCCGCAACTCAACGCGGAGCGGGCGCGGCAACGCGGCACTGACGAAAATGTTCCGCAGGCGCTCGCGGGCTATCGGCCGCAGATTGTCGCGAGCCTGAGTGCTGGGCTGCAGGCGGTTCGCAACCTGTTGCCCGACAATACCGTCCAGGGCGCGACGCTGCGTCCGTGGACCATCGGCGTGACGGTCAACCAGATCCTGTACAACGGCAACAAGACCGCAAACAGCGTTCGTGTCGCGGAGTTTCAGGTCAAATCCGGGCGGGAGGCGCTCCGCAATGTCGGCCAGGGCGTCCTGCTGGATGCCGTGACCGCCTACATGAACGTGCTCGCCAATCAGGCGCTGGTGGAGGCGCAGCGCGCCAACGTTGCGGTGCTGCGTGAAATACAGACCACCACCAAAAGGCGTCTGGATGCCGGTGACGTTACACCGACCGATACGGCGCAGGCCGAGGCGCGGCTGAGTCGGGGATTGGCCGATCTCAACGCGGCGGAAGTCGTGCTCGCCATCAGCAAGGCAACCTATGCCGAGGTTATTGGCCAGCCTCCGTCGCAATTGGTACCGGCCTCGACGGTCGATGGCTTCTCACCGAATGCGTTGGCCGCGGCAAGGGAGGCGTCCAGCCACGAGCATCCGGCAATTCTTGGCGCCACTTTCGATGTTGACGTCGCTCAAACCACCATCAAGGTCGCGGAGAGCAGCCTGCTGCCGACCGTGTCGGTGCAGGCGAGCGCCAGCCGGGCCGTTCAGTCGGATTCGACGCTCTCCACCACCAACACCGACCAGGCTTCGGTGATCGGCCAGCTCAACGTACCGATTTACGACGGCGGCACCGCGGCTTCGCAAACCCGGCAGGCAAAGGAGTTGACGTCGCAGAGCCGCTTGGTGCTCGAACAGGTCAGAAACCAGACGCGAACCGCGGTCGTCAGCGCATGGGTGAGCAATGAAGGAACCAAGGTGGCGCTCACGGCGGCAGAGTCCGAGGTGCGCGCAGCCGGCATCGCGCTCCAGGGCGTCCGGCGCGAGGCGTCCGGAGGACAACGCACCACGATCGACGTTCTCAACGCCCAGCAGGATCTGACCAACGCGCGCACAAGGTTGATTCAAAGCCAGCGTGACCGCGTGATCGCGTCCTACACGCTGCTGAGCGCCGTCGGACGCCTCGACGTGCAGGTCCTGAAGCTGGAGACGCCGGACTATTTGCCTGAAGTTCATTATCATCAGGTGCGGGATGCCTGGCACGGGGTTCGTACGCCCTCCGGTCAATAGACTCATGGGCGGTTGCACGTCTGATTCGACCAAGGCCGGACAAGGGCCAGACAAGGAATGATCTCGATCAATGTCGAATGACATGTTTGAGTATCTGCTACTTGAGAAAGTACGCCGCCGATCAAATTATCCTCGCCTGATCCGGGAAAACCATGTCCGAGCACATTATTGTAACTGACGAAGATTCCACGCGAACGATCACCATGCGGCGTCCGGAAAAGAAGAACACGCTGACGCAGGAAATGTATCTTGCGATGAGCGATGCGATCGACACCACGCAATCAAATTCCGCGATCCGCTGTCTCGTCTTGACCGGGAGCTCGGGTGTTTTCACCGCCGGCAACGATATTTCGGACTTTCTGCAAGCCGCGACGTCCAAGGACGACGGGGCGCGGCCGAGAAACGCCGTCATCTTCCTGCAGTCGCTCGTCAACAACAGGAAGCCGATTGTTGCCGCGGTCGACGGCATCGCTATCGGCATCGGCACTACCATGGTGTTGCATTGCGATTATGTCGTCGCCAGCACGACAACGACCTTTCAATCTCCTTTCATTCAGTACGGCCTCGTACCGGAGGGCGCCTCCAGCCTGCTGCTGCCGCGAATGGTGGGCCACCAGCTCGCATTCTCCATGCTGGTGATGGGTCGGCCCACTAGCGCTCAAGACGCCCGTGCGGCCGGCTTCGTTAACACCATCGTTCCGCCGGGGCATGCCATCGTCGAGGCTCGAAAAGTGGCGCGCGAGATTTGCGCGCTGCCGGCGGACGCGGTCGCGATCTCTCGCAACCTGTTGAAGCTGCCGACCGAGGATCTCGTCCGGAGAATGGGTCAAGAGGATCATTTCTTCGGAGAGCGGATGCGGTCGCCGGAAGCCATCGCCGCGTTCCAGAACTTCTTTTTGCGGAAGAAAAAGTAGCCGGGATCGTCGCAAGCATCCACGCCCGAAAAATCGAAGTGAGGAAGGCACTTACCAGACGACGAAAGCGCAGAGCACCGCCAGCGGCACAACCGCAACGCCGAGATACATCCAGGTCCGGTACGCCCCGGCGTCCTTGGGCAGGATGAAAAGATTGACGACAAACCACGTGCAAACGCCGAGACCCAACAGCACGCGGATGAGATCGCCTGGTGTTTCGTGCACCGACCGGAGGTGTTCAAGCTGGGGGCTGGCCACGCGTGCGGTCACCACGATCAGCACAAGCAAAAACAGCGTGCGGAAAGCGACGCCTCCAACCCAGATAAGCATCGGTGGTTTGGGATCGGATTTCGCCGTATCAGCTTGATTTTCTTTCAGATTCATATTGGCGCGTATCGCCCATTCCAGCGGCAGCCTGCCTAAAAGGATATCTTTCGTAACGGTACCGCAGCAAGAGGCTATTTTATTTATATGGGGAGAACGAAACGACAGCCATGCTTACGCTTTGTCGGGCGGTGTTCCCGCGGAAGGTCCGGAGGACAGCTCCTCGGTTCGTGACCCCCGCCGGTCGAGGAAAGGGCTGTCCCCCTGCAAACTCTGGGGTTCAATGGTGTGTCGAGAACTGGAGAAAGGCGCATGAGCGGCAGAACGAAGGCGATCAAAATACCCATCGTCGCTGCGGCGATCATTTCGTTGGCCACCCTTCCCGCGTACGCGCAAGGCATGGGCAGGAAGGGCGGCAGCCATGCACCTCCCGGCGAAGCCCGCCCCAAGATCGATGAGAAAGCCTACAAAGCCGCGCTGGATCGAATTCCAACGCCCAAGCAGGGATACGATCCCTGGGGTCAGGCACGCCAGTCCGACCCTGCGAAAACACCGAATAAGCCAAACTAGCATCGACCGTCGTGGTTCGACTGTTTTGTCGAGCCAAGCTCCGCACGGAGAGTCTCATGCGGCGTTGCGGTAAAGACGCGCGTTGGATTCGTTTACCAATCCGTATTGCCCGCTTTTGAGTAACGCGCATCTTTGCTGATAGTTTATGCATTTGCTTACTGTTTGTTGCGCTTACCCAAGCTTAGGATCATCATTATCGCTGGAGACAACAAGACGTCGACAAGGCGTTAAGCAGAGGTCATTTGACCTAGGAAACGTTCAGTCCGGTTCGTTTGGGTTGTCTCAAACCAAATGGAGGCTGCAATGTATAAATCCCTAGCTGCCATCGCCGGAGCCCTCGCCATTCTCTGCGGAGCGCTCCTGGCATCCAACAGTGCCCAGGCGGGAGCTTCCGCCAGCGCGCCGTCGAAATACACCCGGGCGAATCAGCTGGCTGCCAATCAAGGGCAGACCACCAAGCGAAACGATTTCGGGATCACCGAATACTCGTCGTCGTCGGCACGAAACCGTCACTGACGCCGGCGATTTGACCGCTGAGCCCGCGAGCCACCAGGTGTGATGGCTCGGGATTGTCTTGTCGTGCGCTATCTCCAGCAAATCCGGTTCTCTCTTCTCCGGATCATGTGCTAGTCGCTTTCGACGGACCGGTGCCGCGCGTCCGCATGGCGCGGCAAATTGGTGTCGCGCACCCATGCGCGCGCCGTCGACAATACCTCGGGCAGCAGCGCATTGACCTCGTCCTTGGTCATGCCGGGGCGAATACGCGGGTCATACAGAATATTGAGAAGGTACTGGTCGTAGATATCGAAGAACCCCATCTGGACCTCGTCGTTGAACATGGTCCAGGGCACCGTGCGGTCGTCGTTGATGGCGCCGAGCGCCTGCAGCAGCTCCTCGTAGGCGCAGTCGTAGAAGGTGAAATCGCCGGCGTCGACCGGCAGGATCACCTCCGCGCGGCGGATGCGATAGCGCTCATCCTTGCCGATACCGGACAGACATTGTGGGCTGAGCGATTGTTGAATCCGCTTCGCCTTGTCGTTGCCGTACAGCGCGCGGATGGTCCGATCCAGATTGCGGTCGGCGACAAGCCGGACCACGAAATTGGCCGCCCGGCGGTCATTGGTGATCGCGACATCGAGATGGTTCACATGCGCGCGAATATCGTCAACGATCGCGGCGATCTCCGGACGCCGGTCGGGCGTCCCGCGGCTTTCCACGAAGATCCTGACCGGCTCGTCGAATTTTCGCACGCGTTCGGCCGGCGCGTCGAGTTGTAGTTCGGCGCCGAATGCGATCTTGAAAAAGCCGTCCCTGATTTCGTCGTTGGTGAAGTCGGTCCGCTCGGAGGCGCGCCGGCTGCTGATGTCGGGGTTTTCCGCATGGGCCGCGCCGCAGCCGATTCCGGCAAGCCCGATCGCGGCGAAGGCCGCCAGCGTCAGTTTGCGAGTGAGGCTCGCCTTCGCCGTGGTCGCCCTGAATGAAGCGGGCAGGGCATTCGCGAACTTGACCAGCATCGCCGTGATCCCACGAGGTTAAAAAATAATATCTTTCGGCGCGGCTGCGCTATTCCACCGAGCAAGATTCATACCGGTCGCCGATCATGAACGCCCGCCAACAACGGGCTTTTGCTCGCTGCACGCTTCGCGCCGGCAGCCAATCTATCGACGACGACATAGATTTTCGGGATGGGCAGGGATGGTTTGTTATAGGGATTCTGTGGGCGGCCAGAGCAATCCGCAAGACGGGCAAGCCGTGAGCTGGTCTTGCGGGCCGAGGCTCCGGGCTTTTCCCCATGCCATGCGGCAGGTGCGGCGGAGCTTCAAAATCAAACCGTCATTCTGCTGACGTAAAAGACCGGGTGACGGGAACAGCCGGCGGGAGCGGCAACTGAGCGCGGCCGGCGGCGCGCCGGAGCGGCTCGTCTTTATAAGATTCCTATAACTCCGCCTTCGCCGTCGCCTCGAAAACCTATGCGTGGAGTGGCACTTCAGCGCCACTGATACGGCCAAGGGCCGGGTTGGCGGCGGGCCCCCCGTCTTGATCCACCGCAATCCGTCGTCCGCGGCAATGCGCAATAAGTACAGGCAAGCAAGCGACCAGGAGCATTCCATGTTGGACATCGTCATGCTGGCCCTAGGGCTCGGCTTCTTCGTGGCGGCCGTCGGCTACACCTATGCCTGCGAGCGACTTTAGATTTTCTAAGGTTTTCCGCGCACGACGCGCGCGAACACGCATGGAAGGAACACCGCCATGATCTTCGATTACTCACTCGCCGGCCTCGTTTCCGTGGGGCTCCTGATCTACCTGACCTACGCGCTGCTGCGGCCGGAGCGGTTCTGAGACCCGCAACAGGCCTGCTTCGCGGCAACCGGTTCTCGACACGTCCAAACCCCAAGTTCTGAGCAAACTCAAGGCATACCACCATGACCGCCATTGGCTGGATCCAAATTCTGCTTTTCTGCGCAATCATCGCCGCGTTGGCCAAACCGCTCGGCTGGTACATGACGCGCGTGTTCAATGGCGAGCGCACCTTGCTCTCCCCGATTCTGCGGCCAATCGAGGCAGCGCTTTACTGGGTCGGCGGCGTCGATGAGAAGCGCGAGCAGCATTGGCTGACCTACACCATCGCCATGCTGTTCTTTCATGTCGGCGGCTTCCTGATCCTTTATGCGGTGATGCGGCTGCAGGCCGTGTTGCCGTTCAACCCCGCGGAACAATCCGCCGTCGCGGAGGACCTGTCGTTCAACACCGCGATCAGCTTCATCACCAACACCAACTGGCAGAACTACGGCGGCGAAAGCACGATGTCCTATCTCGTGCAGATGCTCGGCCTGACGCATCAGAATTTCCTGTCGGCCGCCACCGGCATCGCGCTCGCGGTGGCGCTGATCCGCGGCTTCTCGCGCTCCTCGATGCGCACCATCGGCAATTTCTGGGTCGATGTGACGCGCTGCACGCTTTATGTGTTGCTGCCGATCTGCGTCGTCTACACGCTGTTCCTGGTCTGGCAGGGCATGCCGCAGACCTTGGGCGCCTATGTCGACGCCACGACGCTGGAAGGCGCGAAACAGACCATCGCCGTCGGCCCGGTGGCCTCCCAGGTCGCCATCAAGATGCTCGGCACCAATGGCGGCGGCTTCTTCAACGCCAACGCCGCCCATCCATTCGAGAATCCGACGGCACTGTCGAACTTCGTGCAGATGCTCTCGATCTTCGCGCTCGGCGCGGCGCTGACCAATGTGTTCGGCCGCATGGTCGGCAACCAGCGCCAGGGCTGGGCGATCCTCGCCGTGATGGGCGTGCTGTTCATCGCCGGCGTCGCCGTCACCTATTGGGCCGAAGCCAGCGGCACCACCGCGCTCGATGCGCTTGGGCTGACCGGCGGCAACATGGAAGGCAAGGAGGTCCGCTTCGGCATCGTTGCGTCCAGCCTGTTCGCGGTCATCACCACGGCGGCGTCCTGCGGCGCGGTCAACGCCATGCATGACAGCTTCACCGCGCTCGGCGGCATGATTCCCCTGATCAACATGCAGCTCGGCGAAATCATCGTCGGCGGCGTCGGCGCCGGCCTCTATGGCATGCTGCTGTTCGTCGTGCTCGCGATCTTCGTCGCCGGGCTGATGGTCGGCCGTACCCCGGAATATGTCGGCAAGAAAATCGAAGCGCGCGAGGTCAAGATGGCGATGCTCGCCATCCTGGTGCTGCCCTTGATGTATCT
>NZ_SSNA01000181.1 GCF_004799445.1 Bradyrhizobium sp.
CTCGAATTTGATGGCGATCACCGGACTATCGATGGCGGGACATGCGCGGGCGGTGGAAAGCCGGGCAGAGGCAGAAAAGATATTGGCCATGATGCCGCTGAAGTATCCCGACAGTCCGCCTCTGCCGATGAAAATGCCTGACCCTGATGAGGTCCGGCTGTTCTGCGTCACTCCGACCGTGATCTCCGTGCTCGACTACTCCAAGGGCTTCGGACACACCGATCTCGTCGCCTGCTGAGCAATTTTTCCAAAAAGGGCCAGGTGCTGCCCTGCCATCATCCGGCAAACCCTCGTAAGGAGCTTTCATGCGCCGTAGATTTGGAGCCGCCGCGGTTTTTCTCGGCGCGTTCGTCATCTGCCAGCCGGGTTTCGCGGCCGAAAACTGGCCCGACTCCGTGGACCAGTATGTCGCGCAGGTTCGCAAGACGATCGACACCACGGACATGGAGGGGTACCTGGCGGTGGTCAATCATCCGAACGGCGCACTGCTGGTCGACGTGCGCGAGGAAACCGAGTTCAAGGCCGGACACGTGCCTGGCACGGTCAACGTTTCGCGTGGGCGTCTCGAGTTCCGGATCTGGAAGCCGCTCGGCTATCCAGGCAAGGTAGAGATGAACCGCAAGATCTATGTGCAGTGCGCGACCGGCGGCCGCGCCACGCTGGCGGCCAAGCAACTGAGGGATATCGGCTTCACCAACGTTACCGCCGTCGTGATGGAATTGGCCGAGTGGCAGAAGAAGGGATATCCCTTCGTCAAGGACGAGTCCAAATAGGACCAGGTGACGTTGCTGGGCGCGAAACCCACCTCGGCGTGTGGCATGACGATGCCTGCGCCCGGGCGCGTGTGAGCGCGGTCGGTAACGTCCGAAAAGTGCCGACAAGCCCCCAACGGGCGTGATGCGCGTCACATTATTGCAGCACTTTATCGCGGTATATTTTCCTTCGAAAACCCGCCGGGACGAAGAAAGGCGAGATCGCCGGTCGTCTCGCCTCTCATCCCCGGCCAGCTGAACTGAATTCGAGCAGAACGCCTGACCAAAGCGGTTCGAACGGCATGACGAGATTGATCGGAGGCGGCGAAAAACGTAAAGATAGGCGGCTGGCGTGCCGCGGCATTTCACGGCCGGCCGCCGGCGATCGATTGCTTTTGGTGTTTTTTGAAGGTGCGAAAGGAGCTGTGCGGTTGAGGATTTAATACCGCGCGGGAACGAGCATGATCAGGCGTCAGGTCTCATGGGCGGCAGTGATCGGAGGGGCCATCCTGTCGATGGTTCTCGCGCCCGGCTGCGCCCTGGCCGAGAAGCGCGTGGCGCTGATCGTGGGAAACTCGACCTACCAGAGCGTTCCGCAGCTTCCCAACCCTTCGCGGGATGCGAGCGCGGTCGCCAGGATGTTCAAGGATGCGGGCTTTGATTCCGTCGACGTCCAACTCGACGTCGGCAACCTCGAATTCAAGCGGTCGATCCGCAAGTTCGAGGCGATGGCGGACCAGGCCGATATCGCGGTGATCTATTACGCCGGCCACGGCCTTGAAATCGGCGGCACCAATTATCTCATTCCGATCGATGCGCGGCTGGCCAGTGACCGCGATGCCGATGATGAGGCGATCCCGCTGGAGCGGCTGGTGGCGACGACCGACGGCGCCAAGCGGTTGCGGCTCGTCATTCTCGATGCCTGCCGCGACAATCCCTTTGTCACCAAGATGCGCAGGGAACGCGCCAATCGTGCGATCACGTCCGGCCTGAGCAAGGTCGAACCCACCAGCACGGATACCCTGATCGCCTATGCCGCCAAGGCCGGCTCGACGGCGGATGATGGCGACGGGCAGCACAGCCCGTTCACCTCGGCGCTGCTGAAAAACCTCACGGTCCCCGGCCTCGATGTCCGGCTGGCGTTCGGCCGCGTTCGCGACGACGTGCTGAAGAGCACCGGCAATCGCCAGGAGCCGTTCGTCTATGGATCGCTCGGCGGCGAAACCATGGCGCTGGTTCCGCAAATTGCAAAACCGGTCGATGCCGAAGCCGGAGCGCGTGTCGACTACGAGCTCGCCGCGCAGATCGGCACAAAAGAAGCGTGGGATTCGTTTCTCGCAAGCCACCCCAGCGGCCTCTATGCGAACCTTGCGCGCGCGCAGAATAATAAATTATCCGCGGCGCAGGAGTCCCACAGCAAGGCCGACGATGCCCGGCGGGAGGCCGAGGAGCAGGCGGCGCTGAAGGCCGAGGAGCTGCGCCGGCAAACCGAGGAGCAAAGCACGCGCCAGACCGCCGAGGCCAGGCAGAAGCTCTCCGAGCAGGCCAAGAAGGAACTGGAAGAGGCCAAGAAGCAGGTCGAGCTTGCACAGCAGCAGGCCGAGGCCGCCCGGCAGCAGGTCGCGGAAGCCAAACGCCAGGCGGTTGCGGAGGCCCAGCTTCAGGTCGAACAGGCCAGCCGCGCCGCCAGGGAAGATGCCGAGAAGGTCGCGACGCTGACGCCGGGCCAGACCACCCCGCAGACGCCGCCGCCTGTGCCACAACTCGGTCAGGCCGACCTCACGCGACTGCTGCAGGCCCATTTGAAGCGCGTCGGCTGCAACACGGGAAACGTCGACGGCCATTGGGACGACAGCTCGAGCAAGGCGCTCGATCTTTTTAACAAGAATGCCAAAACCCAATTCGATATCAAGCTGGCGAGCCTCGATGCCCTCGATGCCGTCCGCAACAAATCCGATCGCGTGTGCCCGCTGATCTGCGGCAAGGGACAGCGCGCGGAGGGTGATCGCTGCGTTCAAATCGAGTGCGGCAGCGGCTATTTTCTGAATTCCGGCGGATCATGCAAGAAGCGCCGCGAGCCGGCGCCGCGCGCGAGGACCGCGAGGAGGTACCCCGCGCCTCAACCATTTGCGCCTCCACCACAGTCCGGTTCGTCCGGTGCTTGCGGGCTCGATTCTTCCGGTCATCGTCAAGCGAATGTGCGCACCTGCTGACATCAGGCGGGTTTTGCCGACCTGTTCTGTAGCGGACTAGGTCCAATAGCGCCCGACAATATCGCCGGTCAGACCAACCTTTTGGCCTTGAACGCAACCATCGAAGCCGCGCGCGCCGGCGAGGCGGGCCGCGGCTTCGCGGTCGTGGCGTCCGAGGTGAAAGCCCTGGCCGAGCAGACCGCGAAAGCGACCGGCGAGATCGGCCAGCAGATCAGCAGCATCCAGGCGGCGACCCAGGAATCGGTGGGCGCGATCAGGGAAATCAGCGGCACCATCGAGAAGCTGTCGGAGATCTCATCGACCATCGCCGCCGCGGTGGAAGAGCAGGGTGCGGCGACGCAGGAGATTTCCCGCAACGTGCAGCAGGCCGCGCAGGGCACGCAGCAGGTTTCCTCCAACATCACCGACGTCCAGCGCGGCGCGAGCGAGACCGGCTCAGCCTCGTCGCAGGTGCTCTCGGCCGCGCAGTCGCTGTCCAGCGACTCTAACCGGCTCAAGCTCGAAGTCGGCAAATTCCTCAACACGGTGCGCGCCGCTTAGACCCCTCGCGCCGGGTTCAGTCGATCAAGCAAACGAGAAGCCGCCTTCGGGCGGCTTTTTCTTTTGGGCGACGGCGCCGGCCGCCATTGGCTTTTCCCCGCATTGCCGGATATGAGGATGTCAACGACGCTGACCGGCTCGGTCGCGATCCAGCGATGGATGGCCGGCGGTCGCGCCGCAGCGCAGCAGGCAGCCTCCGCCAGCCAGATGACAAGAGCTGGAAGTTTTGGGGAAGAAGCATCATGCAATTGCACCGCAGATTTGTCCTGAGCGGCATGTCCTTTCTGTCAATGGCAACCGTGTTGGCCCTGCCGTTTTCCCCGGCTGTCAATCCGGCCGGCGCGGCCGACAAGATCAGAATCGGCTTCCTGCTCAAGACCATGCAGGAGGAGCGCTACCAGCGCGACAAGGCTGCGTTCCTCGCCAGGGCCAAGGCGTTGGGCGCCGAAGTGATCTTCGACTCCGCCAACAACGACGAACAGACCCAGCTCGCGGCGTTCGAAAACATGCTGTCGCAGGGCGCGCGGGTCATCGTCTTGCAGCCGGTCAACACCGGCACCGCCGGAAGCATGGTCACCTCCGCCCACAAAGCCAATGTGAAGGTGGTCGGCTATGATGCGATGCTGGTCAACGGTCCGCTCGACGCCATGGTGATGCAGGACAGTTGGGCCGTCGGCAAGCTTCAGGCCGAGGCGATGGTGGCCTGGCTCAAGGCCAAAAACGGATCAGTTAACGGATCGGTCAAGGGCAATGTCGCGCTGATCCGGGGGCAGCCGGGCGATTCCAACGCCAATGCGATGAGCAGCGGGGTTCTCGAGGTTCTCAAGGCCAACCCCGATCTCAGGCTGGTCGCCGATCAATCGCACGAGGGCTGGTTGCCCGACAAGGCGATGGCGACCATGGAAAACCTGCTGACCAAGTTCGGCAACAGGATCGACGCCGTGATTTGCAACAACAGCGGCATGGCGCGCGGCGTCATCGCCGCCCTCGACGCCCAGGGCCTGGCCAGCGCGGAGAAGGTTTTCGTCGCCGGCTCGGACGCCGATTTCGTCAACATCCAATATGTCGCGCAGGGCAAGGAAGCCGCCGAAATCTGGAAGAAGATCGCCCCGCTCGCCGAAACGGCGGTCGAGGTGGCCGTGACACTCGCGCAGAATCCGGACAAGGATCCCAGCGCGCTGCTCAAGGCCGACAGGGTGATCAACAATGGCGCCGTCGACGTGCCGACCATCGTCACCCCGGTGGTGCTCGTTGACAGGCAGAACCTCGACAGCACGATCATCGCCGAGGGCTTTTACACCCACCAGCAGGTGTACGGAAAATAGATCCGAACGCGCATGTCCGAAGTCGTTCTGAAGATGGAGCAGATCGTCAAGGAATTCCCGGGGGTCAGGGCGCTCGACAACGTCAACTTCGAGGCGCGCGCCGGCGAGGTTCTCGCGCTGGTGGGCGAGAACGGTGCGGGGAAATCGACCCTGATGAAAGTGCTCGGCGGGGTGTGGCCCTATCCCAGCTATCAGGGCGACATTTTCATCAAGGGCGAAAACAGGCGATTTTACACCACCCGCGAAGCCGAGGAATCCGGCGTCGCGATCATCTATCAGGAATTAAATCTGATTCCCGAACTCTCCGTCGCCGAGAACATCTTCCTCGACCGTCAGCCGACCAACCGCCTCGGCGCGATCGATTGGCGCAAGCTGAATTCAGACACCCAGACCCTGCTGGACGAACTCGGGATCCGGGACTTCAAACCCGCCGATCAGGTCAAGCACCTCACGGTCGGCAAGCAGCAGATGGTCGAGATCGCCAAGGCGCTGTCGAAGCGCGCGCGCATCCTGGTGCTCGATGAGCCGACCTCCGCGTTGACCGACCGCGAAGTGGCTGAGCTGTTTCGGATCATCCGCAAGCTGAAGCAGGACGGCGTCTGCATGTGCTACATCTCCCACAAGATGGAGGAGATCAAGCAGATCGCGGACCGGGTCGTGGTGTTGCGGGACGGACAGACCATCGGGGATGTCACCGCCATCACCGACATCACCCTCGACCAGATCATCGCCCGAATGGTCGGCCGTGACATCAAGGACATGTTTCCGGCGCCCGCGCGCCAGCGTGGCGAAAAAATCCTCGAGGTCAGGAATCTCGAAGTCGACCATCCTGACCTGGCCGGCGAAAAGCGGGTCAGGAAAGCCTCATTCTCGGCCTATCGCGGCGAAATTCTCGGCATCGCCGGATTGATGGGGGCCGGGCGAACCGAACTCGTCTCCGCCATCTTCGGCGCCTGTCCGGACGCGACGCATGGCGAGGTGCTGGTCGCGGGCAACAGGATCGACATTCGCTCGCCCGCCGACGCCATTGACCATGGCATCGCGCTCCTGACCGAGGACCGCAAGGCGTTTGGTCTGTTCCTGGGCCAGTCGATCGCCTTCAACACGACGATAGCGTCATTGCCAACCATCAGCTCGCGGTCGATCGGCGTGATCGACGCTGCCCGGGAACGCGCGCTGGTCGAGAAATACGTCGCGCAGCTCGGTGTCAAAACGCACGATATCGACAGCATCGTCGGGACGCTCAGCGGCGGCAATCAGCAAAAGGTCATCCTGGGAAGATGGCTCAATGCGGGCCCGAAGATTTTCATCCTGGACGAGCCGACCCGCGGCATCGACATCGGCGCGAAGGTCGAAATCTACAAGCTGCTGGATCGGCTGGCCGGGGAGGGCGTGGCGATCGTCATGATCTCCTCGGAATTGCCGGAGGTTCTCGGGATGAGCGACAGAATCCTGGTGATGCGGGAAGGCGCCATCGTCGCCGAGTTCACGCGCAAGCAGGCCACCAAGGAAGCGATCATGGAATATGCGACCGGCGCGCGCCGGACGGGGCAGTGACAGGTCATGCGGCAGAACCAGGCGCTCCAGTTCATCAAGACCAACGCCACGCTGATCGCCCTTGTGGTTCTCTCGGTCGCTCTCGCGCTTGCCGATCCCACCTTTTCCACCGCGCGCAATCTGAGCAACGTCGCCCGCCAGGTCACGATCGTCGGCATCGTCGGGGTCGGGATGACGATGGTCATTCTGATCGCCGGTATCGATTTGTCGGTCGGTTCCGTGGTCGGGGTCGCGGCCGTGGTCGTGACGCTGCTGATGCAGGCGGGCATTGCCGCATGGATCGCGGTTCCGCTCACGCTGGTGGTGGTCGGCGGCGTCATCGGAATGTGGAACGGTTTCTGGATCGCGCGTTACCGTATTCCGCCGTTCATCATCACGCTGGGCATGCTGACGATTGCCCGCGGTGTCGCGCTGACGCTGTCCGGCGGCAGTTCGGTTGCGGTCGCCGACCCCCGATTTGCCAGCCTTGGCGGCGGCTACATTCCGCCGGTGCCGACGCTGGTCATCCTTGCGGTGTCAGCGGCGCTCTACGGCACCATGTTGATCCGCGGCCTTGGCGAGCGCTGGAAATCAGGCGGCCGCGGCAAGCTTGACCGGCTGGCGGCGGGTGCCATCATCGCAGCCGTCGGGTTCGCACTCGCCGTCTATGTTTTCGGCAGGGGTGACGGCCTTCCGGTTCCGGTAGCGATCTTTGTCATCATCGCGGCGGCCGCGATATTCGTTCTGGGTCATACCAGGTTTGGCCGGCGTCTTTACGCGCTCGGCGGCAACGAGGAAGCGGCGCGGCTGTCGGGCATCAACGTCACACGGACCAAGATGATCGTCTACGTGACCGTGTCGCTGCTGGCGGCGCTGTCGGGGATCCTGCTGGCCTCACGCCTCAACGGCGCGTCACCCAATCTTGGCACCATGTTCGAACTCGACGCGATTGCCGCCGTGGTGATCGGCGGCACCAGCCTGGCCGGCGGCTCCGGCACGATCGGCGGCACGATCATCGGCGCGCTGATCATCGGCGTTCTGAACAATGGCATGAGCCTGCTTGGCGTCTCCTCGTTCTACCAACTGATCATCAAGGGCCTCATCATCAGTCTGGCGGTCTGGTTCGACGTTCTGCAAAAAAGAAAGTAATGGCCGGCATCCACCCAACGGTGGGGCGGCGTGCGGCGGCCTAACCCGACGGGTCCGCGCAAGGCGCGGCCGATTGACAGGCTCCGGCGTCATCCGCCGGATGCGCGCGCCTAAAGGCTGTGGCGCGGCATTACCTGGTGCTGCTTGCCAACCACTGCCGAGGCGTCGGACGACACGCTCGTGACCACCGGTTCGGTACGATAGCGCGGCAGATGACCCTCGAGCGAGTAGCAAACGCACAGCGCGAGGCTGGCCCAGACCGCCGCACTGAAATACAGCGACATCCAGGCAATCTCGTCTTTCCACTCGGCAAGGTCGTGGGTCACGATCCAGCGCGTGCTGACGTCACGGAGACCCTCGAGAGGCCGCAGACGCGGCTTGCCGCCATCAGCAAGGTCGGCCCGCCACCGGCTCAGATACATCGGAACATCGACGGTCATGAGAAACACCAGATAGGCGGCGATCCCGATGATCGTGATGGCGAGGACGATGCGAACCGCACCGTCGAACTCCGGCAGCAGCCGGCAAAGGCCAATTCCGACCGCGGAGAAGGCCACGGCCCAAATCGAATTTTCGATGGCGTTGCCCAGATAGTGCGTGGTCAGCACCGCATACCACGAGAAACCTTCCGCGATCAGGATCAGCGGCACGATCACCCAGGCGGCGTTCAAGGTGGTGTCCGACCCCGTCATGGTGCCGAGCTGGTGCAGGATAATCGCCCACTGCGCCGCGAAGCAGATCTCGGCCACGGTGGCGACCGAACGGCCGACGACAACGCTCGACAGCCAGGTGTCGAACAGGCAGATCCGCTGAACATCCGCGCGCGGCAGGAACGACCTGAAGGCGCAGCCAAAAACATAGGCCGCGCAGAGCAGCAGCATGAGCTGGATGTCGGACGCGCTGCCGAGGCTGCCGGTCCGCAGAAAGGTGAGCTCGATGCCGGAGCTGCTGCCGAGACCACCGGCCGGCTGTTCGTGGAGCTGGCGGTACAGCAAGAACCAGATCGCGATATTTACGCCGCTGACCGCGGTCAACAGACTCCACCACCAGGCCAGTGGATTCGACCACGCCAGGGAACTTGACTGCGCCCGCCATTCCAGACTCATCGAATGCTCCAACTTTTATCGAGCCGACATTTGAATGTAATAATTCTGTCATAAATCTGCCCGTAGCAATTCTGTCACGAATCGCCGGCGATCACGACACAAATATGTGTGTTGCGGGCGCTTGCGGGATGACGACGGGGTGGTGGCGAGCGCGTCCCAGCTTCGCGCAGGGGTCTGTATGAGTGAAAGGCTCCGCTGCCGAGGCTGACGCAGCCAGGCTCATGACTTCCAAATTGCATGCGCTCGCGACGGTGCGGCGCTGAGTTGACGCGTCACGGCCGCCTGGCAAAATATCGCGCCGCGGCCTCGACGCAGGTCTCGAACACGTCGAGCGCATCGAGGCCGCGCGTTTTGCCGTCGGCCGGAACAAACACCGGGCATCCGCCGCTCTGGACCGCTCCGACAATCATGAGATTGTCCGGCAGGTGGAAGCCCTCGATGTCGAGATCGGCATGGTTTGCGCCAAGCTGTCTGCGCATCCGGGATTCGAAGTTTTCGGCCGTGTTCGAATAGCCAAAGATCGGCTTGCCCTTTCCGAGAAACCAGCCGACCTCGATCAACGTGCCGGCATCGGCGGATGCGCCTGCGAACGGCGTCAGGTTGGCAATGATGAGGTCGCTTCGCTCCATCATCGCGACGTCTTTTTGATAGATTGCCTGCCAGACCTCCAGCTCCGTGGCGGCTGTCCCGGCATCTTCGTTGAGCGGCGGCAAACCGCGCAAACCGAATCGCCGGCATATCTCCACCTTCGTTGCGGCGTGCGCGACCGCATTGGGAAGAAACACGTCGGGCCCCGCCAGATAGGCTGTTGCTGTCATGACCAGTCTCACCACTTCGGATCGGAACGGGCCAGCATAAGCGAAAATCCGGCGGTTCGGCAGCAGAACTGCGCCGCCGGCGGACGCGCAGATATTGCGCGTCGGTCAGCTCATCCAGCAGCTCCTTCAGGAAAAACCGGTGGTCAGTACCTAGCCGGCATGCCGCACCAGCACGCGCATTATCATCCCTAAAACCCTATTGTTCGAAGATCTCGTTGACCGAAACCACCGACAACGTGCCGCCACCGCCGGCATTGTTGACTCCCGATACGGCGTAGATGGTCTTGTCGACCAACGCTGCCGCAAAGCCATGTCGGGGCGTGATCATGCGCGCCGCGCGCGACCACGAATTGGTCTCGGGATCATAGACTTCGTGCGCACGAAATACGCCGCCGAAATCATCGATCCAACCTTCACCGCCGAGAACGTGGATCTTGCCGCCAACCGCCGCGATGCCGGTTCCTGACCGCGCAGTCGGCATCGGCGCCCGCGTAGCCCAGCTGTTGGTTGCGATGTCGTAGGCCTCATTCATCCAGACGTTGGATGACCACCCACCGGAAAAGCAGGAGCCGACGCGCCCGCCGATCGCGTAGATCTTGCCGTCCGCATAAGCGACGCTGTGGTGATTGCGTGGGGTCGGCATCGGCGCCAGACTCGACCAGGTATTGGTATCGGTGTCCAACACCTCCATGGTGCCGAGCAATTCAACATCTCCGCCAGGGGTAAGACCGTTCGGCAGCTGCTTGCCCTGCGGAATGGTTCCACCTCCGATCACGTAGATTTTCTTGCCGACCGCAACTGCGGCAAGCGCGCCACGCGCTGTCGGCATATTCGGGAGTGCCGACCAGGTTTGCGTCTCGGTATCGAAGGCCCACGCCTTGTTTTCCGGGTACCAGCCGCCCTTGCCGCTGTCCGGCAGCCGAAATCCGCCAATGACATAAAACTTGTGACCGATGCTCACGGCTGCACCGTGGTGGACCGGGACAGGATTTGCAGGCAGTTGCGTCCAATCGTTCTTGCCGGGGTCGTACTTGTAGAAAATACCCTGCGGTTTGTTTAGCGGATCCTGTCCGCCGTAGACGAATATCTGCCCGTCGATGGAAGCGCCGAGTACTTCGTTGGCTCCTTGTGGGATTGGCGCGCCGAGCCGCCATTTACCCTGAGCCTGGGCGACAGTCGCAGCACCGGTAAATATTACAGCGAGCAGGATAGCAAAAGCTGTTGCACGGCACATAGATCGTTTGATCACGGTCGCCCCCCTATTTCGCCCGCAATTCACCAGATGGCTCCCAATCCGGGTTACGGTGATTTTGTAAAATTGCGATTTTATTGCCGGAGCCGCGGTAATTTAGGCAGATTCACGGGATCGGCGCCAGCGCTAAAGATCGTGAGGTGCGAAAAGTGCCGATAGCGGTAGCGGCCCGTTAGAGAACCTCGTCGGCAGTAGCGAGCCGCGTCGGCGCGAGATAGGCTGGTTCTTCCGTGCCTATAGATGTGAAAACATAGGCTTGCCTGGCACATCCATTTCCGCCTTGAGGATCGAGCCACTGCCGGACTCGGTGATGAACAGAGTCTTGTTGTCCGTGCCGCCGAAAGCCATGTTCGTGGTGTGGGGCTCGGCGCAGCTTCGAATGCGATAGACCGGCTCTCCCAACGCGTCGACCACCCATACGGCGCCCATGCCGACATGTGCAATGAACAACCTGCCGTCTGCGTCGAGTGCGAGACCGTCCGGTCCGCCCCAGCCGCCGGAAAGCTGAATATAGATGCCGACCTTGGCGACCCCGCCGTCGGGGCTGAGCGGCACACGCCAGACGCAGTTGCCGCGTGTGACGGCAAGAAAGATCATGTTCTCGGCGAGATTCATCACGAGACCATTCGGGCTCGGTACGTTGTCGAGCAGACAATCGAGTTGCCCGCGTGCGGTCAGGCGGAACAGCCGGCCTGTCGGGTCGTGCAGGCCGGTGAGGCCCTGGTCGGTGAAATAAAGATCGCCATTGGCGGCGAAGAAGAGGTCGTTGCACCCTTTAAAGGGCGAAAGGCTTGCACGAACGAGATACGGCCTGACCTTGCCGTTCACCGGATCCATTTCCATGATGCCGTTCTTGTAGTCGGCGATGAAGATCCGGCCGTCCCGGTGGAATTTCAGTCCGTTCGGCCAGCCGTCGTACTCGGCGGCGACATGAAAATCGCCGTCCTGCGTGATTCTATAGATGCGGCCGTTGGGAAGATCCACGCACCACAGATTGCCGCCGCGGTCGAAAGACGGCCCTTCGAGCAGGGAGCGGGTGGGGCCGCCTTTCGGCTGGTAGCGTGCCCAGTCGTTGTTCGGATCGGCCTTGCGAAATTCATTCGGCAAAGTTGCGAAAACGCTGGTTGCGAGGTCCCTGGGCGGATGGAAGAACAAGGGTCGGTCCTTTCTCAGGCAACGCTGGTGGCCATCGCGGCCGTTCCGTCGACCGGTCCAATCGGCGTACGCGCCAGCAGGAACACGGCCAGTGCGCCGAGCACAAGC
This sequence comes from Bradyrhizobium sp., assembly GCF_004799445.1. Taxonomy (GTDB): domain Bacteria; phylum Pseudomonadota; class Alphaproteobacteria; order Rhizobiales; family Xanthobacteraceae; genus Bradyrhizobium. The sequence goes on from NZ_SSNA01000181.1 coordinate 11,955, forward strand.
AGCGTGCCCGCGACGACGAAGGCCATGTTGAAGCTGCCGGTCGCCTGCACGACATAGCCGGTGACGATCGGGGCCGATATCCCGAAGGTGTTTCCGCCAAGGATGAGCAATCCGGTCGCCCGTCCCGAGTCTGCCGGGGTTCTCAGGAGGTCGCCGATCATGGCGATGTTGAGGGCCACAGCCGACGCCACGCCGCCGAGCGCGATGGTGATAAGCACAAGTACGAGATAGACGTTATTAACCAGCGGCGTTAGCAGGATCACCGAACCGAACAGCATCAGCAGCGCCCCCAGGCGCCTCCGACCGCCGCTACGCGCGCTTTCCTCCGTGAGCAGGCTGTCGCTCAGCTTGCCAAACAGCACGGTCAGGATCACCGCGCCGATAAAGGGAAGCGACATCAGCGCGCCGCTCTTCAACATCGACATGCCACGTTCGGTCTGAAGATAATTGGGCAGCCAGGTCAGAAAGAAATACTGGGTGTAGACCGCGCAGCCCTGCGCCAACATCAGACCCAGCATGGAAGTTGATCCGAGCAGGCCGCGCAAGCCGATCGAGGTGCCATCGGTCGCCGCACCCTTTGCACCGCCGTCGCGTTCCCGCAATATGAACGACCGCTCCTCGTTGCTGAGCCAGTTCACCTCTTCGGGTTTTCGGAACCAGATCATCCAGGCCAGCAGCCAGACGAAGCCGACGGCCGCGCAGACAAGGAAGGTCGCGCGCCAGCCGGCAGCGCCGACCAACCAGGCCAAAACCAGACCGCCGATCGCCGGGCCGAAATAGGCACCGCTGTTGAAGAAGGCCGCAAACAGCGCCCGCTCCTTGAGCGGAATCCATTCACGGATGACGCGGCCCGAGGCCGGATAGGTCGTCGACTCGCCGATGCCCATCACCACCCGGGTCGCGATGAGCATGCCAAAGCCGGTCGCCAATCCGGTCAGGGCAGTCGCGATCGACCAGATGCCAATTCCTGCCGCGTTGACCCGCCTTGCTCCGAATTTGTCGACGATCATGCCCATCGGCACCAGGCAGACGACGTAGAGCCAGAGAAAGGAGGAGAAGAGATAGCCGAGTTCAACCTTGGTGATGCCGAACTCTTCGGCAATCGGCGTGCTGGAGACGGACAGCACGATCCGATCGACATAATTGATCGTCGCCAACAAGAACATGAAAAGGTAGACCCAGTATCGACGATGTTTCACGTTTTCCCCCTGTCCGCACTCTGCCGATCGATGGCTTGCTCCACCATCTGTTTGCTCAAGTGTTGTTGCGCTGCTCGCGGGCACGCAGGTTACCCGACAGAGCGCCAATGCTTTCCGGCGTGATCAGGCCAAGGGCACCGGCGACATGCCACCAGCCATGATCGGCCTGACGGATGATCATGCACTCGGCGCTGACGCCCATATACTGGCCCTCGAACGAGTGGCCGACCGCGATGTGCGCCACTTCCTCCGGCAAGCCGACCGTCAGGCAAACATGCATGCCGAACACCGAATGACGAAAGGTCGGAGCGCCGCTGTCGGCCGGAGCAGCCTGCCACCGGTTTCGATTGCCAGGATCAAACTCGTAGGGCTTCCCGACGTCATGACATACCGCCCCGGCGATCAGGATGTCCCAGTCGACTGCGACCGACGGATAGGATTGCGCGAACTCCTCAGCGATCAGCCTGCTCAGACGCACCACACCGCGCACGTGATCGGCCTGCGTTCCCCGGCGCAGCGCCGGCGCGCCCGGATTGCCTTCCGGAGGAAGGTCCGTGATCCGCAGGAAGTCGGAGCAGCATAGCGCATAACTCCAGGCCTCGACGGCGCGCGCCCTGAGGACTTCATTCGGAATCAGAGCGATCTCGGGAAAGTCCTCTGCGACACTTGCCCGCGTTTCGTCGGTAATCGGGCGGCGTAGCCCGGCGTAGTGGTGTTTCATCTTTTTCACCATGATCCGCCTGTGCCCGGGGCCTTTACGCGTATTGCGGCTTGATCGGCCGACGAGTCAGTCCCAGCGTGGCAAGACTGCCGCAGAACAGCAGTACGGCGGCGATACGAAATGCCCACGTGTAGCCGCCGGTACCGGAGACCACATAACCGGTAATGATTGGCGCGATGAGGCCGAACAGATTGCCGCCGAAAGCAGTGATCGCGACAACGCGCGAGACATCGCGCGGATTGCGCAACAGGTCACTCGCGAGCGTGAAGTTCAATCCTGCGCCAGTCGTGGAGCCGGTCAGTACCAGCGTCAGCACGAGCAGCAACTGCCAGAGATTGCCGACCAGCGGCGCCAGCAATATCAGCATCGCCAGCATGGCCATTGCCGCGACGAAATTGCGCCGGCGGCCCGCCTGGATATCCGCCGACGACAGCATGCGATCGCTCGCGCGCGCAATCAGCACACCGAGAACGATCGTGATGAAATATGGGACCGCGGTGAGATATCCCGTGTTCATGGTCGAGAGTTCACGCGTGGACTGGAGATAAGTGGGAAGCCAGGTGAGGAAGAGATAGGCCGTGTATACGAGGCACGCCTGCGTCAGAACCAGCCCCCACACGCTTCGCTGGCCGAGCAGATAGCCCAGCGAGGACGGCTGCGGCCCCTGTGCGGTGCTCGCTCCCATGCCGTCGCGCTCCGCGAGAATTTTCGCCAGCTCCGGCTTCGACAGCCACTTGGATTGTTCGGGCGGGCTGTACCAAATCAGCCAGGCGACCAGCCAAACGAAGCCAAGAATCCCGAGCACGACAAAAGCAGCGCGCCAACCAAACGAATTCACCAGCGCCGCAGTGAGAACCGCCCCGAGCGCCGGCCCAGCGGAAGAGCCGCCATTGAACAACGTCGTCACGAAACCGCGCTCGCGCTCCGGAAACCAGTCCCGGATCACGCGACCGCAGGCCGGATAGGTCGTGGCTTCGCTCGCCCCCATGACAAGCCTGGCAAGAAGGATCGTGACAAATCCGCCGGTGGCTGCCGTAAGGGCGGTCGCGGTGGACCAGATCGCAATGCCGCCGCCGACCATGTTCCTGGCGCCAATTCGCTCGACCGAAAGCCCCAGCGGAATAAGGCAAACCACGTAGGTCCACAAAAAGCCGGAGAACAAATAGCCCATCTCGACCGGTGTGAACCCATACTCGGCGACGATAGGCTTGGCTGCGACCGACAAGGCGATGCGGTCGATATAGTTGATGATGACGACCGCAAAGATCAGCAGAGCGATCCATCCCCGGCGATAGGTCACGTCGTCCCCCCGTTTGGCTGCCGCACCGGCTTGGGCCGGGTTTTTTCTGTATGCGAGCCGGCTGCGAGCTAATATGCATAGGCGAATGCTGTCCAATTAAATGACTTGACCTTGTTTGATAGGATTTTCCAATGAATCACGTCAGCATCGCACAGCTGGAAGCGTTTTACTGGGTAGCTGAACTCGGCTCCGTTCATCGCGCCGCGGCCCAACTGAATGTCACGCAGCCAACATTGTCGCTCAGGTTGCGGAAGCTGGAAGCTGAACTCGCCATGCCGGTCCTGGAGCGGCACGGCCGGGGTGTGCGCGTGACGCGTGCCGGTCATTTATTCCTGCCCAAGGTGAAGCTGGTGCTCGACGCCTATGGGCATCTTCGCAAGGCCGCGTCGCCGACCTCGATCAACGGGCGTTTTCGCATCGGCCTTGCGGAGGGGTTTGCGGTTGCGTGCTTGCGGCATTTGGCCCTCGCGCTTGCGAAGCGATATCCGCTGCTACGTCCGGAATGGACCGTCACCACCAGTTCGACGCTCGAGCAGGAACTGTTGCAGGGCGGTCTCGATTTGGCCGTGCTCGTGGATCCGATCGGCAATCGCGCGCTGCGTCTGATCTCGCTCGGCCCGCAGCCCAATACGTGGGCAGGGACGCCAGCGGTGTCGAAACGAATAGGAACATCTTCGCGCGCGCTGTCCCGCTTCACGGTCATCACCACGCCGCCGCCGACATCAATGCACCGCAATACAGTCGGGTGGTTTGCCTCAGCCGAACAGAAGCCCGGTCCGTTCTGTATCTGCACCAGCGTCAATGCGGCAGCCCAACTCGTCGCCGCGGGTATCGGCATCGGCATCTTTCCGAAGCGGATGATTGAAGCCTATCGCCCTTCGGGTGCTCTTGCCGCCATCGCCGCGAAGCCGCCGCTGACCGTTGGGCGCGTGTATCTCGCCGACCACGTAACGGCCGACCCGGATCGGACCGAGGCAGTGCTGCGGGTGTTGGAAAGCGTCACGGCCAATCTCGGCTACTTCGGCGACAAACGCTAGCCGCAAGAGGCGCATCGTCGAATGAGGCCGAATTGTCCCGCCCTTGATCCCGTTGCGGGCCGTGCTCGAGCGGATCCGCGATCGAACTCAGGTAGCCTCAAGGGTTCTTCGCAGGCGCGCGATCGCGCCGGGCAGGCCGCGCACTTTTATGATCCGGCCGATGCTGTCGTAGTCCTCGGAGAGCACACGTGCATTCTCATACACGTCGCTGAGCAGCCCCTGCTTTGCGTAGGGCAGCACCAGTTGGTCATCCACCATCGCAGCTTCGAAGAATCCGACAATTGTCTCGCGCAGCGCGGCGACGTCCTCGGGTGACTTTGCGGAAAGCAGGATCGCGTCGGGATGCTTTTCGCGCAACGCGGCGCGATCAGCCTCGCTCACGCGATCGATCTTGTTGAGGATCAGCCGCGAGGGAACGGCGTCGGCGCCGATCTCGCGCAGTACGTTGCGGCTCACCTCGAGCTGCGATTGGTAGGTCGGATCGGAGGCGTCAACGACGAACAGCAGCAGCGACGCCTCGAGCGCTTCGGCGAGCGTGGATCGGAATGACGCAACCAGATCGTGCGGCAGCTTCTTGATGAACCCGACGGTGTCCGAGACAAGCACGCGCGGCTTCGCCTCGGGCTGCAGCGTGCGCACCGTGGTATCGAGCGTCGCGAAGAGTTTGTCAGCGACCAGCACCTCGCTGCCGGTGAGCGCTCGCATCAGCGACGACTTCCCTGCATTGGTGTAGCCGACCAGGGCGACCCGGAGCTGGTCGCGGCGCGCGGCCCGACGCTGGTCGTTGTCTCGCTGGATGCCCTCCAGCTGTTCCTTCAGCTCTGCGAGACGGTCGCGGATCTTGCGACGATCAAGCTCCAGATCGGACTCGCCCGCGCCGACGCCCTGCTGCCGCCCGCCGCCCGACGATTCCCGCAAGCGCGGCGAGACGTACTTCAACCGCGCAATCTCAACCTGCAGCTTTGCCTCGCGGCTGTGCGCATGGCGATGGAAAATCTCCACGATCACGCCGGTCCGATCGAGGACTTGCGCACCGGTCGCGCGTTCAAGGTTGCGGGCCTGGCTCGGTGAGATGTCATGATCGACGATCACGAAATCGGGCTTCGGCTGCGCCGCAGGATCAGGCTCCGTCTGCCTGGCGTCAGGTTTCTTGTCGCCAGCGCCATCAAAGCGTTCACGCGCCTTCGATTTCCGGGGTATCGCCATCGATCCGACGATGCCTGTCCCGCCGGTCATCGCCGCGAGTTCCTCAAGCCGCCCTTTGCCGAGCACCGTCCCGCCGCCGATTTCATCGCGCTTCTGCGATATCGTGGCGACGACCTCGTAGCCGAGCGTGTTCACCAGACGGCCCAGTTCCTCGATGCTCGCGGCATGCGCGATGTCATCGACATCCGGGATCTGGATGCCGACGAGGATCGCGCGCGGAACGGGTGGTTTGGTTTGCATGATACGGCCCTTGCCGGCTCCTTCTGGTGTCTGGCTTATGCCTAACACGTTTTCGCGGGTAGCACGGGCGGCTAGGCCGCCCGTGCACCGGCAGCAGGAAGATCGCAGCTTACGCGGCCTTGCGGATCGGGTTCATTTCGCGCCGCCGCGCCGAAACGGCGCAACCGCAGTCGTGGACGGTTCCGGCCTCGATCACAAAGCCGCGCCGTTCCAAAGACTGGCGAAGGGCTTCGTTGGCCGTGGCCTTTTGGGGGTCGACCCAGACGACCAGCACACCGGAGGAACCCAGGAAGTCCACCAGCCAGTCAAGCGCGACCTCAAGGGATTTGGACGTGCGCCGCCGCCAATCGACCAGCGCGACATCGTATTGGCCGGCCGGCTGGCCGCAATTCGCCGTTGCTGCCGTGCGAACATAGCCGCGGCGCTGCAGCTCCAGCATGAGTTCGACGCCCCTGGAGCCGGCAACGACGATTCGGTGCTGCTTCGAGCAACATGCAAGCGCAATCATCGGTTCAACGATGCGATCGCCTGCCGGAGTGGCATGAGAAGTAGTCATGTGTCACCATTCTTGGTTTTGTTGGCGCTGACGCGGTTGCGGGCCGCTGGCCGTGAAGCGGACGCCGCACGCAAACCTGGCCTGAGTGCCAAACGTGGAGCGGTCGCTGTCGCGTGGCCTGCCCACTGATGTTGAGCCTAAAGTACCGGCTGCCGGTCACTGCCTGCAGTGACTATCTCCGCATGCCGGTTTTGCGACGGCGTCTGCAAAATAGGTAAAGTGACATAAAGAAACGAGACGGATGAAAGCGTCATCGTATAATAATCGTATGATGGCCGCTGGGATGACGCGGCCTTGATCGAGTGACGAACCGAGGTGATTGTCTCCGATCGCGGCATCGCTTGCCGTCAAGTCCGGCGGCAAAGATCGGGCACGCGGGACGATAGAGGGAACGATGAAGCTCGCCGCGAACCTGTTCGCCGCCCTGCTTGTGCTGCTGGTGGCGCAGACGGCATCGGCGCCATCCGGTTATGGCGACCCGCGCACCTCTTGTTTGCAAGGTCAATCCTCAAGCGGAATGCCACGCGTTTCCGGTCCAAACCAGATAACGACCGCGCCTATCACATATGCGAACGAGACAGCCGCAGCGGCCGCGGGAAACGAACCGAACTCCGCAACCAGCCATCCGGCGATAAGTGGCCCGATGGCGGTGGCGGACCGCGCGGCGTTCCAGCAAAACCCTTGCCCGGTGGCCCTGACACGGGTCGGAAAGAGTTCGGGCAAATAGACCGCGAACGTCCCGAAACCACCGATCACGAAGTATCCGTAGACCAGCATAAACCAGAGCAGGGTGGGGAGGTCTTTCACAAACCAGAACAGGTAGAGCGAAGAGGCGAGCGCGCAGATGTTGAAGATGAAATATGCGCCGCGCCGACCAAGCGCGTCTGTCATCCAGATAAGGGTCGCATAGCCAAGCACGGCCCCGACCATCATCAGCATGAAGGCATAACTGATTATCGGCACTCCGTTAGTGCCGCCAGAGGCCCGCACGAGCTGCTGTATCCAGCTGGGAAGCAAGGTCAGGCCGCCCCAACAGCCGATCATGACGGAAGATGCAACGATCGCCCCCACGATGGTTCTACGTCGCAAATTCGGCTTGAAGATCGCTGCAAAAGTCTGTCCGGCGGTCGAGCGGCCCTCCTCGCGTTTTCGCACCATGAGCCAGCGGTCCGGCTCTGGAACGAAGAACCGGATCAGGAGACTCAACACGGCGGGCAACGCACCGGCAGCCAACACCCAGCGCCAGCTGATCGGACCAAGGATGAGATTGTCGAGTGCCGCGGCAAAAAATCCGAAGGCAAACGCCATCTGCATGATCTGCATGGCCCGTGCCCTGTGTTTTTCCGGCCAGCTTTCCGCGATCAGCGAAGCGCCCGCGGCCCATTCTCCGCCGATGCCAAAGCCGGCAATCGCCTGCAGCGCCGCCAGTTGAACCCAGTTCTGCGCCAACCCGCTGAGACCGGTGAATACGGCGTAGATCACGATGGTGATCACCATCGTGCGGGCACGTCCGACGCGGTCGGCAACGACCCCGAAAAGGATGCCACCGATACCCCAGCACAGCAGCTTGATAGCCATGATGTAACCGCCGTAACGGGCGATTTCGGCGGGACTGGTAAGATTCGTCAGACTTGCCACGCTCGGATACAGCACGAGCGTGAACAAGTTGAGATCCATCGAATCAAACATCCAGCCCGCGAAGGCCGAGAAAAGGCAAAGCCACTGGTAAGAGGTGATCTTCGAATCGTGAGCGACGTTGGCTTCGGCTGCGTATGCCATTTTACGTTTCCCTGGCGCTGATTGCGCCCCTGTGATCGCGGCTCTTTTTGGCCGTTGCTAATTCTAGCTGCTTATTTCGTTCTCACTTGCCGGGTGAGCTTCAGGCCGCCTGCTTGTCAGTGACGCGACCGCCTATTTCCTCGGTAATGGACTGCGCACACGCCCGCAGAAGATCGAGAATCTGATCTTCGGCCCTCTCATCGAAGCGCTGTTCCGGAATGGTCAGACAAACGTCGCCGACCACTTTGCCGCTTGGCCCAAAAATCGGCGCGGCCAAGCCGACAGCCCCCGGCACGCGATGGCCCCGTGACGTGGCGGCTCCGCGACTCCTTATCGTCTGTAGTTCCATCTGGAGCCGGTAAGGTTCGGTAATCGACAAATCGGTCAAAGGCATCAGCCGGGTACGGTCGATGATCGATTCAATTTCGTTGGCGGACAGGAAAGCCATGATGGCCAGCCCACTGGCGCCGACATGAATCGGCAGCCAGCGGTTCAGTTCAACTGCATAGCGCAGGGCGTGCTTGGACTCGACCCGCGCGACGAAGATCATTTCCTGCTTGAGGTCGTCGTAGATGCCGAGAAGTGCGGTCTCGTTGCAGGCATCCACCAAACGCTGCATGTGCTTCAGCGACGCCTGACGAATGGGTGCCTTGGCCGCCGCTATGTTGGCCAGACGATAAAACTCCACACCTAAAAGATATTTCGAGGAAGCCGGATCCTGGCGAACGAATCCTTCGTCAGCCAAGGCGCTCAACAGCCGGTGCGCACTGCTGGGAGACAAACCGAGAGCCGTCGCCATCTCGCGCACCCCGGTGGAACCGGACGGTTCCTGGATCAGCCAGCTCAGTGCCCGCAAGGCTTTGGTGATGGGATTCCGGTCCATGCGTTCCCTACAAAGAAACAATCGTTCTATTAATTGAACATGAGGATAGCCTCCCGTCAACCGAAACCAATCATTACGATGATCGTTGACAGGATGCGTAGACGGGCTACGCTGTAGTTGGAACAACCGTTCTTTACAAGAGAACAAGATCGCCAGACCTGATCGTAATCAGGCAGCACCGGCTGAAATAGAGCCGCATTCAAAAATTGGAAGTGGGAGGTCTCGATGCCGATGCGTGCGGTCCGAATGGGAGATCGGCAATGAAGCCCGCGCCATTTGAATATCATGCGCCGGCCAGCCTCGATGAAGCTGTCGCCCTCCTTGCCACTTTGGACAACGCAAAAGTTATCGCCGGGGGCCAATCCCTCGTGGCAATGATGAATTTCCGTTACGCCATGCCGGATCATCTCATTGATCTTGGCAATATCGCCAGTCTGTCGGGATTGCATTTCGACGCTCAAATCCTGCGGATCGGTTCGATGACGCGTCAGCGCGAGATCGAATTCTCCGCCGCCCTCGCGAACAAGGTTCCTCTCCTCAAGGCGGCCTTGGCCCATGTCGGACACCGGCAGACGCGCAATCGTGGAACCTTGGGCGGCAGCCTGGCGCATGCGGACCCGGCAGCCGAGCTGCCCACGGTGTGCCTTGCGCTCGATGCCGAAATCGAAATTGTTGGAGCCGCCGGAGCGCGCGTCGTTCCGATGCGCGACTTCACCAACGGCTTCATGACGACCGCACTGGGGTATGACGAGATTCTTGTTGCCGTTCATATCCGGCCTTGGCGGCTGGGGCACGGCTATTCATTCCAGGAGTACGCGCGGCGGCACGGAGATTTTGCGGTGGCCGGAGCGGCAGTCCTGCTCGATGCGAACCACGATGGCGTCATCGAGCGGGCCTCCGTTGCGCTTTGCGGCGTCGCAGATCGTCCCATCCGCCGCGATGAAGCGGAAACGGCCCTGGTGGGGCAGGTTCTGGACGAAAGCATCATCGCGCGCGTCGCCAGTCTGGCTGGAGATGTCGAAGCGACGGGGGACATCCATGGCGATGCAACATATCGGCGGCACCTTGCCCGTGTGTTGACGACACGAGCCCTTCGCGAGGCATCGTCGAGAATGACGACAAAGAAAAGAGAAACGGCGTGACGACAACCCATTCGATTTCCGTCAATATCAACGGGCAGACTTATGCCCGCGTCGTCGAAGCACGCATGACGCTGGCTGATTTTCTCCGACACGAAATCGGCCTGACCGGCACGCATCTTGGCTGCGAACACGGGGTCTGCGGAGCCTGCACGGTGCTGATCGATGGCCGCTCCGCCCGATCCTGTTTGACCTTCGCGGTTCAAATGAATGGCCGAACCTTGACGACCGTGGAGGGGTTGAACGTCGCCGTCGGCCTCAGCCCTCTGCAGCAGGCATTTCAGGAGCATCACGGCCTGCAATGCGGTTTCTGCACGTCCGGCATGCTTATGACTCTAACCGAACTGCTGTCTGACAATCCCGATCCCACAGAGCAGGAAGTGCGCGAAGTGCTCACCGGACATCTCTGCCGGTGCACTGGATACGCCGGCCCGGTGCGCGCGGCGCTCGCCGCCGCCGAACATCTCAAGGGTATCAAGGGAGCCGCGTGATGGGATCGAAGAATTTTGGCGCTCGCGTCACCCGCTTTGAGGATGTCGCCCTGGTCTCGGGCAAGGGCCGCTACGTCGACGACATCCAAATTGCGGGGACTTTGCATGCGGCGTTCCTGCGAAGCCCTCACGGGCACGCCCGGATCAAGTCGATCGACACCTCCGCGGCGCTGCGTTGCGAGGGCGTCCACGCCGTTCTGACGGCGGCGGACCTGCCTGAACGCATGCGCAAGCAGAGAATGCCGCTGCTGCTTCCCAATGCAACGATGTCGACGCTGCGAACGCAGCACAGTCTGGCGGTCGATGAAGTCTGCTATGTCGGGCAGGCGCTGGCGATTATCGTCGCCGACAATCGCTATTTGGCTGAGGACGCTCTGGCTGCGATCGAGGTCGAGTACGAAGTGCTTAAAGCGGTGAGTGACGTCCGTGCGGCGCTTGCCGCCGGCGCCCCACGGGCGCACGCCGATCTCGACAGCAACGTCGTATCCGAGTTCGTGATGAACTACGGCGACGTTGATGCCGCATTTGCGTCAGCCCCTCATGTATTTCGCGAGGAGCTTTGGCAACACCGCGGTGGCGGCATGGCCATGGAAACGCGCGGCGTGCTGGCCCAGGCCGATGTCACGACCGACAGCCTGACCCTCTGGTCTTCCACTCAAACGCCGCACATCGCGCGACGGATGCTCGCCGAAGTCCTTGACGTCGATGTGGAGAGCATCCGTATCATCGCGCCTGATGTCGGCGGAGGTTTCGGACCCAAGGCGATCTTTTACCCGGAAGACGCCGTCGTCGCGCACGCTTCCCGTGCGCTCGGTCGTCCCGTCAAATTTATCGAGGACCGGCGCGAACACTTCCTCTGCGCTACGCAGGAACGCGACCAGTATTGGAACGTAGAGATCGCGGTGGACAATGACGGGAATATCCTCGGTGTCCGCGGCGACATGCTGCACGATACCGGAGCGTTCGTCCCGTGGGGTATTATCATGCCCTACATCGCGGGCGCGACGATGCCGGGTCCCTACGTCGTCCCGGCCTATCGTCTCGCATGCACGGTAGCTTTCACCAACAAAGTGGCAACGACGCCGGTTCGTGGCGCCGGCCGGCCGCAAGCCGTGTTCGCAATGGAAAGGCTGATGGACAGGGTTGCGCGTGAACTCCGGCTCGACCCGGCGGAACTGCGTCGTCGCAACTACATCCGCCCCGAGCAGATGCCCTATTCCGTGGGGCTGATTTTCCGCGACGGAAAGCCGCTGATTTATGATAGCGGCGACTACCCGCGCGGGCACGATGCCGCGCTCGACCTCGCAGGCTATCAGGGTTTTCCGGAACGACAGGCCAGCGCGAGGGCACTCGGGCGCTTCATCGGCATCGGCGTCGCCTCTTATGTCGAGGGAACCGGCCTTGGGCCGTTCGAGGGGGTGACGGTGCGTATTCTTCCCGACGGAAAGGTGCGGGTCACTTCAGGGGCGACCAGCCAAGGACAGGGGACGCGCACTACGCTTGCCCAGATCGTTGCCGATCGGGTTGGCTGTCGGATTGAAGATGTCGCCGTCACGATCGGCGACACCGCAGGAATCGCCAGCGGCGTCGGAGCTTTCGCGAGCCGGCTCGCGGTCAACGCCGGCTCCTCAGCATCGATCGCCGGCGACCATGTACGCGTTTCAATACTGAAACTGGCGTCGCGGGCGCTTGGTTTGCCCGAAAGCGAAATCGATCTGGAGGATGGAAAAGCGATCGGACGAGGCGGCAATCGTCCGGCCATATCATTTGGAGAGCTTTCGCGCGCCGCGCAGGGCATGCCGGGGTTTTCTCTGGACGCCGGTCAGCCGGTAGGCCTCGAACATACCGCTTATTTCGCGCCAACGCAGGCTTCTTACTGCAGTGGGACGCATGTGGCGGAGGTTGAAGTGGATGTGGGCACAGGAGCCGTCAAAATTCTCAACTATTCGGTGGCGCACGATTGCGGCAACGTCATCAATCCGATGATCGTCGATGGGCAGGTGCAGGGCGGCGTCGCCCACGGCATCGGCAACGCACTGCTGGAGTGGATGCAGTATGACGAGAACGCGCAGCCGCTGACCACGACTTTCGCGGACTATCTGCTTCCAATGGCAACCGACGTCCCGACCTGTGCAATCGCTCATGTCGAAACTCCCTCGCCCCTGAATCCGATTGGTGTCAAGGGCGCAGGCGAAGGAGGAACCATCCCGGCCGCGGCCGCGATTATTGCTGCGGTCGAGAATGCGCTGTCACCGTTCGGAGTTCGTTTCGCCGAAACCCCGCTGATGCCCAACCGCATCGTGCAGGCTCTTGAAGAAGCGGGCGCATATGCGCAGCAGGTCGCGTAATTTCGTAACGCCCGGCAAAAGGGTCCATCATGAAGATTCATAACGAATTCTCGGTTCCCGTTCAGCCCGCGGAGGCATGGACGATGTTAAACGACATTCCGCGTGTTGCGCGCTGCGCGCCCGGCGCGAAATTGCTCGAGCAAAGCGAGGATGGAACCTATGCAGGTACAATCTCGGTTCGGCTTGGACCCGTGCTCCTCAATTTCAAGGGCAAGCTGATCTACAAGGAAGTCGATGAGGCGAACCATCGCGTGGCGGCGGAGGCAAGCGGTTCCGAGACCAAGGCGAGAGGGACCGCGCAGGCGAACGTTGTGTTCGCCCTCGTAAGCGCGCCTGAAGGCACCCGCGTGCTTGTCGACACCGATGTACAATTGGCTGGTTCGATTGCCCAATACGGGCGCGGCGCCGCTTTGATCCAGAATACGGCCCAGGTGATCATGAACGAGTTTGCCCGCAACTTCGCGGCCCAACTTGGACCTCAGGACGGCGCCGAAGGCGAAGCGCAGGATCCCGCAAAGCCGATCTCCGGATTAAAGGTGCTGTTTCATGGCGTCCGCAACACGATCAAGGGCTGACTTGACGACGACGTGACGTCACCTGCCTCGAAGGCATTCCTGCCTAAAGCCGTACTCCCGAAAGGACAACGATGGAAAGTGCTCCGTTTTTCGTAATTCACGACGAAGCCAATTTCACGGCCACCATAACGTTGAGCCGCCCGGATCACGGCAACCGCTTGATGACCGAGGATGTCTCGGCGCTAGGGCATGCCATTCGCGAGAGCGGCGCCGATCCCTCGGTCAAAGCCGTCATTATTCGGGCGCAAGGAGAGCACTTCTGTCTCGGGAGAGACCCGGGCCCCGCTCCCGCGAAACCGAAGAGCGCACTGGCCATGCGAACTGGCATCACGCAACCGATTCTGGACCTCTACGAGGATATCCGCGCGACGCCGGTCCCGGTTATCGCGGTCGTGCAGGGCGAGGCGCGAGGATTTGGTTGTGCAATGGTCGGGCAATGCGATCTGTCGATTGCAGCCGAGGGGGCAACGTTTTCTCTCCCGGAAATGGATACAAACCTGCCCCCAACCCTCGCCATCTCGGCCGTACTCGGCAAGGTGCCGCCCAAGCGGCTCATGCACCTCATCTACACAAGGGCGAAAATCGGCGCGGCCGAGGCGCTGGCGCTGGGCTTTCTCAGCGAGGTGGTGCCGGCGGCGGAACTCGACTCCGCGGTTGCAGCCACGCTGGCAAGGCTGACGGATCGCAGCCGGCCGGCGCTCGCGGCCGTAAAGGAATATCTCGCCGTCGCGCCGCACATGGATCCGCACGCCGCTTCCCGGTACGCCTCGACTTTGCTTTCCGTCGTGCTCTCCTCGAAAGATGAGATGTGATGCCTGCGGTCGATATTCGCGACTGACTTCTTGTCGCGCGAAGCGGTCGCCGACCAGATATCCGGTTGTTCGAGGCTGTGGTCACGCTCACCGGTGCCGCGGCTGCTGGCAGCCGATCGCGCTCTGGGCCGCCTTGCGGGCACTGCTCGCCGGTGCCACACTTGCCGTCAAGTCCGACGGCAAAGACCGGGCAAACGGGCATGCGGGACGATAGAGGGAACGATGAAGCTCGCCGCGAACCTGTTCGCCGCCCTGCTTGTGCTGCTGGCGGCGCAGACGGCATCGGCGCAATCCGGTTATCCGAACCGGGCGGTGAAAATCCTGGTCGGCTTCACACCCGGCACGGCTCCCGACCTTGCGGCGCGCATACTGGCCGACCGGTTTGCGGAAGTCTGGGGCGCGCCGTTCGTGGTCGAGAATATTCCCGGCGCCGGCAGCAACATCGCCACCGAGCGCGTCGCCAAGGCGGCCGCCGACGGCTACACGTTGCTGATGGGCGGCAACCCGTCGCTGGTCATCAGTCCGAGCCTGTATGAAACACTGCCATTCGACCCGCTCAGGGACTTCGCACCGATCTCGCAGGTATTCATCGCGGCGAACGTGCTCGCCGTTCCGTCCGTGCTGCCGGTCAAGACCGTGGCGGAACTGGTGGCGCTCGCCAAAGCGGAGCCCGGCAAGCTCTCCTATGGCCATGCCGGCGTGGGCACGTCGCAGCATCTGGCCGCCGAATTGTTCAAATACATGGCGCATGTCGATATTGCAGCGGTGCCCTATCGCGGCACCACGGCGTTGATGCCGGACCTGCTCGCCAACCGGATCACCATGTCGTTCGCCAATATCGTGAACGTGGTGCCGCTCGCGCGCGAAGGCAAATTGCGCGCGCTGGCGATCACCTCGATCAAGCGCTCGGCCCTGGCGCCCGACCTGCCGACCATGGCGGAATCCGGATTCCCTGGCTTCGAGGCCGTGCCGTGGTTCGGGCTGCTCGCGCCGACCGGCACGCCGAAGGATGTTCTGGATAAATTGTTCGGCGAAACCGTCAAGGCCCTGGCGATGCCGGAGGTGCGCAGGAAGTTCGACGAGCTTGGCCTCGAGCCGGTCGGCAACACGCCGGCTGAGTTTACCGCGGTCATCAGGAAAGAAACGCCCGAATGGGCGAAAGTGATCAAGGATGCCGGCATCAAGCTCGCCAACTAGCTCGGCCTTCCAGGCCCAACAGTTTGGAAGAATGTCGACGCGTCGCCATTTGTCGGGATGATTGATACTTGACGCACGAACCCGAACAGAGAGGCGTCGTCAGCGCTTGCCGCGGCCTGACATCCGGGTGAGACGAATCCGGCCATGGGCTCTCGGCAGAA
Source organism: Bradyrhizobium sp. (assembly GCF_004799445.1). Classification (GTDB taxonomy): domain Bacteria; phylum Pseudomonadota; class Alphaproteobacteria; order Rhizobiales; family Xanthobacteraceae; genus Bradyrhizobium. The sequence continues at coordinate 27,599 of NZ_SSNA01000181.1, forward strand.
ACTGAGCTCCCTTGGCGCTGAGGAAATCGAGCATCGCCTGCGCCGGCGGCAGCAAGATCTTGTCCTTGCGAGAGAGCACGAACCATTGCCGGACCACCGGCAGGCCATCGACGTTGAGCGTAACCAATCGTCGTTCGTCGAGCTCGGAGGCGACGGTGTGCGCGGAAATGAACGCAATGCCGAGTCCGGCGATCACCGCCTGCTTGATGGTTTCGTTACTGCTCATCGCCAGGCCAATTTTCGGGCGGATGCGGGCGGTTTCGAACATTTGCTCCATCAGGCCGCGTGTTCCGGATCCGGGTTCACGCGTCAGGAACGTTTCAGACTCGAGCTGGCTCAGCGCGATGCGGGATTTTCGTGCCAGGCGATGCCCCGTCGGCGCAATGATGACGTGGGGATGATCGCCGATCAGATGCACGTTCATCTCGATGTCTGCCGGAGGCCGGCCCATGATCGCAAAATCGAGATCATAGCCACGTAGCGCCGTGCCGATCTCCTGCCGGTTTCCGATAAAGAGCGTGACATCGATGTTCGGGTGGCGCTTCGAAAATCCGGAGATCATGAAGGGCACGAAATATTTCGCGGTGCTGACGGCGCCGATTGATATGCGGCCCGCGGTTTTCCCCGCCATCATCTCCAGCGAGGTTTCGCAATCCGCAATCGCGGCCTCTATCCGGTTGGTGAGCGCGAGCACTTCGCGCCCGGCATCCGTCAGCAGCATGCCATCGCCGGTCCGCTGGATCAAAGGCAGCCCTGCGAGCGCCTGCAGGTTGCGAAGCTGCAGTGTAACCGCGGGTTGCGTGAGATGGAGCTGCTTGGCCGCAGCGGTGACTGATTTGCTCTTCTGGACCGCGGCCAGCGCACGCAACTGGCGGATCGTCAATTCCCGCAAGGACCGGCCTGCCATGGTCGCCACCATTATAAAGAAAACTTTGGTCTATTAGAAGATAACAAAATTTCCCTAATTCTGCAAATTGCGCTTCGCTACGGGAACGGCTCGCCGAACCGGCGGTGACGGGCGCCCCGGAAGAGGGCACAGGGAGACGGCCATGGACGAACGCATGACGCTGCGTTCACATCTTGATCGCTGTGCGTCGCAGGCGCCGCACGGCATCGCGATGGGCGAAGTGATCGAGGCTGTTGCCGTCGCGGCAATCGAAATGGCTGCGCTGATCGCAGATGGGCCGCTCGCTGGCATCACCGGACGGAATGGCGGCATCAACGCGGACGGCGATCAGCAGAAAGACATCGATGTCATCGCCGACGAACTGATCCGGCGCGCGTTGCGCGGTGCCCCGCTGGCGGCGATTCTTTCCGAGGAAACGCCACTGCCGGAAATCTTGAATGCCGATGCGCCGCTCTGCATCGCGATTGATCCGCTCGACGGATCAGCCAATCTCGAAAACAACATCTCGGTCGGCACCATCTTCTCGATCCGCCCAACGGGCAATGATGTTCTCTCGACTTTCTTTGAGCCTGGCACGGCGCAATGCGCCGCGGGTTTCGTCGTCTATGGCCCACAAACCACGCTCGTTCTCGCGCTCAACGCGCGCGTCGATATCTTCATTCTCGACAGGCGCGCGCGGGAGTTCGTGCTGAGCGCGATGAAGGTTCAGGTCGCGCCTGATACGCCCGAATTCGCCATCAACGCGTCCAATCGAAGGCACTGGTACGGGCCGGTTCGGGCCTACATCGACGAATGTCTGGCCGGTACCAACGGCGACCGCGGCGCGGATTTCAATATGCGGTGGATCGGTTCGCTGGTCGCGGAGTCCCTTCGCATCCTGGTGCGCGGTGGCGTGTTTCTCTATCCGGCGGACGCTCGCCCCGGATATCGCGAAGGACGTCTGCGCCTTCTTTACGAAGCGCATCCGATGGCTCTGGTGATGGAATGGGCGGGCGGCGCGGCGTCGACCGGGCGCCGGCGAATTCTCGAACTTGGTGCCAGAACGCTGCACCAGCGTGTGCCGTTGATCATGGGCTCGGTTCGCGGGGTTCGCGACGTCACTGCCATTCACGGAGGTATCGAGCCGATGTTCGACAACAGCGACGCACCGCTGTTTGCGCGGCGTGGTCTGTTTCTCTGACGGGGTAATCCTTGATGTCGCGCAGTCATCCCATCATTTCGATCACGGGTTCGTCGGGCGCCGGCACGACGTCGGTGAAGAAGACGTTCGAGAATATCTTTCGTCGTGAAAAGGTCGCCGCGGCCTATATCGAGGGCGACGCCTTTCATCGCTACAATCGTTTCGAGATGCGCACGAAAATGGCGGAAGAGGCCGAGCGCGGCAACAGGCATTTCAGCCACTTCAGCCCCGAAACCAATCTTTTCGAAGAGCTGGAGAGATTGTTTCGCGACTACGGCGAATCCGGCACCGGAACGACGCGTCATTACGTCCACGACGATGAAGAGGCCAAGCAATGCGGCGCGGCGCCCGGCACGTTTACCGAATGGGGCCCGTTGCCGGAAGAGTCCGATCTGCTGTTTTATGAAGGCCTGCATGGCGCTGTGGTGACCGACAAGGTCAATATCGCGCAACATGCCGATCTCAAGATCGGCGTTGTACCGGTCATCAATCTGGAATGGATCCAGAAGCTGCATCGCGACCGCAGCGACCGCGGCTATAGCGCGGAGGCGGTGACCGACACCATCCTGCGGCGGATGCCGGACTACGTGAACTACATCTGCCCACAATTCGCCGAGACCGACATCAATTTCCAGCGGGTACCGACGGTCGATACATCGAATCCGTTCATCGCGCGCTGGATCCCGACGCCGGACGAATCGATGGTGGTGATCCGGCTCAGGAATCCGCGCGGCATCGACTTCCCCTATCTGCTGTCGATGATTCCGAACAGTTTCATGTCGCGCGCCAATTCGATCGTGATTCACGGGGCCAAACTCGACCTCGCAATGCAGCTCATCCTCACCCCACTGATCCTGCAACTGATGGAACGCAAGAGGCGCACAGCATGAGTGTTCACGCTCTCCAATCCTTTACCGGCCGCGCGCATGTTGCGCATTCCGAGATGGCGAACGCGATTCGTTTCCTGGCCATCGATGCGGTCGAAAAGGCAAAGTCGGGACATCCGGGCCTGCCGATGGGCATGGCCGACGTCGCCACGGTGCTGTTCTCGCGTTTCCTCAAGTTCGACCCCGTCGATCCGGCGTGGCCCGACCGCGACCGGTTTGTCTTGTCCGCCGGCCATGGCTCGATGTTGCTCTACGCGCTGCTTCATCTGACGGGCTACGAGGCCGTGACGTCGGACCAGCTCCGGGCATTCAGGCAGTGGGGCTCCAAAACGCCAGGTCATCCTGAATATGGCCATACGCCCGGGGTGGAAACTACCACCGGGCCGCTGGGGCAGGGCATCGCGACGGCGGTCGGCATGGCCCTGGCCGAGCGGCTGCTGAATGCACGCTTCGGCGACGAATTCGTCGATCATCATACCTACGTGCTCGCCGGCGACGGCTGCCTGATGGAGGGCTTGAGCCATGAGGCGATTTCACTGGCCGGGCACCTGCGGCTCAACCGGCTGATCGTCCTGTTTGACGACAACGAAATTTCGATTGACGGATCGACGTCGCTGTCTTGTTCGGATGACCAGCTGGTGCGGTTCCAGGCCTCAGGCTGGTCGACCTGCCGTATTGACGGGCACGATCCGGAAGCCATCACCGCGGCGATCGAACGCGCGCGCGGCAGTGACCGGCCATCGCTGATCGCCTGTCGCACGGTGATCGGTTTCGGCGCGCCGAACCGGCAGGGTACCGAAAAGGCGCATGGTGCGCCGCTGGGCGCCGATGAAGTCGCCAGGACGCGCGCTGCTTTGAACTGGCCCTATCAGCCATTCGAGATTCCGCAACAAATCGCCGAGCAATGGCGCACGATCGGGACGCGAGGGCAGGCGGCCCGGCGGAACTGGATCGAGCGGACCAGGCGTCATCACTCTCCTGCGCGCTCGCCGTTTCATGATGCGCTGAATCGGAAATTGCCGTGTGAATACGCCGGCGCAATGGATCAGCTCCGAAACCGCTTCGGCACCGAGCGGCCTACCATCGCTACCCGGCAGGCGTCGCAACTGGTGATCGACGCCATTGCGGAAGTCCTGCCGAACTTGCTGGGGGGCTCGGCCGACCTCACTCACTCCAACCTCACCCGCGCCAGGACGCAGCGGCCGGTGCGGAGCGATTTCTTCGAAGGCGATTATGTTCACTATGGCGTTCGTGAGCACGCGATGGCGGCGGCGATGAACGGCGTCGCGCTGCATGGCGGCTTCATTCCCTACGGCGGCACGTTCTTGACCTTCGCCGATTACAGCCGTCCGGCGATCCGGCTGGCGGCGCTGATGGGTATCCGCGTCATCCATGTGATGACGCACGACTCCATCGGACTGGGCGAGGACGGGCCGACCCATCAACCGGTCGAGCACCTCGCGGCGCTGCGGGCGATTCCCGGCCTGCTGGTGTTTCGGCCCGCTGACGCCATCGAAACCGCGGAAGCCTGGGACTGCGCGCTGCGCGCGGAGACCACCCCCTCGGTGCTGTGCCTGTCTCGGCAGGCGCTGCCGGCGTTCCGCGACGCGACGGCGGACGCCAATCTGGTGGCCTACGGCGCTTATGTGGTGGTCGAGCCGGAGCAGGGCCGTGACGTCACCCTGATCGCGACGGGCTCCGAGGTCACGATTGCCCTGGTGGCCGCCCAACTGCTCGAACAGAACAACATCCGCGCCGCGGTCGTCTCGGCGCCGTGCTTCGATCTGTTTCGCCAGCAATCGCGCGAATACCGCACCGCCGTGCTGGGACGCGTGCCAAGGATTGGCGTCGAGGCCGCGGTCGAGGGCGACTGGGGGCGTTGGCTCGGGGACAGCGGCGAATTCGTCGGCATGAGCGGTTTCGGCGCCTCCGCGCCGGCGGAGGTGCTGTATCGCGAATTCGGCATCACCGCGGAGGCCGTCGCGGAAACCGCCCGGCGCTGCCTCGCGCGGTCGAGAATGGCGACGACCCACACATGACGCGTTTCGCGCGACAAGGAAGGACACGGAGACGGCGATGGCACGAATTACCCTGAGGCAGCTATTGGATCATGCGGCCGAGCACGACTACGGCGTGCCGGCATTCAACATCAACAACATGGAGCAGGGCCTTGCGATCATGGAAGCGGCGGCGGGCGTCGATGCGCCCGTCATTATCCAGGCTTCGCGCGGCGCGCGCTCCTATGCGAACGACATCATGCTGTCGAAGATGATCGACGCGCTGGAGGAGATGTATCCGCAGATTCCGCTCTGCCTGCATCAGGACCACGGCAATGAGGAGGCCACCTGCGCCACCGCGCTTCAACACGGCTTCACCTCGGTCATGATGGACGGCTCGCTCAAGGCCGATGCCAAGACCCCGGCGGAGTATGACTACAACGTCGATATCACCCGCCGCGTGGTCGAGATGGCTCACTGGATCGGCGCCTCGGTGGAAGGTGAACTGGGCGTGCTCGGCTCACTCGAACGTGGCGGCGGCGAACAGGAGGATGGCCATGGCGTCGAAGGTAAGGTCGGCCACGATCAGTTGCTGACCGACCCCGATCAGGCGGTCGATTTCGTTCGCGCCACCAGGGTCGACGCGCTGGCGATCGCGATGGGGACCTCGCACGGCGCCTACAAGTTCTCGCGCAAGCCGGACGGCGAGATCCTCGCCATGAAAGTGGTCGAGGAAATCCACCGCCGTCTTCCGAACACGCATCTGGTGATGCACGGCTCGTCCTCGGTGCCGCAGCCGCTGCAGGACGCGTTCAATCAATTCGGCGGCGAGATGCCGCAGACCTGGGGCGTGCCGGTCGAGGAGATCGTCCGCGGCATCAGGCACGGCGTCCGCAAGGTCAATATCGACACCGACTGCCGGTTGGCGATGACCGCGGCATTCCGGAAAGTCGCGACCCAGACCAAAAGCGAATTCGATCCGCGGAAATTCCTCAAGCCGGCGATGGACCAGATGCGCGAGCTCTGTCGCGAGCGTTTCGAGCAATTCGGCACCGCCGGCCACGCCAGCAGGATCAGGGTGATGCCGCTATCGAACATGGCCAGGCGCTATCGATCCGGCGCGCTTGATCCGCGCATCGGAAATATCGCGTCCGCCGCCGAATGACTGGAAAACCTTTCGATCCGGATTTCGCCGGTCAGCACCATTGAGGAGAATATCATGAACGAGCAATCGATGACCGTCCGCGGCAAGGATCGCTACAAGTCCGGCGTGATGGAATACAAGAAGATGGGCTACTGGGAGCCCGACTACGAGCCGAAGGACACCGACATCATCGCGCTGTTCCGGGTGACGCCGCAGGATGGCGTCGATCCGATCGAGGCCTCGGCGGCGGTGGCCGGCGAATCCTCGACCGCGACTTGGACGGTGGTATGGACGGATCGTCTCACGGCGGCGGAGAAATATCGCGCCAAATGCTACCGCGTCGATCCCGTGCCGAATTCGCCGGGGCAATATTTCGCCTACATCGCCTATGATCTCGACCTGTTCGAGAACGGATCGATTGCCAATCTGTCGGCCTCGATCATCGGCAACGTGTTCGGTTTCAAGCCGCTGAAGGCGCTGCGGCTCGAGGACATGCGGCTGCCCGTGGCCTATGTGAAGACGTTTCAGGGCCCGGCGACCGGGATCGTGGTCGAGCGCGAACGCATGGACAAGTTCGGACGTCCGCTGCTTGGCGCCACCGTGAAGCCGAAGCTCGGCCTGTCGGGGCGCAACTACGGGCGCGTGGTCTATGAGGCGCTAAAGGGCGGGCTCGACTTCACCAAGGACGACGAGAACATCAATTCGCAGCCGTTCATGCACTGGCGCGAACGGTTTCTCTATTGCATGGAGGCGGTCAACAAGGCCCAAGCGGCGTCCGGCGAGATCAAGGGAACCTATCTCAACGTCACCGCCGGTACCATGGAAGACATGTACGAGCGTGCGGAGTTCGCCAAGGAGCTCGGTTCTGTCGTCATCATGATTGATCTGGTGATCGGTTACACCGCGATCCAGTCGATGGCGAAATGGGCGCGCCGCAACGACATGATCCTGCATCTGCATCGGGCGGGGCATTCGACCTACACACGGCAACGAAACCACGGCGTATCATTCCGCGTGATCGCGAAATGGATGCGGCTCGCCGGCGTCGATCATATTCACGCCGGAACGGTTGTCGGCAAGCTCGAAGGCGATCCCGCGACGACGCGCGGTTACTACGACATCTGCCGCGAGGACTTCAATCGGATGCAGCTCGAGCACGGCGTGTTCTTTGATCAGAACTGGGCCAGTCTCAACAAGCTGATGCCGGTGGCGTCAGGCGGCATTCACGCCGGCCAGATGCATCAATTGCTCGACCATCTCGGTGAAGACGTGGTGCTGCAGTTCGGTGGCGGCACCATCGGTCATCCCATGGGAATCCAGGCGGGCGCCACCGCCAACCGTGTCGCTCTGGAAGCGATGATTCTCGCCCGCAACGAAGGCCGCGATTATCTGCATGAAGGCCCCGAGATTCTCGCCAAGGCGGCACAGACCTGCACGCCACTGAAATCGGCACTGGAGGTCTGGAAGGACGTCACCTTCAATTACGAGTCCACCGACATGCCGGACTATGCCCCCACCGCCAGCGTCTCGATGTAAGGAACAGGATCATGCGCGTCACCCAGGGTTGTTTTTCATTCCTGCCCGATCTCACCGACGAACAGATTTCGCGGCAGGTCCAGTATTGCCTCGGCAAGGGCTGGGCGGTGAACATCGAATTCACCGACGATCCGCATCCTCGCAATAATTTCTGGGAAATGTGGGGGCTGCCGATGTTCGATCTCCATGACGCCGCGGGCGTGCTGATGGAACTGAACGAATGCCGCAAGGTGTACGGCGACCGCTACATCCGGATGTCGGCCTTCGATTCCAGCCACGGCTGGGAGTCGGTGCGGCTGTCGTTCATCGTCAACCGGCCGAAACAGGAACCCGGCTTTCGTCTCGATCGCCACGAAGCGAACGGCCGCAACATCCGCTACACCACGAAATCGTATGCTGTCGACCGTCCCGAGGGCATGCGCTACGGTGACAAATGAATTCGCCAGTCAGCCCATCGGCCGTCCCGCAAGATGCGGACCAGACCCCGCCGCTCGAGCGGGTCGACCTGCGCCGCGAGTTCAACGACGTCGGCATCGGCGAGGTACTCGACCAGCTCGACCGGGAGCTGATCGGCCTGAAGCCGGTCAAAACGCGCATTCGCGAGATCGCCTCGCTGTTGCTGATCGAACGAATCCGCAAGCGCATGAACCTGACGTCGGAGGTGCCGACATTACATATGTCTTTCACTGGAAATCCCGGCACCGGCAAGACCACGGTGGCCCTGCGGATCGCCAGCATCCTGCACAAGCTCGGCTTTATCCGGCGCGGCCAGGTGGTGTCGGTCACCCGCGATGAACTGGTGGGGCAGTATATCGGGCACACCGCACCGAAGACCAAGGAGATATTGAAGAAGGCAATGGGCGGAGTCCTGTTTATCGACGAAGCTTATTACCTGCATCGGCCCGACAACGAGCGCGACTACGGGCAGGAAGCGATCGAGATCCTGCTGCAGGTGATGGAATCGCAGCGTGAGAATCTGGTGGTGATCCTCGCCGGTTACGGCGACCGCATGGAAAAATTCTTCGCCAGCAATCCCGGCTTCCGCTCCCGGATCGCCCACCACATCGACTTTCCCGACTATTCCGACGACGAGTTGCTGGCGATCGCGGCATTGATGCTGCACGATATGAATTACAGGTTTAGCCCCGATGCGCGCCAGGCGTTCATTCGCTACATCAGCTTGCGCAAGGCCCAACCATTGTTTTCCAACGCACGTTCGATCCGAAACGCGCTCGATCGCATGCGGCTGCGCCAGGCCAACCGGCTGGTCGCCGACCTCGACCGCGTCCTGACCGCCAGCGACATCATGTCGTTGGAGGCAACCGATGTGCTCGCCAGCCGGGTATTCTTGAGCAGCCCTGGCGGGTGAAATCGACGTGGTGAGAGCCCGAAGTTCAAGGTCCTAACGCGCGTTCGGTTTTGCCCCCCGGCTCAATCGGCAGATCGATTCTGACCGGCCGCCGTTGGGGCAAAGCGGTCGTTTCGCAAGCGAGCCGGAAGCCGTTGCGCTGGACTTTGCACTTAGATTTGAATCGCGTCCCGACAGCCGATCGTCTATGGTGTGCTTATGTCGCGCCTCGTATTTCTGTCGATTGCTATCGTCCTGTCGCTGCTGCCGGTCGTCGCGCCGGCTGCGCCAGCTCATAAACGTCCGGCGCCAGTCTGGCATGGCTACGGCTTCCTGCCGGGCTATCATCAGCCGCTGAGCAACAGCCTTCCACTTTACGCCCAGAAAGATGCGATGCGGCGCCAGGCGCGCCACAACCGGCGCCCCTGGTATATCGATCCAATCCCACGGTATTACGGGTACGATGACGAGTGGCACTATTTCGGCCGGCCCGGCTTTTACGGTGGTCGCTACAATGGCGGCACCTTCGGCCCTTGCTGGACGCGGACGCCGATCGGGCCGGTCTGGAATTGCGGCTGATCAAGCTTAAAGACCGCGCGCCTGTGCATCCGCTTGCCGGCAACGGCGGCTGATGGCGCGAAGCGGACGGTCGGCGCGGCACGCACTGACTACCCCGAGGCTCGCAAGATTGCATCGGTAATGAAAGCGACACGCAGAACGATCGCCGCCTGATCGAATTCTTAGCAACGTAAGCTAACCGTTAACTTCGTTCCGAAATTCCTTGGAAAGCACCGGGACTGCATACTGATACCCTGCAAGGCAAACAGGGTGCCGATTTGTCAGTCACGCTCGAAACAGTCGAAGCCTTCATGGGGCGCGGAAGGCGCACGATCGTATTCCCTGCTGCACTGGAACGACAGTTCGAGCAAGACACGCAAGAGCGGCGGTGCGCGCGACTTAGAGTAGGTATCCTTGTTTCAGCCGTCCTGTATAATTTCCTCTTGATCGCCGATTGGCTGCTCGTTCCTGATGTGCTTCGCGTTGCTACGCTGCTTCATCTCGGCCTGGTCACGCCGTGGATGCTCTTTGCCGCCTGGGCGATGACCAAGCGCCCGCCACCCTTCGTTCGCGAATGTTTGGCCGCCAGCGTTCCGCTGTTCATCATTCTGCAGATAGACTACGGCTTTGCGTCCACGACAAGCGAAAGTGCCGCGCATTATCAGTACGTTGTCATTCCGACTCTTCTATACGCGAACGTATCGCTGCATCGATTGCCATTTCGTTTTGCGCGCTTCGTAACTGCGGCCGTCATAATTTGTCATGCGGCCGTCGTTCTGTCGGCCAACTACATTTCCAATCCGGTCGCGGTCATGATCCTGGTCCAACTCGCGATCTGCGCGTATATCACTCTGGTTGCCAACTACACGATGGAGCGCGATTTGAGACGCGCTTATCTATTCTCCCTGCGAGACCGCCTTCGCCATTCGCTAGCCGATGCAGCATCAAGGCGCGATTCCCTCACCGGTCTGGCGAACCGCCATCACCTGGAAATCGAGCTGCGCCGGCTGTGGGCGGCGAATGGCGAACCACATCCAATGGTGTCGGTCATTTTGATGGACATCGACCACTTCAAGCGGCTCAACGACAGATACGGCCATGGCGCGGGCGATCTCTGCCTGAAGCGGCTGGCTGCGATCCTGATCGCCGAGGTCGGCGCTGGGTCGGAAGTGGTGATCCGATACGGCGGCGAAGAATTTCTGATAGTGCTGCCCGCGGTGCAGTTGGTTGATGCGATGCGGGTCGCCGAAAGGATTCGAAGGTCGGTCGAAAAGGCGACCATTCCAAACGAAGGGCCTGGCTTCGGAATCGTCACTGCGAGTTTCGGCGTCGCGTCGGCTTATGTTAACGAACTCACGGGAGCGGAGCTGATTGCCGCCGCGGATACGGCTCTCTATGCGGCAAAGCAAAAGGGACGAAACCAGGTGTGGCCGCCGCTTGCGGCACCAGGCGGCACCTCAAACATCGAACAGGTATCGTTTCGGGATCGCGCCTGAATTCCCGCCGTTGCTCCGATGCCGATCATAGTCGCTCCCTAAGCTATCGCCCTTTTCTGTGCGTGCCATGGCCTCTTCAGCGATACCCGCGGCGGGTTTTCGCACATGAAGTCAATGTCAGTTTGTCGAACGGCCGCTGTTGGCGCGAAGCGGACATTTTCGAATATCGGCTGCGTCCGGTGCGGGCGGGTTACGAGATCGCCATGATCTCAAGTTCCTGACCGGATGTACCGACGACATCCCCAACAGCTTTGCCCATCAGAAGCCGTGCCACCGGGGATACGAAGGAAACAGAACCGGCCTTGGGGTCCGCTTCGTCCTCACCCACGATATGATATTTCTGCACGCGCCCATCCTCGCGCCTGAAGGTCACCGTGCTCGCAAAGGCAACAATATCGGTTGACGTAGTCTTGGGGACCACCTGAGCCGACCGAACTCTGGCGGCAAAGTAGCGCACATCGCGCAAGGGGATGGCTGCCTGGCGCCGCCGTTCATTGACGTCTTCGATCTTCTGCGCGGTCTCAAACGCCTCGCGCGCCTGCTGGAGCTGAAGTTCCAGAGCCTTCAATCCTGATTCCGTCACAAGGTTCGGATGAGGTGAAACCGGGCGGTCGGGCAGCAGCGTTTCTGACGCGGTTTCGGCACTGTCTTCCTTGGTGAAAGCAACGCTCAAGCTCGGACTCCTCTGAAGGGACTAGGCCGGAAAATGTCTGGTCAGTGATGGCAACAGGCTCAGCGCCAGCCGAGAGCCGGAGCCACGTGGGTCAGGATCGATTCAATGACGTGAGTATTGTAGGCAACGCCGAGTTGGTTCGGCACGGTCAAGAGTAACGTGTCGGCCTCCATGATGGCCTCGTCCTTTTTGAGCTGCTCAATCAGAACGCCCGGCTCGGCCGCATAACCGCGGCCGAAAATCGCCTGGGTCTGCGGGTCGATAAAGCCGATCTGGTCATCATCTTCTCCACCACGGCCGAAGTAAGTACGATCGCGATCGTCCATGATCGCGACAATGCTGCGGCTAACGGACACCCGTGGCTCGCGCTGGTGGCCTGCCTCCTTCCAGGCCGAGCGGTAGGCTCTGATCTGGGCAGCCTGCTGGATGTGGAAAGGCTCGCCAGTTTCGTTGTTCTTGAGCGTCGAACTCTGCAGGCTCATGCCCAGCTTCGCTGCCCATATGGCCGTGGCGTTCGAGCCGGCTCCCCACCAGATGCGATCACGCAGCCCCGAGGAGTGCGGTTCAGGACGCAGCAATCCCGGCGGGTTTGGAAACATCGGGCGCGGACTGGGCTGCGCGAAGCCTTGGCCGCGCAGCACGTCGAGAAAGACCTCTGCATGGCGTCGACCCATATCGGCATCGCTCTCGCCCTCGGCCGGTTGATAGCCGAAATACCGCCAGCCATCGATGACCTGTTCGGGCGATCCTCTGCTAAGGCCAAGCTGCAGGCGTCCCCCCGAGATCAGATCGGCCGCGCCGGCGTCCTCGGCCATGTAGAGTGGGTTCTCATAGCGCATGTCGATGACCGCGGTGCCTATCTCGATGCGGCTGGTCTTCGCGCCGACGGCTGCCAGCAAAGGGAAGGGTGAGGCGAGTTGGCGGGCGAAGTGATGAACGCGAAAATAGGCGCCGTCGGCGCCCAACTCCTCAGCCGCGACGGCCAGGTCGATGGATTGCAGGAGCGCGTCCGCCGCCGAGCGGGTCTGCGACTGGGAAGAGGGCGTCCAGTGCCCGAACGATAGGAATCCGATGTTTTTCATACCGGCAATCTATGCTTTTCCCGTCAATTTGCGACCCAGACTGTGAGCGGGGCTGCCCCCTCGCACCGAGCGCGGACCAGACTGCTCGTCGCCGTCATGAGGGGCGATGCCAACTTCGGCGGACGCCGGCCGCCGGCGCGACGCGGGCATCGACCAAAATATCGTCTCAATTCAAAGCTTTCCGCAACATTTTTGTTACGTTAGGGGTGCGCCTACGATCAGCCCGGCTCTGTCAAACATGGACTGGTTCGAGCACCTCATCTGTGGAGTGAACCGCTCCGCGCATCAGGCATTGTCTTGCCGCATGGAACGAGGACGGTTGCCCGGGATGAATCATAAAAAGGATTGGTGGCGGTACGCCGTCTTCTATCAGGTCTATCCGCGGTCGTTCCAGGATTCCAATGGCGACGGGGTGGGCGATCTCAGAGGGATTATTGAACGTCTGCCCTATTTGCGGTCGCTCGGCGTTGACGCCCTGTGGCTATCGCCGATCTTTCCCTCGCCAATGGCTGATTTCGGTTACGACATCTCGGACTATACCGGCATTGATCCACTGTTCGGCACCATGGATGAGTTCGATGCGCTGGCCTTTGCGGCGCATCACAGCGGCCTCAGGGTCATCCTCGATCTGGTGCCGAACCACACTTCCGATCAGCATCCATGGTTCGTCGAAAGCCGGGCCTCGCGCGACAATCCCAAACGCGACTGGTATATCTGGCGCGATGGCAAGCCGGAGGGCGGGCCGCCGAACAACTGGCTGTCGGAATTTGGCGGATGTGCCTGGCAGCATGACGAGGCGACCGGCCAGTATTACTACCACGCCTTCCTGGCCCAGCAGCCGGATCTGAACTGGCGCAATCCCGCGGTGCGGGCGGCGATCTATGACATGATGCGCTTCTGGCTCGGCAAGGGTGTCGATGGATTCCGGGTCGATGTGATCTGGCACCTGATCAAGGATGCCGAATTTCGCGACAACCCGGCCAATCCGCACTTCGTCGAAGGCCGGCCGCCGCATGAGAAAATCCTCACGCAATACTCGACCGACCAGCCGGAGGTGCACGGCGTCATCGCCGAGATGCGCCGCGTCATCGACGAATTCGATGATCGCGTCCTGATCGGAGAGGTCTATCTGCCGCTGCACCGTCTCGTTGCCTATTATGGCAATAATCTTTCCGGCGCCCAGATTCCGTTCAATTTCCTGCTGCTGTCGACGCCCTGGAACGCTCGGTCAATTGAAAAGACCGTGGCCGATTACGAATCCGCGTTGCCAGCCGGCGCGTGGCCGAACTGGGTGCTCGGCAATCATGACCGTCCGAGGGTCGCGAGCCGGGTCGGAAAGGAGCAGGCGCGCGTGGCGGCGATGCTGTTGCTCACCTTGCGGGGAACACCGACGCTTTATTATGGCGACGAGATCGGCATGCATCAGGTCGCGATCGCGCCCGACCAGGTGCGCGACCCCTTTGAGAAGAATGTGCCGGGTATTGGCGTCGGTCGCGATGGTTGCCGCACGCCGATGCAATGGGACGCAACGCCTGGCGCGGGATTTTCGACCGCCAAACCATGGTTGCCGTTGGCGGATGACTACAGGCATGAAAACGTAGCTAATCTGGATGCCGACATCGGCTCCATTCTCAGTCTCTACAAGGCATTGATCGCGCTCCGAAAGAAATTTCCGCAGCTTGTGACCGGTGCCTATCAGCCGGTCGCGGCACGGGGCGATATCCTGCTCTATCGCCGCGAAGGTGAGGGCGGCGCCGTCGTCATTGCGTTAAATCTTGGTCCCGAGCCGGTTTCCGTCGCCTCGGGTTCGATCGGGTTTGGGCGCGAAATCGTGCTGTCGACATTTCTCGATCGCGAGGGCGAGAAAATACAAGGCGCGCTCGATCTGCGCGGCAATGAGGGCGTGATCCTGGGCGGGTCGGCTCAGGCGGGGTGACTGGTCCTGCCTGCGGCATCCGTGTTGATGTCGCTGCGTTTGAGCAAATAGTCGAGGCCGCCGATGCGATACCAGCGGTATCCGTAGCCTTCCAGCATCAGCCTGTGGCGGCCGCCTTCGTCGGCATGGCTGTGGTCTTCGGTCAGTAGATTGACCAGAAGCTTTCCGGCCTCGCCCGGAAGACCGGACGCAAATGCGATTTCGCGCGGCTTCTCGTCGAAATTGTGCACGAACAGGACCGAGTTGTTGCGCCAGTCGTAGCGAAGGACCAACACCGCCGGATCACGCACCGATATCACCTTGAAGTCGCCCCAGCCGACTTCCGGAACCTCTTTGCGCATCCGAACGATTCGTTCGGTCCAGTTCAGCATTGAGTTCGGGTCGCGTCTCTGTTTGGCGGCGTTGACGTGTTCGTAGCCGTAGGGTCCCTTGTCGATCACGGGTGAGCAAGGCCGGTCGCTTTCGGTGAAGCCGGCATGCGGCTCCGTCGACCACTGCATCGGCGTTCGGGCGCAATTTCGCTCGGGCAGGTCGAGATTGTCGCCCATCGCGATTTCATCGCCATAGCGGATCACCGGCGTCCCCGGAAGCGTACACATCAGGCTGTAGGCCAATTCCAGCCGCCGCCTGTCACCGCCCAGCATAGGTGCCAGCCGGCGGCGAATGCCGCGGTCGTAGAGCTGCATGTTCTTGTCGGGGCCAAACGCCTTGAACACGGTCGCGCGCTGCGCCTTGGTGAGGCGGCCGAGGTCGAGTTCGTCATGGTTGCGCAGGAATAATCCCCACTGCGCGGTCGCAGGCCGCGGCCTGGTCGCCGTCAGCGATTTCGCCAGCGGCCTCGTATCGGCAGAAGCCAGTGCGTAGAACAGATGCTGATTGACTTGGAAATTGAACATCATGTGCATGCGGTCGCCGTCGCGTCCGAAATACTCCATGTCGGTTTCCGGCAGCACATTGGCCTCGGCAAGGATGATTGCGTCGCCCTGCCGCCACTGCAGGAATTCGCGGAACGAGCGGAGCATGTCGTATTGTTCGACCGGTTTGCGTACCTTGGCGCCCTTAGTGGCGATCACGAACGGTACCGCATCCATGCGAAAGCCGGAGACGCCGAGCTGAATCCAGAAGCCCATGATCTTCAGGATTTCGGCCTGCACATGCGGGTTCGAGGTATTCAGATCGGGTTGGAAGTCGTAAAAGCGATGGAAATACCAGGCACCGGCTTCCTTATCGCGTGTCCAGGTGGATTTCTGCACGCCGGGAAATACCATGCCGGTGTTGGCGTTGGCCGGCCGCTTGTCGGACCACACATACCAGTCGCGATAGGGTGAATCCTTGGAACGTCGCGCGTCGCGAAACCAGCCATGCTGATCCGAGGTGTGGTTGACCACGAGATCGATGATCACGCGGATGCCGCGCTGCCGGCAGCCATGAGTGAATTCGACGAAGTCGCCCAGCGTGCCGTACCGCGAGTCGACGCCGTAATAATCCGAGATGTCGTAGCCGTCGTCCTTGCCGGGAGACGGCTGGAACGGCATCAGCCAGATTGCCGTAATGCCGAGCCCGTTCAGGTAATCCAGACGGCGCAACAGGCCGCTGAAATCACCAATGCCGTCGCCGTTGGCATCCATGTAGGTGCCGACCGACAGGCAATAGATCACGGCGTTCTTGTACCAAAGATCATCGATCAAGGTGGCCCCCAACGGTCCGCGATCTCATCTCAGCGGGCACTGGATAAGCGGTGAGAGGCTCTCAGGTTCCGGTGAAACCCGGGCAACAGAAGCAATCTGATGGGCTGGGAGTCTGGCTCAAAATGCAGCCAATGAAATGGGGCGTCATGTCGAAGGTCGTCATGCCCGGCCTCCGCTGTGGATCGGTGGGTGCGCGCCGGTCCACATGCGAAATCCGCCGATAAAGGCGTAGGCATTGTTGCCGGCCCGGCATCCTTTCGGCAGCTTGTGCAGGTGCATGAGATTTCCGCCGCCGATGACGACATCCTCGGGTTCGGTGGCCGCGACCAATCGTTCGATCACATCCTTGACGAGCTTGCGCCAGCGCTTTTTGCCGGCGCGTTCGAGACCCTTCTCGCCAACGCAGTCTTCGTAGGTGCCCTTCTTGTAGGGCAAATGGCCGAGCTCCATCGGTTCGACAATGCCGTTCACGATCATCGCAGAGCCGAGTCCCGTTCCCAATCCCAGGAACAGCATCCTTCCGCCCCGATAGCTGCCGAGAGCCTGCATCGCCGCATCGTTGACCACCTTTACCGGCAGGCCGAATGCCGAAGCAAAATCGAATCCGGTCCAGCCAGCTCCGAGATTGCGAGGCTCGGCGACGGGACGGCCGTGGAGAACCGGTCCGGGAAAGCCGACCGAGACCACGTCGTAAGCCCAATCCTTGGCAAGTTTCTTGACGTCGCCGACCATTTGCCGGGCCGTCATTTTTGGCCCGGAAACGATCTCCCGCTGCTGCCTCTGGCCGGTGGCCAGTATTTTGACGTGAGTCCCTCCGACATCGACGGTCAGGATTTTCATGCACGAAGCTCGCTATCGGTCATCTGCATTGGCGGCAACTTGTGGGATCAAGTTTCAGGCTGCATCAAACCACCGCCTGAGGACGAAGCTCACAACGTCTGCCATTGTCGAGGAACCTGCAGAAATTGAAAAAGTTCCGTCTGTGGAACAGCCACTGGACGGGTCAACAAGGCCGACCACCGGCCTTTTCCAAATCGTCTATTTTGTCGATGGCGGCCTGGCTTGCTGCACCAAAATTAGCGGCTGTTGACGCCGTTGTTCAAAGGCATGCCTGGCTGCCCGAGCGCCTCTGGTGCAAAGTGGACATGGCGAGGTGTCGTTTGATCGGTAACAAGTGCAGATCAAGGCATAACGAGGGTTATGACACCGTCGTCGACGACCCTGCTGTTGATCCCGTCGCGGGCCATCGACTCGATGATAGACCATTTCTGCCGAAAGAGAGCCGACGCTTCGTGTATGTTTGACGCGTCCACCCTTACACAACAGGCCCGCCGTCCACTCTGGTTCGCTATCTGAAAGAAGAAGGTGTAGCCAGTCGACTCCCCGTCGCCATTAATCGGCGTTCGTTCTTGTCGCATTCAGTATCCCCTGGGATTTGCGTCGAACAGGAGCAGACTGCATTTTAAATTTTGATCTTCGTGCGGCGCGATTGTGACGCCGAAAAAATTAGATCGCAGTGTTGTAAAAATCCGACACTTGGAACGGAAGCCGCGTAGCAGCGGAAAAAACGACATCGATTGGCTGCACGGCAGGAGAGACGTTGCTTTCCGCGGTCAAAGACGTCCGCTAGGTCGCATCCAGCGTGTGAACCCAGGCCTCGGGATAGAGCGCGTAGGCGTCGCCCCGCCGTCGAAGCCGCGAGAATGCCGGGAAATGCAGGTGCATTCCGGCGATCAGCACACCGTCAGCGCAGACCCGGTCGAACATGCGTTTGCGCGAAGCCGCAGCCGCGGCGAGATCGGTATCGAACGCCATGCCGGCTTCGGGAAACGCGGTCTGCACCTCCGGCACGTGCACCGTGTCGCCCCAGATCATCAGCTGATCGTTGCCCGATGCGATGAGATAGGCGGTGTGGCCCGGGGTATGCCCCGGACTCGGCACCGCGGTCACGCCGGGAAATACCTCGCCCTGCCGGAATAACCGCGTGCGGCTCTTGTAGGGCGCGACCTGTTCGCGGCCCGCAAGGAAATAGAGCTTTCTCGATCGCTCATCGACCTTCGCCATCGCGCCATCGTCGAACCAGTGCGCCGGTTCGTTCTCGTGCATGACCAGTTCGGCGTTCGGAAAGAACAGTTGGCCGTTCGTCATGTCGGTCAGGCCGGCGGAGTGATCGGGATGCATGTGAGTGAGCAGCACCGTGTCGATCGACTTCGGATCGATGCCGGCGGCCGCGAGGTTGCGCTGAACGAAGCCGGCGGTAGGCTGGAGATAATCGCCGGACCCGGTGTCGACGATCGCCACGCGGCCCTTTGAATGGATCAGGAAGGTATTGACGCTGGTTCGCCGCGCCGGCCGGAACGCATCGCGCAGCACCTGATGCGCCTGTTCGAGATCGACATTGCGCATCACCTCGAGGTTGCCGTCCAGATAGCCGTCGCTGACGGCCGTGACGACAATATCTCCGATCCTGCGATGATAGACGCCGGGAATCTGCTGTGCGGGGGGTGGGGTCATGCGGGAAAACCTTGGTCCGATAAAGCGATTGGCAGGTTCGATCAGGCGCCGGCCGTTCTCAGGAATTCGTCGACGCAATCGTAGATCAGCTCGGGCGTTTGCACCGCCATGTAGTGTCCGGTGCGCAGTTCGATGTAGCGAGCGCCGGGGATGGCTTTGGCCACGCTTTCAGCCAGCGGCGGCGGGCGCACGCGATCGAATCCGCCGCCGATCACCAGCACCGGACAACGCAGCCTGGCCAGTTCGCCTTGCATGTCGAGGCCTGCCAGCATCCGCCAGATCGTGGCATAGCTCAGGGGATCATTGCCGAGCCATCGCGCCCGATATCGCTCAAAGCGCCTGACGTCACCGCGAAGCTCCGGGGCATAGCCATTGAGCATCGCATCCTCGACGGCGAATGCCATGCCGTTGGCCTCGATCTTTGCGACGCGCTCAAGCGCCGCGGCGCGTCGATCCGGCGCGACGGCGGTAGCCGGGCTGCCGACCGCGACGGCGCTGGTGCGCTCAGGGTACCGGGCGGCGAAATGAAGGGCGATCGCACCGCCGACGGCGATACCCGCAAGCGCCACCTGGCCGGCGATCCCGAGCGCATCGAGCAGCGCGGCGATATCGTCGGCCATCGTGTCGATGCCAAGCTCGCCACGCACCTTCTGCGACAGTCCAGCCCCGCGGGTGTCATAGCGCAATACGCGGCGAGAACCCGCGAACCGTGGCGCGATGTCGTCCCAGCTTTCGAGCGTGCCGCCCATTTCGTGCACCAGCACCAGCGTGCGGTCACCGTTGCCGCTGAGCTCGTAGCGTAGCCCGACGCCTCCCAGTTCAACGAAATCCATTCTTTGTTCCCGGTTTCTTTGACTACCCCGGATTGGCCTTCAATCCCGCCGCCTCGATGCCGGCGATGGCGCAGATCTCGTCATTGTCGGAGGTGTCGCCGCTGACGCCGACCGCGCCGAGCAGTACGCCGTCCTTCTGGATCAGCACGCCGCCGGGCACCGGCACCAGACGTCCCTGCGCCAGTGTGTTTACCGCGCTGACGAAATAGGCCTGTTCCTGCGCCCGCTGGAACAGCGCGCGCGAACCCATGCCCATCGCCAGCGCGCCATAGGCCTTGCCATGGGCGATCTCGCTGCGCATCAGGCTGGTGCCGTCCTGGGCCGCGGTGGCTTTGACGCAGCCGCGCGCGTCGAGAACGGTGATGACCAGCGGCTTCAGTTTTTTCTCGACGGCTTTGGCGAGCGCTACATCGAGAATCTTGCGGGCGACGTCGAGGGTTAGTTCAGCCATGGACAGGTTCCTTTTTGATGGGGGAGGGATAAGGGTTTGAGCGCGCGCTGTCGAGGCTCATCGCCAGCGCGCGGGCGACGTGAATGGCGGCACGGTTGGTGCCGTCCTTGATCTGGTGCCGGCACGACGTGCCGTCGGCGATCACCAGCGCGCTCGCATCGGCGCCGCGCACGGCAGGCAACAGCGAGAGTTCGGCCATCTCCATCGAGGTCCGGTAGGTGTCGGCGCCGTAGCCGAACGCGCCGGCCATGCCGCAGCAGCTCGATTCGATGGTTTCGACCTGCAGTTCCGGAATCAGCCGAAGCGCCTGCTCGACCGATTTGAACGCGCCGAAGGATTTCTGATGGCAATGGCCGTGCACCAGCGCCTGGCCGGCGATCGGGCCGAGCGACAGCCGCAAGTGGCCCGCGCCGGCCTCGCGGACCAGAAACTCCTCGAACATCAGCGCCTGCGCGCTGACGCTCTTCGCGGTTTCGTCGGAACGCAGCGACAACAATTCGTCGCGAAGCGTCAGCAGGCAGCTCGGCTCCAGACCGACGATGGGAACGCCGCGCGCGGCGAATGGCGCATAGGTCGCAACCAGCCGGTCGAGTTCGGTGCGGGCGTGATCGACCAGGCCCGCCGAGAGAAACGTCCGCCCGCAGCACAGCGGCCGGCCAGCGTCGGCGGGCCTTGGAAGGTGGACGCGATAGCCGCCGGCGACCAGCACGCGCAGCGCGGCGTCGAGGTTTTCACGCTCGTAAGCGCGGTTGAAGGTGTCGGCGAACAGCACGACCTCGCGTCCGTCGGCGGGGCCGAAGACTTCGCTCGCGGGCTCGAAAATATCCCGCCGCCATTCCGGCAATGCGCGCTGCGCGCTGATGCCGGCGACGCGCTCGAGCATCTTACGCAGCAACGGGCTGTTGTTGCGCCAATTGGCGAGCGGGGCGAGGCGCGCCAACAACGGCGCATAGCGCGGCAGAAAACCCACCAGCCGGTCGCGCAACGAAAGCCCGTGTTTCGCCCGCCGCGCCGCAAGCACCTCGATCTTCATCTTGGCCATGTCGACGCCGGTCGGGCACTCGTGCCGGCAGGCCTTGCAGGACACGCAGAGCTTCATGGTGTCCATCATCGCATCGGAGGCAAGCGCGTCCGGTCCGAGCTGGCCGGAGATCGCCAGCCGCAGCGTGTTGGCGCGGCCGCGCGTGACGTCTTTCTCATTGCGGGTGGCGCGATAGGACGGGCACATCACGCCGCCCTCGAGCTTGCGGCAGGCGCCGTTGTTGTTGCACATCTCGACCGCGCCCTGGAACCCGCCGGCGGCGCCGGGATAGGCGGACCAGTCGAGCGCCGTCTTGAACTCGGTGACGCGGTAATCCGGCGGATAACGAAACAGCGACCGGTCGTCCATTCTGGGCGCGTCGACGATCTTGCCGGGATTGAGCACCTTGTCCGGGTCGAAGCGCGCCTTGACCTCGCGGAAATCGGCGATGATTCTTGAGCCGAACATGGTCTCGTGGAATTCCGATCGCACGATGCCGTCGCCGTGCTCGCCGGAATGCGAGCCCTTGTATTCCCGCACCATCACGAAGGTTTCTTCGGCGATGGCGCGCATCGCCTTGACGTCCTTATCGAGCTTCAGGTTCAACACCGGGCGCACATGCAGGCAGCCTTCGGAGGCGTGCGCGTACATGGTGCCGCGGGTGCCGTGTCTGGCGAAGATGGCGTTGAGCCGCGCGGTGTAATCGGCCAGATGCGGCAGCGGCACCGCGCAATCCTCGACAAAGGAGACCGGCTTGCCCTGCTGCTTCATCGACATCATGACGTTGAGGCCGGAGGTGCGGAAATCCGATATCGCCGTCTGGGTCGCGGGCTCGACCACATCGACGACCCCGCCCCATTTGCGTTGCGGATTGCTCCAGGAAAAGCCGAGATCGCCGATCAATTCGGAAAGCTGTTTCAGTTTCTGCAGATTGTCGGCCTGATCCTCTTCGGCGAATTCGACGATCAGGAGCGCGTCGGGATCGCCGCGCACGGTCGCATCGATCACCGGGCGGAACATCGCAATATCGCGGCCAAGCGCGATCATGGTGCGATCGACCAGTTCCACCGCGATCGGCCGCAGTTTTACCAGATGCTGGGCGGCGTCCATGGCCTCATAAAAGCTGCCGAAATGGCAGACGCCCAGAACCTTGTTGCGGATCACCGGCCATAGCTTCAGCTCGACCTGGGTGGTGAAGGCCAGCGTTCCTTCCGAGCCGACCAATAGATGCGCCATGTTGTTGGGCGCGTTGCGCGGCACCAGCGCATCCAGATTGTAGCCGCCGACCCGGCGCTGCACCTTTGGGAATTTGTCGGCAATCTCAGCCGCCTCGCGCGCGCCGAGCGCCAGCATGTCGCGAAACAGGTCGAGGCGACTGTCGCTCGAATTCGATGGTGCAGGATCCCGCGCGACTTCGCCGAAATGCAGCGTGGTCCCGGAGGCGAGCGCCGCCTCCATCGACAGCGTATTGTCGCGCATGGTGCCGTATCGCAGCGATCGCCCGCCGCAGGAATTGTTGCCGGCCATGCCGCCGATGGTGGCGCGCGAGGCGGTGGAGACGTCGACCGGAAACCACAGGCCGTGTTTCCTGAGCTGGCGGTTGAGATCGTCGAGCACGATGCCCGGTTCGACCACGCAGGTTCGGCTTTCAGCGTCGAACGAGATGATGCGGTTGAGATGTTTGGAGAAGTCGATGACGATGCCGTCATTGACGGTCTGCCCGCATTGCGAGGTGCCGCCGCCGCGCGGCGTGACGGTCCGCCCGGCCTCGCGGGCAATGGCCAGCGCCCGCAGCGCCTCGTCGATGCTGCGCGGCACCACCACGCCTGCCGGCATGATCTGGTAGAACGAGGCATCGGTGGCGTAGCGGCCGCGATTGAACGGATCGAACAAGACGTCGCCCGTGATTTCGCGCTTCAGCCGCTGTTCAAGCTTTGATGAGCCGCTGTCGGTCATTCCATCCCACCTGCCGG
The DNA here is from genome assembly GCF_004799445.1 of Bradyrhizobium sp. Taxonomy (GTDB): domain Bacteria; phylum Pseudomonadota; class Alphaproteobacteria; order Rhizobiales; family Xanthobacteraceae; genus Bradyrhizobium. Next base: position 50,823 of record NZ_SSNA01000181.1, read on the forward strand.
CAAACATGGTCCTTCTCGTATTTGGCCGAGTGATAAATGCAATCCGCCAGGCTCGCTTTTCTGATTTGAATGCAAAAATTCGGATTGGGCCTGCTGACGAGGCTATCAGGCAGGCTCGGAAGCCGCCATGCCGTCCGTCTTCAGATGTTCGACCGCGGCGGTCCGCTTGTTACGCAGGTGCTTGAACAGGATGTCGCTGAGTTCGCTTCCCGCGCGGCGACGCAGCGCGTCCAGGATGGTCTCGTGCTCGCGCATCGCTTCGCCCCAGCGCTCACGCTTGCGGGCGAAATTGGCGGAATAGCGCACCCGGCGAATCCGCCCCGCGAAGTTCGCATAGGCGCTCTTGAGTGCCGCGTTGCGCGAGGCTTCGACGATCTTCTGGTGGATCAGCTGGTTGACGTGGAAATAGCCGTGCATGTCGCGGTGCAGGTAGAAGCCATACATCTCGTAATGCAGCCGCTCGATCTCGGCGATTTCGGCATCGGTAATGTGTTCGCAGGCCAGCCTTCCCGCGAGACCCTCCAGCCCGCCCATGACGTCGAACAGTTCGCCGAGATCCTGCTCGCTCAGGGGCCGCACGCGGGCGCCCCGGTTGGGCAACAGCTCGACCAGACCTTCGGATGCCAGCACCTTCAGCGCCTCACGCAACGGCGTGCGCGATATCTTCAGCATCTCGCAAAGCTGGCGTTCGGGAACGCGGCCACCTTCGGCAATGCTGCCTTCGACGATGTAATCCCGCAGCCTTGTCAGGGTTTCGTCATGCAGCGACTGGTCTTCCCGCGCGCGATCCGGTCCGCCGCCCAGGGCTTGCGCGGTCAGGGCTTGTGAAGTGGTGTCGTCTGGAATCAGGGGTTTCATGGCTGGAACCTTACGCCGGGACGGGGGAGGGCGCCGATCAAAATTGTACACAATTTATCAGTTGCTGCCACGGAAATCGAATGCAATATGTTGGGAAGTCGAACAGAGGAGGGATCCGTGACACAGCACCAGGGACGCCATTTCCTGCAAATTCCCGGTCCGAGCCCGGTGCCGGACCGTGTGCTCCGCGCCATGGATATGCCGGTCATCGACCACCGCAGCGCCGAGTTCGCCGAACTCGGCAAGGCGGTGTTCGCGGGCTGCCAGAAGATCTTCCAGACCAAAGGGCCCGTGATCGTTTTCCCCTCCTCAGGCACCGGCGCCTGGGAAGCGGCCATCGTCAACACGTTGTCGCCGGGCGACAAGGTGCTGATGGTCGAGACCGGCCACTTCGCGACGCTGTGGCAGCAGATGGCGGCGCGCTGGGGTATCGATGTCGAGTTCTTAGCCGGCGACTGGCGCCACGGCGCCAACCCCGCCGACATCGAGGCCAGGCTCGCCCAGGACAAGGCGCATGCCATCAAGGCGGTCATGGTGGTGCACAACGAGACCTCCACCGGCGTCACCAGCCGGATCGGCGAGATCCGCGCCGCGATCGACAAAGTCGGTCATCCCGCGCTGCTGCTGGTGGATACGATTTCCTCGCTCGGCTCGGTCGACTTCCGGCACGACGAGTGGAAAGTCGACGTCACCGTCAGCTGTTCGCAGAAGGGCTTCATGCTGCCGCCGGGGCTCGGCTTCAACGCGATTTCGGAAAAGGCCCGTGCCGCCGCCAGGACCAACAAGATGCCGCGGTCGTATTGGGACTGGGAGGAAATGCTCAAGCCAAATGCCAACGGCTTCTTCCCCTACACGCCCGCCACCAATCTGCTTTACGGGCTGCGCGAAGCCATTGCGATGTTACTTGAAGAGGGGCTCGATAACGTATTCGCCCGTCACAAGCGCCTTGCCGCCGCGACGCGCGCGGCGGTGGCGCATTGGGGGCTCGAAGTGCTGTGTCAGGAGCCGGCGGAATATTCCCCGGTGCTGACCGCCGTGCTGATGCCGCCGGGCCACGACGCCGACAAGTTCCGCAAAGTGGTGCTGGAGAACTACAACATGTCGCTCGGCTCGGGGCTGTCGAAGGTCGCCGGCAAGGTATTTCGCATCGGCCATCTCGGCGAGTGCAATGAGCTTACCCTGCTGGGCGCGTTGTCCGGCGTGGAGATGGGTCTGTCGGCGGCCGGCGTGCCGCATCGCTCTGGTGGCGTCGACGCCGCGATGAAGGCGCTGGAAGAGCCGACCCAATCGAACTCCACGGGCCATCTGAAGGTGGTAAAGACCTGAGGCGACGCGAACGATCAGCGCGATTTGTGTCGATGGGCTGGCGCCGTCATAATAGCAATAAGAGCGAGTTCGGGAGGCAGTAAATGCGGCTTCGGTTCAAGCCCACCCACGTCGTGCTGGCGATGCTCTGCATCATGTATTTCATCACCTATGTCGACCGGGTGAACATCGGCACGGCCGCCAGCGAGATTCAAAAGGAGCTCCACCTCAGCAACACCCAGTTGGGTCTGGTGTTCTCGGCCTTTGCCTATCCCTACCTGCTGTTCCAGGTGATCGGCGGCTGGGTCGGCGACCGCTTCGGACCACGAAAAACCTTGTTCTGGTGCGGTCTTATCTGGGCGGCTGCAACCATCATGACAGGCTTCGTCACCAGCCTGCTGACGCTGTTCATCGCCCGCGTTGCCCTCGGATTTGGCGAGGGCGCGACTTTCCCGACCGCCACGCGCGCCATGCAGTACTGGACGCCTGCGAACCGAAGAGGGTTTGCCCAGGGCCTCACGCACGCCTTCGCGCGCCTCGGCAACGCCGCGACGCCGCCATTGATCGCGGTATTGATGGCCTGGCTGACCTGGCGCGGCTCGTTCATCGCGCTCGGACTGGTCAGCCTGCTGTGGGGCGTGGTCTGGGTCTGGTATTTCCGCAACGAGCCCAAGGACCATCCCACCATTACCGCGGCCGAACTGGCTTCGCTGCCGCCGCGTCCGGCCAATATGCGGCCTCAGGTGCCGTGGGGACCGCTGATGCGCCGGATGTGGCCGGTCACGCTGACCTATTTCTGTTACGGCTGGACGCTGTGGCTGTACCTGAACTGGCTGCCGCTGTTCTTCAAGAACAACTACAGCCTGGATATCAAGAATTCGGCGCTGTTTGCTTCCGGTGTGTTCTTCGCCGGCGTGGTCGGCGACAGCCTCGGCGGCATTCTGTCGGATCGCATTTTCAAGCGCACCGGCAACGTCCGCTTCGCGCGGTTGAGCGTCACGGTGACCGGCTTCGCCGGCGCGCTGCTGTCGTTGTTCCCGATCCTGTTCATCCACGACATCACGGTCGTCGCGCTGTGCCTGTCCGGCGGATTTTTCTTTGCCGAGTTGATCATCGGCCCGATCTGGTCGGTACCGATGGACATTGCCCCGAAATATTCCGGCACGGCGGCAGGTCTGATGAACAGCGGCTCGGCGCTGGCGGCGATCGTTTCGCCATTGGTGGCAGGCTACGTGATCGACGTGACCGGTAACTGGTATCTGCCGTTCCTGATGTCGATGGGGCTGTTGCTGCTCGGAGGCTTCTGCGCGTTCCTGATGCACCCCGAGACGCCGTTCGAGCCGGGTGACGTGAGTTTGTCGGCGCCACGACCCGTCGCCGCGGAATGACCGGGAACGTATTGCGCCGCCAATTGCCGCCGGGCGCCTGAGAGCGCCAGTCCCGCAGGGCCTCACGGCCATGCGTATTCGTCTTGGCAAGCCAAGGGGTTACCCTTACGTATGCATTGACGGCATCTCCCGGGCGGGGGACAAGCCCGCCAAATAGTGATATTCGACCCACGCGAAACAGAATCCCCGGGGAAGGACGCCAGATGACCGTGCACACTGGAAGGCATTTTCTACAGATTCCAGGACCGACCAACGTGCCCGACCGGGTGCTGCGGGCCATGGACATGCCGACCCTGGATCATCGCGGTCCCGAATTCGCCGAGCTGGGTTACAAGGTGCTGGCCGGAATGCAGCGCGTTTTCCGCACCAAACAGCCGGTCATCATCTATCCGGCGTCGGGCACCGGCGCTTGGGAAGCCGCGATCGTCAACACGCTGTCGCCAGGCGACAAGGTGCTGCTGGCCGAGACCGGCCAGTTCGCGGTGCTGTGGCGCGGCATTGCCGACAAGTTCAAGCTCGACGTCGAATTCCTGCCCACCGACTGGCGGCGCGGCGCCGATGTCGACCAGATCGAGGCCAGGCTTGCCGCCGATCGGGCGCACAAGATCAAGGCCGTTCTGGTCGTGCACAACGAGACCTCGACCAGCTGCGTCACCCATCCGCTCGAGGTTCGCAAGGCCCTCAATCGCACCAAGCATCCGGCGCTGCTGATGGTCGATACCATCTCCGGTCTCGCCTCGCTCGAATATGAGCATGACGCCTGGGGCATCGATATTTCCGTCGCCGGGTCGCAAAAGGGCATGATGCTGCCGCCGGGCCTGAGCTTCAACGCGGTCTCGGAAAAAGCGCTGGCGGCCTCCCGGGCCAACGCCTCCTTGCGGTCCTACTGGGACTGGCACGACATGATCGAGATCAACAAGCAGGGCACCTTCCCCTACACGCCGGCGACAAATCTGCTGTTCGCGCTGAAGGAAGCCATCACGATGCTGGAGGAGGAGGGGCTCGACAATGTTTTCGCCCGGCACCAGCGTCACGGCGCGGCGAGCCGGGCGGCGGCCAAGGCATGGGGCCTGGAGCTTGTCTGCCTCGACCCGCACGCCTATTCGCCGGCGCTGACCGCGGTCATGGTTCCGGACGGACACGATGCCGACGCCTTCCGCAAGGTGGTGCTGGAGAACTTCGACATGTCGCTGGGCACCGGGCTTGGAAAGCTCAAGGGCAAGGCGTTCCGGATCGGCCATATCGGACACTTCAACGACCTGATGCTGATGGGGACGTTGTCGGGCGTTGAGATGGGGCTGGATCTCGCCAAGGTGCCGCATCGCAGCGGCGGCGTGAACGCCGCCATGGAGGTCCTGAAAGGACGCGACGTGGTGCCGATGCCGAAATCAAAGGCTGCCGTCGGCTGAACCGGTAGACGAACTTCGCGGCGCGCGTTTGGCGCAGGCTTTGCAAGCCCTTGCGCGAAGCTCCTGGAATTGAACTTCAAAGAACCGAACGCCAAAAAGACTGAAAGTCACAAGAACAGAAAGAGCGTGCAATGGACGCCCCGGTACAAAAGACTGAAGACCTGATCTACACCGTCGATGATGGCATCGCCCGTCTGACCTTCAACCGTCCGCAGGCGCGCAATGCGTTGACCTTTGCGATGTACGAACAGATGGCGGCGATCTGCGAGACCGTCAACGCCGACCGCTCGATCAAGGCGATGATCCTGACCGGCACCGGCGACAAGGCGTTCGCCTCCGGCACCGATATTTCGCAGTTCCGGGCCTTCAAGACCGCGGAGGATGCGCTCGAATATGAGGAGCGGATCGATCGCGTGCTGGGGGCCCTGGAAAGGGTCCGGGTGCCGGTGATCGCAGCCATTGCCGGCGCCTGCACCGGGGGCGGGGCGGGGATTGCCGCCTGCTGCGACATCAGGATCGGCACCGCGACGACACGGATCGGCTTTCCGATCGCGCGCACGCTCGGCAACTGCCTGTCGATGTCCAATATCTCCAGGGTCGTCGCGCTGGTCGGGCCGGCGCGGACCAAGGACCTGATTTTCACGGCGCGGCTGATCGAGGCGCCCGAGGCGCTGGCGCTGGGCTTGCTCAACGAGATCGTGCCCGACGTCGAAACGCTGCAGCGCCGCGCCAGTGAGACCGCCAAGCTGGTCGCCGGCCACGCGCCGATCACGATGGAGACCGCCAAGGAAGCGGTGCTTCGCGTTCGCCGCACGCTGTCGCGCGAGGAGGGCCGGGATCTGGTGCTGCGCGCCTATATGAGCGAGGATTTCCGCGAGGGTATGGATGCCTTCCTCAACAAGCGCACGCCCCAGTGGAAGGGCAAATAGGCG
>NZ_SSNA01000182.1 GCF_004799445.1 Bradyrhizobium sp.
TGCGCCTCTTCCTTAGTCGCAAAATCGCCGACGTGGGAATCCGGGCCATAGCCTGTAGTTATTGCCACGAACCATCGACCGCTCTTGGTCATTTCGGGACGAAATTCGGGCTTCTTGGTCATAGCGCAAATCCCGGCCGATCGGCGCCAGCGCAGGGCTCGCCAAGCACGGCCGCGCCCACGCGGGGGTGCAGGTGGGGTACGGCGGCCGTGCAGGCCGCGCGATCGCTCGAAAACGCGACCCGGTGGATCAATGAGGCTTTCGAGGAAGCGTTCCATGATATTCGTCAGCGCGTCGAGGCGGCCTATTTTGGCGAGCTGACGAAGCCATTTTCCGGAGCCTACCTGGTAGTGGTCAGTTTGGTAGTGGCAGCGTGCCGGCTTGAACCGGATCACCGCAGGCGCATATTGGGGCAATGACGCGTCTAGATGAATTTCTCACTGCTGCTGAATTCGATGCTCTGGAGCAAGTCGATGAGGGCAGAAACCGATCGATAGCCAAAAACTTGAGCGATAGGCTACTTGAACTCGGCTATATCGAAGAAACCCCGGCCGGCATGGCTATCACTAGCGCGGGCCAAATGCGACTGGCGCTAGGGGCGCGGACATGAGCCCGCGCCCGTCTTCGAATAAATGGTGTCCGTACTAAGCCCGGTACCGGGGTAGACCCGGCTCGTCTATCGTACCTGTTCCTCTGTGCTCCATGGGGAAACCATGCAACTGGAATCAACTCTGACTTGCCCTTCATGCGGCCATCAGGCCGTGGAAACCATGCCAACCAATGCCTGCGTGTTCTTCTATGATTGTAAGGGCTGCGGGATCCGCCTTAAGCCCCTCGCTGGCGACTGTTGCGTATTTTGCTCCTATGGCTCGGTTCCGTGTCCGCCGGTCCAGACCAACGACGGCTGTTGCGCACCAGCTGTGCAGAAGTGAGGCGCGGGACCCAAGCCCCGCGCCCCTCGTCGTTACCGCCTTAGCCGCCTTGCGTGAGTGCCCAACCGTTGCCGGTTGCGCTTTCTGACCGATCGGCGCCGGCGCTTCATCTTTGCCTCTGGGTCGAGAGCAAAGCAGCGACGAGCGCGGCACTAAGCTTGGTGTCCGCGTCGGTGAGCAACTGAATTTCAGTGGCTGCGTATTCCTGCAGGCTCTCGATGCGCGCTCGGATCCTCTCCAGTTTCCCCTTAGCCCTGTCGATGTCGAAGCAGACGTCCCGAACCAGATCAGGCTCGTCTGACTGCAGTATCGATTCCCGGCTCCGAAATAACAGGGTGTGCATATTCTTTTCGCCGCGGACGCGATATGGACGCCCTGACGACGATATTGATCGGGGATGGTCGCTCGTTTTATTGCCGGGGAATGCAAGGACGTTGTCCGCCATCACGCTTCCTCCCCTTCGTCGTCAGCATCATCATCGGGGGCGGCTTCGACCATGCCGATGTCAGGCAACTCGTAGCCCGTTGCCACCATTTTATCCTTCAGCCCGCAAAGTTCTGCGACGGCGGTAAACAGCTGCTGGAACGGATAAGCATCGTCGAACGAAAACTCAGTTTCCCCTGCACACAGCGGAGCAACCTCCCAGAAAGCAACCAGCGCCTTTGCGCGAAACCCCTCGATCGAGGTAACGGACGCTGCGTTGATGGCGTTCGCCAGTGGTGCCATTTCCTTGAAGATCGCCGATTGCCGCGCGCACGCGTCATCAAGTCCATTACGCTCGCAAGTCTCCTCCCACGCGGCCCGGATTTCTGGCGTATCCTGGTAATCTCGGTCCCTTGGCTCACCAAACTTCCGATCGTGCTCGGTGTGGGTTTGCGCCAACGCGGCCGACCAACGCCGGTGTGCGACGTAATATCGGTCGACCAACGGCTCAAATCGGGCGCCGAGTTCGATCAATTCGGCGTCAGGGGTCTGCCCGGCCGCGGTTGGTGGCGCAGGCAATGGCAGGCCAGCGCCAATGGCAGCGCCGCCGGCCGCGACGCCAGCCGCCTGGACGAGGAAGCCACGTCGCGAAGATTTGGGGTTGTTTGCAGACGTGTTTGTGGGTGGCGTGCTAAGCACGCGGTCAGCCTTGGTCATTGGATTCGTGTCCTTTATGGCTCGGGTTAGAGCCGGGGCGGAAGTTCCAGCTTCCCCTCGGCTTGCTTTTACGATAATCGTATATTTATGAAGAAGTCAATAAACGATAATCAAAAAAGGCGAGGTCGGCCGGCCACAGGAACGGCGCCGTTGGTCGGCGTTCGCATGACGCTAGAATTTCAGAAGCCGATCAAGGCATGGGCAAAATCGCAAGATGATCGTCCCACCATGGCCGAAGCCGTCCGCCGTCTTGTCGCGATCGGCTTAGGCAGCGTGAAAGTCTCCCGCGCTCAGAAGCGCAGTGATTCTCCGACCGCGCGAGACCTTGCTGCCGTACAGATTGACCGCCTCGCCGATTCGGGCGCACCGGCCGAAGAACAGGCCAGCCGGAAACGCCATTTGCTCAAAGGTCCGGAAGAGTTTCGAGAGGCGCGAATTGATCGACCTAAACGAAAGACGTGACCCGACAAAAGCCATGCGCCGGCTTGTAGGGCGCCACTTACGCGGCGTGGTCGTGCTGCCGTTCTTCTGCGTCGGCGAGCCGCGTCCAATATCGAGCAAGGCTCAGGAGACGCCGCGCTTCTTCGGCATTCCGCTCAAGCCTCGCCTGCCGGGCAGCCTCGGCCGCCCATTTCCTGAGATCGTCTGACATATCTGCACCGAGCTCGGCCCCTGCAAATAAGTCTTAAATTTACTAAAAGAGGTTCAGGTCGCATTGATCTAGGTCAAACGCCATCCCGCGTGCGGGCGCTTA
>NZ_SSNA01000183.1 GCF_004799445.1 Bradyrhizobium sp.
AGCGGATGGAGCGGGTCCACCGCTGCTCGCCGCGGCTGATCCGGGCGCGGCCGCGGCGCAACTCGATCCTCTGCCTTCGCGCGGGATGACGATAGCGGCTGGCTAGCTCGCGGCCTCGAGCCGCTCCTCGGTCAGTAGCCGCATCGCGGCGTCGGCGTCCATCGGCTCGCCGAACGCAAAGCCTTGCGCGTATTCGCAGCCCAGCTGGTAAAGCTCGACCGCGTCGGAATCGGTCTCGGCGCCTTCGGCGACCACGTCCATGCCGAGGTCGTGGGCCAGCGCGATGATGGATTTCAGGATCACCGGCCGCGTGCCGCGGCTGGTGGTGCGCACGAAAGACTGGTCGATCTTGATGGTGTCGAACGGAAAGCGCTGCAGATAGGCCAGCGAGGAATGGCCGGTGCCGAAATCGTCGAGCGACAGCCCGGTGCCGAGCTCGCGAATCCGCGTCAGCATCTGGGCGGCGTGTTCCGGATTTTCCATCACCAGCGATTCGGTCAATTCGAGTTTGAGCGTGCCGCGCGCCACCGAGGAGCGCGACAGCACGGTGCGGATGTCGTGAATCAAATCGTGCCGCAGCAATTGCCGCGAGGAGACGTTGACGCTGGCGAAGATCGGTTCGCGCGAGCGCATCGCGCGCTGCCAGATCGCAAGCTGCTTGGCGGTCTGGTCGAGCACGAACATGCCGAGATCGACGATCAGGCCGATCTCCTCGGCGATGGAGATGAATTCCGACGGCGACATCCGCCCGAGCTTGGGATGATCCCAGCGCGCCAGCGCCTCGAAGCCGGCGATCGAGCGATCCTCCAGCCGCACGATCGGCTGATACAGGATGGTGATTTCCTCGCGCTCGATGGCGCGGCGCAATTCGCTTTCCAGCGTCAGCCGGTCGGTTTTGCGGGCGCGCATCGCCGGCTTGTAGACGTCGATGCGGTCGCCGCCGATCCGCTTGGAATGATACATCGCAAGCTCGGCGTCCTTGATGATCTCGTCGGACAGCTGGGTCTGCGGATCGGAGAGCGCGAGCCCGATCGAGGCGGTGAGAAAAATCTCGCGGTCGTTGAAGGCGATCGGTGCGCGGATGGTCTTGCGGATGGTTTCGGCGAACGCGGTGATCCGCGCCGGATCCTGTTCCGACATCAGGATCAGGCCGAACTGGTCGCCGGCCAGCCGCGCCAGCGTATCCTGCGGTTTGAGGATGCGGGTCAGCCGCCGCGCCAGCGTCAGCAGGATCGAATCGCCGACCGCGATGCCGACGGAATCGTTGACCTGCTTGAAGCGGTCGAGGTCGATCACCATCAGCGTCGGCCGCAGGTTCGGCATGGTTTTGGCGAAATTGGCGACCGCGCCGAGGCGGTCGATGAACAATTTGCGGTTGGGCAGGCCGGTGAGATTGTCGTGCACGCTGTCGTGCAGCATGCGCTCCTCGGCGTTCTTGGCCTCGGTGACGTCGGTGAGCGTGCCGACCACGCGGGAAACCTCGCCGTCGGAGCCGACGACGGGGCGCGCCTTCAGCGCGAACCACATGAAGTGTCCGTCCGGCGTGCGCAGGCGGAAATCCTGCACCAGCCGGCCGCGGCGCTGGTCGAGCACACTGTCGAGCGCGGCGCGGAAGCGGTCCTGATCGAGCGGATGCAGCACCTCGAGCCATTTCGCGGCCGGGCCTTCCAGCGTGCCGCGTTTCAGGCCCAACAGGCTTTCGGTTTCGGGGCTGGTGAAGACCTTGTCGGCGGAGACGTCCCAGTCCCAGATCAGGTCGCCGGAGCCGGTCAGCGCCAGCGCGCGGCGCTCGACGTCGGAGACCGCGCCGGTGGTGGCTCCGCCGCCGGCGAAGGCGTGCTGCATCACCGTAAATCCGATCAGCATCACGATCAGCACCAGGCCGCCGAGCAGCGCCGGGCCGACGATGTCGTTGGTGACGCTTCCGGCCACCGCCATGCCGGCCGCGATCACCCAGACCACCAGCAGGAACCAGGTCGGGATCAGCAGCACCGCGCGGTCGAAGCCGTGGGTCGACAGGTACACGATCAGCGCAAAGCCAGCGAATGCGATCAACACCAGCGACATCCGCGCGATGCCCGAGGCGACCGCGGGATCGAACAGGGCCAGCGCCACCAGCGAGCCGAGAAAGGCCAGCCAGCCGACGGTGATGTGGGAATAACGCACGTGCCAGCGGCTGAGATTGAGATAGGCGAACAGGAACACCAATAGCGTCGCGGCCAGGATCGCTTCGCCGCCGGCGCGCCAGACCCGCTCGGCATTGTTCGACATGTCGAGCACCTTGCCCCAGAAGCCGAAATCGACGCCGATATAGACCAGCACCGCCCATGCCAGGGCGGCGGCGGCGGGAAACATGATGCTGCCCTTGACCACGAACAGGATGGTCAGCACCAGCGCCAGCAATCCGGAGATGCCGATCACGATGCCCTGGTACAGCGTGAACGAGTTGACCTTGTCCTTGTAGGCGTCGGGCTCCCACAGATAGAGCTGCGGCAATTTATCGGTGCGCAGCTCCGCGACGAAGGTGATGACCGCGCCGGGATCGAGCGTGATGCGGAAGATATCGGCGGTCGCGCTCTCCTGCCGTTCGGGGCGGTCGCCGGTCGACGGCGTGATGGTGGCGATGCGCGACAATCCGAGATCGGGCCACAGCAGCCCCGACGACACGATGCGGTAGTGGGGTGCCACGATCAGACGATCGAGCTGGTCGTCGGTGTTGTTGGCGAGCGCGAACACCACCCAGTTCTGTCCGCCTTCGCGAGCCCGGACCTCGATGCGGCGGACGATGCCGTCGGTGCCGGGCGCGGTGGAGACCTGAATGCGGTCGGTGTCGCTGCGCTGATGGTCGAGTACCGCGGTCAGGTCGATCGCGGGCGCGTCACCGCGGACGCTGACGGCGTCGATGGCGCGCGCCGGCGGCGCGGCGGCAACAATCATGAGGCCCAGCGCGAGGGGCGCAAGGCACCTGATCAGACGCAATGTCAGTTCTCCGCGGTCAGCATCGTTTGCGGGCGAGGCGAAGCGCCCGACATTTCCGGATAAATGACATGAATGCGAAGGAAATCAAAGGGTTTCCGGCAGGCTATCGGTTGCCAGCGTTAAAGCGCCAACACAATTTTGCCAATATGTTCGCTGGTTTCCATGCGCCGATGCGCATCTGCGGCCTTTTCCAACGGGAAAGTGCTGTCCATCAGGGGCTTAATGCGGCCTTCGCGCAACAGCGGCATCACCTTGGCCTCGATCGCGGCGACCATGGCGGCCTTGTCCGCATTACTACGGGGCCGCAGCGTCGAGCCAGTATGGTGCAGCCGTTTCATCATCAGCTTGGCAAAGTTGGCCGTTGCCTTGGGGCCGCCGAGCAGCGCGATCTGGACGATGCGCCCGTCGATCGCGGCCGCGTCGTAATTGCGTTCGATGTAGTCGCCGCCGACCATGTCGAGAATGACCTGGGGACCTGTCCCCGACGTCGCCGCCTTGGCCTGGGCGACGAAGTCTTCGGTCTTGTAATTGATGGCGTGGTCGGCGCCGAGCTTGAGGCAGGCGTCCGCCTTCTGCTTCGATCCGACGGTGACGATCACCCTTGAGCCGAAGGCCTTGGCCAGCTGGATCGCCATGGTGCCGATGCCGGACGAGCCGCCGTGGATCAGGATCGTCTCGCCTGGCTGCAGCGCGCCGCGTTCGAACACGTTGTGCCAGACCGTCATCAGCGTTTCCGGGGTGGCGCCGGCCTCGAGCATCGAGAGCGACGGCGGCACCGCCATCGCCTGGGCATCCTGCGCGATGCAATATTGCGCATAGCCGCCGCCGGCCACCAGCGACATCACCTTGTCGCCGAGCTTGTGCTTGTGGCTGCCGGAACCGAGGGCTGCGACTTCGCCGGCGACTTCGAGGCCGGGCAAATCGCTGGCGCCGGGCGGTGGCGGATAGGAGCCGGATCGCTGGGCGACGTCGGGACGGTTGACGCCGGCGGCGGCCACCTTGATCAGGATTTCATTCGGCCCCGGCGCCGGCACCGCGCGGGTTTCGGGCAACAGCACCTCGGGACCGCCGGGCTTGCTGATGCCGATGACGGTCATTTGCGAAGGGACTTTTTCCATGATTTGTCCTTGGCCAAACGCTATGAGTTTTAGAGAGGCATTCTGATTAGCCAGCGGCGTCGGGGCTGGCAACCGCTTCACTGCCTGTTGAGCACGGAGTTGGACCCATGGCCATCGAGGATGACGACAAGCCGAGAAAGAAAATCACCCACGAGATCGGGCAGGACCTTTCGCTGCTGTCGGTCGAGGGGCTTGCCGAGCGCATCGCGCTCATGACCTCGGAGATCGAGCGGTTGCAGGCGGCCATGACCAAAAAGCGCGCCTCGAAGGAAGCGGCGAACAATTTTTTCAAATCGTAGGAAATTTGGACCCCACACCCATCGGCTGTCGTCCCCGCCTAGTGCGCAATTGCGCACGGGGCGCGGGGACCCATACGCCGTGAACCCGTATTTTGGAAAAGTGCTGGACGGCTTTTCCTCAATCACAAGCTTCGGTGGTTATGGGTCCCCGCGCCCCGTGCGCAATTGCGCACTAGGCGGGGACGACAACGGGAAGGTGTGGGTGCCACTCGGCCAATGGCCGACATGGCAAACAAAGCCTGAAAGAAATCGTTCGTTTACGATCGATTAAGCTTTCTCGCTTATGACTAGCAGCGTCCATTTTGGACACCGAGTGGCTCCTGTCCACTCTGTTTGACGCCTCCCTGTTATCAACTTCAAAGCCGCCGGAAACGGCGGCTCCTTTTTGTCTGCTATTCCGTCACCGCCTTGGAAACCATAATAGCGCTTGCGGCTGGACTCCGGCCCGCGCCCGCGCAATGATTTGTTCATCATAAGTCGGCGGCTTTCCAAGCCGGCAGCAGCGTAAGCAGTGGCGTGAGGGCGTTAACCATGTCGGACCGTGCGCAAGGCGAAACCGCGCTTGTTCAATTCAGCGAACGGCTGACCAATTCGGCGGCATTCGGAACCCTGTTCCGGGAGGGCATGGACCTGGTCGAGGAGACCGCCGCCTATCTCGACGGCGCCGGCCGCTCCGAGGCCAAGGCGCTCGACCGCTCCGTCAGCCTCACTTACGCGACCGAAAGCATGCGCCTGACCACCCGCCTGATGCAATTGGCGTCATGGCTGTTGCTGCATCGGGCGGTGAAGGAAGGCGAAATGACGCTGACCCAGGCCAACCGCGAGAAGACCAAGGTCAAGCTCTCGGCCGCCGATCCGGGTTCGGATGAGATGATCGAAAAACTGCCGCAGCTGTTGCAGGACCTGATCGCCCGTTCGATGGCCCTGCAGGCCAAGGTGCGCCGTCTCGACGCCTCGATCCACGCGCCGGCGGCGGAACGCGCCACGATCGGCAATCCGCTGGTGCCGCAGCTCAACCGCCTGAAGGCGGCGTTCGAGCAGTACGAACAGTAACGCGGTAGCGTCGGCCGCGCGAGCGCGTCCGCTCGCGTCGGGTATCGGCGCCACGATGATCCGGCCTTGCTGACCCCCTTTTCCATCGTGCTGGTGTTGTCGGCTGCGTTCCTGCATGCGAGCTGGAACGCGCTGTTGCGCGGCGGCGCCGATCGCACGCAGTCGATGCTGATCATGAACATCACGGTCGGCAGCGCCGGACTGGCGATGATGGCGGCGGTCGGGTTGCCGTCCTCGGCAAGCGCGATTTACCTGTTCGCCTCCGGCCTCATTCATCTCGTCTATAATGCGCTTTTGGTGCGGATGTATCGCAGCGGCGATCTCGGCGAGACCTATCCGGTGGCGCGCGGCTCGTCGCCGGCGCTGGTTGCGCTCGGCGGCAGCCTGCTGGCCGGGGAGTGGATGAATCTGATCGGGACCGTCGGCATCGGCCTCGTCTGCGCGGGGATATTCCTGCTGGCGGTCGCCAGGGCGCGGTCCGAAAAGGCGGCGCCGGATTTTGCGTCCGATCGCGCCGCACCGGGAGCAGGACGTTTGCACGCCATGAATCTGCCGGCGGCGCTGGCGACCGGCATCAGCATCGCCGCCTATACCGTGGTCGACGGTCTCGGGGTGCGCGCTTCAGGGAACTGGATCGCCTATACCGGCGGCCTGTTCGCGTTCTTCCTCGCGGTGCCGCTCTGGTATCTGGCACGGGGCCGGCGCACGGTATTCGCGGTGCCCCTCGCGGAGGCGGGCAAGGCGGCCAGCGGTGGGCTGATTTCGCTCGCCGCCTATGGCGCTATCATCTGGGCGATGCAGGGTAGCGCGATGGGCGCGGTGTCGGCGTTGCGCGAGACCAGCGTGGTGTTCGCAGCCTTGCTGGGCGCCGTCTTTCTCAACGAGCGTCTGACCGGCTCGCGGATCGCCGCCTGCTGCATCATCGCCGTCGGCGCCGCCTGCGTCGGCTGGCGGTACTGAACTCCGCGGGCTGCCCCATAAAAAACGCCCCTGGCCAGCCAGGGGCGTCTTGCGGGGGCTGCCCCATAAAAAACGCCCCTGGCCAGCCAGGGGCGTCTTGCGATCTCGCCTCGGAGGAGGGTCGGAAAGGCTCAGTCCTTCTTGAGGAAACCCGAAAATTTCTTCTGGAACCGGGACACGCGGCCGCCGCGATCGAGCAGCTGCTGGGAGCCGCCGGTCCAGGCCGGATGCGACTTGGAGTCGATATCCAGGTTCAATTTGTCGCCCGGCTTGCCCCAGGTCGAGCGCGTCTGGTATTCGGTGCCATCGGTCATGACGACCGTAATCGTATGATAATCCGGGTGAATTTCGGTTTTCATGGCAGATCCTTCGGCGCGCCGGCGCCTGTGTTTCGGTTGTCGAGGTGACGGATTTGGGCGGCTCTATAACGCAGCAGGGCCCGCAAAACAAGCTAACTATCCCGGTATCTTCGCGAACCGGGTTCGCCCCGGATTTGCCAGCGGGCACGGCGGCGCCTATCTGGGGGTGGCAAAGCGATTGGTCCAGATCTCATGAGCGCAGTGGAACGGCTTGAAGACCGGCGTGACGAAACGCCGCCGCAGCGCGGTTTGGCCGACGCCGCGGCATCCTCCGTCGAAGTGGCGATCGAAGCGGCGCTGACGCCGTCGCCGGCCGCGCGCAGCGCGCGGCTCCGTCCGCTGCTGGCGCTGGCGCCGTATGTGGCGCGCTACCGTGGCCGCGCCGCGCTCGCCTTGGTCGCGCTGACGATCGCCGCGATCACGACCCTGCTGGTACCGGTCGCGGTGCGGCGGATGATCGACTTCGGCTTCACCCCCGAAGGCATCGCCAGGATCAACAGCTATTTCAGCGTGATGATTGCGGTGGTCGCGGTGCTGGCGCTTGCCAGCGCGTCGCGGTTCTATCTGGTGATGACCATCGGGGAACGCATTGTCGCCGATCTCAGGCGCGACGTGTTCGCGCATCTGATCTCGCTGTCGCCGGAATTCTTCGATACCGCACGCAGCGGCGAACTGATTTCCCGGCTGACCGCCGATACCACGCAGATCAAATCCGCGGTCGGCGCCTCGGTGTCGATAGCGCTGCGCAATGTCATGCTGTTCATCGGCGCCACCGCGATGATGGTGATCACCAGCCCCAGGCTTTCGGGCCTCGTGCTGCTGGCGATTCCGGTGATCGTGCTGCCGCTGGTGGCGTTCGGGCGCTGGGTGCGGCGGCTGTCGCGCGGCGCGCAGGACACCTTGGCGGACGCGACCGCCTATGCCGCCGAACTGGTCGGCGCGATCCGCACCGTGCAGGCCTATACCGGCGAGCGGCTGGCCAATGCGCGGTTCGGCGGCGAAGTCGAGCAGGCCTATGAAGCCGCCCGCAGTTCGACCCGCGCGCGCGCGATCCTGACCGCCATCATCATCTTCATCGTCTTTACCAGCGTCGTGATGATCCTCTGGATCGGATCGAACGACGTGCTGACCGGCTCGATTACCCCGGGCAGGCTCGGCCAGTTCGTCCTGTATGCGGCGTTCGCCGCCGCAGCACTTGGCCAGCTCAGCGAAGTCTGGGGCGAGGTCTCGGCCGCCTCCGGCGCGTCGGAACGGTTGTTCGAAATCCTTCGCGTCAAGTCGGCGATAGCCACGCCGGCGTCGCCGCTCGCCTTGCCGGTGCCGGCACGCGGCGACGTCAGTTTCGAGAATGTCGGCTTTGCCTATCCGACCCGGCCGGATGCGCAGGCCGTCGACGGCGTTTCGCTGTCGGTGCGCGCCGGCGAGAAGGTCGCGATCGTCGGCCCCTCGGGTGCGGGCAAGAGCACGCTGTTTCAGCTGCTGCTGCGGTTCTACGATCCGGCTTCCGGCACCATCTCATTCGACGGCGTATCGATCCGGATGGCCGATCCGGGCGAGGTACGGAAGCGGATCGCGCTGGTGCCGCAGGAGTCCGTGGCGTTCGCCGCGACCGCGCGCGAGAACATCCGCTTCGGCCGGCCCGAGGCGACCGACGCCGAAGTCGAGCGCGCCGCCGGGCTCGCGCATGCCACCGAATTCATCCGCCGCCTGCCCAATGGATTTGAGACCCAACTCGGCGAACGCGGCGTCACGCTGTCGGGAGGCCAGCGCCAGCGCATCGCGATCGCGCGCGCGATCCTGCGCGACGCGCCGCTTTTGCTGCTCGACGAGGCCACGTCCTCGCTCGATGCAGAATCCGAGACGCTGGTGCAGACCGCGCTGGAGGAACTGATGCGCCACCGCACCACGCTGGTGATCGCGCATCGGCTTGCCACCGTGCTGTCCTGCGACCGGATCATGGTGATGGATCAGGGCCGCATCGTCGAGCAGGGCACCCATGCCTCGCTGGTCGCCGCCGGCGGCCTCTATGCGCGGCTGGCGCGGCTGCAGTTCGAGGGCGTCTAGAGCTTTTCGAGCGAAAGCCTGCCCCGCACTTGATGCGGGGTGGATACCGGTTCGCGTGAAGAAAACGCGTCAAAACAAAAGATTAGAGCGTCGGTTCTGATTCAATCAG
>NZ_SSNA01000184.1 GCF_004799445.1 Bradyrhizobium sp.
TTCCGCAGTGTTCAGTTCGTTGTTCATGACTTTCTCCTGCCTTGTGTAGGAAGGGACCATCCCCTCTCAATCGTGGTCGCAGGAGTACGCGGTGTCGTTCATTGGCACTGTGATGAGTATCACACTTCGACTCAGGCCAATAAAGGTCGAAACAGGCCAGTAGGAACGCATCGCGACCTTGGGCCAATTTGGAACGGGATGCGGCTGGCCGGGTGCGACTTCCGCTCGAGGTCATTTTCGCCAGCGCAGTGACGAATTCCAAAGAACAGACATCGTCACCGCCCGAGCATGTCTCAAAGGCGCCAGCCGAAGACATGTTAGGGGGTCCGGCCCCACAGCCTCTTCAGCGCAATGATCGGGCCGGTCTGGCTGCTCGGATCGGCAGCCCGACACCCCGCGCAACGCCGGGCTTGGCCCGCTTGCCGCCACTGGGAGCGGGAGTATATTAGGTCGATGGCTGTCAGCTCCCCTGATCTGAAAGCGTTCTTGCTCGCCACCCCTTTCTTCGGTGGCCTCTCAGACTCTGGCCTCGATCTCCTGGTCTCAATGCTGGTCGAGCGCCGCATCGATGTCGGTGCCACTGTCGTAGCGGAAGGCGAACCGGGGCGCTCAATGTTCATTGTTCACTCCGGCGAGCTCGTGGTGAGCAAGCTGGGGCATTCGGGGCGCGTAATTCGCATGGCGGGTCTCGAGCCCGGTGATTTTTTCGGCGAAATGACGCTCATCGAAATGCAGAACCGATCAGCCACCGTCGTCGCAGAGAGCCCAACCGTGCTGTACGAACTCACGGCCCGACAACTCTACACGTGCTACAAAGCCGACATCCATGCGTATGTCATGGTGATACAGAACATCAACCGCGAGCTTTGTCGGCGGCTCCGTCGCGCCGACAATCGATTTGCCGAGCTACAGAAGCTTCACGAGAATCAATGACGCAGAGTCGCGTGCGAAGCGAAGCGCGGGTATCGGTTCGCCCAAGGAAAACCCGTCAAGATAGAAGGCTGGGCCCGCGGCCCCGCCTTCATTTCAGTCCGATCCGGAACGGGTATTCGATCCGCTGCGCGCCTTACGGCGTGCGGTCGGCGGTGACCAGGCGGGCTTCGCGGATGGTCGCGGTCTTGGACCCGGCGACGCGCAGGCAGGAAGCTTCGAAATGCGGCCAGGCCTGCTGCGAGCAATCGCGGCCAACCGGGCGGATGTCCAGCCGGTCGCCCTTGGCGAGGGCGTGCGGCACGCTGGCTTCGACCTGGGGCGCGAATCCCGGAAGTACGGTGAGGGCGGCAGCAACAAGCGCCGCAATAGCGACTGCTGTAAGAGCCTTGATCATGACGGTCCCCTGTCATTGGGCCTTGATGGCCCGTTTGGTTGGTCGACTGATACAAAGCTCCGGTTTCCGGATGTCTTCGCCGCCTCCAAAACTGGTTTCGTCCCGGCAGAGTTTTGTTTCATCGCCGGCTCAGGGATGAAACACAGCCGATACCCTTAGGAGACGCGTCCGCTGGGCAAGTAGTTCAGCAGCCGACGACAAATAAAGCTTCGGCAATCGGCGACGATCTGGGGAACCGGACTGGCTTGCAGCCCCGGCCGGGGCAGGGTAGACGGATTTATGGCCCGCATCGCGCTTTATCCCGGTTCCTTTGACCCCGTTACCAACGGCCATCTGGATGTGGTCAGGCATGCCGTGGGCCTGTGCGACCGGCTGATCGTCGCAATCGGCGTGAATTCGAGCAAAAAGCCGCTGTTTTCGACCGAGGAGCGTCTGGACATGGTCCGGGCCCTGTTCGCGCCGGTGGCTGCAAAGGCCGGTTGCGCCTTCGATTGCACGACCTATGACAATCTCACCGTTGCCGCGGCGCAAAAACACGGCGCCACCATCATGATTCGCGGTCTGCGCGACGGCACCGACCTCGATTTCGAGATGCAGATCGCCGGCATGAACGAGACCATGGCGCCCGAAGTGCAAACGGTGTTTGTTCCGGCCTCGGTGGCAGTTCGCCCGATCACCGCCACACTGGTCCGCCAAATCGCTGGCATGGGCGGCGACGTATCGGCGTTCGTGCCAAAAGCGGTCGTGGCACGTCTCAAGACCAAGTTCACCGGCTAGCTTTCACCCCGTTGTTGGAGTTTTCATGATCCGGATTCTCGCCGTTCTCGCCGCGCTGATTTGCGTCGCTCCTGCGATCGCGCAGCCGCTTCCCACTGGTCTCGACAAACAGAATGCGATTGTCATCGACACCACCAAGGGCCGCATCGTCTTCAAGCTGCGCACCGACCTCGCGCCACAGCACGCCGAACGGATCAAGCAGCTGGCGCGCGAAGGTTTTTACAACAACGTCCCGTTCCACCGCGTGATGGATGGCTTCATGGCGCAGACCGGCGACGGCCAGAATTTCAACGGCACCGGCGGTTCGAAATATCCGAACCTGAAGCAGGAATTTTCCAGCGCGCCGTTCAAGCGCGGCACCGTCGGCATGGCAAGGCGTGGCGACAGTGTCGATACCGCGAATTCGCAGTTCTTCTTCATGTTCGCCGACGGGCCGAGCCTGAACGGCCAGTACACCGTGATCGGCGAAGTGGTGTCGGGAATGGACGTGATCGACAAGCTCAAGAAGGCGCCGCCGGGATCGCAAGGCGGCACCGTGACCGATCCCGACAAGATGGTGAAGGTGCA
Source organism: Bradyrhizobium sp. (assembly GCF_004799445.1). Taxonomy (GTDB): domain Bacteria; phylum Pseudomonadota; class Alphaproteobacteria; order Rhizobiales; family Xanthobacteraceae; genus Bradyrhizobium. The sequence goes on from NZ_SSNA01000184.1 coordinate 2,672, forward strand.
GGTCGCATCCGACATCAAGTGACATCAGGTGCACCGGCCTCGCACCCAGCGGATCCGGTATGCGGCGGCGCTGCTGCTCTTGGGGTCAACCTGCGCGCCGGCGGAACCGGCACAGGTTAACACCATTCACGACGTATTTGCGCGGCTGCGGACCTGCTGGAGACCGCCGGATCCGTCGCGCGCCCATCCCGGTATCGACATCACCGTGATCGTGAGCTTTAACCGGGCAGGCGAGATCCTGGGCCATCCCAAGATCACCTATGAATCGGAACAGGCTGATGACAACGACCGGCTGTTGTACCGCATCGCGGTGATGGAGGCGTTGCAGCGGTGCACGCCGATGCCATTTAGCGAAGGGATGGCCGGCGCCGCTGCCGGCCGGCCGTTCGCCGTTCAGTTTCACAACCGGAAACCTCCTCCACCCCAACCCGCAGAGAAGAGAGCATGGCTGACACCGAAAATACTTTGATCCTCGAAACCACCCAGGGGCCGGTCACGATCGAGATGCGGCCCGATCTTGCACCCGATCACGTCGCGCGGATCAAGGAACTGGTGCGCGAGGGATTCTACGACGGCATCGTGTTTCACCGCGTGATCGAAGGATTCATGGCGCAGACCGGCTGTCCGCATGGCACCGGCACCGGCGGATCCGGCAAGAAGCTGAAGGCCGAGTTCAACAAGGAGCCGCATGTACGCGGCACGGTGTCGATGGCACGCGCCGCCAGCCCGGATTCCGGCGACAGCCAGTTCTTCATCTGCTTCGACGATGCCTCGTTCCTGAACAACCAGTATACGGTCTGGGGCAATGTGACGTCAGGCATGGAGAACGTCGACAAGATCAAGCGCGGCGAACCGGTCAAGGACCCGGACAAGATCGTCAAGGCGCACATGGCCTTGGACGCGGCGTAATCGTCAACAATAGAACTCCAATGTCATGCCCCGCGAAAGCGGGGCATCCAGTACTCACCGGCTTTCGTTACTATTGAAATTCGGGATTACTGGATCGCCCGCCTGCGCGGGCGATGACGGTCTGGGCCCATGCGCACCGATCTCTTCGACTTCGAACTTCCCGCCGACAGCATCGCGCTGCGCCCGGCGAGTCCGCGCGATTCCGCGCGGATGCTGGTCGTGCAGCCCGACGGCGTCTTGCGTGACCGCAGCATTGCCGATCTTCCGCTTTGGCTCGAGCCCGGCGATCAGGTCGTGGTCAACGACACCAAGGTGATAGCGGCACAGCTCAAGGGCCGGCGGATCGGCCGCGATACCGAACCGAAGATCGAGGCGACGCTGATCAAGCGGCTCGACGGCTCGCGCTGGCAGGCGCTGGTCAAGCCGGCCAAGAAGCTGTCACCGGGCGATGTGGTGCGCTTCGGCAATGAGGGCAAGGTGTGCCTTCTCGGCCATCTCGACGCCGAGGTCGAGCACAAGGGCGACGACGGCGAGGTCACGCTGTCGTTTTCATTCCATGGGCCCACGCTCGATTCCGCCATCGCCGATCTCGGCAGTCCGCCGCTGCCGCCCTACATCGCCTCCAGGCGTGCGGCCGATGAGCGCGATGCTGCCGACTATCAGACCATGTTCGCCGCTAGCGAGGGTGCCGTCGCGGCGCCGACCGCAGGATTGCATTTTACACCCATGCTGGAGGATGCATTGCGCCAGCGCGGCGTCGGAATTCACCGGATAACCCTGCATGTCGGGGCGGGGACCTTCCTGCCGGTCAAGGTCGAGGATACCGCGGGACACAAGATGCATTCCGAGTGGGGCGCCATCTCGCGCGACACCGCAGAAGCGCTGAACGCGGCACGTGCCAACGGTGGCCGCATCGTCGCCGTCGGCACCACTTCGCTGCGGCTGCTGGAGAGTGCCGCGGCCGAAGACGGCACCATCGAGCCGTTCGACGGCGAGACCGCGATCTTCATCACGCCGGGGTATCGCTTTCGCGCGGTCGACATTCTCCTGACCAATTTTCACCTGCCGCGCTCGACGTTGTTCATGCTGGTATCGGCATTCAGCGGACTGGAAACCATGAAGCTGGCCTATGCCCACGCCATCCAGGGCGGTTACCGGTTCTATTCCTATGGGGACGCGTGCCTGCTGTTTCGTGATAAGTCGCTTCGATGACATCAGCCAATCATTTCGAACTGCTCGGCCGTGACGGGCAGGCGCGCACGGGGCAATTGACCACGCCGCATGGCGTGGTGCGAACGCCCGCCTTCATGCCGGTCGGCACCGCCGGCGCCATGAAGGGCATGCACTGGCGCGAGGTGCGGGATGCCGGCGCCGATATCGTGCTCGGCAATACCTATCATCTGATGCTGCGGCCCGGCGCGGAGCGCATTGCCGCGCTCGGGGGCTTGCAGACTTTCACCGGCTGGAACGGGCCGATGCTGACCGATTCCGGCGGCTTCCAGGTGATGTCGCTGTCGGAGCTGCGCAAGGTCGGCGAAAAGGCGGTGACCTTCCGCTCCCATATCGACGGCGCCATGGTGGAATTGTCGCCGGAGCGCTCGATCGAGGTGCAGCGGTTGCTCGGCTCCGATATCGCGATGCAGATGGACGAATGCGTGCGTCTGCCGGCCGAACGCAGCGATATCGAGCGGGCGATGCAGCTGTCGCTGCGCTGGGCCGAGCGCAGCAAGCGTGCGTTCGAGAGCGCGCCTGCCGGCTACATGCTGTTCGGGATCGCGCAAGGCGGCGACGTGCCTGAGCTGCGCCAGGCCAGCGCCAAAGGCCTCGTCGAGATCGGCTTTCACGGCTATGCGATCGGCGGGCTTGCGGTCGGCGAACCGCAATCGGTCATGCTCGCCATGATCGAACAGGTGGCGCCGATCCTCCCTTTGGAGCGTCCGCGCTATCTGATGGGCGTCGGCACGCCCGACGATATTCTGGAGGCGGTCGCGCGCGGCGTCGACATGTTCGACTGCGTGATGCCGACCCGCAACGGGCGTCACGGGGTGGCCTACACCCGGTTCGGTCAGATCAATTTGCGCAACGCCCGCCACGCCGACGATCCGCGGCCGCTCGACGAGGAGAGTTCGTGGCCGTCGACGCGCAACACCGCGCGCGCCTATTTGCATCACCTTGTCAAAGCCGGCGAGACGCTGGGCGCGATGCTGTTGTCGGAGATCAACATCGCCTACTACCAGCGCCTGATGCACGACATCCGGCAAGCCATTGCGCTGGGAACCTTTGCAAGCTTTAGGGAAAGCACCCGTGCCGGATGGGCAAGGGGAGATATCGCGCCGCGCTGACGACGGCGCCTCGCCACAAATCGAGAGCAGTCCCGGCGCTCAGTATTTCGCGACGACGGCGCTGCCGAAACGATAATTCAAGCCGACACGCACGATATTGTCGGTGACCCGGCTGCTTGCCAGGAAGGTCCCACTGAAATTAGGCACCGTCGACGCGAAGACATTGTCGAAGCCGCCGAGGTCCATGTAGAGATATTCCAGTTTGCCGGTCCAGCCTCCGCCGAGGGCGGCTTCGACACCTGCGCCGACCACCCATCCGACCTTGGTCTGGCTGAAGCTGCCGGCGGCCGATCCGGGGGGCGTTGGTGTACACGGCGCGAGACAGGCGCCTCCGGTCGGCGGCACGGTAAAGTTGGCATCGGTCTTTATCTCGCCAAAGGCCAATCCGCCGGTCGCATAGACCAGCCAACGATCCGACGGCGTGACACCGACCCGCCCGCGAAACGTGCCGAACCATGGCAGCCGCTGGGCGTAATCCAACATTCCGGTGGTGACGAGCGGCGGCGGCGGCGTACAGGGCGCAAGACAAACCTGCGGAATGGTGAGCGTGTCAGCCAGTTGGCCGTCACCTTTTTGGCTGGTGATCTGAATGTCGGATTCGAGGCCAAGGACGTAGGCGCCGGTCTCGAAGTTGTAACCGGCCTGGAAGCCTCCCAGTCCGCCATTCATGGCTTGAGATGTCGAGCCGATCGCGGTTTCAACCACGCCGGAACGCCTCGGTTCGCCGAGGACCAGATCAGTGCTGGAACGTCCCCAGCTTCCGCCGCCGTTCACGCCGACATAGAAGCCGGTCCAGTTGTAGACTGGAGCGATCACCGGCGCCTTGTAGACAGGGGACTGGACCGGCAAGTCGGCCGCCAATGCGGGGCCCGCGAGCAGGGCAGCCGCAAATACAATGCCGCCAAGATTGAGTTTTTTCATCGTCGACCGTCCTAGCCCCAGTTATCGGAAAATCGTGGCACAAACGCCCACAGTTCGGTGTTGCGGCAGGGCCACAGATCACAGGATTCGGGAACCCGGGCCAGCCTGGCGCACTGCATCCCAAAACGGGGTTCGACCAGGAAATCAGCGGGCGGCGCCCGGTTGGATCGCCCCATGCCGCCGCAAGTGGCAAGCTATCCCGCTTCATCAAGCTAACAGCAACCGGTCGCGTCCCGATGATCAGGGCTCGCGCCGGCGCGGCAATCTGGCATTCATGGGAAGATCAGTTACAGGCAAACCGCTTGAGCGCGTGCTTGGTCACAAATCCGTAACCGCAGGTATCGCAGGTCCAGAGATAGCTGATGACGTTGTCGGAAACGTAAGCGGACGCTTCCGCAGCCACCATTGAATCCGCGCAAACCGGGCAGGTCGGCAGATCGCAACCACGGGGATCCGGGTTGGGCGCGACGGTCGACAGGACTTCAGCAACTGCTGACATCGTGACCTCCTTGCGATCTGAACGGGCAGCTTGAACATACACTGATTTACTTGACGATGTCGCAACACAAATGCGTTGGTTTTAAGTTGTTTGGCGAATTCTGGAGTTTGCAATGCAGCGAATTTGGACTCGCACGATTCAGACTTGCACATCGGCAGGCGCTGCCCCTAATGAAACAAGTTCCTTCAAATCCACGTGCAGTGCGGTCAAAGGAGTACGTCATGGATGCATCGTCAGCTACGAGTGCAGTGCACCGTCCGGGCCGGGGACGGGTTTTTGACAGCATCGTGGAAGCGGTCGGCGATACCCCGATCGTGCGCTTGCGAAAGCTGCCGCAGCAGCACGGGTCGAACGCGACCATTCTCGCCAAGCTGGAATATTTCAATCCCGCAGCAAGCGTGAAGGACCGCATCGGCGCCGCCATGATCGTGGCGATGGAGAAGGCCGGCATCATTCACGCCGACACCGTGCTGATCGAACCGACGTCGGGAAATACCGGAATTGCCCTGGCGTTCGTTGCTGCCTCGCGCGGCTACCGGCTGAAGCTGGTGATGCCGGAATCGATGTCGATCGAACGGCGCAAGATGCTGGCGTTTCTCGGCGCCGAAATCGTGCTGACGCCGGCCGCCCAGGGCATGAAGGGATCGATCGCCACCGCCGAAGAACTGGTGCGCACGACGCCCAATGCCGTCATGCCGCAGCAGTTCAAGAACCTCGCCAATCCCGAGATTCACCGCCGTACCACGGCGGAGGAAATCTGGAACGATACCGGCGGCAACATCGATTTCTTTGTCGCCGGCGTCGGTACCGGCGGCACCATCACCGGGGTGGGGCAGGTACTCAAACCCCGCAAACCATCGCTGCGGGTAGTCGCGGTGGAACCGGAGGAGAGCCCGGTGCTGTCGGGTGGCCAGCATTCCCCGCACAAGATCCAGGGCATCGGCGCAGGGTTCGTTCCGGAGATCCTCGACCGTTCGGTGATCGACGAGATCGTCAAGATCAACAGCGCGACCGCGATCGAGACCTCGCGCGCATTGGCGCGCAACGAGGGCATTGCCGGCGGCATCTCCTCGGGCGCGGCGATTGCCGCCGCACTGGCGATCGGCAAACGCCCGGAAAACGCAGGCAAGACCATTCTTGCCATCGTGCCATCGTTCTCCGAGCGTTATCTGTCGACTGCATTATTTGAAGGAATCTAACTTTGTCGGATTTGCCACGACGGCCAAGAACGCTGAACGACGCACGTACCGAAGCCGAGGCGGTGTTCAAGAAGGTGACCACGAAGGCGGTAGAACCGCCTCCGAAGAAAGCGATGATTCCGGGTGTAAAGGAACTGGTCTCGCTGCGGATCGATCAGGACGTCCTCGAGCACTTCCAGCAAGGCGGGGCCGGCTGGCAGGATCGCATCAACGACGCACTGAGAAAGGCGGCAGGGAAATAGCCCTGGCAAGCCTGATGGGGTCGCGGTCGGCCATTTCCCAACTCGTGCTGCTGACCGGGTTGCTGGCGACGCCGGCGTCGGCGGAATTGGTACCCTTCGACTGCGTCATTTTGCCAGGCGCGGAGGAGGCCAGCATCAGGTTGACGAATTCGCTGACCCGCGACGCCTCCTGCATGGTCAGCTGCAAATTCTCGACCACCAAATACAACAATAATCCGCAGATCACCTGCGCCAAACCGGTCCCGGCGGGCAAGGAAGTGGAAATGTGCCGGCTGCCCTCGGGCGGCGACAAGATGGTGAAGCTGATCGGCGGACAGGGGGAGTGTACCGAATAGATCCGGGGTGTCAGGCTCCGGCCCGCACCGGCGCCGGAGCGGAGGGTTTCAGGTTCAACAGATTGCCGGTGAGGATCAGGGCCGCGCCGAGCACGGTGAAAGCGTCCAGCCGCTCCGAATAGATCAGCCAGCCAGCCGTGGCCGTCAGGGGAACCCGGAGAAAATCCATCGGCAACACGATCGTGGCGTCGGCGTACAGCATCGCGCGCGCCATGCAGAAATGCGAAAATGTGCCGCAGAACGCGATCGCGACGATCCAGCACCAGACCTCCGAGGAGGGCGACTTCCAGAGGTAGAGCGCAGGGAAAAAGCCGGCCACGGACTGGATCACCAGCATCCAGAAAACAATCGCCACGGTCGATTCGGTGCGGGTCAGCGATTTCATCATGGCGACGGAAATGCCGAATCCCACGGCCGCTGCAAGCGCGATCAGCTGCCCCGGATTGACTTCCCCGGTCGCCGGCCGAACGATGATGACGACGCCGACCAGGCCGAGCGCAATCGCGGAGATCTTCCAGATCGTCATGCGCTCGCCGAGAAAGCTCGCCGCAAGGATCGCCGTCCAGATCGGCATGGTGAATTCGATCGAGACCACCTGTCCCAGTGGAATGAGCGTCAGCGCGAAGAACCAGCCAAGCTGCGCCGCGTAGTGAATCAGCGCGCGCATGATTTGCGGCAGCGGCCGTGACGTCCGCATCGCCGCGAAGCCGCCATACAGGCGGATCAACGGGTAGAGCATCAGCAGGCCGAGCGTCGAGCGCAGTTCCATGATCTGAAACACGTTCAGTTCGCGCGTTGCCTCGCGGCCGGCGACGGCCACGATCAGCATCAAGCTGAGCCAGCCCGCCATCCACATCGCGGCCCTTGGTTTCGATGCTGTTCGGTCCATCAGGGGAGGATGCCTGGTGAGTTGGGATCGGCGAGGCAGGCCGGTATCGGCGACCCCGCGTCGGTTTGCAACGCTCAAATATGCCGGCGCTGCGATGCGCGCGCGGATTTCGAGATGGGTGCACCGGCGCGATCGGCGCTAGGGATGGCCGGTCCTGCTCGACGCTCCCCGATGCGCAGTACACCTCTGCGAGATCGAAGCGCCGCCAATAGGGAGGATCTGGTCATGCGCATCCTGCAACCGGCCGACTGGCTGAAACCACGCGGTTTCTCGCATGGCGTTGCGCTCGAGGGCCCGGGTCGATGGATCGTGCTGGCGGGCCAGACCGGCGGCGATGAGCAGGGTGAATATCAGCCCGACATGGCCGGGCAGGTCGGCGTCGCGCTGCGACGAATTATCAAATTGCTCGCGGAGGGCGGAGCCGGTCCCGAGCACATCGTTCGACTGACCTGGTATTTGACGAGCCGCGGCGAATACGAAGCTGCGGGCGCCGGTATTGGTGCCGCCTGGCGCGAGACGCTCGGGCGAAATTTCCCGCCCTCGACGCTGCTTTACGTCGACGGCCTCGTCGATGCCCGCGCCAAGGTCGAGATCGAAGTCACCGCGTTTGTCCCGACCGCCTAGATCATGATCCGGTCAGAGGCTGGCGTGGCGCTTCCGGTCCGGATCATCCGGAAGGCTGGCAGCGCTCAGATGCGGGACAGCGAAATAGTGGCGCCCCTGAACTGGTTCTCCGCCCTGATCACAACGGACTGCTTGTTGCCGCGCGTCGTCAGCGTGATGTTTGCCGTGAATCCCGGCGCAGTCGCGACGACCTGAAAATTGCCGCCGCCGGAGCGTCCCTCGAGGTTGCCATTGATGTTGCGGCTGGCTTCGCTCCATGTCCCGGAAATCGCGGCGCCTTGCGCCGTGATATTGGTGGCAAGATTGAATTTGTAGCTGTCGCTGGCGCAGGTCAGGGTCTGTTGGAGACCATTTCCGCCTGCGCCGACGGCGTAGCTGGCGCGGCAGCGAATTCGTTCGGTCGAACCATCGTCCAGCGTGACGGTGCCCGCGCCAGACCAGTTACCGGCCATGCCGGCGAACGGCCCCGTTTGCGCATGGCTCGCCGAGCCCCACATCGAGGCGACCAGCAATGTGGCGATGGCGAATACCAGCCGTCGCGCGAACGCCAGGGCAGGGGTCATTTGGGCTGCCTTATTGCCGCGACGCTTCCCACCGGCCGCTGCATGGTACTCCCGCAGATGCTCCATTCCACTTCCCCCATCCGGCATTGCCATTGAGCTGGCCGTTCGCATATGCACCATTGATCGATACTCGCACAAGTCCCTCCCGCCCGATGCTGCCGGAAACATCGGAGCCGGGAGCAGAAATCCTACCGTCCGCGACCGTGAGCGTCGAGCGCGTGGACGGTTCGCATGAACCGGCCTTGGTAATAATGGTCACATTCCAAAGCCCGTCATAGGGGCTCTGAGCGAAAGCCGGCGCGGCGCCGAGACCAGCCGCGGTGGCGGCGAGAGCGAGGCCAAAAAATGCCTTTTGAACGCGATCATGGCGCATGAAAGTGACCCCCGATTTGCGTGATGGACAGGCTTATTTCGGGATAATGTGTTGAAACTTTGGTGCGCCGCGGTGGCTTGATAAAACGCTTTGTAAAACAAATACTTGCGCTAAAATCCGGAAATTGGGGATGAGAAATTGGGATGACCTGAGGGGACCGAATCGGAGGGGGGGGCATGCTTGCCCCGTCCCGCAAGTGCCTAATCGGAGAGGCTTGGCGCCTTGGTCGCAAATTGCTCGTCCTGCGGTTTGCCGGGCAGGACGTTGTGGATTTTGGCGTAGTCGATGACCTCGCCCAACAGCTTCTGGCCGAGCGGCGCCAGCGCGCGTTCCCACAGCTCGCGGGCGGTTTCGCCCTTCTTGACGAAACACCACTCCTGGGCCGCGATCGCGCCGGCATCCATGCGGTCGGCCAGATGGTAGACGGTGCCGCCGGCGATCGGATCTCCCTCGCGGATCGTCCATTCGACCGCCGCGATGCCGCGATGCCGCGGCAGCAACGACGGATGATATCCGATGCCGCCGAGCCTTGCCGCGGCGAGGGCTTCCTTGCTGATGCGCGCGTGGCTGTGCGCGGTGACGATGAGATCGGTTGCCTCGGCGATTTCCGATGCCACGACAAGCCGCGGATTGGCCTGCACGGTCACCGCGATCCCGGCGGCGCGGGCGGCGGCCGCGAGACGGTCTTCGGCGTCCGCGACGACAACCCGGACGATGTCGACACCGCGCTGGCGCAGCATTTCCAATGTCGTCACGCCAAAATGGCGGGAGCCGACGAGGGTGATCCGCATGGTGGTTCTTCCGTCACGGTGCGATTTGTCTTCCGTCGATAACACGTCGTCGGCTTCCGTCACGACGCCGGGGAATGGTGATGGGGGGTTATCAACAGGACCGGCCGCGAAGACAACGATCCCTGAAAACCAGAAGACCGCCCGAAGGCGGTCTCCGCATCGTTAGGAAATGGTCGCCCGCCGCTCAGTTGCAAACCATCACGCAACGCCCCTCGGGGGAACAGGCCCGATGCCGTCCCCTGCCGCCGCAGGGACCAAGGCCGGGCTCGACCACGACCGCTCCGGGAACGACCACGATGGCATCGCCACGGTTCGGGCGGCATCCACCATAGGGACCGCGATGAAAGCCCGGACCGCAGCCACCCTCAACCCTGATCATCAGGTCAGCCGGAGCCTGGCCGGGGGCAAGCGGCATGGCCTGCACGGCGCTGCCCGAAAATCCGAGAATAAAAGCAAGAGCGACAAGCTTGTTCATGCGCTTCTCCCTGGTTTGTTCATGCGCGACGCGATCATTGGCTAAGCAGCGTGGTTTGGTAAAGAGCGAATTCGCGGGAGGGCGCGCCGCAACCTGCGGCTAGCGCGAAGAAAACTTCGGGATTTTTTCCGCAAACCCATTGAAGCACTTCAACCGCTCGTCTTCCTCCTTGACGAAGCGGCAGTCCATAACCCCGTTGGCGGGCGCCGCTTTGGGTTTCGGCTTCGGCGGAAGGATGGCGTCGTAGCAGTCCAGCCGGTCCTTTGTCTCGTCATCGATTTCGAGACATGCCAGCAGCTTTTCAGCCATGGACTTCGGAGCGCCATGCGACTTCGCATGCGCGGGTGGTTTGTCCCCTGCCGGCGGAGGGCCGCTTTGTGCAAACGCTCCCGCGGAGGACAGCACTGCGATCAACACAAGCGTTTTTTTCATGACATTTCCCCTTTGCCTAGAACCGTAGCTCTACAAGGCGATGGATAGGCATGGCAACACGCAGAAACGAACGCGCCGGGGAATCCGGTCTGGACCCGGCGATCTTACTGATTTGTAACAAGACAAAATGCGCCAACTTCGTCAGCAATGTTGCAGACGCCCATGATCGGCGCAATTTGGGGTGGCGTTGATCCAATTTGCCTCTTAGAATCATCGCATGGCCGTGGAGATGGTGTGAGCATGAGCAGGTCCAGGCGCTCCCGAATCGTTCTTCCCTTGGTATCGGTCCTGACCGTCTTTGCGCTGTCGGCGCAGGCGGAGGAACCGAACAAGCCGCCTCCGAAAACAGGACAAAGCAAGCCCGCGGTCCAGGCCGCCCACCCGGTGCCGCCACGCCCCGGACAAGTGCAGGGCCGTGGGCCGCAGGATGGACGCTATGCCCGAGGGCGCCTGCCGGAACGCAATTTTGGCGGACACGCTTATCATGGTCGGCTGGGCTGGGAGGGCGGGCGCTGGCGTCATGAGGCCCACAACGGACGTTACGGCTGGTGGTGGGACGTGGGGGGCGTCTGGTATTTCTATCCGCAACCGATGGACGGACCGCCCGCTTATGTGTCGGACCTGGAGGTCGTGGACGATTACGGCGGACCGGACGGACCGCCGGTCGACGCCGGTTATCCACCGCCGCCGCCTGTGGCCTATGCGCCACCTCCGCCGGACCCCGCCGCAAGCGCGGTCGGTGGCGCCATCGTCGGCGGGCTGTTGGGTGGCCTCATCAGCGGACGACCGGGCGGCGCGATCGCCGGTGCGGTCGCCGGCGGCACGGTCGGCGCCATCGCTGGCGCGCAGGCTGCCGCGCGGCCCGGTTATTATCTGGCGCAAGGCAATTGCTATTACCGGTATCCGTCGGGACAGTATGTCCAGGTCGATCCGCGCAGTTGCTATTGAAGTGAACTTGAAGCGCCCGGGTCCGGCAGACCGTTAGCCGCCGGACGCCGAAGGTTGTTGCTTGGCAATCTCTCGTGCCGATCTGCTTTGAGCCCAACCGCCGGCAGATGCACGTCCGCGCATGACGGATCAACCTTCCATCGATTTTGCGTCACGCGCCCTGGCTTGCTTCGGGACAGCTTGTCCAACTTTGGGGTGAGCGCTCCGGCATTGCAGCCGCCGTTGCGGAAGAGTTAGAGTCGCGGCACGTCAACGAACCTGAGTCTTGCCGATCATGCGAAAGTCTTCCACGACATCGCTCCCGTCCTTGAGCGTTCGTATCGATCTGAACACGGACGGTCGCATCGGGCCGGGCAAAATCCAGCTGCTCGAGAATATTCGAGCCTGCGGTTCGATCTCGGCCGCGGGCCGGGCGATGGACATGTCCTACAAGCGGGCGTGGGACCTGGTGGACGAGATCAATCGTGTCTGCGGGCGTGCTGCCGTCGACCGGCAAGCTGGCGGCAAGAACGGCGGCGGTGCAGTCCTCACGCCGTTTGGGCTGTCGCTGGTTGCGCGTTACCGGAAAATCGAACACTCCGCAGAGAGCGCGGCCCGCAAGGAGCTTCTGGCGTTGCAGTCAGACATGGGTGTTCGAAGAAAACCCTGAGCCGCCGGAATAACCCACGACCGTTCGGATTGAATCGGGTGCTCGCGGTTTGACCTGGCCGCAGCAAATCCCGGCGTCGGCGCAGCACCGGCGCGACCTCAGCTCAGCTTGCTTCGTCCGACGCAGTCGGACCTACGGCGCCACGGTGCGAAAGCGCGATTTTAGTTTCCCACTGTTGCCAAATTGCGCTTTGTGACTGGGGTCATCTCCGTTATATCCGTATAGATATAGCGCAAATCAGGCAGGGCTCAATCCCCTGTCGGTGTCAGTGAACAATCCTGGGGGTAGTTGAGATGAGAAGAACGTTGGTAGTTGCGCTCGCGATGGTGGGCCTGGCAGGTAGCGCGCATGGCGCGGATATGGGTTTGTTTACAAACCCGCCGCAGTTCAAGGACCCGCTTCCGGACAGTTTGACCTGGTATGGTGTCACCTTCTTCGCGACACTCGACGTCGGTTATGCCTATCAAACCAACGGCCGCCCGCTTGGCGCCGTGGTCTCGGGCCTTGAATTCATCCCGTTCACGACCACCAGGAACTACACGGGGCAAAGGATATCGACGATTGCCGAAAACGGCTTGCAGCAATCGAATTTCGGCTTGAAGGTCGACACACCGATCGGCCAGGGTTGGAATATCGTCGGCCGGCTCGATACTGGCTTCGATCCGCTGACCGGAAAACTCTCCGACGGTTGCAGTTCATTCATCCAGAATGCCGGCGTCGTCTATAACCAGCAAAACTCGAACGCGGACAGCGGGCGGTGCGGCCAGGCGCTCAACGGCTCAGCCTTTGGAGGCGTCAGCAACAAGCAATACGGCACACTGACGATCGGCCGGCAGAATTCCTTCCAGCTCGACGCCATCGCAGCTTACGATCCGATGGCTCTTTCCTACGCCTTCTCGCTGCTCGGTTATTCCGGCACCAATGGCGGCTCGGGCAGCACGCAGGCCGCGCGCTGGGATGACTCGGCCAAGTACGTCTACGATTTCGGGCCGATCAGTGCCGGTGCCATGTATTCCAACGGCGGTTCCAACACCGGCATGTTCGGCAGCGGCTACGGCTTTTTTGTCGGCGGAGCCTACGGGGGCTTTTCGGCCGAAGCGGTCTATACGAAGGAGCACGGCGCGGTAAACCTGCAGACCGCGGTCAACGATGTATTCGGAAGCCAGACCCTCGCCGCCAACATTTCGGACAACACGGCGTGGTCGGTGATGGGCAAATACACCTTTGAGTTCGGCAGGCCTTCAACGGGTGGGTATCCGACCAAGGCAGCAAAGGCTGAAGCGCCCGCCGACAAGCTGACATTCTTCGCCGGTTACACCCATATCGATCAGGCAAACCCGAGCACCCCGGTTGGCTTCGGTGGTGCGGCAGGCGGATATTTGTTGACCGTGAGCGGGACGCTGCCCGACAACAACGCCTTCACAACCGACAAGATCCTGCAATTCTTCTGGGTGGGAGCGAAGTACGAATTCGCCTGGGGGCTGGGTTTGACCGGCGCCTATTATCACGTGAACCAGAACTCCTACGTGGCTGATGGCGCAGGCTGTATCCTGGGTGGCGCGAGCAAGCTGGATTGCGCAGGTAGCTTCGACCAGGTGTCGTTCCTCGCCGACTACATCGTCACCAAGCATCTCGATGTCTACGCCGGCATCACCTATGGCAAGGTGCAGAATGGTCTTGCCTCGGCATTCCCGGGCACGCCGGGTGCCAAGTTCGGCTTCGCCGGCACCGCGACCAGCATCGACACGACGTCGATGATGACCGGCTTCCGCATCAAAATCTAGGACGACTGGCCAGGCGTTGCCCTGGCTCGTTTTCGAACGAAAGCCTGCCCCGGACTTGATCCGGGGTGGGCGCGCGTTGGCGATGGGGCGGTTGATCCATCGCAATGCCAGGTGTCGGCAATGGCCTATTCTAGTTGTTCGGCGCGGCTTTGTCTGACGCGCGGGAGCAGCCCGAAATGGGAGGGGCTTATGACAATGGCGATGCAAGCGTTTCTATTTAGCGGCGAAATATTCTGTCTCTCGTTCGCGGCGATTTTCTTGTTCTGGGTTGCCGACAGGCTGCGATCCGGCTTCCTGGGGAAGCCGTAGCGCAAGCGCATCAACGCCGCAGGCCGCAGCCGACATTCAATCCGTCGTCAGGTCGTAGTCGTGGCGCAAGGCATTCTGGATATTGAGCGCAGCGCGCGCCGCCGTGTTGGCGTCGGCAGCCCCCGCGGATAGCACACACATCGACCAGTTATTTCCAGCCCGTTGATCGGTGACGCGATTGATCGCGATATTGCGAACGTCTGAGCAGCCGGGTTGTGTCCGGATTGCTGCCAACGCCCGCGCCTGCAAATCCTGGATCGAAAGCAGGGTCTTTGCCATTCAGGCCGCGGCCTTACTTCGAAGCGTTTGCGATCTTGTGCTCCAGGTGACCGGTCTCATGATCGCGGCGCAACTGGCTCAGTGACGTTTCGTTCAGTTGAAGAAGCACCTCGCTCAGCTTCTCGGTTTCAGGATAACCCGCGGCGAAACCCTGCCCGTAAACCTTGCGCAACGTGCGGACCAGGGTGTTTCCGTGCTTATGGCTGATTTCGCCATCTTTGTTACGGTGGCGATTGTCGAGACCGGCCTTGTTCATGCTGCTCTCCATCGTGCCGACGGCCGACAGCATCCTCCCGCCGGGACCAAATGGCAATCTTGCGCCGCAACCTGGGATCTCGACGGGACAATGATGTTCGACGAGCTCGTGGCGGACTTTCGGCTAAAGTTCCCTATGACGGGCTCGCACCCGCCCGCCTGCAATATCGCCTTGAATGAATGTTGCGCCTCGAGATCGTACAGGATGATGTTATTTCGTCGTTGGTCATCACGGATAAGAACAAAGTGATTTCTCGCCAGCCCAGTCCGCGACAGTGGCCGCAGACCTTGCCTTTTGGCGGCACAACGCGATAGACAAGCGCGGTCTTGAAACCCGCGTCGCGGTGGACGGGACCTTCCCAGCAGCGAAGCCATCTTGCGGGTGTCCGGCGTCAGGAATGCGCCGTCGATTCCGGCGCGCCAATCCCGCCTCAGGGGCGGGATCGCAACTGTCGCAGGCTACCGCCGGTCGCGGATCTTGATGCGTCGGCAGGCGGATCGAGGTCGGGAAGACAAGTCCTTAACCATTTCGAAACCTCTTCCGGCAAAGAGGGGTCCTGGAATCGATGAAGAGCGAGACGAATGCCCACTAAAGACGAGCCCCGAGAGTTAGTCCCGGTCATCATCGCCTGCATCGTCGCGGCGATCGGCGCATTTTGCCTGTGGTCTGACCTCAGAAGCGATTCGCTCGGCCGTGGCGACGGCATGATCACGTCGGCGGTTGTGTCACGGGCCGGCGCGATCGTGACTCCATCGGAACCGCCGACTCAACTGGTGGTGCCGCAGACCGTGACGGCCTCCGAGCCTTCGACGGTCGGCCGCGCAACACCCTGAACGCTCCCGACGGAATCATTGTTAACGATTGCTCTATATCGTGCAGATGGTCGCGGAATCGTTTCGCGTACCGTGACCTCGGTGATGCATGCAGCCTGTCGAAATTACTGATCCGACTGAAGCCCGACGTTGCCGCTTCGCCCAATATCGGGGCCAGAAGGCGACCGTGATGTTAAATGGATTGCCGGTTACCGGAATGGTCCGTTCGGTCATGGAAGTTAAGTCGAGTAATCCGGCGCGCTGGATCGTCTCGGTGGTACCGAAGCAGGGCATCGCGGCCTAACCCTTAACAGGATTGGCCCCAGCGTCCTGCTCGACGCTTCCCGGCATCGCAACGCCGATGTCCGCTTGACGCGTGCCATCGGGATTTTTCTAGCGTTCCCCTGCATCCAAAATCCAGGTTCGGTCGGCGAAGGCTACGTAAATTCGCTCCTGCCCAAGAGCCGCGCCAAGCTCAATCGACAGTTCGTTCAACATCGCCTCGATGGTCTCGTCGGACAGATGGCCCAGATAGGCGTGGACAGCTTCGCCGGTGAACAACGCTACCGGTTCGCGGTCTGAGCCAACCGTGCCGTCCTGAAGTGGCCACGCGTAGGTAACTTCCGCGCGGGTGAACATGCCGGACAGTGCGGGCAGGCCCGCTTCCACGCGTCGTTTCATCCAGGCCCGCGCGGTGCGGACGGCCTCCGAAACGTCGAAGACGCGGCCCTCGGCGTCCCAACCCTCGCGCAGGCCCACGCTAATGCGAAAATCGCGGCGAGGACCGATTGAACCCGGAACAACGGAATAATCCGTCGTCTTCGGCGCAGGAGTTCGAGCACTCATTCCGATTCACCTTTTGGCCATTGATCCCAGCAGTCCGCGTCGATGCACGTTCCGCACTCACGTCGGAGATCGTGTGAGGTCCGAAAACTGCGCAGCGAACGGACGGCAGAGTATATGGGTATTCTTGCCAGCGTTGCCGCGCGGCGAGGGCGTCGCGGTACCTTTCCGGCGTACCGCCGTCTGCGCGGAAGCAGCCTTAACCCGCTCGATCAAAAGCAAAAAGCCGCCCGAAGGCGGCTTTACCATTTCTCGATGCGTTATCGATACGGAGGCCCCATATTCTCGTCGACAGTGCCCGGATAGTCACCGTCGCCATACGGACCGCCCCATCCCGAATGATAGGTTGGGCGAGCTATGCCGAGGTCCAAATGGTCAAAGTCTTGCGCGGGCATGCCATGGGTCGCTCGGCCATAGTACCCATGGTATGCGCCGTGCATTCCATAGCCGTCACTGCCGGCTGCCATCGCCGGACCCGCGAGCACAAGCGAAAGTGCGGCGGCTCCGATTATTCTGAAGTTCGTCATCACGGTTTCTCCTACCCTCGTATCTGAAGGGAGGTCGCCGCGGGTGGCGGCCTCCTTCAGATAGCGACGGTGTCTAGAAGGTGCTTCCTGAAAACATCGGGTTACGGGCGCAAGCATCGTCGCCGCGACTATCCCAACCGCCTCTGGCTCGCCAGCCGCTCCAGGCTTCGTAGTCGTACACGGGGGAATAGGGATTTCCCGGTTCAATGGTCGCGCAATAGGTGCTCAGGCCATTATGGACCGGGTGAGCTATCACTTGCCGGGCCATCGCAGGCCCCGCCAGCACAGTAGACAGGATCGCGGCGGCGCCCAGAACTCTGAATTTCGTCATGCGTTTCTCCTTTTGGTTTCGGCAACGCAAAATACCAAGCGTGAGCTCGAAAGGAGGTTCCGGCATTGATTCCTAAAAGAAAATTCAGATTTCCCGCAGATGTAGCGTTTTTCGCAAGCTTTGAATCCGCTCGGTGTAGATGCGGCCGCCTAGGTCGCGCTGGCGATCACCTTAACTTGCGGGCGACGGCATCCGGATTCGTGAAGGGGCCCGGTTCGACGAACTTCCAGCGCTCGGGCGGCCGCGACCGGCGGCGCCGCGAATTTAAAAATTTATCCGGGGCGGTAATCGTACGGCGAGCAAATGCCGGCGTCGCCCGTCGTCTCATAGGTGTCGACGACATCGCCGGCCGTGGCCATAACGACCCGCACCGTGCATGGCATGAGCGACTGGCCCTTGAACCATGTGTAGACTTTTTGTCCCGCAACCGTTTGCTGTTGATCCGGAGCGCCAAGCTTGACCTGGACGGCGCCGAGGGGCTGCCCCTTAAAATCGTTTCTCGCGGTGGTGCCGCCGATAGAGCTGGAGCAACCCGCCAAGGCCAAGGCTGCCAACACCGCCAGATTGCGCATTTCACGGATCTCCCCGAAGATCGTCTCTTAGACGCGATCAACGTTGGATAGCAAGGGCGAGGCGCAGGTTACGCGCACAGGCAATGTTTCCCGGTGTTTCCAACCAATCCCGAAGTCCACGCTTACGAGCGTTCCGCCAGCAGGCGGCGTGCGACCAGTTGGCTCGCTCGCCATGCACTTACCCAACAACGACGGGGCACGGGCTCAGCTCCGCGCTGACGTGCCCGCCGGCTCGCGCCGGCGGGTTTTCTTGTGCGCCGCGTCTTGCCCGCCGTGAGCCTCGCCGGATAGGGTGACGACTCGTCCAAACTGGGGGAGGGACCGAAATGAAAGCTTCCATTTTATGCTTCCGTGCCGCCGTGCTGCTGGTTCTTGCAGGTATGCTTTGGGGCATCGTGATGGGGATCAGTCAGAATCATTCCACCATGCCGGCCCACGCCCACCTCAATCTCTTGGGCTGGGTGTCGCTCTTCCTCTTTGGCATCTATTATCATCTGCACCCTGCGGTTGATCGCAGCCGTTTGGCTTCGTTGCAGGTCTGGATCTGGATTGCCGGCACGATCGTCATGACGATCGGCGTGGGTCTGGTGCACTCAGGACACGAAATTGGCGATCCGATCGCCGCAGCGTCTTCGCTGCTGGTTCTTGCCGATACGCTGCTGTTTGGCTGGCTGGTTTTCCGCCCCGAGCCGGCTGAGTTGGCTAGCCGATCGAGCGTGCCTGCCGAGTGAGGGGCGGCCCCGACGCCCGACAGTCAGCAGCCGTCATCCAGGCATCGGCTCGCGATAGCCTGCGCAGGCTGGGCGGATGATCACTTCATGGGTGCGCCGAAAATAATGATCGGCCGCTCCCATCGAAGCTGCACTCCCCGGGTATGTAGGCAGGGTTACGCCAGCAGGCATCGTCGAGCTGGCTGTCCCAGCCGCCGCGCTGTCGCCATTTGCTCCAGGCGATGTAGTCGCAATACTTGCTGTGGGGATTTCCCGATTCCCGGGTCGCACAAAAGATGCTCTGGGCGGGGTGGCCGGGCGAGATGACATGCCGGGCCATCGCCGGCCCCGCCAGCACGGACGAAAGCACCGCGGCGACGCCTATCAGCCTGAATTTCGTCATGCGTTCCCTCCCGCTGGTTCCGCTAGCGCGGATCACCCCAGTATGGCGGAAAGTGCCGCGCTTGGTTCCTAAAAGATAATTGATTATTCGGGGCGCGCGATCTCGCGTTCCGCGCGGCAATTTCAGTATCCAACCGCAACCAAAGATTGAATTCGAGAGCAAGGGTATACAGACGGCCGATCGTGCTGCAGCGCGTTCGCGGCGGCCCGACTCCTATTTCCACATTTATAGCAGCGGACTACTGCCGATTGCGGCTGTTGATGAGTCGGCCGCCGAATCGGAGTGAGACGAATGTTTTGAATCGAGAATTGGTAACAGGCAGGAACACTTTGGGTACATGGGGATTGTGAGTCCAACGCGGAGGTTGGAATTGACCCAAATACTCGGACTGAGTCTCGCCCTGCTGCTTTTTGGGAGCGGCATATGGGCGAATGTCAGTGACGGCTCACTCTCCTTATATAAGGGTGCATGGGCGTCGCACGCCAACCGATGAAGGTTTCCGGGGCCGTTTTTGAACAGCGTAGTCCAATGATGATGATAAATAACCCAACTCACGAATTCGAACGCTTATTGGGCAACGCCGCGCTCGCATTGTGGTCCGACTTCCCTCGCGACGTACAGGAGAGCCTTTTCGAAACAGCTGTCGCCGGGGACGTTATCGTTCGAAACCATTTGGCTTCGTACCTGCACGACCACCATCCGAAAACGACGCATCCCGCAAAGCCGACGCAGTTGGCTTGAAACGGCGTTAGCGCAACGGTGGGACCTGGAGAGGTTTCACCCGGGTTCCCCTGGCAGCTCCGGCGCCAGGGAAGGGACGGCGGTTGCGATACCAGCGTTTTGATGGAACTTTCTGCAAATCCTCGTCACACCATTCCGTGACTTTTTGGAACGGGTTGGAGTCCGGCGTGTTGGTGCGCGCTGGGAGCTGAACGCATGGAACCTACATGGCAAATAACGATCACAACAAAGCCGCTGAACTTCACGAAAATGCGGCAAAGTCACACCGGGCCGCCGCTGAACAGCACGGTAAAGGCGATCACGCCAAGGGCATGGAGCATTCAAAGAGTGCTCAGCAACACTCACAGAGTGCAAGCAAGCAAAGTGATCAGGCCAATGCAAAGAGCCAGCAACAAAAGTAACTGAGACAACAAAAGTAACTGAGATAGAGGCCCGGCTTCTTGCCGGGCCTTTCTCCATCGGAGGCCACCATGCCACATTACTATTTCGACGTCAGGAACGGGCGCAGACAGAAGGACGCGCTGGGACTGGATTGCCCTGATGACAACGGCGCCATTGCAAAGGCAAAGTTTATTGCGACCCAGATCGCGATCGATACTCCCCAGCTCGATCACCGGCATGTCGCTGTTCTGAACGACGCAGGCGATGAGATCTTCGAGGCGCCTATTCGCTCCAAACCGCCCGTTTCCTGAGAGGATTGCTGCTGCAGGATGGGCTGACAGGACACCCATCGAACCTATTCAGATGGAAAACGTTGCCACGGAAGGAGAGCATCATGAGCTACGCCGTATTCAGGGATGGCGACCGAATAAGCCGTTCCTTTCAAACCCAAGGCGACGCCTGGGATTGCGCGAATGATGCTGGGTTGGTTGAGAACGTACCGACTGGCGGCGGAGCCGTTCAGGTACTGGACAGTCACTGCACAATCGAGCCTTGCGACGGCGAACTGGTGATGCCGGCCAACCTGGCCTGATCGCCGAAACCAAGGAGAGCCGCGTGCCGAAAAGCGATGGCGAAGGCAAGATAAGAGGTGGAACGTTAGCTGCGATGGGCGCTGTCTTTATCCTCGCATTTGCGTTTTTCGTGTGGGGATTGGGGAGTGGGACCCATGTGGCAAGCAATCCCGGACCGAGCGGGTTGCCGGAATCAACTATCGTAAATCCGGCTCCGCCTGCCGCGGCCAGCCCTTCAGGAACCACAACCGGAACGGCGCGCTAATCTTTCAGGTTGCGAAACTCGGTCCGTAAGTCTTACACAACGGGCGGATCAGGGTGTTCTCTTGCTTGTGGCTGATTTCGCCATCCTTGTTGCGGTGGCGATCGTCGAGTGTTCTTGCAGAGAGCATTTGCCTGATTGGCAACGCCTGCAACTATTTTTACGATCGTAGAAGCAAAGCCCCTATTGGCCCCATCGGCTTGCTACCCAGGGCGCTGCCCCTCCTTGGATCGGGGTTGACGACGTCCTCGGTTTGACGGGTAAGAGCTCGATCGATGCCCATTTTTGCGAAAAGCATTGGACCGCGATCCTCGGCAGCGTCGATCAACATCTGAACTGCTAGCCGCCACTCTGGCGTGTCATGCTCCAATTTGGGAAGTTTCTTGATGTAATTGGCGGCGTCGCGAAGCGTTCGGGCGGGCGGCCCACTCGGCAAGGGGACAGGCTGATCGAACGGGCGATCCCAGGACACGACGCAACTCCGCGACAGAACCGGGGATTCAAATCGGGGCGGTCGGATTCGTTCCGTACAGCATGCATCCTTGCCACATGCCAGCCCTCAGGACTCGTTTTCCGCGATGGCCGACGGTTCGACAGCCTCCCGATCCCTAAACCGCACCAGCGGCGCTCCCTGAGTCATGGCGGGAGCAGCGGCTAGGGAATGGCACATGTTTTGGGTCCCTCCTTGCTTTACGGCTCACGTCGGTTCTCAATTGACAGCATTAGGAAAACCCGGAGGATTGCATGCCAACTGGCAAAATTAAGATGTTCGACGAGGGTAGAGGGTTTGGTTTCATCAAACCGGATGACGGTGGCGTTGACGTTTTCTTTC
>NZ_SSNA01000185.1 GCF_004799445.1 Bradyrhizobium sp.
AAAAAAAGCGATTTTCTTATCGTTTGCTTGAGGCGATAACGAGGCTGCGGACATCTTGTTATATGAAGCACAAATATTTTTGCGGCGTTTCGGTCGAAATACTAATTTTTATCAGCCAATCACGCTTGGCATTGTTGTGGCTGTGTTCGCCCGAGATTTAAGAACGGAGTAATCCATATGGAGTTAGATCAAGAGCAAACTTATCTTCCAGCGGAATCACCGAAAATACGGTTATCTGCGAAAAATAAGCGACAGGCGTTGCCGCTCAAACAATCACGTCTCGAGTCTGAATTTGAAACACTAAGGGCGGTATCGAAGCGAACTTTTTCCTCCGGCAACCGAATGGCGGTTCGAATGTTTCTCGGAGCCATTTTCAATTTGGTAACTCGATGGGAGTCTGAAGATCGGCTGGAGGAGGGGTTGTACCGATTGCTTGATTCTTTGAAGGCTCCTGTGCCGTTGAAAATTGGTGAGGCATTTGCAGTGGTGATTTATTGCACCGCGCCACACCTGGACAAAAAGAGCCGCAGCAAGTGGGCACGAGCATTAAGGTTTGCTGCGTTGACCAAGCCGTCCAATGAACCCCTTAGGGCTTTCATTAAGCGGAAAGGCGGTATCAATGCGTGTGCTTCCAGGTATGCGGTGTACGCTCGGCGTCCTGGTAAGATTTAGAAGCTCTCCGCCCGCTCGCGCGGACGAGGTGATCGAATAGCAGGACATGTCTGTTCGGGACACCTTTTGGACATGGCCGCGATGTCCGACTTGAGTCCGCTTTCGGGTGTAGAGCGGACCACATCTGCTCAGAGCGAGTATTTCGCCTTTTGACCCAAAGCGGAAGTCGATTGGTTCGCCGGCCGCTGGCCCACCCACTGTAGCGCCGCGCGCTGGCCCCGGCGCTGCCGAACTGGACTGAAGCGGCCATACGCAGGCGCTCTCAATTCACCGGTAACTCGAATGCCCGCTCTCGACACTCATACGAGCACGCTCTTCAGTTGCTCCACGAACGCGGCCGCGGCGACCGGAAGAACCCGGCTTCCTCGGATCGCGAGCAACAACTGTGCCTGAAGCAATGGCGGATCGATCAGCGGAAGCGCGATCATGTCACCCGGGGGGATCAACGCCTTGCCTGGACTGCGGAATTGGAAGCAGACGCCGCGATTCATGTGGGCGAAGGCCTTCATCGCTTCGACCGAGTTCGAGACCAGCCTTGGATCGAGATCGAACGAAGCCCGCGCTAGTACCTGCTCGATGAGGCCGCGCCCGGCCAGCGTGGTGTCGGCAAGCGCCAACGGAAACTCCAGGCAATCGTGCAAGCGAAGCTTGTCACGGCTGGCGAGCGGATGGTCCGGAGCCACCATGGCACAGAGCGCCTGCCTGGCCACGGCGACGATAGTGACGTCCTTCTTGCGCGGGGCGTCATGCGTCAAAATCAGATCGACCCGATCCGCAACCAGGGCCTCGACCAGTTCTTCCGGAGCCCCGATCCGCACATGAAAGCGGACGTAGGGATGGGTCGCCTGGAATTGGGTGATGGCCGAAGGCAGCAATTCGCCGGCCACGGATTCTGCCGCTGCCACGCTCACTTGCCCGCGCACCAGCCCGCGAAGCTGCTCAATCCGCGATTCGACAGCTTTCAACTCGGAAATCACCAGGCGGGCATAGACCAAAAAAGCTTCGCCGGCCGACGTGACCCGGACGCCCCGCGGCAAGCGTTCGAACAAAGGCGCGCCAAGATCGATTTCAAGGTCAAGGATCTGGCGGTTCAAGGCCGATGAGGCGACGTTGAGGGCGTCCGCCGCCTTCCGGATCGAACCGTACCGTGCGACGGCATCGACGTAAGTCAGCACCCGTGGAGGGCGCAGCCGGCTGCGTGATTTCGTTCTGGCGTGATCTGCTTCGCGCCCCGGCGGCACGGCCGCTCGCGCGATTGGTTTTGTCCTCACCTGCTTCTTGCGCATTTCAGGCGGCATCCTTGGGGCCGCACGTCGCAGACAGCAGCAAGACCCGTGCCGGTCGAAGTCCCGTGAAACGACCCGAAATTGCCGGTCTTTGCCGCCACATCAGGCAGCATGATCACGAAGTGAGCTGTTTTTACGCTCGCTGCAGCCTGTTTTTGCTTCTAG
>NZ_SSNA01000186.1 GCF_004799445.1 Bradyrhizobium sp.
AAGCCCCCATTTCCGCGCAATAACTGCGAGAAGACTTGCGAAAGTTTGATCCCTACCACTGGGTGGTGGGCGCACCAGGGCTCGAACCTGGGACCCGATGATTAAGAGTCATCTGCTCTACCAACTGAGCTATGCGCCCGGAACCGGCCCGGAAAAGCCTTTCGCAAGAGGGCGTCGTTTAGCAAAGCGACCCCCCGATGTCCAGCAAGCCGGCGGGGTTTTCCCGGCCCTGTCGAGGGGCCCTAAATATCGGAAAAGCCGCCGGAATCCGGCGGCCTTCCCTGGGTTCTGAGCTGGGTGGGCGAAGCCGGCGCGGCTAGAGCCGGTCGCCGTCGCCCCGGCCGCCGTCGCGATCCCGATCGCCGCCCATCATGCCATGCTCGAAACCATGGTGGCGCCAGCCGCCTTCGCCGCCGAACCGGCCGCCGCGATGCGTCAGCATGTCGAGCCGGCGCTTCTGGCCGTCGTCCAGCGTCTTGTAGAGCGGGTCGGCCGCGTCCGCGATCTTCTTCAGCGCCACCGCCGAGGTTGCCATGTTGTCGGCGCGCTCGCGCAGCCGCGTCACCGGATCCTTTTGGGCGCCCTCCTCGGGCTTGGCGTTCATCCGCGCATTGGCGCGATCGATCCGCAATTTCGCGAAATCCCGCACCGCGGTCTCGACCGGCGGCCACAGCTTTTCCTGATCGGCGTTAAGCTTCAGACCGGCATGGACAGCCGCGATCCGCGCGTCGACAAAGGCCGCCCTATCCTCCGGGTTCATTTGCATGTGCCCCATATGCTCATGAAACCAACGATTGTGCTGGGCATAGACCGCCGTCGAGCCGGCGATGGCGAGCGCGGCGACGCCGGCGATTGCAAACTTCCTCATGTGAACCTCCTTTGAAGGTGGTCGGAAGATGAGCCCACTGATGTCCGCAATCAACTTACAGTTTGGCAAGAACGCCCTGTCTTACCAAGATGTAATCTTGCTAATGCTTATCAACTGCGCGTATTGCGCCGCGGACTCGTCCACGCAATCTGCATAGACTCGATTGCGAAGTGAACCGCGGCAGCCACTATTGCGCAACTGCGCGCCGCTTCAAATCATTCCCAGCAAGCGCGGCAGCCACAGCGAAATCTCGGGAATGTAGGTGATCAGGCCGAGGAAGATCAGCATCGCACACAGCCACGGCAACACCGCGATGGTGATTTCGCTGATGCCCATTTTCGCGATTCCGCTGGCGATGTAGAGATTGAGTCCGACCGGCGGATGGCACAGCCCGACTTCGGTATTGACGATCATCAATACGCCGAGATGAACCGGATGAATGCCGATCTTGGTGGCGAGCGGAAACAGGATCGGCGCCATGATCAGCAGGATCGACGATGGATCCATGACGTTGCCGGCCATCAGCAGCAGGATGTTGACCACCAACAGGAACGCCCACAGGCTGAAATTCTTGTCGATGATCCAGGCCGCCATCTCCTGCGGGATCTGCTCATGCGTCATCAGGAACGAGAACAGCACCGCGTTGGTGATGATGTAGAGCAGCATCGAGCTCATGCTCGCCGCCTGCAACAGCACCCTGCCGACCTGGGCGAGCTTCAGCTCCTTGTAGATGAACACCGTGATGAAGAAGGCATATACCGCGGCAACCGCGGCGGCCTCGGTCGGCGTGAAGATGCCGCCATAGATGCCGCCGAGCACGAGCACGATCAGCAGCAGGCCCCAGACGCTCTCGCGGAACGCGGTCCATTGCTGCTTCAGCGTCGCGCGCGGCATCTTCGGATAGCCGTTACGCCAGGCGATGAACCAGGTCACCGCCGCCAGCATCAGCGCCAGCATGATGCCCGGCACGATGCCGGCCATGAACAGCGCGCCGATCGAGGTATTGGTGGAGACGCCGTACAGCACCAGGATGATCGACGGCGGCACCAGGATGCCGAGCGCGCCCGAGGTCGAGATCACGCCGACGCCGAACCGCTTCGGATAGCCGTGCTCGACCATCGCGGGCATCATGATCGAGCCGATCGCGACCACGGTTGCGACGCTGGAGCCGGAGATCGCTGCGAACATCGCGCAGGCCGCGACGCCGGCAAGTCCGAGCCCGCCCGGCAGATGGCCGACCAGCGAGGTCGTAAAGGCGATCATGCGGCGGGCAACGCCGCCGCGGGTCAGGAAGGTGCCGGCGAGGATGAAGAACGGGATCGCCATGATGCCGAAATTGTCGAGGCCGGAAAACAGCTTCAGGCCGACGCTTTCGATCGGCACCTCCGTCATCGTGAACAGGAAGGTGAGCACGGTGAGGCCGAGCGAGATCGAGATCGGCATCCCCGTCAGCATCAGGGCGAACAGCAGTCCGAAGATAAGAGCGGCGCTCATCACGCTTCTCCCAGCGCGACCGGCGCATCGGGAGAAACCTCGATGCCGTCGACATTGGTCGCATCATGATGCGGCAGATCGCCGGTCTTCCAGTAATGCCAGCACACCTGCAGGAAGCGGAAGCACATCAGATAGGACCCGAGCGGGATGCAGGCATAGACGATCCAGCTCGGCAATTCGAGATCGGGCGAGACCTGGTCGGTACTCATCAATTCGATCACGAATTTCGCGCCCATGGTGCCGACGATCGCGGTGAACAGCGCGCCGCCGAGCAGGCCGAACAGAATGACGCCCTTCTGCCAGGCGGGATTGAGCCGCTTGATCAGCACGTCGACGCCGACATGGATGCCGGTCCGCACCCCGTAGGCCGCGCCGAACTTCGCCATCCAGATGAACATGTAGATGCACAGCTCCTGCGCCCAGGAGATGTGGATGCCGATCAGATAGGGATACAGAAAGGGCACGCCGGTGCCGAAGCGGTGCACGACGGAAATGAAAATCAGGATCGTCGCCGCCGCCATCAGCGAACTGATCAGAATTTCCTCGAGCCGATCAAGGATACGAAGCAGCACCAATGTCCCCCTTGCGCGCCCACGCCACGAACATTTGCGGTCGCGTCATCAATCCCCTGCACAAGCGCTCGCCGCCCCGGCATGCGCCAATGAAAAAAGCAAGCTCCCGCCCACCGCGGGAGCTTGCCGGCTTTCCTGATTAATGGCTGACCCCGCCGGTTTCCTTGATGAATTCATCGATCAGCGGCTGACCGACCCGGTTTGCGACGTCCTTGTAGACCGGGTCCATCGCCTTGCGCATGGCCGCGTCCTGCTCCGGCGTCAGGGTGATGATTTCGGTCTTGCCGGACTTCTTGATTTCCGCAAGCGCCTCGTCGTTTTCCTTCGCCGACTGTCCGTTGCCGAAGGCCGTCGCCTCCTTCATGGCCTTGTCGAGCTGGCCGCGAATGTCGGCGGGAAGTCCGTCCCAGAACTTCTTGTTCACGACCACGACATAGCCGATGTAGCCGTGATTGGTGACCGTGGCGTATTTCTGCACCTCGTGCATTTTCTGGGTGTAGATGTTCGACCAGGTGTTCTCCTGGCCGTCGACCACGCCGGTCTGCAAAGCCTGATAGACTTCGCCGAACGCCATCACCTGCGGGATCGAGCCGAGCGCGCGGAACTGGGCCTCGAGAACCTTCGACGACTGGATGCGGAATTTCAGGCCCTTGTAGTCCGCGGGCGTGACCAGCTTCTTGTTGGCGGACATCTGCTTGAAGCCGTTGTCCCAGTAGGCCAGCCCCGTCATGCCCTTCGGCTCGAGCAGCTTGAGCAGCTTGGCGCCAAGCGGTCCGTCGGTCACCTTTCGCAAGGTGGCGAGATCCGGAAGGATATAGGGAAGATCGAACACCTCGAATTCGCGCACACCGATCGGGCCGAACTTGGAGTTCGAGGGCGCCAGCATCTGCACCGCGCCGAGCTGCAAGGCCTCCAGCTCTTCCTTGTCCTTGTAAAGCGTCGAATTCGGATAGACTTCGACCTTGACCTTGCCGTCGGTGTATTTCTCGGCGAGTTCCTTGAATTTTTCGGCCGCCTTGCCCTTTGGCGTGTCGGAAGCCACGACATGGCTGAACTTGATGACGATCGGCGCCTGCGCCGACGCCGGCCCCGCCAGCGCCAACACCGCGATCGACGCGGCCAATACCAGTTTACGCATTTCTCCTCCCGGGGTGAGCCAGCGGGAACGCGCGTGGCGCTGCTCCCAAATCCTTGTATGCCAGCCGCACCAATACAGAGAAGCCGCTCGAAATGCCATTGCCCCTTTCGAAGGGGCTGTTTTCCGGATCTTTGCTGCAATGCAAAAACGCAGCGCCGGAACGCTGCGTTTGGCATTCGACTCGTTCAATCGCGGTCGCGCTTTTTCTCTTCGCCCTCCCCCCTTGCGGGGGAGGGTTGGGGTGGGGGGTGACGTCATCGGCACTGCCCCCGCGAGGACCCCCACCCCCGACCCCTCCCCGCAAGGGGGAGGGGAGAACCAATAGAGTCAGCTCGCGGCGGCCGCCGGGATGTCGCGCTGGCGCTTCATCACGATCTTGTTGAGCGCGCCGAGATAGGCCTTGGCGGAAGCCACCAGCGTATCCGGATCGGAGGCGCGCGCGGTCATCGAGCGGCCCTCATGGGCGAGCCGTACCGACACCTCAGCCTGGGCGTCGGTTCCCTCGGTGACGGCGTGGACCTGGTAGAGCTCGAGCTTGGCCTCATGCGGCACCAACAGCTTGATGCAGTTGAAGACCGCATCGACCGGACCGTTGCCCTCGGCCTCCTCGATCTTGATCTGGCCGTCGACATTGAGCTTCATGGTGGCGCGCTGTGGACCATGGGTTCCGGCGATCACCGTCAGCGAGGCCAGCTTGATGCGGTCATGAGAGGCGGCGATTTCCTGATCGACCAGCGCCTCGATGTCTTCGTCGTAGATGTCCTTCTTGCGGTCGGCGAGCGCCTTCATCCGCACGAACGCGTCTTCCAGCTGGTTGGCGCCGAGCTTATAGCCCATCTCCTCCAGCTTGTGCACGAAGGCATGACGCCCGGAATGCTTGCCCAGCACCAGCGAGGATTGCTTCAGGCCGATCATCTCGGGGCGCATGATCTCGTAGGTCGAGGCATCCTTGAGGACGCCGTCCTGATGGATGCCGCTTTCATGGGCAAACGCGTTGCGGCCGACGATCGCCTTGTTGTACTGCACCGGGAACGAGGTCGCCGCCGAGACCAGCTTGGAGGCCCGCGTCAGCATCGTGGTGTCGATCTTGTTCCACCACGGAAACACGTCGTTGCGGACGTTGATCGCCATCACGACTTCCTCGAGCGCGGCATTGCCTGCCCGCTCGCCGATGCCGTTGACGGTGCATTCGATCTGCCGCGCGCCGCCGGCGATACCGGCCAGCGAATTCGCCACCGCCATGCCGAGATCGTTGTGGCAGTGCACCGAGAACACCGCCTTGTCGGAGTTCGGCACCCGCTCGATCAGGGTGCGCATGAAGCGGGCATATTCCTCGGGCGTGGTGTAGCCGACCGTGTCGGGAATATTGACCGTGGTGGCGCCGGCCTTGATCACGGCCTCGACCACCCGGCAGAGGAAATCCATGTCGCTGCGGGTGGCGTCCTCGGCCGACCATTCGACGTCGTCGATCTGGTTGCGGGCTCGCGCGACATTGGCGATCGAGGTCTCGATCACCTGCTCCGGCGTCATGTTGAGCTTGACGCGCATGTGCAGCGGCGAGGTCGCGATCACGGTATGGACGCGGCCGCGCCTGGCGAATTTCACCGCTTCCGCGCAGCGGTCGATGTCCTTCGGATGGGCGCGGGCCAGACCCGCGATGATGGCGTTCTTGGAGCGCCGGCCGATCTCGCTGACGGCCTGGAAATCGCCTTCGGAGGTGATGGGAAAGCCGGCCTCGATGACATCGACGCCCATGTCGTCGAGCATCTCGGCGACCTCGAGCTTCTCCTCGAAGCTCATGGTGGCGCCGGGGCATTGCTCGCCGTCGCGCAAGGTGGTGTCGAATATGATGACACGGTCCTTGTCGGACTTGTTCACTTTGGTCATTTCGAAAATTCCTTTGGGTCGTGCGCTGCTTTTTTGAGCGCTGAAGGGGTCTGGTGATCTCGCGCAACCCCTGAGTGCCCAGGCGCAAACCGCCCAGACGGCCCTCAGGGGCCGATAAGAAGCAGAAGCCCGCCAATAATCAGGGTGGGCAAGGACGCAGCCGGAATCGCACAGGCGCCAACGGTCTTGGCCGCCCCGCCCTGAACTCCGTACTTTTCGCTGCGAATCAGCATTGCCAGACCCTTTGGAAGCGTCATCTTCGGCCAAAACCATTGACGGTTGGTTGCCTTGGACGCGTTTTCCGAGCCCGTTCTAAACGAGAAATGCGCCAAACCGCAATGCCAAAAGATAGTCAGACGGGCTGACCCAGTTCACCCTCCCCTGGAGGGGTCGAGACGAGCGAAGCTCGCTCTCTCGGTCGGCTGACATTGAGCGCAGCGAAAATGTGAGCCGGGGTGGGGTGATCTCCCAACTCGGGCACCGTGCTGGGGGAGAGACTGTCACCCCACCCCGATCGCTACGCGATCGACCCTCCCCCTCCAGGGGAGGGTAGGAAAGACCTGCCGTGTCTTCGGATTCATGTTCCAAACAACCACGATACAAACCGTCATTGCGAGCGTCAGCGAAGCAATCCATCGTACCGCACAAAGAAAGAATGGATTGCTTCGTCGCTCGCGCTCCTCGCAATGACGCCAAGATACACCGCCGCATTCTCGCTACGCGAAAACGCCCGAGTCTTGCTGTAAATTCCCGCCCTCTCCAATCAGAGGGCGTGGGGAATGCCGGGTGCCCGATGCACCCGCAGCCTCGTGTGCGCACGGTAGTGGTAGATGCACACGAGTATTCACAGCGAGTTCACCGGAATCGCCCGGCATTCCCGCACGCAATGGTTTTAACGGTTTCCTCCGCGCTCTCCCAAGGTGACCGGGCTTTCTTGCCACCGTCATTGACGGAGTTGCCTCCACCAACTTGATGCCAGCGTCGGGGCATCAGGACCACACGACTTCGCCGTCCGCAAGATAACGCGCTCGTCAGTCGCGCCATCCGCGTCCATCGCATCCAACCCCGCGTCCGTGACGATCGCGATACGCCCCTTGTGTGGAGTGGACGGCGGAATCAATAAAACTGTTTCTACCAAACCGTGAAGCGAAATATTTTTCGCTCAAAGGCTGGACGGGAAGATCGATTGGCCCGTTGATTTGCCCGTCGGGCAAGTCACGCGGCGTGGCGCAAATCGCCATGGTCATAACGATCCGTCGTCCCCGCGAAAGCGGGGACCCATAAACACAGGTGCCAGTAATTGGGCAAAGTCGTCGAACAGCGCGCCTCAAAACAACTGACACGGCGTATGGGTCCCTGCGTTCGCATGCACGACATGCATGTGTTCCCTCCGCGCCGCTTCGTCCGGAACACCATCGTCATCAATCCCGCATCCCCGGTTGGCTAATCCGCCGCAGCGGCTATGGTGCGTTCAGCCTTCACCACATCTGACCCGAGACTGGATACTTCAAAATGTTCGTTTCGTTTTTCCCCCGACCCAAGCTGTTCTTTCTGTCGGCCATCGCCTGGACGGCGCTGGCGATGGCGTTCTGGTATGGCTACGCCGACGATCTGATCGGGTCGTCCGCGCCCGGCGTCGTCGGCGTGGCGCTGTTCTGGTCGGCGCGCTCGCTGTGGTTCGACCTCTATTTCGCGCTCAGCGTCGCGATCTTCGCCGGCGCCTGGATGATATTCTCGCCGCATCCCTGGTCGCCATGGTCGATCATCGGTTCCGCGCTGATCCTGTTCACCTCCTACTTTCAGGTCCAGGTCAGCGTCGCCATCAACAGCTGGTACGGGCCGTTCTACGATCTCGTGCAGGCCGCGCTTTCGAAATCCAAGCCGGTCACGATCGAGCAGTTCTACAGCGAATTGTCGACCTTCGCCGGCATCGCGCTGGTCGCGGTCGTGGTCGGCGTGATGACGCGGTTCTTCGTCAGCCACTACATCTTTCGCTGGCGCACCGCGATGAACGACTTCTACATCGTCAACTGGCCGCGGCTGCGCACCATCGAGGGCGCCTCGCAGCGGGTGCAGGAAGACACCATGCGGTTTGCGACAACGATGGAGGGTCTCGGCGTCAACCTGATCAGTTCGGTTCTCACGCTGCTGGCCTTTCTGCCGGTTCTGTTGCGGCTGTCCAGCAATATCACCGAGCTGCCGCTGATCGGCTCGATCCCCTACCCGCTGGTGTTCGCCGCGGTGATCTGGTCGCTCGTTGGTACCGGCGCGCTGGCGCTGATCGGGATCAGGCTGCCCGGAATCGAATTCTTCAACCAGCGCGTGGAAGCGGCCTATCGCAAGGAGCTCGTGCTTGGCGAAGACGATGCGGCCCGCGCCGATCCGCCAACCCTGGACGTTCTGTTCGGCAACATTCGCAGGAATTACTTCCGGCTCTATCTGAACTTCATGTACTTCAATGTCGGCCGCATTGTTTATCTGCAAACCGACGTCATCTTTCCCTACATCCTGCTCGGGCCGACGATCGTTGCCGGCAGGATCACATTGGGTTCGATGAACCAGATCTTGAACGCGTTCACGCAGGTGCGAACCTCGTTTCAGTATCTCGTCAATTCGTGGAGCACCATCGTCGAACTGATTTCGATCTATCAGCGGTTGCGGGGCTTCGAGGCCAGGATCCATGATGAGCCGCTGCCTTCGATCGAGACGGAGACGGAGCCGGCGTCGTTGTGAATTCCCTGTCATTCCGGG
>NZ_SSNA01000187.1 GCF_004799445.1 Bradyrhizobium sp.
ATCCACATAATAATCCACCGGACCGCCGGATCCCGCTGATTGGCTTGTCGACACACTGGCTGCGGGTGCAAGTCCCGATGATGCGCCACCAACAATGTTGCTGGCCGCCGCAGTCAAAAAGGCAGCGCTGAGTACCGTGGCGAATGCCCATGCCAAAAAGCCATGAGCGGTGTCGCGAAAAAAGACTTCGTGGGTATGTACGCCGACCCATCTCGTACGCAGCCGCCCCGCGATGTAGCCTCCTATGGTAGAGGCAAGCATAGCGACAACAATCAGATAAAGACCGGTGCCAATTTCGAATGTGGTGGCCGATACGCCCGAATTGCCCCAGGGGGATACGACCGAGAAGCCCATGCCGACACCGAACGCAAGGAGGACAAGGGTCAGAGCTGCAGCAGCAACGGCACCCGCTGCAATCGCGGCCCACGATATCGCTGGGCTTTCCGCGACAGGGGTAGAAATTTCAACCGATTCAAAAACCATCAATGCCCCCTGGATGACTATCCCTTCGCTTTGGCTAAGGACGGGATCACAATGCTAGTGAGAAGAAAACGTTCCCACTCTCAATGCCTATTTTCCTTTGAGCGTGTCTTTGACGCCGCCGATGGCGTTCTGAACCTTGCCCTTTATTTTGTCGGCGTTGCCCTCCGTCTCCAGCTTGGTGTCACCGACCGCCTTGCCGACCGCCTGCTTCACTGCGCCTTTGACTTGCTTCGCCGATCCAACGACCCGGTCCTTGTCCATGATTCCGTCCTCCAATAGCAAAGCCCTGAGCGGGAGAGGTGGGCAATGGTTTAGTCTGGCTCCCGTCCTTCGCACCATTGCGTCGCGCACCAGTATCCGTCTTGATCTAGATCAACCAATATTCTTTAGATGACTCCCGAACTGGCCGCCGATAATCCAGCGCGTCGCCGGATCGCGGTGAGCCGCTCGGCGTTGTTGGCGTCCTCATATCCCGCGAGCGACCAATTTGGCGAAACGACCTTGGGGAATGGAACCGTTCCCATCTAGTTAGCTTGTCAATGTCCCACCTGATGCGTGCCAGTGTACTCACCGCCATCTTCGGGGATCAGTCATGGACATCACTGCTGACACAATTGAAGACATTGGGCCGCAGCCGCAATCGTTCGACATTGAACGCGCGACGAAGGAAAATACAAATTATCGTTCGGTCGCCTGGAGTGGGCGCTATCTGCAAGTGACATTGATGTCGATCCCCGTCGGCGGCGACATTGGCCTTGAAGCGCATCCGGAAACCGATCAGTTCCTGCGCCTCGATGCTGGCAGCGGCCGGGTGCAGATGGGACCCGCGAAGGACAAGCTGACTTTTGAAAAAAATGTTTCAAACGGTTGGTGCGTTCTCGTTCCGGCCGGGACCTGGCACAACATCACTAATATCGGGGCAACACCAATGCAGGTCTATGCAATCTACTCGCCCGCCCACCACACGCCCGGCAAGGTGCAGGCAACGGCGGCTGCAGCCGAAGCCGACAAAGACGACGAGCCTGCGGCTTGGTCAGTGCAACCAAAACATGCGCCCGATAAACACGGGTGACCGGTCATGTTTGGCTCCGTCGTAATGTGCGGAAACTCAACTGTAGCCGGAACCTCGCGTCCCCAGTGAAAACAATTGCGGATTTTGCGCTGCACATCGCGGGAACAATTTTGGTGTTAGCGGTTTGGTGGCGACTGGGAGGCTAACAACCAAAGAGCCTTAACATGGCAAAAGACGAACATAACAAGGCTGCCGAGCATCATGATAACGCAGCCAAGGCACATCGTTCCGCCGCTGAACATCATGGCAAGGGTGACCATGCCAAAGGTAAGGAACATGCCGCCAGTGCAAAACAGCATTCGCAGACTGCGAACCAGCAGACTGATCAGGCCCATTCAAAAAGCCAACAGCAGAAATAGTTACAAGAAGGCCCGGTTCATTCCGGGCCTTTTCATTTGAAACGATTGCTAGGATATGAAAGTACCAAAGAAGCACTGGACCACGACGATTGGTCAGGCGACCGGACATCCGGCTGCTTTCGGGGTGGTACTTCTGTACGCATTGCTGTGGCTAATCTTTGACGCGGTGACCTTTGATTGGAACGCCGTTGCGACCTTGGGTGTGTGGATGATGACATTGTTTATTCAGCGGTCGAATCGGCGAGACACCCTAGCTCTTCATGCAAAGCTGGATGAACTTCTGCGGGTCGATAAGGACGCGCGAACAGAACTTACTCGTTTAGACGAACAAGAACCCGAAGACATTAAAAAACATCGGGATACCGAGGTTCGGAAGACAACGGCACCATAATTCCCAATTGCATATCACAAACACCAATGCCTAACCCCACTTCCAAGAGATGGAGCCGCTGGCGGTATTGCACTGGCCAGCGGCCTCGCGCCGACAAGGTGATCGAATAGGGCCGCTGTTGTTGCAGTGCATGAGTCCGGTTGTGGCACTTTTGAGACATGCCGCGGTGTCCGAGTTGAGTCTGCTTTCGGGGGTCAACCGGACCTCACGATTGCGACCGCCGACTTCTGACTTTGACCCATTTCGGATATCGGCAGCAATTCTCCGAACCTTGTGACCTGACGGCGTGGGTCAAGCATCAGTCCGAGCGGTCACAGCGGCTATAAGCCCTAAATCCAAAAAATGGCGGCCCCGAATGAACCGGAGCCGCCTGTTGGTCGTCAGTTACCGTGTTATCTGAGCAAAAAGAGAGCGACTTCGGGCGGTCTTTTTTGGGGGTCTGTGAGATGGTTCATATAAGGGGCGCGCGGGCGTTGCTAGTAATGCCTCACCGGACATTTCCCCTCCCGGACTGCCTAGGCAAAGCCGTCTGGCGAACATGCTCACTCGGTGGCTTTGCTTTTTTATTTTAGCTGGACCAATTGAACCTTTTGCCCTGCGCCGCGACGTACATCGGTCCGGGAATAGAATGCCCAGTCCCTAACCTAACTGCCCGCGAAATGGCGCTGGCAGCTCTTTGTAACCGGCGTCCGACTATGAGCGCTCAGATTATCAAGGCTTCGATCTCCTTTATAACAGTCGCTGCGTCGGCAGGATCGCTTTTTGCGATTAGTTGGATTGGTCTGGCGCTGCTCGGGTTTTAGGCCAGCTCGACTTCGAGCTTTCACGGCCGTGCGCTCCTACTGGCCGAAAAAGAAACGTTGAAGGGAAAGTGGACTGCGTCGCCGTTGAAGCGGACGCAATGAAGCACTGCCAGCATTGATCTCTGAGTTTGGCACGTTTGAGACATGCCCACGGCCCCTGCGCATGCGAGAAGGTAACGGACAGGAGAGTATCAAATGATCATCAAACGCAGCGTCCCATGGCATGCCCGCTCGACCCTCAGCAGGTCGGCCCACGTCATCGCACGGATCGGACTCGCTTTGACCGGGGCCGCCTGTGGGCTGTTCGTTGCCGAGGTAAGTGCCCGCATCGACCCGGTTGGTTCGGTTGAAGCCATGCTCGCCATGATGCTTTACGGGGCCGCCGGCTTCTATCTCGGGATCGATCTGCCCCAGGCTCCTCCCGATCACCACATGCACCTGCCGCCACGGCGCGGGCTGGGCACCAGTGCGGATATGTTGGAGCTGCTAACTGCGGCCGGCATTTTCCTCACCGCGGTGGCGGCGGTGGTGTCCATCTCCAGTATCGTTCTGGATGAAACCGTGGAAGCCAGCACGGCTGGCATCATCTGTCTGAGTTGGGCAATCGGCGCTACCATGCAGATCGCCGCCGGCATCATCGCGCGAACAAAGTTAGCCCGTGCCGTGAAAACGGCGAAGCTCGCGCTCTTCTTCCGGTGAAAGGTCATGATAATCTCTGCTAAGGGAGTTCGAACATGCCGCTCTATATGTATCAGGCAGCCTACACTGCAGAATCATGGTCAGCGCAAATGAAGAATCCGCAAGACCGCGTTGAATCCGTTGGACGGCAGGTGACTGAGGCCGTCGGAGGCAAAATGATCGGTGGTTGGTACTGCTTAGGCGATTATGACGTTATTCTGATCGCCGACGTGCCGAACATCGAGAGCATGGCTGCCATCGCCGTAGCGATTGCGGCGGGTGGCGCAATCAAGTCCAGCCATACCACTGCATTGATGACCGGGGCGGAACTTGTGGCGGCCCTGAAGAAGTCGGAGTCCGTCGTCAAAGGTTATAAACCCGCCCGATAGAAATCGTCGGGCTTCGATCACCCGCATCCGGTCCGGTCGGCCTTTCGGCGCTGGTTCGTCGGTTTGGATGCGGGGCATCCGGATAACCCGGTTATTGATTGGCCGCATCAATCGGAGGTATCTTTCATTTAGAAGGTGCGATGTCTCTTTATGGCACGTTTGAGACATGCCGAATGACCCTGAGAATGTCTGCTAATTAGGGAAGACCGGAAGTGAGCGGCGCGCGGTTAAAGTGACGCGATTGACCCAGACCGGACATCGACGTCCTCTTCCATTGTGCTGGCAAGCCCTTACGATGTTGTCTCCTAGTCGGTGGGACGGACATGAGGCGGCGAGACTTTTTAAATGTTCTCTTCGGAACGGCGGCAGCACTAGCGCTCGTAGCGGGCATTGCGCTCAACGCCGCCCACGCCGGTACCAAAGACGAAAGCGCCGCCGAATGGCTTGCGCCGAAATGGTTCAATGAGTGGCATGACGCCCTGGCCGCCAGGGGCCTGGCACTCGGTGCAACCTATGTCGGCGACAACATCACCAACGTCTCTGGAGGAACGGGACGCGGTGCCATCCATTTTGGCCGCTTCGATTTCTCGGTCGATGCCGATCTTGACAAACTGTTCGGCTGGACCGGCGGCAGATTCTTCGCCAACACCTACGACCTCTACGGCCGTGGGCTGACGCGTAACTACGTCCACAACCTCGCTACCATCAGCGAGATCGAAGCACTACCCGGGGCGCGGCTCTACAACGCCTATTTCGAGCAAAGTTTCTATAACAATGCTCTCAACATTCGGGTCGGCCAACAAGCGGCCGACGTGGAGTTTTTCGACAGCCAGACGGACGATTTGTTCATCAACGGGACGTTCGGTTGGCCGGCCATCATGGCTACCAACCTGCCGGCCGGCGGTCCGGCGCCGCCGATCGCTGTGCCCGGCATCCGCGTGAAGGCCGCACTCTCGGATCAGATCACCGCCTTCGGCGCGGTATTCAACGGCAACGCTGCGCGGCCGGGGCCCGGAGACCCGCAGCTTCGCGACAACCACGGCTTGGCGTTCCGGGTTAACGATCCGCCTTGGATCATTGGGCAGGTTCAATGGGACTATAATATCGACGTCGGGGGCGGCCCGCTCCCCGGCAATTTTACGCCGGGAGGCTGGCGTCATTTCGGGGAGTTCGACGATCGGCGCTTTACCGCGCAGGACTTGTCGATCGCCGACCCGAGCGGAACTGGCATCGCGGCTAAGCTTCGCGGCAATTTCGGAATCTTTGCGGTTGTGGAACAGACGCTCTATCGGCCGTCATCGGTGACCGAGAAGGGCGTGTCGGCATCCGTTCCCGGCGTGACGGCGTTCGCCCGGATCGCCTACAGCCCGCCAGATCGAAATCTGATCGACCTTTATATTGATGGTGGCATCGGCTTTGTAGGCCTCGTCCCCGGCCGCTCGCTCGACCGGTTCGGGATGGCGGTGGCCTACATGCGGATATCCGACGCGAGTAGAAATCTCGATCGCGATACCCAGTTCTTCAGCGGCCTGCCGAGCCCGGTGCGGAGTAATGAAACCCTGCTTGAACTGATCTATGAAGCGCACATCAAGTCGGGCTGGCTGCTGGCACCATATTTCCAGTATGTGTTTCGCCCGTCTGGCGGCATTCCCAATCCGAACGATCCGAGCGGGCTTTCCCGGATAGGCGATGCCGCGGTATTTGGCGTGACAACTACCCTCAAATACTAAACATCTGCCGTACCGGACTCACGACTATTTTCCACACCGCCTAGACATCCCTCCACGGCATTTTTTCGAACGTGAGGGGATGGCTGATGCGGTCGGTTTGTTCGGGTATCATTGCCTTCATGGAACAGGCGACGACTAAATTCCAGTGCCCGAATTGCGTGCCGAATGCAAGATAGTGCGGGTCGAAGCCGACCCGCCTTCAACCAGCAGCTAACGCGCTTGAGCTGCGGTGGCCGTTCCAGAATAGGGACGGCAAGTTCGCAATCAAATATTTTCGGCTCGAAAATGGTTCAGCGCGCGAAGTCAGGGGCCGCAGGCATTAGCCTTCCGACGCTCCGGATGCCAAGTCCGCGTTTGGCACAAAGCGGACCTAACGACCGTCGGGCTGAATGTCCGCTGTCGAGGGCCAAGCAGACATCGCCGTTCCATAACATCTGATCGGCGCTTTCGATGTCCGCCGCCGGGACGAACGCAAACGAGCCCGTGCCCGACGGTGAAGTCAGCGTCTTCTCGGGCCCCTCGCCGTCGCGCGCCAGCAAATTACTCAATGATCGTGAGCAACAGATCCGGAATCTTCACCAGGCTTCGACCTGCGAACGCGACGTAGAGGGTCGCGGTGGCCTCAGAGAAAGAATCTAGATAACAGCTTGAGGGCCGACCCGGTAGGGCTGCCGTGTGCAGCAGACGCGTCCAGTTAACGCCATCTATCGTCATGAACGCTCCGCCCCTGCCGACGGCAAATCGAGCCGCGAAGAAATTGGGATCGAACTTCATGTCATTCAGAATCAGGTCGAAATGTTCGCCGATGCCGATGCCCGCGGGGCCGGTGGGATCGTCATCGGTCGAGATCGGGATCTGGATCGGGTTGTTCCCCCAGATTAGCTGGGTCTCCAGATTCTGGTCCACGTTCCATGTGCGGCCTCCGTCGTCCGACCGCTTCACATGATCGCTGTCCAGAATATAGATCACCTGCGGTTGATAGGGGCTTACAAAGAACCTGATGGCAGCCTGTGCGCCGACCGATTGGCCCTGGATGGGGGGCGCGGGCACGATTTTTGTCCACTCTGCTGCGCCCGCTGTCCATGTCCAGAGATTGGTGTTTGAAGGGCCACCCTGGCCCTTGGGGTCGGCGCCGCCCGCGAAGAACACCGTGTTTGCGTGCCCACCCGCGGCCTGCACGACACCCAGATTGGCCTCAGGCAGCGGCGGGCCTTGTAGGAAGACGTTCGCGCCCTGGCCGGGGCCGCTGGCAGTGGTGACCCACTCGACGCGATGCTTGATGTCGAAAATGTTTTGCGTGCGCACCAACACCGGGGCGTTATTGGAGTTGGGAGCGACGCCCGGATTCAGAATGAAAATATAATCGCCCTGAGACGGCGCAATCTCGCCCGCTAACCCCAAAACAAGGGGGCGCGAACCCCGCTGGGCGTAGAAACTCCCTGCGTTCCAGATGTCGCGCGAGGGTTCGTCATCCGCCAATGTTGGTGGCCCGGTGACTGCCTTGCGGTCATGCCCGCTTGCGCTGGCGTCGGGAAGATTACCCGGTTGCGTCTGATATACCGATACCGTCTGCCCTTCTCTTGTGTGATCTGCGAGATTGCCAGCGGTGTCCCAGCGAGGGGTGAATACCATGATGGCATGGGGCCGCAGGGGATCGGCGAAAGCACAGTCGTTGTCTCCTCCACCATACTGCTGGTACGACCAGTTCTGGCCGCCATTCATGGAGTAGAAGCCATCGTTGTCGCCAGTGTTCAGCGACAGCGCCACTCCCGCTCCTGCAATGGCCACGCCGGCAACGCTCATGCACGACAGAGTGGTGGCGTTATCGGCCGGCCTGAAGTTCCAGCCTCCATTGGTGCTGCGATAGATTCCGCCATCGCCCAACATCCATAGAGTTCCGATGTCCGGCTGGTAGTTACCGCCTTCCATTTGCGCCTTAAAATCGGGCGAGAGAAGAAAGCCATGGAGGTCTGCGTGACCGGAGTCCAGGCGCTGCCAATCGGAAGGCGCTTCGGGTTCTAGCGGACCTACCCAGGCAGCCGATCGCGAGAAGTCGCCGGCAAACGAAAGCCGTTGCGCGCCATAAAACAACATGTCCCCACACCCTCTTCGGGTCGTGGCGAGAAACACGTTGCCGGAGTCCTGCACCTGGTTTGTCGTCGGGTCGAGGGTCAGGTAGGCCGGAAGGGTAACAGGGGCCCAGCTCGATTTCTGCGTACCTGGGAAGCGAGTGTAGTCTCCCCGGTAAATTGCGGCAGCGCCACTACTGCCGTTTTGAGCCACACAAATCTGAAGCGGGCAGCGCGGTGAGATCACC
The DNA here is from genome assembly GCF_004799445.1 of Bradyrhizobium sp. Lineage (GTDB taxonomy): Bacteria > Pseudomonadota > Alphaproteobacteria > Rhizobiales > Xanthobacteraceae > Bradyrhizobium. Next base: position 8,223 of record NZ_SSNA01000187.1, read on the forward strand.
ATAACATGTGCCGAGTTGGAGTTGGCGGCCTGGCTCGTCACTCCGCCGATGTTTTGGGGCAAGGGTCCTTTGTCGCGAATCCAGTGGACACCGCCATCAAATGACACGAACATCGTGCTATCGCCCAAGGCGTAGATGATCGCCGGGAAGGCATCGGCAGGCTCGTTCTGCAATACGGCAACGTGGTTGACAGATGTAGCCGGGCCCCTGCCCCAGGGAAACACATCCTTGAAGGTTGCTCCCGCATCCGCGCTGATCGCGAGCGATGATCCGCCGGCCGCGTAAACAAGGTGGTCGCTTCCCTGGGCCCACTGCAACTCTCCCAGGTTGATGGGCGTGGTGAATTGGTGCACCTGTGTCCAGTTGGTGCCCCAATCCGTGGAGCGCCACAAGCCGCGGCTGCCTTTGGCGAGATCATTGGCGGTAAGTGCAAGAACGATGGTTCCATAACCGAGGTTGGACAACACAAAATTTGAGGCGGGAAATCCGCCGTGGCCATCGCCGAGCGCACTCCACACCCCGGCGTCACCGAATCCAACGACACCGACTTTGCCATGGCCGAGATTTGCGGCGTATCGCGGATGACGATCCACACGCCATCCCTGTTGAACACCAAGATTGGCATGGACGAATTGCGCATCGAGGAAAGTGCCATCTCCTTTGCCGATGGCGGTCCAGATCCCTGCATCCCCGAACCCGATGAGGTCGGCGATGCCATCGCCGTTGAGATCGATCACCAGCCTGGGATGTTGGTTGACGCGCCAGCCTTGGTTGTATCCGAATAGGCCGGGAGTGAATTGCGGCACTCCGAAGCCGCCAAAGCGATCGTTGATGGCCGTCCATACGCCGTCGTCTCCGAAGCCGATGATGTCGGGAAACCCGTCGTTGTCGAGATCGACGACAAAGCGGGGATGCTTGTCTACATGCCATCCCTGTTGCACGCCGAAGTTGGCCAGTACAGGTTCCGGGTTGGATTCGCGAAACGTGCCATCCGGGTTTTGAAAAGCGGTCCATACGCCTGCGTCGCCAAAAGCGACGATGTCGACGAGACCATCCTTGTCCAGATCGGCGACAAATCGAGGATGCTTTTCCACACGCCAGCCTTGGTTGAAGCAAAAGTTGTTGTGAACGGGGCGTGCTTCTTGAAATCCGCCAAGGCCGTCGCCGATCGCCGTCCATACGAATTCATCGCCGAAGCCAATGACGTCCGCGAACCCGTCGCCATTAATGTCCATGGCGAACCTGGGATGTTTGTCTATTCGCCAACTTTGGTTGTAACCGAGGTTGTTGAGGGCGAAGACCGGGTCGTGAAAGGTTCCATCGCCTTTCCCGATTGCCGTCCAGACACCGTCAAAGCCGAATCCCACGACGTCGGCGAGGCCATCCTTGTTCAGGTCAACCAGAAATCTGGGATGCTTGTCCACTTCCCAGCCTCCAGCTTCCAGGCCAAATTCAGAATTGACGACGTGTGGATTTTTGAAGGTGCCGTCGCCGTTGCCGAGCGCTACCCACATTCCGCACTCGCCGAAGCCCACGACGTCCGCGAATCCACTGTGAGTGAGCCTAGCGAGAGAGCGGGGATGCTTTTCAACCCGCCAGCCCAGGGCGACCGCAATGTCGACGACGCTCCAGCCTCCCAAAGCCCCAGGGACGTCGAACTGGCTCGGGTCCGGCTGGGGCCAAGTCAGTTGCTCCCATTTCTGCCCGCCGTCCTGGGAGGTCCAGATGTTGGAGTACGATCCTGCGTAGAGCTCCTTACCGTCCGGAGAACAGGCGATGGAGAGCATGCGGCCGGTTACGGAGTGGCCAATGTCACTGGCGTTGGTGTTAAGCCGGGTGGGGCTGACGTCGATGATGTCCATGTTGTTCCTCCCTGTGCGGATGAGTACAACTGCAAAACAATCGGCCGTGATTTTTCAGGCGCACTGTATCGGAGGAAAAAGCTTCCGAGTGTAAGATGGTTCACACGTCGCTGTTGCTGCGTCGGGAACCGGCACGTGCGTGCTTGGTTACTTCAGCCAAGCTGCAGCGTCTGCAATCGAGTACATTTCGGAAGTGTGAAGATCCGCGCGTCATGTAAGGCGCTAAAGCCGACAACGCGCAGTTCGATTGAGACCATTTTCCATAACATCTGATCGGCGAACGAGAATTCTCCGGTCCCGCGGGTAAGCGGGTCTTCGGGTCCCCGGTCACGCTGCGAGTTCAATTGCCTGTGATGGCCAGCCCGGATTAGAGGTGCGTTGATCCATCCCTATTTTGGATAGGCAGGCATCAGATATTGTGCAATCGCACGAGGATCATCGCTAGCTGTTGACGAAAAGATTGGTCGCGTTGCGCATGCTCATATCCAAAGTCACGGCGTATTGCAGCACCGGCTGCAACGGCACGCCGGCCGGAAATCCCAAACTGCCGGGTATATCGAGGCTATCATATTTTTCGACCGTGATCGTCACAGGCGGCAAAGGCGTCGGCACGCCTATGTTCGAAGGCGTAAACGGCGTCGCGACTACGGCCTGATAGCAAGCGTCAGTTGGGCTCGACGCGTCACGAAATTGCTTGAGCTGAAGAGTTGAGAAAGCAATCGGGAGGTTCGCAAGCACCTCCTGCAGGAGCCAATTGAGAAACGGGTCGGCGATTTGGGCCCCAAGCCCTATCCACGGCCAGAAACCGTCAGGAATAGGCGCCGGTCCGGCGCTGGGGTTGATCTTCACGACCGGTTGCCAGTCCAGCATCGTCGCCGGCGAGAAGTTTTTCAAGACCAGGGCAGATGCGGAGATCTGCAACGGGTTGGCATTGAGAACCGGCGTAGGTGAGAATTGCGCCATCACTTTTGGAAAGCCGAGCACGTTGCGGCCGCTTATCATAGACCATGAATTGTCAACGAACATGAACGGCATGCACAAGTCGGGTACCGGTTCAGGAATCAGGATGCCGGATACCGAGACGAATTTCCAAGCGAAGAAGCGAAAATAGAGCTCTTGCTGGCTGGCATAGCCCCGATTGGAGTAGGGCGTCTGAGCGAACAGCATTCTGGGATAGGTCACGATCTCCATGTCGACGAAGTCGGTGAAAGCTCTGTATTCGAAGCCGCGGTCGGCCAATGTTCCGATGTTGAGCAGCTGGTCGCAAAGAGTCTGCAGGTTTGCCAAGGCTGCGGGCAGTCGAAAACTCATGATTGTGATGCCCGGGAAATTGTAAGGCGGCGGAATCTCGGGGTCATCGACCCGTGGGATATATGCGACCATAACAATTGTCCTCTCATGCGCGATGTAAAACAGCCGTGTCGAAATGCCGGATGACGTGCCTCCTAGACAACATGAATGGCCTGCTTGTGCGAGAACAGTCGGTCGAGCTCAACGCGGCGCGTGCCTTTGAACCCGAGCACGAAATCGGCTCCATACACTTTGGCAGGCGTTTGGAATCCAGGAAGAAATTCACCGCGCATGACCCGTTGCGCGATCGCGGCGGCCGACTCGGCGGTGAAGCTGTAGCCATCCGGCGTTTCAAGACGGGCGCTGCTGCGTCGCCTCCAACTATCTTCCGCCTCTGCTACAATGACACATTTCTCCGTCTCTCGTCGTCGAGGCGTTGGACCTTCAGGCCATGCGCGAGTGGCGGCGTTGAGCCACCGCTGAACCGGCGCGAACCGCAGGGTGTCGGCGACGCCCGCGCCCAGCTGATAGAGGGCGCGCGAAGCAAGATCGGCTTCGAAATAGGCTTCGATGTTGCGGATGCCGGTCGAATAGTACGCGGTAAAAACATCAGCCCAGCTCACAGCAACGCTTTCCCGTTCGCCCTCGCCAAAGTCGAAGGAACGTTGCAGGCGGCCGACAGGAACGGAAGTCAGTCGCCCGTTTCGACGAATCGTTACCCGCGAATTGCTCAATCCAAGCGCCGACCGAAAAGTACCTCGCGAAAATGATTCTGGTCGCAACAATGCTATCCGGAGATATTTCGCATTTGGGACGCGAGCAGCCACGTGCATCGCCAGGCAGTCGGACGCCACGATGCCCAATCCGGCACCCGGCATGATCATGATGCCGCGTTTGCGGGCCGCCGCGTCGTAGCAGAAGGCATCCCGAAAAGCCGGAAGCTCGCCGGTAATGTCGAGATAGTGGGTTTGTGTCCGCAGGCACGATTCGATCAGGGGCCTGGTCGTTTGCGTAAACGGGCTTGCTGCGTTGATCAGGACGGAGACATCGCCCAGCGCATCATCGAGTATTTCCGGCTCATCGACGGCGACCACGCGCCCCGGGATACCCAGCTCCGCGGCGAGCGTGTGTACGCGATGTGCCGTCCGGCCGGCAATGACAGGAGGGTGCCGCAGATTTCGGGCATGCTCGGCAATCAGCCGCCCAGTATAGCCCGTCCCTCCATAAATCAGAATTCGACGGCGCACGCATCGCTCCTCAATCGTCGATCCGAAACCGATGGCATCGGGTTCGCGCGTTCAGCGTAGGAATATCCATGTCGCCAGGCCATGGATGAATGCCTTGTCCCTGGACGGCGGCAGGTCGCCAAATATCGAAGCGAATTCGTGCAAGGCGGCGCCGGCAAGGGCGTGAGCAAATTGACGCACATATTCAGCCGAGCCGTAGGCCGCCATCAGGGACAGTGCCCAGTCGACATCTTGCCTTTTGCGTTTGTCGCGTGGCCGGAGAAACAGTCTGGTCAATCTGGCGCGCTCAACGGGCGAGCAATGACGATAGGCGTGAATGAGCAATAGACTGCGCTTGCCTTCCAATAAATCGCCGTTCATTTCCTTCCCGTAACGCAGATCGGGCGCAAGGTTCAGCAGGTCGTCCTGCATCTGAAAGGCGGCTCCGAGAAAGAAGCCAAAGCGAATGAACGGCTCAAGATCGACTGCCCCGCGGCTCCCGATCAGCGCTCCAATTCGGGCGGGATGGATCGTTGCGAGCCAGCAGGTCTTTTTCAGGACCATGTTCAGGTAGTCGGCATCGCCAAGCTCAAGCACGTTTTCCTGTATCCAGCCGAGTTCGATCGCCTGTCCCTCCAGGGAATGCCAGGCCATGGTTTCCATTTCGCGCAGAATACGCAGACCGAGCACACCGCCAAACAGGCCCATATTGTCGAGCAGCGGCCGAAGGCTCAGAAGAAACAGGGCATCGCCGGCGTTGATCGCAAGCGGCACCCCATGCAGCATGTGGAGCGTCGGCCCGCCGCGTCGCAACGCGCTGCCGTCCTGAACGTCGTCGTGGACAAGCATCGCATTATGCAGCAGTTCAATGGCGACCGCCGAGCGAACCGCGTCCGTTGGGTTCGCGCCAAACGCACGCGCCGTTGCAATGCAGATGCTTGGCCGCATCATCTTGCCGGCGCGCTGGGGATAGTCGGCCAGCAAGTCGTACAGATATCGCGTCGGATAACCGTTCGGCAGGTAGCTCACCAGCGCTTCGCGAGTGAGCGCGCCGTATTCCTCAAGAGTGTCGGCGACAAGCGAAGTCATCGCTGCGCCATCAGCCGCGGCGGACGACCGGGATTTTCGAACCCTAGCTGCCGACGGTGACACTTACCGTTCCTCCGGGTTCATTGGTGCTGCTATCGACAATGGCGCCGGTATAGGTACCGGCGGTCTGCCCGCGAGGAACATTTACAGTCAGGACAAGGTGGGTCCGGTCCGCAGTTAGCTGGAATTTCACTTTAGGCAGACTGTGTTTCGGATCGCCCGCCAGCAACTCACGCACCAGCGGCACGAAGCGCGGCGAGGGCGGCCGCAGATCGAGCGTTACGTTTTTCACCCCGTTGCCCGTCACGACGATTTGAGGTGGTTCAGCCGGGATCGCCGGATCGGCGGGGGTGACATTGCTGATCGTGATGGCGCCGCTCGATGTGCCGGTCTGGGTTCTGGTTGTTGGCTGCGTAGTACCGGTGCCTTTGCGGTCACCGGGCACTCCGGGACCTGCTGATTTCGCGCCTATCGACCGCACCACGATCGATAATAAGTCAAGCCAGGTGGCCCCAACGTCCTTGGTCGTGGCGACTAGGCTTTCGACCATCATGCTGACATCAGTGTTTAGCTGCTGGGAATTGGCCATGCCATCACGCAGGCGCGCGGCGGCGGTCTGACCGGCGCGGATTTGTTCCTCGATGACTGTGGAACTCAGTTGGACCATGTTGCTAATCGCCTGCTGGACGCTCTCCGAAATCAGGCTCTTCGGGCCGTTGGGTCCGCCATTGCCACCGTTGCCAGCGCCGCCGCCTTTGCCGCTTCCCGATCCGGCGTTGCGCTTGATGTGGTCGCTTCCGCTTCGGTGCGGGGCATCGCGATCCGGGTCATCCCGACGCAACCGTTCGCCTTTCTTGCCTTCGCTTTTTTTCGCCATGACGTGTGCCCTCCGGGCGTTGCATGGTTCAACTAATCAAGGATGATCATAGCCGATAATATCTTCGAGCGCGGGCCACCTGGAAATCGCATGCGCCGCCAGCCTTCCCGACATCGTGGCAGCTTCGACGCATCCTACGTTAAGACTGCAATCTGTCCAATCGCCCGCGATCGTCAGGTTGTCGTATGTATTGTCGAGCGGTGAAATTCGATATTCAAGACTGCCAGGCAGGGAAAGAGTGTAGCGATCTGAAGGATTGACGTTAGCAGTCCAGTACTGGGTATTGAAGCGCGAGCGTGTCGCAGTTCGCCCCGTTTTTTCTTTCGTCGGCTCCGGATTCACCAGCAATTCCCAGCGAAATTCGCCGGAGCGCCGTTTGGCCTTGGGCCATAAATGATGGATGTCGCGGTTGAGAAACCCGATGGCGTTGACCCGCACTTCTTCCCGCCGCCGCCTCGGATAGTCGATGTCGAAAGCGTCCGGCTCGTGCGGCGGGTCGGCCAGAACGTTGCAAAAATAGGCGGCCGTCCGCGGCGGATGGCCGTGCCAATCTTCGGCAGGAATGACGTGCCCCATGTCGGCCCAGGTATCGAACGGCTTAACGAAGCTGGTCAGCGTCACCGGCGGCATCTCCCAGCCCAGTTCCTGTAAATCGGCGCCGAGCCAAATCTGAAACGCCTGTGTGGCAACCGTCTTGACCCGGTCAACCATCATACGCCAGCGCGGGTTGCTGGCTACAATCTCGCCGCAGACATAAGGCAGCGCGCCGACGCCTACGCCCAACACGACGAAATCGAAATCGCGCGTCACCCGCAATTCCAGGGCCGCTGCTCTTTGGTGATCCCAGTGCGATTCGAAATCCCGATTTTCCCGCTGCAATCGCGGCCCGTCCTTCAATTGCCGGAAATCGGGCTCGGCAGGCCAGCATTGCATTCCTCGGACGTTGATTAGCGGTCGATATTCGCGTTTTCCGCGAGTCTCGGCCTGAACGTCGAATTCGAGCGCTTCGACATATTGCTTCTCGCCGGGCGCAAGTCTGCTGGCATCAACCAGCTTGACGTTCCGAAGCCGATGGAAAAACTTGAAGGTGACACCGCGCTGACGCAACGCTTCGTAGAAGGGCGCGAACACGACATCCCCCATGCCGGCCCGCATCTTCCACAGCGGCGCGCCGCGATAGCAGAAAAAAAACCGCAGCGTTCCGCGCAAGGCGACGCCCGCAGCCACGGCGGGACGGTTAGCGTCGCCCCCCTCGTAAGCGAGGGCCATATCATAGAGAACGCGTGTGAACGGAGAATCTATCGCGCGCTCAGACGCTCCGTTCAGCCGGAGCCATTCCCGCTGGTCGAGATGATTGATGGCGTCGAGCCCGCGCGGATCTGTGAGTAGTCCGAAGCGGATTGCACCGATCAGGTTAGCCAGGATGAGGTCGACAATCTCCCATTGATATCTGACGTGATCGTCGCTCGCGACGAGTTGCTCAAATTGTTTGCGCACTGCGGCGGCGATCGCCTCCATCAATTTCAGAACGGTGTTTTGCGGAACGGCCGCGACCGACTTGAGCGCCGCTTCCAACAGCGCGAGCGCTTCGACAGCCACCGCGGCCGACGCAAGTGCGCCTAGGCGCAACAGGCTTGTTACTCTCGCGATGATTGCATCAGAATCGTTTTGATCCCGCTCTAAATCCAGATTTTGGTTTGTCGCGTCGGAGGCCCGGAAAGTTTCCAAGCCGAGCAAGAGTGTTCGCAGGAGTGCGACACCGCGCGCGAAGTAATGCTTGAGGGCAAACGGATTATGCGTATCCAGAGGGTCGCCAGGGAGTCCTGGCGCAGGAGGAAAATGTGCTGCCCAGTTGACCCAGTCGCCGTTCGCCGAAATGCCCGCTACAGCGATGTGCGGGTCCGGCAGGAAGAAATCATCCCATTTGCGGCCGCGCCATTTCGCATTTTCCTTAAGTTCTTCGTAACATTGACGCAGCAACAAGAACGCATTGTCATAACAGCCCAGCCAGACGTGGAGTCCGTGCTCTTGAACGCGACCGGCGACGCCACGGCCGGACGAACCCTTTCCTCCGAGACGCCAGCCGAGCTGATAGATTGTTACGTGGTAAGCGCCCTTGTGCCGTAGCTGGGTCAATTCGAAGGCCGCCGCGATAGATGCGCAGCCGCCCCCGATGATAGCGACCTCTATGGGCTTTCGGACTCCCAACTGCCGCTTCCCCATGCGTCGCGGCTACTCGAGGTTACGCCGCGTCCCTTGTTATGATGATATATGCTTTTGCAGTACAAAGAAAAGACCCCGGTGGGTGCCTGCAAATCCAGTTGGCCAGGACGAAAGGTTAGGCGGGTGTGGTGCCGGCGCGCTTTACCGCTTATACTATTGAGCGCACGATATAGTGAGCGAATTCCTCTGCTTCAGGAGCAGTTGAGATGCCCACCCCGCCAAAGGTCGGTCTGCTGCAAGGGGCGGCGTCTGCGCTCAATCAAGGCGAGCACCGCCACATAACGGTGTTGATGACGGACCTCGTCGGTTTCACCGCGTTCGTTGAGCAAGCGGGTGAAGAGGCAGCCTTTGCGCTGGTGAGCCACGTCTCCGGTCTGATGACCGCGGCCATCCATCACCATGGCGGCAGCGTGAAGAACTTCACCGGCGATGGCGTCCTGGCCCTGTTCGGTACGCCTATCGCGCTTGAAGACGGGCCACTGCGAGCTTGCCGTGCGGCGCTCGAGATCCAGGAACGGCTTGCCGATGCCGGAGACAAAATCGAGGCCGAACTCGGTTGTCGTCCGCAGCTGCGGATTAGCCTCACCACCGGACCTGTAGTGTTGGGGGCGGTGGACAGTGGCGAGAGCACCGGTGTCACGGCGCATGGCGACATCGTCAATCTTGCAGCTCGCCTCCAGGGGGAAGCCGCGCCCGGCACTGTAGTCATGAGCGAGGCGATGCTCCGGCAGGTGGAGGGCATGGTCGACGCCGAATCCGCCGGGGTTTTTCGCTTCAAGGGAAAGACCGAGCTGCAGCCGGTTCATCGCCTTGTCGCCGTTCGCGATCACGCAACGCGGTTCGACGCAGCGGTAGCGCGGGGGCTGAGTTCCTACATAGGCCGGACCAGCGAGCTAGCCGTTCTGGAAGAGCAGCTTCAGCGCCTCCATTCCGTTCGTGTGGTCGATATCGTCGGCGATCCCGGCATCGGAAAGTCGCGGTTGCTATATGAGTTCGCACAGCGACATAGCGCAGATCGGATCATGATGCTGCGGGGAAGTTGCTCTAGCCACGGGCAAGAAACGCCATTTCTGCCTTTCATCGAGGTGGTGCGAAACTGGTTCTCCGTGAGCTCCGGGGAGCCGGAGAGCACAATCGTCGGTAAGCTTGATGAGGGATTGAAACGGCTTAGTTGTTGGTCACTGCAAAATCTCGGTCTTTTGCTCAACCTCTTGGGTCTCAAGGCGCCCGGCAGCATCCTGGCTGAGCTAGACGGTACGCTTATCGGCGCGCGTACACGGGACCTCCTGCTACGATTGATTGAGGAGCAGAGCAGGCTTTCAACGGTAGTCCTGTTGCTCGAAGATTTGCATTGGATCGATAGCGCGTCTGAAGATTTGCTGCTGCTGATTATCGACCGGGAACCTGCAGAGCCTCTGATCATCTTGCATACGCGACGGCCGGAATATGCTCCAGTTTGGGCAGGCCGGCCCGGTGTGGTCCAATTACGGTTGGCTCCGCTGTCGTCATCTGAAACATTACGTATCGCGCAAATTCGCTTTGGCGTCGACGAGCTTCCTGAATCACTGGCGCGACTGATCGTTGAGAAAGCGGAAGGCAATGCGCTCTTCGTCGAGGAGATCGCGCGCTATCTGATCGAGCGCGGCACAGTGCGTCGGACGCCATCCGGGCTGGGTTACGATGCCGGCATGGTCGCGGCGGGCCTGCCTGCGAGTGTGGAGCTCCTGCTGACGGCACGCGTCGATCGGCTGTCTCCTGAAGATCGAAACTTGCTGCAAATAGCCGCAGTCATCGGGCGGCGCTTCGATCCTCAATTGCTTAGCGAGGTCGGATTTGGCTTTTAGCAACATCGAAGATCGATTGATGTCGATGGAAAGGTTCGACCTGGTGCAACGAAACGCCGGGACAGCAGATTTCGAGTTCAAACACGTGCTGGTGCGCGATGCACTTTATGACAGCCTGTTGAGTTCGCAGCGCTCTGAACTTCATCTCAGGGTAGCCAACGCGATCGAACGTCGCGGCGCCACCCGCATCAACGAGGTCGCGGAGACGCTAGCTTATCATTATTCGTTGTCGACGCAGCATGACAAGGCCTTCCGCTATTGTTCGCTTTCGGGACGGAAATGCCTCGATATTTATTCACTGGAGGAGGCGGAGCGCTATTTCCGCAAGGCGCTGAGCTTGCTCAGCCTCGTGCCGCAATGCGCGGACGATCAGGCGATGGCAACCGTCGTGGCAAGTCTGCTAGAAGTCCTCTATCTACGGGGCGATCTTCTCGGGCTGCGGGAGATCGCCGAAGAGTACATTCCGCGGCTTCAGACCTTTGGCGATACGCCACAACTAGTGTTTGCGCTCTATTTTCACTGCATGCTGTTGGCGCATCATTGCGACTTCGCTGCCGCGGAAGTCCGCGCAAAATTGGCGCTCGCCATCGCTCAACGTCTTGACGATATTCGCGCGCAAGCCTACGCGCAATCGGCTCTGATGTACTGCTCGACGATTCTTTGCCGTCACGCGCTGGAGGCGGCGGAGATCGAGGGAAGCCGAATGCTCGATGTCTGCATTCGATCCGGAGACAATTATATTCTCAATTGGGCGTATTGGTCGATCGCCTGGGACTATGTCTGCCGCGGTCTTACAAATAAAGCGCGCATCTGGGCTCTCAAGTTGATCGATGCAGGTCGGGAGCGCAAGGACGATCGCGCGCTCGGCATGGCCTACTGGACCTTGGCACTGATTGACATTCAGGATCACCGCTTTGGCGACGCCATTGTAAACGCGCAGAAGTGTCGGAAAACTGCAGCAACTCCGTTCGATCGCAAAACTGGGATGATAGCCAGTGCCATCGGCTTGCTGCTGGAAGGGCGGATCGAGGAGGGCTTGGCGCAACTACTACAGCAAAAGAAATTAGCGCTCGCCGACGGCTGGTTGTACTCGGCAAGCGGGGTCGATTTTGCTGCCGGCCCGGCCCTCGCCATGACCGGCCGCATCGCCGAGGGGATTCGAGTGCTGAAAGCCGGAATTGCCGCGTGTGATGCGACGGGCGACCGGTCCATGGCTTCTTGGAATCGCGTGGCGCTCGCCGAGCTTTTTCTTGGGATGCTTTCCTCAGAAAAGCGGCCATCCTTCAAGTTCATCCTGTCAAATTTGGGCGCTATTACGTGGGTATTGATTTTTGGCAAGCACCGAGCGTGGCAGCTGCTCTGCGAGGCCGTGCAAAACGATCAGATTCATGAGCTTAGCACAAACAGAGGTTGGATCGAAATCGACCTTGCCAAGCTTTGCATATTGAAAAAGAAACCGCATCTCGTTCGACAGCATCTGAGGAAGGCTCAGCTTGCCGCTGCGGCTCAAGAATCGGCTCTCATGATGAACGAAATCGAGGCCATCGGGAAGTCTTTGCCCTAGCTATGTGATCGTAGGTTCCACCCCCTCAAGCAATTGGAAGTCGCTATTATTCCATAACACCTCATATACGCGAATGCGAAAATGCCTCGCAGCTGCTGTTACATTCGGATCGAAAATCGATCGAACGCTGACAGCGTCTGCGCGAACAAATCAACATCCCGAAGATAAATCGATTGCCTCAAATACGCGATCTCATCGTCCCGGTTGGCTTCATCGACGTCGATATACCAAGCTTTGGGACGGCCCTCATCACCAGGGCTCCAGCGATAGCCGCGCTTTTTGAGTTCGTCTTTGAGATCGAACGGGGCTTGTTCGGCCCAAATCCGAATTGTCTTTCGGCGGGCGTTCTCAAGCAGCAACGATAATGCGGTACGATCGACATCAGGAATGGTGTGCGCCAGAATTTCCAACAACGCATGGCAGTCGTC
>NZ_SSNA01000188.1 GCF_004799445.1 Bradyrhizobium sp.
CAGCCAAGGCCGGTAGCGCCACCAAGCCAGACTGAGCCTGTGGCTTTGATGACGGTGGCCGCAACGCACGCCGAAAACGCAATGTTGGCGCCGATGGAAAGGTCCAAACCTCCGGTGAGGATTACCAACGTAAGGCCCGCCGACATGAAGAAAAGCAGGCTTGTCTGACGCAACACATTGAAAATGTTGTTCGTCGTCAAGAATGCATCACTGAGCAGAGCAAGTACAACGCAGATGATCGCGGCTCCCAACAGACGAAAGACGAGTCGCACCAGGTCCTGTGAAATGCCGATGCGCACAGACGGAGAAACGTATGCGGTGCTCATGACGGGCCCCGAAGGCTGTCGATATACAGGGCGAGAATGACCAACACGCCGATGCAGGCGACTTGCGCCGAAGACGGCACCGCCATCAGATTTAAGCCATTGCGCAAGATTCCGACCGCGAATACGCCGAGCAACGTGCCGAATAACCATCCATTGCCGCGCTCGAACGACGTGCCGCCGACCGCAACCGCCGCAATGGCATCGAATTCCATGCCCAGCGCGGCAGTCGGATGACCCGCATTCATTCGCGCCGTCAGCAGCATCGCGGCAACACCCGCCATGATGCCGCCAAGACCATAGACCGCGATCAACATGCCGCGATCGGGCACACCCGCAAGTTTCAGCGCTTCGCGATTGCCGCCCAATGCTGGAACGTAAGTGCCAAAACGGGTGTGATAGAGCAGTACGTGAAAGAAGAGATAAGCTGCACCGCCGAGAACGATCGGCATCGGCACACCGGAAACCTTACCGGAATAGATGAACAGTATGCTTGGCGGAACGCCGACGACGCTTTGCCCGTCGCTGACGATCAGGGCCAGTCCCTGAGCGACACCGAGCGTTCCGAGCGTTGCGACAAACGGCGGGATCGCCATCCATGCAACCAGGATTCCGTTTAGGACGCCGAATGCCAAACCCACAGCGAGGGCCGTGGCAAGACCGAGAATAAAAGATCCGGTCGCCACGACCGTCAGGGCAAGCACGACTGAAGCCAGCGTCAGAACCGCTCCAACCGACAGATCCAGCCCTTCCGTCATGATGATCAATGTCATCGGCAAAGCGATCATCAACAGAATGGTCGACTGCATGAGAACATTGGACAGGTTTGCGGCAGAAAGAAATCCAGGTGCGACCGTCGCAAAAAGCGCCGAAAGCAGAACGAGGACAACGGCGACACCCGGGATGGTTGCGATGGGTGAGTTCGCGGTGGAGGCGGTAGCGAGATCAGGCATGGTGCATCCCCAGTCTCAGGATATTTTCTTCCGTCAATTCTTCGCGCGCGAGTTCGCCGACGATGCGACCCTCACGCATGACGTAAGCGCGATCGCAGACATGAACGATCTCGGACTGCTCTGAACTGATCATCAGAACAGCCGCTCCCTCCTGCACGAGACCATCGATCAGGTTGAATATTTCGGCCTTTGCACCGACATCTATGCCGCGCGTGGGCTCGTCGATGATAAAGAGGCGTGCGCCGGTCGTCAGCCATTTGCCGATAACGACCTTTTGCTGGTTGCCACCGGACAGGAAATTGACGATTTGACGTGTCGATGGAGTTGCAATGCGCAATCGCTGCACCGTCTCGTCGGCAGTCCGTCGCGCTACGGTCTTCCGGAAAATACCGTCGGGAAATAGCTTGTTCAGTCCAGCAACAAGCAAATTATCGCCGACGGAACGCAACAGCGCCAATCCCTGGGTTTTCCGGCTTTCCGGGATTAAAGCGAGGCCCTGTCGAACGGCCACGTCCGGTGCGCCCTTTCGCAATTCCCCGAAAACGTGGATTTGGCCCGATGCGATCCGATCCGCGCCGAAGATTGCCCGCGCAACCTCGGTACGACCCGAGCCAACCAGCCCGCAAAGTCCGACGATTTCGCCGGAGCGAACGGTCAAATTGATGTCTGAAATGCCATTAGCCGCCGTTACGTTCTGTACATCGAGAACAATCTCGCCCGGCTTCTCGCAGAAATGACGTCCATAGCTGGTATCGACTGAACGGCCAACCATGAGCCTTACAAGTTCGTCCGGCGTTGTCTCCGATGGCAGTACGCTCCCTACCTTGCGGCCATCACGTAAAACGGTAATGCGATCGCCAAGCTCGAAAACTTCAGCCATGCGATGGGAGATATAGATGATGGCCACTCCATCTGCCTGGAGCTTCCTCACCATGACGAAAAGACGTTCGATTTCCCGATCCGAAAGCGCTGCAGTTGGTTCGTCCATCACCAGGATGCGGGCATCTTGGGAGAGCGCCTTGGCGATTTCGACCATCTGCTGCTGGGCAATGCCGAGCTTATGGACGGGAGTGCGGGGATCAATGTCGAATCCAATCTGATCGAGTACCCGCTTGGCCTCGTCGCGGATCCGTTGCCGATCGATGGTCCCGGGCAGCACGCCCGGAAACTCGCGACCAAGAAAGATATTTTGTGCGATATCGAGATAGGGAACCAGCGAGAATTCCTGAAAGATGACAGCGATGCCAAGTGCTCGGGCATCGGCGGGATCGTGCATCTCCACCCGCTCGCCCTTAAAATAGAACTCACCGGCATTGGCGGTATAGGCGCCGCATAACACCTTGATCAACGAGGATTTGCCGGCACCGTTCTCGCCAAGCAGCATATGCACTTCGCCCGGCCAAATGGCGAAGGAAACATCGTCGAGCGCTTGGACGCCGGGAAACGACTTGCTGATGGAGCGCAGCTCAAGCAGCGGAACACAGTTTCCCGAACCAGATTTCAAGCGGGCGCCCGCGCTACCCATGAACTCGTGGGCCAGACTCATATTGCCATACCCTGATGATGCAGCAGTTCGAAGCAACCGACGCCGGCGCCACGATCGAGAAGGTCTACTGTCTCCAGTTCGATGGTATTCATCGTTACTCCTCCCGTTGATATTGACCCTTTTCGGGTTCTTGCGGCAGATTTCCCGCCGGTTCGAAGGACGCTTAAGCGTGGCCTGTGACAACCTGGAATGTCGACCCGATCCCAGATATCCGCACTTTCGGATCAAGACCGAAATCGAAGCAATTTGACCGTATTTTTCGTTCGTCGAGCGCGCTGCAAACGATTGCGTCCCTAATCTACATGAAATCTCGGGTCAATCTGTGTTTCGCTTTGAATCCGGCTGACTGTTTGGCCTACGAAGGCGAGCCGCATCTCGGACGGCTCTGTTTGGGAGAGAGATGAAGCTGACGGAAGAATCTATGCAGCCACCCCTGCTTTGAGAGGGGAGAAGGAGGCCAAAGCGAAGCCGCGACTGCCCTGTGAGTCAGGCGGACAGGTAAAGCTGGTTGGCATCGTCCTCGAACATGCGGATGCGGACCATCAGCCGATACACCCGCAAATAATTTTCAGAATTTAACTTTTGCGCGGAGCTCATTTTGCATCCTCGAGCCCGGTCGGCATCGGCACGTTCTCGGGCGAGAGCGTAATGCCGGCGGCCAGCGCCACGGTCTCCAGCAGTGCGGCAAAATCCTTTTCCAGATGCGCGGCAGGGTCCGACCTCAGGGTCGCCGCGCCGAAATGGCTCTGCAGCGCCTCGCGCGTCGCCGCCGTCACCGGCATAGCGACATCGAGATCGCGGGCGGCCTTCAACCCGAGATCGAGATCCTTGCGCAACAGTGCAGGCGTAAACGTCGTGGTCCAGTCGAGATTGACCAGTGCGTTGCTCTTGTACTTGGTGAAGGTCGAACCGAGCACGCTGGCGTTCATGAAATTAAGGAACGCGTGGCGCGGCACGCCGGCCTTTTGTGCCAGAATGGTGATCTCGGCGAGATTCTCGATCACGACGCCGAGGAAGACGTTGTGCGCGATCTTGCAGATGCGCGCCAGTTCGCCCTCGCCGACATAGGAGACACCGGAAGCCGCGATGGTCGCCAGATAAGGTTGCACCTGGTCGAAAGCCGCCTTCGGGCCTGACACGACAGTGGAGAGCTTGCCGGCCTTGACGCATTTGCCGTTGCCGCTGACCGGGGAGCTTACGAATTCGCAGCCCAGTTGCTTCAGCCGCGCGCGGATCGCTTCCGACTGCTCGATCCCGATCGAGGAACAATCCACCAGAATTTTCGGCCGCGGCCCGGAGGCGCTCGCGAGGAGACCGTTCTCGCCGAAATAGACCTGCTCGAGATCCTTGCCGGTCGACACCATCGTGAACACGATGTCGGCGCCGGCAAGCTGGTTCGGGTGATCGACGATCCGCCCGCCCTTCTTGGCCAGCGGCTCGGCCTTGGCGCGCGTCCGGTTCCAGATTGCGACTGAATTGCCGGTCTTCAGCAAACGCTCGGCCATCGGGTAGCCCATTCGTCCCATGCCGATCCAGCCGAGTGAATGTTTTGCCATTTTCTTCTCCTTGGATTTTTCTGCCGGTCGCTCAATAGCGATTGGCGATTGGCAGCTCTTCCGCCGGGAACAATGTGATGACCTTGCAGCCCTTGTCGGTGACGACGACTTCCTCTTCGATGCGGGCCGCCGAAAAGCCGTCGGTCGCCGGACAATAGGTCTCCAGCGCGAACACCATGCCGGTCTTGATCTCCATCGGATTTTCCAGCGACACCAGCCGCGAGATGATCGGACGCTCGTGAAGCGCCAATCCCAGCCCGTGGCCGAACTGCAGGCCGAATGCCGCCATTTCGTTCGGGAAACCGAACTCCTCGGCCTTTGGCCAGACGCTCGCAACCGTGTCGGTCGAGACGCCCGGCTTGATTAGCGAGATGGCAACATCGAGCCATTCGCGGCACCTCTTATAGGCGTCGTGCTGCACTGGCGTGGCGCGTCCGATATTGAAGGTACGGTAATAACAGGTGCGATAACCCTGATAGGACTGCAGGATGTCGAAGAAGGCCTGATCGCCCGGCCGCAGGATGCGGTCGGTGAAATTGTGCGGATGCGGATTGCAGCGCTCGCCGGAGATGGCGTTGATGGCCTCGACGTCGTCGGAGCCCATCTCGTAAAGCATCTTGTTGGCGAGCGCGACGATGTCGTTCTCGCGCACGCCGGGCTTCAGCGCCTCGTAGATCGAGTGATAGACGCCGTCGACCATGGCGGCGGCCTGGTTGAGCAGCATGATTTCATCGACGTTCTTGATCTCGCGCGCGTCCAGCATGACCTGCTGGCCGTCGACGACCTTCATGCCGGCTTTCTGCAGCTCGAAGAACATCGCGGTCTCCGCGATATCGACGCCGACCGGCATGTCGGCGACGCCTGCCGCCCGCAGAAGGCTCATGACTTCCTCGGCGTGCGCCTTCATCAGCCCGACCGCCGGCGGCACGGTGCCGCGCATGCCGAGCATGCCGGCGCGACAATTGTCCGGCACCAGCCAGTCGCAGTTGATGCGGTGATGCACGGCGGCCGAGCCGAAATCCCAGACGATCGGCTCGCCGTCGCCGGCCAGCAGCGCGAAGCGACAGAGCTTGTCGCGCTCCCACTCGCCTATCTTGGTGGCTGAGACGTAACGGATGTTGTTGACGTCGAACAGTAGCAGCGCGCCGCATGGCGAGTTCTTCAGTGCTTGTCGCGCGCGGGCCAGCCGGTAATGGCGCAGGCGATCGAAATCGATCCGCCGCTCGAAATCGACCGACATGTGGCCGTGCGAGGGTATCGCCCGATCCCAACGCCAATGCGGTTCGAGATGCTCGGGGCGGATCAGATGCGGCTTGAGCGCGTTCGAGACCTTCATAGGGGATGACCGGCTGGAGTGTATTGCAATCGATTGCATAAAGGGTATCAAGGGATCTGTCAAGGGCGATGCGGACCTGCTATGCCGACTATCAGGCTTTGGCGCGACGACGGAACGCCGTGAATGGTGCATAAAACTGGTACCGGACGAACCACGAAACAGGCGTTTTCGTCACGCCCAACGATTAAGGATGTGGCCGCCAAATGCGGCGTGCATCCCTCCACCGTGTCGCGCGCGCTCAGCCCGGCGATGAGCCATCTGGTCGCACCCGACGTCGCCAAGCGCATCCGCGCCGCGGCCGCGGCGCTGGGCTATCAAGTGAATGTGGCCGCCGCGGGCCTGCGCACCGGGCGGTCGGGCCTGATCGGCGTGCTCGCGCCAGACATCGCCGACCCCGGCTTCCCGCCGATCCTGAGCGGCGTCACTGAGACGCTCGGTGCCGAGGGTTATGCAACGATCGTCGTTGACGTTGGAACCGACTGTTCGCGGGAGCAAGAAATTGTCGACCGGCTGATTGCCCGCGGCGTCGATGGCCTGGTGCTCGCGACGGTGACGTTGAACGATCCGGTGGTCGGCCATTGCCTCGCCGCTTCGATTCCCGTCGTTTTGGTCAACCGCACCGATGCTGGCCGGCGGTTGTCGGCGGTCGTGACCGACGACGAAGCCGGAATGCGGCTTGCCGTCGAACATCTCGTCGGGCTCGGCCACATCCGCATCGGCCATATTGCGGGACCGCAGAACGTTTCGACCGGCGCGCTGCGCCGCGCGGGTTTCAAGGCCGCCGCTGCGCGCGCGGGGCTATCGGCGCACAGCATCATGATCGAGATCTCGCGCGCCTATACGCGCGAGGAAGGTCGGCTGGCGGCGCTGCGCCTGCTCGACCGCAAGCTCGCACCGACCGCGATCGTCGCTGCCAACGACCTGCTTGCGCTCGGTATCTACGACGCGCTCAGCGAGCGCGGATTGAACTGCCCGGCCGACGTGTCGGTGGTCGGCCACAACGACATGCCCTATGTCGATATGCTATCGCCGCCGCTCACCACCGTGCGGATCGCGCAACGAAAAATGGGCAACCAAGCAGCCCGCTTACTGCTCGACCAGATCGCAGATCCCACCGCACACCGCAAGCGCCTGGTACTGGAGCCAAGTCTGATCGTGCGGACTTCAACAGTTCCACCGAAGCGTTGACCCGGTAACTGCGGAAGGCAACTTAAGCGGAACACTGCGCGGGCGTCGATGATTACCGGGCACATTTTAGTGGTTGATGGCGGATACTTCACTCAATAGTCCTTCAACAAAGCCGCCCCGGAAGATCGAATCTGCGTAATCTTCGCTGCAGCGAGCATTTCAAATTCACCATTATGCGAAAGTTGGTGCCAACGGCCGCTTTGCGCCAACTGCGGTCATTCGCCAACTGATAAACCTCCGGCCGAGAACTTGCCGATCTCGACTTAACTGTGCAGGTAGCGCAGTCCCCAATTCCCTGCTGCAGCCGAGGCGTGGTAACTGCCGGCCTTAGCCTTGCCGGACTATTGGAATGCGCTCCGGGTGCCGGAGAGTTCGCACGTCGACAGTTTTAACGCGCCCTGGTGTCGGATAGTGTGCGCACGATCAACAGGGGAACTACATGAGCTTGTCCGGTATTTTTGCGCGAATAGTCGCGCTGATCGGCGCCGCAGCGCTGCTGTGGCGCCGGCTGCAGGGCGCAGCACCCAAGCCGGCCTGGGGCAGCGCTCCGGTGGTACCAGTGGCGAAGCCGCAGGGCGCCATCCCGACGCTCAAGATGCCGACGGCCAGAGGTTGGACCGACGGGCAGATTCCAGTGGCGGCGCCGGGGCTCAAGGTCAATGCGTTTGCGACCGGGCTGAAACATCCGCGCTGGATCGAGGTGTTGCCCAATGGCGACGTCCTCGTGGCCGAGTCGAATCAGGTCGCCGGACCGACCAGGAGCGTGTTCAGCTACGCGATGCAGGCCACGATGAGACGTGCCCGGGCCCTCGGCGTCAGCGCAAACCGCATCACGTTGTTGCGCGACACCGATGGCGACGGCATCGCCGAAAAGCATCAAGTTTTCATGGAGCTACTGAACCAGCCATTCGGCATGGCGCTGCTGGGCGACACGTTCTATGTCGGCAACACCGACGGCGTGGTGGCCTTCCCCTATGTGGCGGGCGCGGACCGCATCACCACACCTGGGCGGATGCTCGTCACCTTCAAGCCCGGCGGGCATTGGACGCGGAGCCTGCTGCCGAGCCCCGATGGCCGGAAACTCTTTGTCGGGGTCGGTTCGTCCAGCAATATCGCCGAGAACGGCATGGCCGAAGAGGAAGGCCGAGCTGCGATCTACGAACTCGATCTGGCTGATGGCACAAGCCGCATTTTTGCTGGCGGCCTGCGCAACGCGGTGGGCATGGCATGGGAGCCCACGACCGGCGTGCTCTGGACGGTGGTCAACGAGCGCGACGGCCTTGGTGACGAGACCCCTCCCGACTATCTGACCTCGGTCCGCGACGGGGGTTTCTACGGCTGGCCCTATTGCTACTGGGGGCAGACGGTGGACGATCGGGTACCACAGGATCCGGCCGCGGTCGCAAAGGCCATGACGCCGGACTACGCGCTGGGCGGGCACACCGCGTCGCTGGGTCTATGCTGGCTACCGGCAGGCACGCTTCCGGGCTTTCCCGACGGCATGGCCATCGGGCAGCACGGCTCCTGGAACCGCAGCACGCTGAGTGGCTATAAGGTCGTGTTCGTGCCGTTCGCAAACGGACGCCCGTCGGGGCCGCCGCGGGATATTCTGTCAGGGTTCCTCGCACCGGACGAGCAGGTGTCCTATGGCCGTCCGGTAGGCGTCACACTCGGTCCCGACGGCTCTATTCTGGTGGCGGACGACGTTGGCGACGTGATCTGGCGCGTAACGGGCGAGCGGCAGGGCTGAGCGAGCCCACGACAGCTTATGCCGGAGAACGTAAGCGTCTGCCTGTTGAGCCCATCTCCGCCAACTAGTTCGATGTCTGCTCTTGCGGATATTGTTGCAAAACCAATCGCCTCCCTCGCCCGCTCGTTGCGCCATATGAAAAGCCGCCGCTGGGCTGAGATCAGCGACGGCTTATCCGCACGGTGCGCTTCGTCCGCTTCGCGCCGATTGTGTTGAAGAAGTCGCCGCCTTAGGTGTTCTGGGTGGCGCGAGGAGACAGGCGCGCGGGAGCTTGTTTGCTTTCAGGCCGGCATCGGGGCGGGCAGCGG
>NZ_SSNA01000189.1 GCF_004799445.1 Bradyrhizobium sp.
TTCGCGCTGCTCTGGACATTGCCGTGCCTGCAATGCGGCCCGTCGATGGTCGCAGCGCACGCATTCCACGTCGTGACGGGCTTCATCCTCGCAACTCTGCTCGTCGTGTGCGGTTTCATGTTCGGTCCGCCCGCGGACGAAGGCCGGATCGAACCCATCTCGTCAGGGTCGCTCGCGGTCTATTTGCTGGGCACCACCATGATCGTGCTCGCGAGCTTTCATGCCGACGCGGCGATCGTCGTGTTCGCCGTCCTGGTGGCGGCGACGTTGATTGTCGCATGGCATGCGCCGGCCGCCACCGGCGCGATCGCCGCCGCTGCCGCATTCGTCTTTGTCGTGTTCGCCGAATGGGCGGTACGCGGCAACCCGGACATGCTGGTGCTGCCGGGCGGGCCGCTGCCGGGCATCGGTCCTGCCGCTACCGACAGCTCCGTCTCGCTGCATCTGATCACGGCGGCAGTCTTCGCCGCCGGATTCGGCGCCGCGGGATTTCTGGCGCAGGGCCGCTCGGCCAACGCCATCATACCGGTGGTGTGGTCGGCTGCCGGCGTGTTCGTGCCGCTGGCGCTCCTGATCGCGCTGTACGCCCGCATCGCGCATCTCGATCGCTCGATCCCGTTTGCGATTCTGGCGGTGATGGTGGCTGCCGGCTTTGCGGCGGCGACCGAAATCCTGAGCAGGCGGGACAGCCGGCCGGGATCCGCGATCTCGACTGCGCTGTTCGCGACCGGCACGCTCGGCGCGCTGGCGCTGGCCCTGACCTTTGCGCTGGA
This sequence comes from Bradyrhizobium sp., assembly GCF_004799445.1. Classification (GTDB taxonomy): domain Bacteria; phylum Pseudomonadota; class Alphaproteobacteria; order Rhizobiales; family Xanthobacteraceae; genus Bradyrhizobium. The sequence continues at coordinate 774 of NZ_SSNA01000189.1, forward strand.
CAAAGGCTGGCTCACGATCGCGCTGGCGCTGATGTCGACGGGTACGGCCTGGATTTCGATGCAGCGGCCGATCCCGTTCCTGCGCTCGCTCGCGGCCATTTTGGCGGGCGTCGTGGTATTGCGGATCGGCTACGAGCCGCGCATCGTCGGCGATGCGGTCGGCACCACGCCGGTCTTCAACTGGCTGTTGTGGGGTTACGGGCTTCCGGCGCTGTCGTTCTGGGCGGGAAGCCACTTCCTGCGGCGGCGCGGCGACGACGCACCGCTGCGCACGGTGGAGGCCGCGGCCATCCTGTTCACGGCGCTGCTGGCGTTCATGGAAATACGCCATGCCGTCAACGGCGGCGATGTCTACCGCGACACGGCCGGACTGACCGAGACCGCGCTGCAGGTCTGCGTCGCGCTCGCCATGGCGATCGGCCTCGAGCGATTGCGGATTCGCACCGGCAGCATCGTTCACAATTTCGGTGCGGTCTTGCTGACGGCGTTCGCCGGACTGGCCGCGGTATTCGGGCTATTGTTCCTAGACAATCCGGCGATCTGGCCGATCGCGATCGGCCACGAATTCATCAATCAAATCCTGCTCGGCTATGCGATGCCCGCGGTGCTCGCGCTCTTGTTGTCCTATGCGGTGGCGGGCCAGCGCAGCGCGTATTATGCCAATAGTATCGCGGCGGCCGCGCTGATCCTCGCGCTGGGTTATGTGACGCTTGAAATCCGACGGCTCTATCACGGGCCGGTGTTGACCCATGGAGCGACCGGCGGCGCCGAGCAGTACACCTATTCGATCGCCTGGCTGGCGTTCGGCGTCGCCCTGCTCGGCATCGGCATTGTGGCCAATTCAGAGCGCGCCCGCCTGGCCTCCGCCGCCGTCATCGCGCTGACGATCGGCAAGGCATTCCTGATCGACATGTCGACCCTGACCGGGGCCTATCGTGCGTTGTCGTTCATGGGCCTTGGCCTGGTGCTGGTGGCGATCGGCTGGCTGTACCAGCGGGTTCTGTTTCGCCGGCAGCGCCCGCCAGCGGCGCCGGTCACGCAGCCGGGCGCATAGAGCATCTTCGAGCGAGGTGTCCGAAAAGCCGGGCCTCGCTTCAGGCCGCCCTGACCGAATTGAGGAACTTGCCGACCTCGAGCTTGAGGCGGTTAGAGTCGCCCGACAGCGATTGGGCCGCCGAGAGCACCTGCGAGGAGGCCGAGCCGGTCTCGCTGGCGCCGCGCTGCACGTCGGTGATGTTGGACGACACCTGCTGGGTTCCCTGCGCCGCCTGCTGCACGTTGCGGGCAATCTCCTGCGTCGCTGCACCCTGCTCTTCCACGGCTGCCGCGATGGTCGAGGATATCTCCGACAGCTTTTCGATGGTGCCGCTGATCTCCTTGATCGCCCCTACCGACTCCTGCGTCGCCGCCTGGATGCCGCTGATCTGCTGACCGATCTCGCCGGTCGCCTTCGCGGTCTGTTCGGCCAAAGCCTTCACTTCGGACGCGACTACGGCAAAGCCCCGACCGGCCTCGCCGGCGCGCGCCGCTTCGATAGTGGCGTTGAGCGCGAGCAGGTTGGTCTGCCCTGCGATGGTGTTGATCAGTTCGACCACATCGCCGATGCGGGCGGCGGCCTTCGACAATTCGCCGACACGGTCGTTGGTCTTGCGTGCCTGGTGGACGGCGTCACTGGCCATCCGTGCCGATTCCTGCACCTGGCGGCTGATTTCGTTCACCGACGAGGTCAGTTCCTCAGTCGCGGAGGCCACCGATTGCACATTGGTGGAGGCTTCCTCGGATGCCGCCGCGACCGTGGTGGCAAGCTCCTGCGAGCGTTCCGCGGTCGCGGTCAAGGTGCTGGCGGAGGCCTCGAGTTCGGTCGAGGCCGATGACACGGTTTCGACGATCTCGCCGACGGCGTTTTCGAAGTCGTCGGCGAGCCTGACCATATCGGCCTTGCGCTGCCGCGCGGCGATCTGATCCTGCTCGATCTTCGCCTCCGCTTCGTCGCGGGCCTTCTGTTCGGCATTTTGGCGGATCACGGTGACGGTCTTGGCGAGATCGCCGATTTCGTCGCCGCGATCGGCGCCGGGAATGACGATATCGAGATGGCCCGCGGCCATCTGACCTAACGCACCGTTCAGACGGGTCATCGGCCGGGCAATCCCGAAGATCGAGAACAGTACCGATCCGATGATGGCGCTCATCACCACGATCGCAAGGCCGAAATTGATCCGGCCGGCATACGCCTCTTCGGCTGCGGCCAGGTCCTTCGAGACCTTGGCCCTGGCCTGGACGAATGTGACCTGCGCCTTGATCAATTCGATCGCCTGGTTAACAAATATCGCCGTGCGATTTTTGATAATATTCGCTTTCGAATCTTCAAGCTTCACAATCGCGTCGTTGGCAGCAACGAAGTGCGTGACAATGGATGTCAGCGCGTCGATACCGTCATGAAACGCTTTGCCGTCGGCGAGACGCCGGATACTCTCAAGGCTTTCATTAAGGGCGGCACCGGAACGAGCGATGACCTGCCTCTCGCTCTCGTCCCCGGTCGCCGCGAGACGCCAGGCCGAGGCGCGGAGTCCATTAAGCCTGGCGTCCGCTTGATGCAGCAGTCCCTCCACCTCTTGACGGTTTGTCAATTCGACCAGCGCCGGCGACTGCAGCTGCGCCGCAAAGACGATCTGCCATTCGCCGGAAATCTCTATCCGTTTGTCGGTCGTCAGGAAGATCTCGCTTTGCACCTTTGCCAGATCTTCAATTGCCGCAGCGTAATTTGCTATCGAGAGCTTGATTTTTTGCAACCGCTCCAAGCTTACCGGGTTCTTTGACACGGCAGCAGCGGCATCTATTTGCCCTTCTGCGATTCCCTTGAACTGGCGCATTTCGGCCACCGCTTTCTCGACCTCGGCCGGCGTCCTCTGCAGCCGAATGTTGCGGCCGGCGAGCTGTATCTGCCGCACGCTCGCTTCGGCCGCGAGTGAGTTGTCGACCATCACCTGCTGCAGGGTGGCTAGATCGTTCGCGGCGGAAACCGTTGATTCCGTTACCATCTGGTTAGCCACCATGCCGATCGCCAGCAATACGCCAACGGCGCCGACGATGCCAAGCTTGTTACCGATGCGGTTGAGCTTGATCATGTCTGTGTGCTTTCAATTTGAATTCCAGGATCGGCAACCGGCGGCAAGCGCTATCGCGTTCGAGCAATAGCGCTCGCGCCGTTAGATCCGGTTAATTTCAACTTCCGTGGAACTACGGGCATTCGACCGATTTCGGCCCCGGTTTGGCGCCGGGCTGCTTGTTGTCAGGCCGCCCTTACCGAATTGAGAAACTTGCCGACTTCGAGCTTGAGGCGGTTGCTCTCGACCGACAGCGACTGCGCCGCCGACAGCACCTGCGACGAAGCCGCGCCGGTCTCGCTGGCGCCGCGCTGCACGTCGGTGACGTTGGAGGAGACTTGCGAGGTGCCTTTGGCAGCTTGCTGGATGTTGCGGGAAATCTCCTGGGTCGCCGCGCCCTGTTCTTCCACCGCAGCCGCAATGGTCGAGGAGATTTCCGACATCCGGCCGATGGTATCGCCGATCTCCTTGATCGCACCGACCGAGTCGTGCGTTGCGGCCTGGATGCCGGTGATCTGCTGGCCGATCTCGCCGGTCGCCTTCGAGGTCTGCTCGGCCAGCGCCTTTACTTCGGAGGCCACCACCGCAAAGCCGCGGCCGGCCTCGCCGGCCCGGGCCGCCTCGATCGTGGCATTCAGCGCCAGCAGATTGGTTTGCCCAGCGATGGTGTTGATCAGCTCGACGACGTCGCCGATGCGGGCTGCCGCCTTCGACAATTCACCGACGCGATCGTTGGTCTTCCGTGCCTGCTCCACAGCGTCACCGGCGACCCGGGACGATTCCTGGACCTGGCGGCTGATTTCGTTGACCGACGCCGTCAGTTCTTCGCTGGCGGCGGCCACCGACTGAACGTTGGTGGAGGCCTCCTCGGACGCCGCCGCGACCGCTACCGCGAGTTCTTCCGACCGCACGGCGGTTGACGCCAATGTGCCGGCTGAAGCTTCCAGCTCGGTCGAGGCCGAAGATACGGTTTCGACGATCTCGCCGACCGCGCGTTCGAAGTCGTCGGCGAGCCTGATCATGTCTGCCTTGCGCTGCTCAGCCGCATGCTGATCCGCCGCCAGACGTTCGGCGCGCATCCGTTCGACCTCGAGCCCGGTCGCCTTGAACACAACCAGCGCCTTCATGATCTCGCCGATCTCGTCACTGCGTCGAGGCTCAGGCGTTTCCACCGAAAGGTCACCGTGCGCCAGGCGATTCATGGTCGTAACGCTGGCTTTCAAGGGACGTACTACCCCGTTACGAGCTACAAGGTAGCTGACCAGCATGGCGAGCAGGCTGATTGCCAAAGTCGAATAAATGATCGTCCAAAACGTGCTGCGAGCAGATTCCAGAAATTCCATCTTCTTGATTCCGACATAGAGAATGCCGAGCACCTGGCCGTTCGGATCGAGGATCGGGTCGTAGGCGGTCATATAAGCTTCGCCCAAGATCTGGGCCTCGCCGCGAAATGAAGCCTTGCGATCGAAGATCGCGTCATGTGAACCGCCCGGTGCCAAGCGTGTTCCCACCGCCCGCGTGCCGTCTGGCTTCAAGACATTCGTCGTAATTCTCAGATCGTTCATGAATACGGTGCAGGTGCCGCCGACGAGATTTTTGACCTTGTCGACTGTTGCCGCGTCACCGTTCAAGACATGATCGCCCGCCAGCAGCTTGTCGTCGGCGACGCTAAAGCTTTTGCCGTTGGCACGCAGAACATCCCATGCCACTCGCATATTGGTTTCCACCCGCTCGGTGGCCGCTTTGACGGCCCCGCGTTCAAGCAGATACCAAGCTACGCTCGTCACGCAGATGCCCAAAAGGAGAATGCCGGAAACCGACAGGGCCACGATCTGTGGAGCGAGTCCGAAAGCCATGCCACGCCGCGAGGCCTGGGGCGTCCCGGCCTGAGGCCGCGGGTCCGATGACATTTTTTGATCTCCGAGAGGCTGGCCTGATCGACAGGATGGACAGCTTCTCCCACGTTGCTCGCACTTGCCCGCAATATCCCTCGAACCTTTTCGGCCACCTTAATTTTAGCCGCCCGTAGAAATACGGCCAGATCGCGTACGCGCCGCAATATCGGGACCGTGGCTTGTCAGGCCGCCCTGACCGAATTGAGGAACTTGCCGACCTCCAGCTTGAGGCGGTTGGAATCGCCGGACAACGACTGCGCGGCGGAGAGCACCTGCGACGAGGCCGAGCCGGTTTCGCTGGCGCCGCGCTGCACGTCGGTGATGTGGGACGAGACCTGCATGGTGCCCTGGGCGGCCTGCTGGACGTTGCGGGAAATCTCCTGGGTCGCCGCACCCTGTTCCTCTACTGCAGCCGCGATGGTCGATGAAATCTCCGACAGCTTTTCGATGGTGCCGCTGATCCCCTTGATGGCGTTTACCGACTCCTGGGTCGCGGCCTGGATGCCGCTGACCTGCTGGCCGATCTCGCCGGTCGCCTTCGCGGTCTGCTCGGCCAGCGCCTTGACCTCGGAGGCCACCACCGCAAAGCCGCGGCCGGCCTCGCCGGCGCGCGCCGCCTCGATGGTGGCGTTCAGCGCCAGCAGATTGGTCTGCCCGGCGATGGTGTTGATCAGCTCGACGACGTCGCCGATGCGGGCGGCGGCCTTCGACAACTCGCCGACGCGATCATTGGTCTGGCGCGCCTGATCGACGGCCTCGTTGGCCATTCGTGCCGATTCCTGGACCTGCCGGCTGATCTCGTTGACCGAGGAGGTCAGTTCTTCCGTTGCCGAAGCCACCGACTGCACGTTGGTGGAGGCCTCCTCGGAGGCGCCTGCGACGATGGTGGCGAGCTCCTCCGAGCGCACCGCAGTCGAGGTGAGCACCGTGGCAGAGGCTTCGAGTTCGGTCGAAGCCGACGACACGGTTTCGATGATCTCGCCCACCGCCGCCTCGAAATCATCGGCGAGCCGGCGCATGTCGGTTTTACGTTGCTGCACTTGCCGCTGCTCGACATCCAATTGCTCTGAGCGCAGCCGGTTGGTCTCGATCATCGCCCCCTTGAACACCTGCACCGTACGCGCCATCTCGCCGATTTCGTCCTGCCGGTCGGCATCGAGGACGGGAAATTCGAAATCGCCATTGCTGAGAGCCGCCATGCGCGCCTTGAGGCGAGACAGTGGCTTCACAACGCTGCGCGAGACCGTCCAGGCGATGCCAATCGAGGACAGCAACAGAATGCCGATCACCGCCGCAGCGGTCCGGGCCATTGCCCAGAAGGTAGCGTCCAGATCGGTCATGTACTCGGCGGTCGCTATCATCAGGTGCCAGGGCGCGAAGCCACGGACAAAGGCGACCTTTTCCAGCGGGGTTTTGTCGCCGCCTTTGGGAAACGCGTATCGGATCGTGCCTTCACCCCGTTTCGCAATGTCGAGCATCTGGGAGGCAAACGGCAGGCCGTTGGCATCCTTGAGGCCGCGCACATCCTTGCCGACCAGGCCCGGATTGCCGGTGTTCATGACACAGAGTCCTGTCTCGGTGTCGTAAATGAAGAGGTAGTTGGCATGGCCTTCGAACCACATCGAGCCGGCGGCGGCGAAAAAGCGCGCCTTTGCCTCGTCCTCGCTCATCGCTCCTGATTCGGCTGCATGTTTGAAGCCGTCCGCGATGCTCCAGGCGGCATCGACCATGGCATGCGCCTTCTCGGTGCGCTCGACGGCAAGTTCGGCGCGGGCGATGAAAAGGACCGTCAGGGCGACCAGCACCATGAAGACCGCGCCCGCGACGGCCATCGCGGTTAGCTTCGAGGCGATCGAGTGGGGGACGACTTTGTTGAGCAGTTTTCTCACTATCATTCTTCCGCTGCGTGCCGGACGTCACATCACGGCAAGAAAAGATCCATATTGCTGCCATTCCGGCTTCTCGAGGATAGCGGTTACTTCGTAAATTAACGGTTCAGTCGATCAATTTCGGTGGATTTGATAAGCCGCGGACGAGGACAAGCCGACTCACTCGCGCCGATCTATCGGCTCAATATCGTGCGTGCCGCGCGCTGCAGATTTGGCTGCGATTGCCGATCATGGAAATGATGATGCGGTGCGCTTTGGAGCGACATCCCGGAACGACGGCACGCCGGTGAGCCTACCCGAGCGTTTCCGCCACCAGACGGATTCTGAAGACAGGATTTTTGGCCTCGTCGAGCAGTTCCATCTGCCATTCGGCGTTTTGCTTCAGGCTGCGCGAAATGCCGCCGACAAGGTTGCCGCAAACCTTGGTCATCTCGGTCCAGGCGGCCTCGCGGCTTTCGAACTCGGATCCCTGGTCGGAAGCCCCGGAATAACGACCGTGACGAATTCGAAAGAAGTATTGCGGCATTTTTGAACCCATGTGCTGGGCCCCCCACAGCCTGTCGATTTTCGACAAACTGGAGCGATAGTCGCTACCAAGGCATGAAGATGTCGACCCGTGTGACTACGGTCAGGCACGCGTCACATCCGCCGACAGTTTCCTTCCGCGAATTTTCCATCGAGGGAATTAGGTGCAGCTGCTCCACCGATCAGTCGGTGGAGCGACGCAACTCCAGAGCGCTCTCCGGCTTTGCCGGCTCTGGCTTCGCCTCGGACTTCACCGGCTCGATTTTGGCGCTCTCGACCGGCGGGGTTTCGACGCGCGCCGATACTTCCACCGAGCCGGTCCGCTCCGGCGCTTGCAGCGAACGTGGGTGAGCCACCGCCCGGGCCAGCAACATCTGCGCCGCGCCCTGATGATGGAAATCGCAATAAGCGAAGCTCATGCCCGAGACCGATCCGCGGAAGCTGCGCTCGTCTCTCTTGTCAAGATTGAAGCAAGGCTCGAACGGAATGCCCTTGATGGACGCGCAGACGGCCTGGCCGCGGATCTGGAGCGTGTTGCCCGGCAGCCGCAGGTGCCGAACCGGACCGGCGCCTGAGAACTGCACCGCGCCGGCCGCACCCATGTCGTCGAGTATCCGGCCTGCGCCGCGCGTACCGTCAAAACAGGTAAAGGCGAAGACCTTGCCAGATACGAACCTGCGGGCCTCCTCGGCATTCATCTGCCCGGCCAAAGCGGGCGTGATCGCCGCACCGGCCACAATCGCCCCCAACACGAAACGCGCAAGCATGCTGTAACTCCAACTGACCCCGAGCGCGGGCAACGCCTGATGCCTCTTTACCCGCTGCTTACCATACCAACCATGGCAACATTGGAGCAGCTTGGTTGGTAAAGTCTGAACGCCGTCAGACAATTTTTACCACGATTCGGCCGCGCACCTGCCCGGCGAGGATCCTGGCACCGGCCTCGATCACCTGGCTGAGGTCAATTTCCTGAGTAATTTCAGCCAGTTTTCTGGAATCCAGGTCGCCGGCGAGCCGGCTCCAGGCGGTTTTTCGCAGCTCAATTGGGCACATCACAGAATCGATACCCAACAGACACACTCCGCGCAAAATAAACGGCGCCACCGAGGACGGCAGGTCCATGCCGGCGGCAAGCCCGCACGCGGCGATGGCGCCCCGGTATTTCGTCATCGACAAAAGGTTGGCCAGCGTGGTCGAGCCGACGCTGTCGATCCCGCCCGCCCAGCGCTCCCTGGCCAAAGGCTTGGCCGGCCCGGTGAGTTCGCCGCGATCGATCACTTCGGCCGCGCCGAGATCGCGGAGATAGCCGGCCTCCGACTGCCGGCCGGTCGATGCGATGACGTGGTAGCCGAGCTTCGACAGCACCGCGATCGCAACCGAGCCGACACCGCCGGCGGCGCCGGTGACCACGACCGGACCATTCGCCGGGGTAAGACCATGCTGCTCCAGCGCCAGCACCGCCAGCATCGCGGTGTAGCCCGCGGTGCCGATCGCCATCGCGTCGCGCGCTGACATGCCTTCGGGCAGGCGTACCAGCCAGTCGCCCGAGACACGGGCTTTCTCGGCGTAGGCGCCGAGATGAGTCTCACCCATGCCCCAACCGTTGCAGATTACCTGGTCGCCGGCCTTCCATTGCGGATGCGACGACTGCTCGACTGTGCCCGCAAAATCGATGCCCGCGATCATCGGAAAGCGCCGCACCACCGGCGCCTTGCCAGTAACGGCAAGGCCGTCCTTGTAGTTCAGCGTCGACCATTCGACCCGCACGGTAACGTCGCCCGCCATCAACTCGGCTTCGTCGAACTGGGTGAGCGCGGCGGTGGTGCCTTTCTCCGCCTTGTCGATCCTGATGGCTTTGAACGTTCCCATGCCGAGTCCTCCCGCGGTCAATTTCGTGAGTTCGCCCAGCTTGAACGCTCTATGCCGGCTGTGCAACCGGGCGTGCCACCGGCTTCTCCACGATCGGCAGATTGATCAGCGCCGAGAGCACGCCGAACAACACCGACAGCCACCAGATCGGCGTATAGGAGCCGAACTTCTCGAACACCATCCCGCCCAGCAGTACCCCGAGGAATCCGCCGACCTGATGGCTGAAAAAGGCGAATCCGAACAGCGTCGCCAGCCAGCGGGTGCCGAACATCACCGCGACCAGACTGGACGTCGGCGGAACCGTAGACAACCAGGTCAGACCTGTGACGACGCCGAATATGATCGCGGAGAAGGTGGTGATCGGCAACGCGATGAAGGCAACGATCGACATCGCGCGAACAAAATAAATAGCGGACAGGATGTAGCGCTTCGGCATCCTGCTCTGCAGCCAGCCGACGCTGAGAGAGCCTATGATGTTGAACAGGCCGATGGTGGCAACCACCCAACCGCCGACCTGGACCGGCACGCCGCGATCGACCAGATAGGCCGGCAGATGCACGGTGATGAAGGCAAGCTGAAATCCGCAGGTAAAGAACCCCAGCACCAGCAAGATATAGGAGCGATGGCCGAACGCCTCGGCGAGGGCATGTTTGAATGTCTGCTGCTCCGTCACAGCGACAGAGCCAGCGGACATGGTGGGCGTTGCCAGCGCCAGGGAAAGCGGCACTACCAGCAGCATCAAACAGGCAAATACCGTCAGCGCCGGCTGCCAGCCGAAATTGTCGAGCATGGCGACCCCGAACGGGGCAAAGACGAATTGCCCGAACGATCCCGCCGCGGTGCCCGCGCCGAGCGCAACGCCGCGCCATTCCAGCGGCAGCAGCTTGCCGAACGCCGACAGCACCAGATTGAACGAGCAGCCCGACAGGCCCAAGCCGATCAAAACACCGGCGCTGATATCAAGCGACAAGGGTGTGGCGGCGTAGCGCATGAGGATCAGGCCCGCCGCATACATCAGCGCGCCGAGCGAGATCACGCGCAAGCTGCCGAAGCGGTCGGCGATCGCACCGGCGATCGGCTGGCCTATTCCCCACAGCAGATTCTGGATCGCCAGCGCGAGAGCAAATACGTCGCGGCCCCATGCGAACTCCCGGCTCATCGGCTGCATGAAGAATCCGAAGGTCGAGCGTGGGCCGAATGTCAGCATGCCGATCAGGCAGCCGCACACCACGATCACCAGTGGCGTCCGCCAAGTCGCGGCAGCGGGCAATGGACGCCGATCGCCTTCAGTCGCGGTCATACAAAATCCTCGGGCGCGCGATCCATACCCGCCAGCGCATCGGCGTGGCGCGAAGTTAATGCATTGGCATGGAAATCCCAACCGGGATATCGGTATAAAGCAATGCAGCCCTGCGATTACGCTGGGCAACGGCGTCGCGGTCCAGTAGTTCAAACGGCGGAATTCCTGCCGCCAGCCGCCTGGTCGGTCGAGCGATTAGCGCCGCACCGGCGTATCCGACATTTCGGCCGAGCTCTTCGCCGCCTCCGCGAGCTTCGCTGATATTGCCGCGGTTTCGGCCGCGGTTCCCCAGCTCGGCGCCTCGCTGCCGTCGCCCCATGCGCGCGGCCGATAGAAGGTGTGCACGCCGAATTTGTACATCTTCTTCATCTCGCTCACCCAGGACGGCCGCACCCAATAGGCATGGTAGTGCGTCGACTTGCCGACTTCCGGCAGCCAGATCTGGCCGTCGAGCATCGCTTTGGCTATCTTCCTGGCGCGGTCCCACATGTCAGGCTCGCGCACGACATCGGCCACGTTATCGCAGGCGAAGGTGAACTGGCACGCCAAATGCCTATGCTTGTTCTGGTAAACCACGCCGCACACCGTGTTGGGATAAAAACCGGAGAATGCGCGGTTCATCACCACCTGCGCCACCGCAATCTGGCCGCGCACGGCTTCGCCGCGGGCTTCGAAATAAACGGCCTCGGTGAGGCATTTCTCCGATTTGGCGCGCGCCTTCTCGTCGAACAGACCGAGGCGCTCGGCCGGTGTCTTGGCGCGCTGGTTGTCCGAATTGACTTCGCCCTTGACGGCAATGCTCTCACCGCTTTCGACCTCCCTGGAAGGCTCGTCCGCGGCCGTGGGCAGGGAAGCCGTCACCTTCAAGTCGGGATCGGCGGCGCCCGGCATCACGACGACCGGTTCTTCGCCGGGCTGCCAGCGCTCGATGCTCTCCACCGGTGCGCCGAGCGAGTTGCTGCCGAAGAACAGGCTCGCGGTCTTCACCGAAAACCCGTCATGCGACCGGCTGGGCTCGAGCGGGATCGATACCGGCGTCATTTTCAGGTCGTCGAGCGGCTGGGCTTCAAGCGACATCGAAACGTCGTATTGCGGAAGCGGCGGAGCGCTCAACGCCTCCGCTAGTTCCGGATCGAGCGGGGCGGGTTTGGTGGACGGCGCCGCGTCGGCGGTCTTGGCACCCATGACCGATGCGTTCGATGTTGCGGGATCTTGGCTTGCCGGAGCGGCGTTGGCGGGCATTGCCGTTTCGGGCGGGACAACGACGAGGCGATCACCCTTGAGCGTACGATCGACCTTGGGGAAATCAGACGCCTGATAGCGCGGCGGCGTCTGGGCAATGGGATTGCGCGTCACCGAACCGGTGATGTCGATGCCCTGGTTATCGAGACTGGCCAGCCGATAGGTCGCGGTTTGCGGGGCGGACGTTCCGATCGGGCGGCCGAAGCTGTAGGTAGCGACCTGAATGGAGCTGGCGGCGGAGAACACCCGGCTTTGCCAGCGTTCAGCGACACCCGGCTGCCGCGCCAGCAGCGATGCGATATCCTGATATCCGACTTCTGTCGGGGTCAATGCGAAGACGCAAAGACCAAGGCCGAAGAACGCGAAACGCGCGCCCTTCGGCCGGTTACGCAACTGCAACATCTGTATGCTCACGCAACGCAACACTACGCACAGGCGATCGAACTCAGTACATCCGTGCAATTCGATCTTTTTTGGTGGTATCTAATTTAGGTTGCGAGGGAGTTAATCGGCGTTGCGCGCGCGACACAGTCAATCATTTGCCGATTTTGCGCCGATCACGTCGAAAACCTTGGTAAACAGGCGCTCGAATAAAGTGGTAAATATCGCGTCAACAAAAATGATGAAGAAAGATAATTAGGAGAGTCATTTGGGTGCGCGCCGGGTCAGAATGGGGAACCCGAAGTCGCGCACACCTGGCATTTCCGCGTCATTGCGAGCGAAGCGAAGCAATCCATACTTTACCCAGGGCGGGTAGAATGGATTGCTTCGTCGCTAACGCTCCTCGCAATGACGACAATTCGCAGATCTTACGCCTGGCTGGCGACGGCCTTGCCGAGCGCGGCCTGCGCCGCGGCGAGGCGGGCGATCGGCACGCGATAGGGCGAGCACGAGACGTAATCCAGTCCGATCTGATGGCAGAACGCAACGGAAGCCGGATCGCCGCCATGTTCGCCGCAAATGCCGACCTTGAGATTCGGACGCGTCTTGCGCCCGCGCGCCACGCCGATCTTCACCAGTTCGCCAACGCCATCGCGGTCGACCGAGATAAAGGGATCGATCTCCAGGATTCCCTTGGCGATATAGGTGCTCAGGAATCCGGCCGCGTCGTCGCGGCTGATGCCGTAGGTCGTCTGCGTCAGGTCGTTGGTGCCGAACGAGAAGAACTCCGCCGTCCTGGCGATATCGCCGGCCATCAGGCAGGCGCGCGGCAGTTCGATCATGGTGCCGACCTGATAGCTCAATTTGATTCCGGTTTCCTTCATCACCGACTGCGCGGTGGCGTCGATCCGCGCCTTGACCAGATCGAACTCGGCCTTGGTCGCGATCAACGGCACCATCACCTCGAGGCCTACGGCCTTGCCGGTGCGCTTTCCGGCCTCGACCGCGGCTTCGAAAATGGCGCGCGCCTGCATCTCAGCGATCTCGGGATAGACGATGGCGAGCCGGCAACCGCGGAAACCGAGCATCGGATTGAATTCCGCGAGATCGCGGGCACGATCGGCCAGCCGCCGCGGATCGGTGTTCATCGCGCGCGCGACCTCTTCGATCTCGGCCTGGGTGTGCGGCAGGAACTCGTGCAGCGGCGGATCGAGCAGCCGGATCGTCACCGGCAGGCCCTTCATGATCTCGAACAGTTCGACGAAATCCGCCCGCTGCATCGGCAGCAACTTTGACAGCGCGGCGCGGCGGGTCTGTTCATCCTCGGCCAGGATCATCTCGCGCACGGTGCGGATCCGGGTTTCCTCGAAGAACATGTGCTCGGTGCGGCAAAGCCCGATGCCTTCCGCGCCGAATTTGATGGCGGCTCGCGCATCATCCGGCGTATCGGCGTTGACGCGGACGCCAAGCTTGCGGACGGCATCGGCCCAGCCCATCAGGGTGCCGAATTCGCCCGACATTTGCGGCTCGATCATCGGCATCCGCCCGGCCAGGACCTGGCCCAGCGATCCATCGATGGTGATGATGTCGCCGGTCTTGAAGGTACGCGAGCCGATGCTCATGGTGCCGCGGCCGTAATCGACGCGGATGGTGCCGCAGCCGGAGACGCAGGGCTTGCCCATGCCGCGCGCGACCACGGCGGCGTGCGAGGTCATGCCGCCGCGGGTGGTGAGGATGCCTTCGGCGGCATGCATGCCGTGAATGTCTTCCGGGCTGGTCTCGATCCGCACCAGAATAACCTTGCGGCCATCGGCCTGCAGTTTCGCGGCCTCGTCGGAAGAGAATACGATTTCGCCCGATGCCGCGCCCGGCGAGGCCGGCAGGCCGGTCGCGATGACGTCGCGCTTGGCGGCGGGATCGATGGTCGGATGCAGCAATTGATCGAGCGATGCAGGATCGATCCGCATCACTGCGTCCTTCTTCGAGATCAAGCCTTCATTGGCGAGTTCGACCGCGATCCGAAGCGCTGCTTTCGCAGTCCGCTTGCCGCCGCGGGTCTGCAGCATCCATAGCTTGCCCTGCTCGACCGTGAACTCCATGTCCTGCATGTCGCGGTAATGCTTTTCGAGCAGGGTATAGATTCGCGTCAGCTCCTTGAAAGCCTCAGGCATCGCGGTTTCCATCGACGCCTTGTCGGAGCCGGATTCCTTGCGCGCGTATTCGGTGATGTCCTGCGGCGTGCGGATGCCCGCCACCACGTCTTCGCCCTGCGCGTTGATCAGGAATTCGCCGTACAAACGGCTCTCGCCGGTCGAGGGATTGCGCGTGAACGCGACCCCGGTCGCCGAGGTCTCGCCCATATTGCCGAACACCATCGCCTGCACGTTGACCGCGGTGCCCCACGATTCCGGAATGTCGTGCAGCCGGCGATAGGTCACCGCGCGCGCGTTCATCCAGGATGAAAACACCGCGCCGATCGCGCCCCACAACTGGTCATGGGGATCCTGCGGGAAATCCGAACCCGTTTCGCGCGCCACGGCATCCTTGTAGCGGCCGACCAGTTCGACCCAGTCGTCGCCGGTCAGATCGGTGTCGAGCGAATAGCCCTGACTGTCCTTGAAGGTGTCGAGGATGTCTTCGAAGTGCGAATGCTCAAAGCCCAGCACCACGTCGGAGTACATGGTGATGAAGCGGCGGTAGCTGTCGTAGGCGAAGCGGCGGTCGCCGGACAATTCGGCCAGCGCCTCGACCGTCTTGTCGTTGAGACCGAGATTGAGCACGGTGTCCATCATGCCCGGCATCGAGGCGCGGCCGCCGGAGCGCACCGAAACCAGCAGCGGGTTTTTGGGGTCGCCGAAAGACTTGCCGGTCAGTTTGCCGACATGGTCCAGTGCCTTTTCGACCTGCGCCTTCAATGCCGCCGGATAGGTTTTGCCGTGCGCGTAGAAATAGGTGCAGACCGAGGTCGGAATGGTGAAGCCGGGAGGCACCGGCAGACCGAGATTGGCCATTTCGGCGAGATTGGCGCCCTTGCCGCCCAGCAAATCGCGAAGGCCGGCTTTGCCCTCGGCCTTGCCGTCGCCGAACGTGAATACCCATTTGCCGGATTTCGCGGCGTCCGCGGCGATCTTGCTGGGGGCCGCCTTGGCTGCGGTGCCTTTGCCGACCGGCTTGGGAGCCGGCTTGGCCAGGCTTTTCTTCAGCGCCTTGCGGGCGCTGGCCGACGGCGCAGGCTTGGCCCGAACCGGCATGGATGACTTTGATTTCGCAGCGATTTTCTTGGGTTTAGCGACGGCTTTGGCCATGACTGCAAATAATCCACAAGAGGGGAGAGGAAGTTGCGCGCCTTACACCACTTTGAGGGGGTCCGCGCAAGCCGCGAAACCCGTTTCAAACCCTACATATGAAGCCACTTCAACAGCCCGAGACCGATCAGACCGTTGAGAATCAGAAAGATCGCTACCACGAGATTGAGCAGCCTCGGCATGATCAGGATCAACAGCCCGGCAATGACGGACATGATCGGCGAGATGTGGGCGACGGTGAGGGTCATTTAGAACGTCTCCGCTGTGCGATTTGGTGAGGCGTCGAATCGAAGAGGGGGCACTTTATCATTCCCCCCGCCCGCTGGCGCAGCTCCCCGATATCAGACGCCTGGCGCTTCGGCGAGTTCCGCAGCGCGCAAAAAATCCCAAAAATTGCCGCGTATGAGGCGGTCTTTTTCCGGGAACGATGCCGGGCGCGATGAATTGGATCGGTTTGCGTGCGGCAAACCCGCACGCATCATCGCGAAGGAGCAGACCATGTGGAACCGAATACTGGCCATCACGGCAACCGTGGCCGCCATGAGCGCACCCATCGCGGCGCAGGCACAGAATGACACCGTCGGCATCGCGCGGGGCGGCGCCGTTGTGATCAACGAGGATATCGACGGCATTGCGGTCGATCAGCGCCCGGCGTTCCGCGAATACATCGTGCGCGAACGGGTGCCGAATTACGCCATTCCGGATCGTGTCGTGGTCGGCGGCGTGCTGCCGGAAGCCGGGGTCACCTATTACGACGTGCCGCAGACGTTCGGCGTTACGCCTTATCGGTACACCGTGGTGAACGGCCAGACCGTGCTGATCGAACCGCGCACGCGCCGCATCGTTCAGGTGATTGAGTAACACCGCCTGAACGCATGGTCCGGATGCCGCAGCGGTCACCGGACACAAGCCCCGCCCGGTCCCCCCGCCGGGCGGGGTTCTTGTTTTGTTGCAGGCCCCGGGTCGTCATTGCGAGCCAACGGGTCGCGCGAATGCGCGCCCGATGACAGGCTCCGCGAAGCAATCCATCGGACCGCAATTGCAGATTGGATTGCTTCGTCGCTCCGCTCCTCGCAATGACGGTTTCGACTCAGCCCCTTTTCCGAACAACGACCCGGTGAATCCTCTTGCCCGAAGACGCGCTGACGACCTCCTCGTCGAGCAATACGCTCGTCGTGGATAATTCCGCCAATACCAGCGACGCATTGAAGGCCGCATAGAGGCGGCGGTGTTGGTCGCGCTGATCGGCGCCTTTGGTGACCCGCCAGCTCAGATAGAAGATGCCGCCCGGCTTGACGATGTCGAGCATGCGGGCGACCGAGGGCGCAATCATCGCGCGGTCGAGGTGCATGATCACGGTCTCGCACAATACATTGTCGAAAGTGTTGGCGGCGATACCGGGCAGATCGGGCAATTCCACATGCGCGAACTTCAGAGCGGGATATCGCTTGCGCGCCTCGGCCAACAGGCCGTCGGACGCGTCATATCCCACGGCCGGAAAACCATTCGCATTCAGCCACGCCACCTCGCGCCCGCTGCCGCAGCCGATATCGGCGGTCGCGCCGCCGACGACGAAGAAGCGCCTGACGATGTCGTGCAGATCGTGAGGCGCCGGCTGTTCGTGCCAGTCTTTCGCGAACGCCGCTGCATCAGAATCGTAGGCGGCGAGCGTGGGGCGATCCAAGGGATCAGCCTTCGATCTTGGAAAAATCCGCCACCGCGCGGGTGGCGGCGCGGATTTCATTCAGGAGCTTCAGGCGGTTTTCGCGCACTTTGGGATCGTCGTCGTTGACCTTCACTTTATCAAAGAACGCGTCGACCGCCGGACGCAATTTGGCCATTGCGCTCATCGCGGCGGCGAAATCTTCTTTTGCCACGGCCGCAGCGGCTTCCGCCTTTACCTGGTCGATCGCTTTGGCCAGCGCCTTTTCCTCGTCGACCTTGTAAAGCGCGGGATCGGGCGTGCCATCGAAGCTTCGCTTGTCCTTTTTCTCCTCGATGCCGAGAATATTGCTCGCGCGCTTGGTGCCGGCGAGCAGGTTCTTGCCGTCGTCGGTGTCGAGGAATTTCCCAAGCGCTTCGACGCGACGGACTGTGGACAAGAGCCCTACCTCTCTACCACCAGGATGAAGCACGGCTTCCACCAGGTCATGTCGCGCACCTTGATCGCGAAGCTGGACCGTAAGCCGATCCTCAAAGAAACGCTGAAATGAATCACCAATCTCGGAAATCTCTTCGTCAGAAAGGTTCGCACGAATCCTCTTGATGCGCCTTTCGAGTAGACCTCGAGGGTACAATTCAATTTCGCGCTCGATCGCTATTCGAATGACCCCCAGCGCCGCTCTGCGCAACGCATACGGATCTTTGCTTCCTGTCGGCTTTTCATCGATGGCCCAGAAACCGACCAGCGTATCGATCTTGTCTGCCAGCGCCACCGCAATACTCACCGGATCGGTTGGCACGCGATCGTTCGGCCCCTGTGGCTTGTAATGCTCCTCGCTTGCCGCAGCCACGGAGGCATCCTCGCCCTGCGCCAGCGCGTAGTACTTACCCATCAGGCCCTGCAGCTCCGGGAATTCGCCGACCACGTCGGTCAGCAAATCCGCCTTTGCCAGATGCGCAGCACGCTTCGTTTTTTCGACATCGGCTCCGACGTGTGTCGCAAATTCCGCAGCCGACAATTCGATCCGCTTGATGCGCTCGCCCTGCGTGCCCAGCTTTTCGTGAAACACGATCTGCTCGAATTTCGGCAGGCGATCTTCCAGCTTCGTCTTCAGATCGGTCTCGTAGAAAAACTTCGCGTCGCTCAGCCGCGCGCGGATCACGCGCTCGTTGCCGGCTGTGATCGCCTGGCCGCCGTCGGAAGCTTCAATGTTGGCGGTGAGGATGAACTTGTTGGCGAGTTTTTTTGTCTTGGGATCGCTGACCACAAAGCACTTCTGGTTGTTGCGGATCGTGGCGCGGATCACCTCGCCGGGAATCGACAAGAATTCCTTGTCGAACGAACCCATCAGCACGACCGGCCATTCGACCAGCCCCGCCACTTCATCCAGCAGCACCTGGTCCTCGACCAGCTCAAACCCTTGCGCGAAGGCGAGCTGTTTGGCGT
Source organism: Bradyrhizobium sp. (assembly GCF_004799445.1). Taxonomy (GTDB): domain Bacteria; phylum Pseudomonadota; class Alphaproteobacteria; order Rhizobiales; family Xanthobacteraceae; genus Bradyrhizobium. Next base: position 19,393 of record NZ_SSNA01000189.1, read on the forward strand.
CGGTGAGAATGGTGTCCTTGCGGCGTTCGGGATCGAGCACGACCCTGGCGTCCAGAAGCTTCGCCTCGTAATCCTCGAAGCGGCGCACGGAAATCGGCGCGGGCGCCATGAAGCGATGGCCAAACGTGGTCTGCCCGGCTTCGATGCCATCGACGACGAATTTCACGACGTCGGGTTCTTCGGTTTCCAGGCCGAAGGTGGCGGTGATGGCGTGCAGCGGCCGCACCCAGGAGAGCGCCCCCGACCTCGCCGAACGTTCGCCCCAGCGCATCGATTTCGGCCACGGAAAGGTTCGGATGATGACCGGCAGAATATCCGCAAGCACGTCAATCGTCGCACGGCCGGGCTTTTCGATCAGCGCGACGTAGAAGTCGCCCTTCTTCGGATCGCGCTGGATTTTTGCCTCGTCGAGCGAGGCCAGTCCCGCCGCCTTGAGAAAGCCGGCGATCGCCGCCTCCGGCCCGCCGACGCGCGGACCCTTGCGCTCTTCCTTGAGGTCCGATTGCCGGGCCGGAATGCCGTGCACCGTCAGCGCCAGCCGCCGCGGCGTCGCGAACGCCTTGGCGCCTTCATAGACGAGACCCTCGGCGACAAGCTTGTCGGTGACCATGCGGCGCAGATCGTCCGCCGCCTTCGCTTGCATCCGCGCGGGAATTTCTTCGGAAAAAAGTTCGAAAAGCAGATCGGGCATCTTTTTACTCCCCTCCCCCCGCTTGCGGCGGGGAGGGGAGCAGGCCGGAGTTCGCTGAAACATTCAATTCCAAAATTGCTTTTCTCACAAAGCCCCGCCCGCTTCGGTGTGCACCCAGGCTTCGCCGCAGGCCTTGGCGAGTTCGCGCACGCGCATGATGTAGCTTTGCCGCTCGGTCACCGAGATCACACCGCGGGCGTCGAGCAGGTTGAAAACGTGACTTGCCTTGATGCACTGGTCGTAGGCCGGCAGCGCCATCAGGTGCTCCTTGCGGCTGCTGCCGTTCTTCCAGCCGGCATCGAGATATTTCCTGCAGGCCTGCTCGGCCATCTTGAACTGCTCGAACAGCATCTCGATGTCGGAGTGCTCGAAATTGTGCCGCGAATATTCCTGCTCAGCCTGCAGGAACACGTCGCCATAGCTGACCTTCTCGGCGCCGTCGCGGCCATTGAAATTGAGGTCGTAGACGCGGTCGACACCCTGCACGTACATCGCAAGACGCTCGAGCCCGTAGGTGAGTTCGCCGGCGACCGGCGCGCATTCGACGCCCGCGACCTGCTGGAAATAGGTGAACTGCGACACTTCCATGCCGTCGCACCAGCATTCCCAGCCGAGCCCCCACGCCCCCAGCGTCGGGCTTTCCCAGTCGTCCTCGACGAAACGGATGTCGTGCAGATGCGAGTCGACGCCGATCGCCGCGAGCGATTTCAGGTACAATTCCTGAATGTCCGGCGGCGACGGCTTCAGGATCACCTGGAACTGGTAGTAGTGCTGAAGCCGGTTGGGATTTTCGCCGTAGCGGCCGTCCTTCGGCCGCCGCGAGGGCTGCACATAGGCCGCGTTCCAGCGTTTCGGGCCGAGCGCGCGCAGCGTGGTGGCGGGGTGAAAGGTGCCCGCGCCCACCTCCATGTCGTAAGGCTGCAGGATTACGCAGCCGTAATCGGCCCAATAACGCTGCAGCGTCAGGATCAATCCCTGGAACGAGCGTTCCGGGCGCATATGCGGAGGCAGGGCATCCATCGTCGGATCAGGTCTTCGCGAGAGGTCTGGCTTGAGCGCGCGGGACCGTATCGGCGGGGGGCTGCGGAATCAAGGCGAGGTCAGCCCCGAAAAGCATGTTCCTGATGGTGAGGAGCGCGGCTTCGCACGTCTCCGGACGATGCGGAGCCTGTCATCGGGCGCGCGTTCGCGCGACCCGTTGGCATCGCCGGGAGAACCATGAAGGCCCATCCTTCGAGACGCAGGCTCGCGCCTGCTCCTCAGGATGAGGTGGAGGATCAGCCCGGGCGATAGGCGCCGGTGTTGGGATCCCGCCGCAGCGTCGGAATCTCGTGCGACCTGGCGGCTTCGGCGACCCGCGCCAGACGGGCCTCCTCCAATTCCCGGTTGACCCTGACAGCTGTCCGGTAAGCCCAGCGGACCACGGCCAGCCCACCCAGGGCGCCCGCGAATGCGACAAGCGGCGGCATCGGTCGATCCTCGTTCATGCTTCACGCCCCGATTCCCATTGTCGCGCAAGCCGGCCCGGCCCGCAATTGCATTGTCCCGGGACCAAATGGCGCGGGCCGTTTCACCCTAAAACCCGAATTTGGCCCAAATTGCCCTGCTCTCCAGCGCCGAAATCAGCTCCTCCGGCAGGCCCGAGATGCCCTCCAGCGAGGCCAGGGTTCCCGCCGACCGGCGGCCGAACAGCCCGGACAGCATCCCCGTCGCCGGCGCGACCACCGGCGTCAGCACCTTGTCGCCATAGCGGGCGCGCAGCGTCGAACGCAGATCGCCGATCGCGTCCGCCAGCCCAAGCGACACCGAGGACTCTCCGGCCCAATATTCCCCGGTAAACAGCACATCGTCAGCACCCTTGAGCCGCGCGCCGCGACTTCCCTTCACCAGGGCGATGAAGATGGCATGGATCTCGCGCTGAAGCGCTTTGACCCGCGCGACGTCATCGGGGTTTTCCGGCAGGAACGGATCGAGCATCGCCTTGTGCGCGCCGGCCGTATACAGCCGGCGCTCGACGCCAATCTTGCTGATCAATTCCTGAAACCCGAAGGAGCCGCCGACCACGCCGATCGACCCCAGGATCGAGGAAGGGTCGCAGAATATCTCATCGCCCGCGCAGGCGATCATGTAGCCGCCGGACGCCGCGACATCCTCGACGAACACCAGCACCGGCAGCTGCTTTTCCGCGGCGAGTTGCCGAATGCGCAAGTAGATCTGGCGCGACTGCACCGGCGAACCGCCCGGCGAATTGATCACCAGCGCCACGGCCTTGGCATTTTTCATCGCAAAGGCGCGCTCAAGCGTCCTGGCGACGCCCGCCAGCGACATTCCCGGCCGCAGAGGCGTCACCGCACCGATCAGGCCAGACAGGCGGACCACCGGGACCACAGCGGTTCCCCGCCGCAGGCGCGCCGGAATCCATTCCATTATCTTTTCAATCGGAGCCGGCCATTTCCGGGGATCATTAGATGTTTCCGTCATGCCGTTACCTCAAATTAACCATTCGTTATCACGCGACTGTCATTGAACTGATGAAATGCATTTTGCATTTCGGCGGTCATTAGGCTGCAACTATGCGACGGAGCAAGACATGAAAATCTATCTGCTGATGGCGCTGATCGGTACTCTTTTGACCGCGATTCGCTTCACTTCAGCGCCAGAGCAGCCTTCGAAATCGTTGCCGCAATAGCCGTTCCGCCCGCCTATCGGGCGATCTTCAGGGTATCGCCAGCGGCAATTCCCCGTTCCCTGCCAGAATATCCTGCACCTGCTGATTGGGCCTTCCGGACTCGTTATTGAGTATCAGCGCGGCATGCATGCTGATGGGCGCCTTTCCACCCTTGACGGCGCGAACCAGCACGCGAATTGCCGGTGACGCCGCATTGCCATGAACGGGCAAGATCGCCAGACTGCCAAAGCCGCGACCCAGCGCCGCCAGCAGCTCGACGAGACCGTCCGCGCGCCAGATCATGGTGAGGACGCCGCCGGATTTCAGAATTCGCCGGCCTGCGTGAATCCAGCTTTCGAGCGTCGCAGCCGTCGCCACATGGGCTGATACCCGCGCCTTGTCCGGCGAGGCGCGATGCCGCGCGGAATCGTTGAACGGTGGATTCATCAGGACCAAATCGATACTGTCGGGAGCCAGGCCTGCGGCCGCAAACGCCTCAGCATCCGAGGTTACGTCAAGCACGATGAGATCGGCCGGGATGGCGTTGGAGAGGGCATTGCCGCGGGCAATATCCGCCAGCTTCTCGTCGACCTCGACCAGAACGAGTTTGATCCCGGCCACGCGTTTGGCGACCGCAAGACCCGCGGCGCCGACGCCGGCACCGAAATCGACCACGCGGTCGCCGGCGCGCGCCGGCGTCGCGGCCGCCAGCAGCATGGCGTCGTGACCGGCGCGGTGACCCGATTTGGGCTGCCGCAGACGCAATTTCCCTCCGAGAAACGCGTCTTCGGTCAATTCGCCCGATAGCTCAGTCATCGGCCCGCAGCTCATGGGCCAGGCCGGCGTCGCACAGAATCCGGCGCGCCTCGCTATTGTCGTCGTCATGGACCAGAATCCGGCGCGGCAGGACCCCGAGCGAGCCCTCGATGATGCTCATGTTCTGATCCAGCACCAAATGGTGGATATTGGCGCCGTCGAGCAGCGCGCCTATCGCTGAAACCAGCACAATATCGTTGGTCCGAACCAATTCCCGCACTTTTGGCTCTCCTCTGTCGGCCCGGCCGGGCGGTCCCGCGACGCGTGTTGTGGGCTCCGTGCCCTTGCCGCGCTACCCCGCACTTTCTATTGTTATATCCGACGACAGGGCCAATTGGGCAAATGTGGAGACCAGCGTGGCGGTTATTGTACCCTTCGAAAGCCCCTTGGACGCTTCGATAGAACAACTGGTCGGGCTTGTCGCCGCCGATATGGAGCGGGTCAACGCGACGATCCTGTCGCGCACCGGCTCGGAAGTCACCATGATCCCCGAGGTCGCAAACCACCTGATTTCCTCAGGCGGCAAGCGCCTGCGCCCGATGCTGACGCTGGCGATGGCCAATCTCACCGGCTATTCCGGCGACGGCCATATCAAGCTCGCCGCTTCCGTCGAGTTCATGCATACCGCGACGCTGCTGCATGATGACGTGGTCGACGAAAGCGAATTGCGGCGCGGCAAGCTGTCGGCCCGCATGCTGTGGGGCAACGAGGCGAGCGTGCTGGTCGGCGACTTCCTGCTCGGCCAGGCCTTTCGCATGATGGTCGAGGTCGGCTCGCTGCGCGCGCTCGACATTTTGTCGTCTGCCGCGGCGACGATCGCCGAGGGCGAGGTGATGCAGCTCGCCGCGGCGAAGAACACCGCCACCACCGAGGACGAATACCTCGCGGTCATCCGCGGCAAGACCGCCGAACTGTTCGCGGCGGCCTGCGAGGTCGGCCCCGTGATCGCCAACCGTCCGAAGGCCGAGCAGACGGCGTGCCGCTCGGTCGGCATGAATCTGGGCATCGCATTCCAGCTGGTGGACGACGTTCTGGACTATGGCGGCAAGTCCGCCAAGCTCGGCAAGAACGTCGGCGACGATTTCCGCGAGGGCAAGATCACGCTGCCGGTGGTGCTGGCGTTCCGCCGCGGCAACGATGTCGAGCGTGCATTCTGGGTCAACGCGCTGGAGCGCGGCGAGATCGGCGACGGCGATCTCGATCACGCCGTTGGGCTGATGACCAAACACCGCGCGCTCGAGGACACCATCAACCGCGCCCAGCACTATGGAGCGATGGCGGTCGATGCACTGGCGCTGTTTCCGGCCTCGCCTATGAAGACCGCACTGGAGCAGGTAGTGGCGTTCTGCCTGGCACGGTCGCATTGAAATCCTCATCCTGAGGAGCGCGCTCTTCGCGCGCGTCTCGAAGGATGAGCCAGGTTGAGGGTATTTCCGGCCTCATGGTTCTCAAGGCGATGCGAAGCATCGTCCGGAGACGGCGCAAAAGCGCCTCCTCACCATGAGGGTCTATCACTCAGCTCAGCACCCCCGCATGCACCCACCATTGCGGGTGAGCGAGCTGAATTTTCTGCGCCGCGCGCTGCGCCTCGGCGGTGTTCTCGAAGATCGCATAACAGGTGGCGCCCGACCCCGACATCCGCGCCAGCCATGCCCCGTTGGTGGCGTTGAGCGCCGAGATCACCTCGCCGATGATGGGCTGAATGCGCGTGGCCGGAGCTTCAAGATCGTTGGCAGCGGCCGCGAGCGCTTCCACCCAGTCTTCGACGGACGCGCCGGCCTCCGGCCAGGCGACGGCCTGGAACACGTCGGCGGCGCCGACCAGCAATTCGCCGTTGCGCAAGCCTAAGGCTTCAAACACGTCCCTGGTCGCCACGGGAACGCGGGGGTTGACCAGCACGCACGGCAATTTCGGCAGGACCAGCGGCAGCAGCGCTTCACCGATCCCTGTCATGACGCAGGCGCGCGAGGCCAGGCAAACCGGCACGTCGGCGCCGGTCAATTGCGCGACCTCGATCAGGCGTGGATCATCAATGGCAAGGCCGTTGGCCTGCGCCAGCAGCCGCAACGCCGCCGCGGCATCGGCCGAACCGCCGCCGATTCCGGCGGCGACCGGCAGCACTTTGTCGAGCGTGAAACTGCCGACCTTCAAGCCCGGCACGCGTTCGCCGAGCAGCCGCGCCGCCTTGAGCACGAGATTGTCGGCGGTCTCGCCGCAGTCCTGCGCCAGCGGCCCGGTGGTCTCAAGCTGCAGTTCCGGGCCTGGCGTCAGGCTGAGACGATCGGCGCAATCGGCAAACGCGACCACGCTTTCGAGCTCGTGATAGCCGTCGACCCGCCGTCCAACCACCCGAAGGGTCAGGTTGACCTTGGCGCGCGCATCCCCAGCCAGCGCAGCTGCGGGGGATTTGGCATTCGCTTTGGTATCTCCACCGCTCGTCATCGCGAATGCAAAATCCAAATAAACCGCACTGGAATTGTGTTCTTAAGCGCCGCTCGGCTCAAAATTCGCGCCGCGGCCGGCCACAGCATCCGAACCTCGGAGCCGCAAACCGGCGATCGGCCATCGACCTTTCGCTCAAGCCGCCCCTCGATCAGCCGCCCTTGCCGTCTTCTTTCTTCTTGTCCGCGGAGGCGGCCGAAGAGGTATCGTCAGGAAGCCCGTTTTCGATCTTGGCCTCGATCTTCGGGAGATCTTCCGCCTCGGGCTTCAGGTCGCGGGCGTGCGCCCACTGGAATTTTGCTTCCTGCGTGCGGCCGATCCGCCAATAAGCGTCGCCGAGATGGTCGTTGATCGTCGGGTCCTCGGGCTTGAGATCGATCGCCCGCTCGAGATTCTTCACCGCGTCCTCATAATTGCCGATGCGGTAATAGGCCCAGCCCAGCGAGTCCACGATGTAGCCGTCGTCCGGGCGCTGGTCGACGGCGCGCTTGATCATCTTCATGCCCTCGTCGAGATTGATACCCTGATCAATCCACGAATAGCCGAGATAATTCAGCACGTGAGGCTGCTCGGGCTGCAGCTCGAGGGCCTTGCGCATGTCCGCCTCGGCCTTGCTCCACTGCTTGGAGCGTTCCTCGCAGATGCCCCGGTAATAGTAATAAACCGCATTGGATTTGTCGTTGTTGGGAGGCAGGACGTCGATGCCCTGCGAGTAGGTCTGGGCGCAGTCGGCGAACTTCTTGCGGCCGCGCTCGACGTTGCCGAGCGCCATGATCGCCTCAAGATCCTTGGGATCCTCCGTCGTGACCGTTTTCAAAATCTTGATCGCCTCGTCGCTGCGGTCGGCGGCATCGAGGTTGATGGCGAGCTGAATCTGCGCATTGCGCCGCAGCGGCGAATTGACCGGCATGCGCTCGTAGACCTTGATCGCCATCGCCGGCTTCTTCACCGATTCGTAGAGGTCGGCCAGCGACAGCAACGCCAGCGGATGATTGGGCGCGAGATACAGCGCAAGCTGCAAATAAACCAGCGCGAGGTCCTCGCCGCCGCGGCGGGTCAGCGTTGCGCCGATCCCGTAAAGCGCCTCGGCGGCGCCGGTCTGCGCCGAATCGACCAGCGGCGGCAGC
>NZ_SSNA01000019.1 GCF_004799445.1 Bradyrhizobium sp.
CCTGCCACAGCCCGGCGCAGCCTGCACACGCTCGAAGCGCTCGGTTACCTTCGCTTCGTCAACAAGCGATACGTTCTGGCCGCGCATGTGCTCACGCTGGGCGCCGCCTATATTCGTGCAGCAGGGGCCGACGAGGCGCTCATGCCGGAACTGCGCCGGCTCGTCGACCTGTTTGGCGATGCATCCTCGGTGAGCGTTCTCGACGGGTCCAATATCCTTTATATCGCCCACTGCTCCGAACAGCGCGCCGCCCGCCGTACCGCAAGTATCGGCGTCACCTACCCCGCCTATGCAACGTCAATGGGGCGCGTCTTGATCTCTCGCCAGCGAGACGACGAAATCGAAATCTATCTCAACAATCTCCGGCCGATAAAATTCACCGAGAACACCGTGACCGATATCGGCCGGCTCCGACAGATTCTCGTTCAGACGCGCCGGCTCGGCTACAGTGCGGTCGTCGATGAGCTGGACTACGGCATCACCGCACTCGCCGTCCCCATCACGGATCAGACCGGCAGGGTTGTGGCTGCAATCAACACCTCCGGTTATTCAGGCAAACTGCCGATCGATCAACTGGTCGACGGCCGGCTGAACGACCTGCGGATAGCCGCAACCCGCATTGGTCAGATTTTTGCGCGGTATCCGGTCTTGCTGCATTCGATCGCGCCGACGAATGGTGCTGCGGCCGGGAAAAAATGATGCAGGGCAAGCGGAAACGACCGCATCCTTGCGGCATGGGCGCATTGCCACCGCGCTCGACCGGTCGGGTTAGCCCTCGATGCAAGCCGCATCCTTGATGGCGGCGTAGATCTCGCCGAGATCGGCCGGCGTGACGCAATAAGGCGGCATCACGTAGACGGTATTGCCGAGCGGGCGCAGCAGCAGGTTTCGGCTGCCGAAGAAGGCCTGCAGCCTGGGGCCGATGCCGGCGAGATAACCGCCGTCGCGCGCCTCCAGCTCGAGCGCGGTGATCGTACCGGTGCGCCGGACGTTCTTGAAGCGCTGATCGGCGCGGAAAGGCGCGATGGCCTGTTCCTGCATCGCGGCGACGGAGGCGACGCGCGCGCGGGTCGCCGGCTCCTGCCACAAATCGAGGTTGGCCTTGGCGGCGGCGCACGCGACCGGATTGGCGGTGTACGAACTCGAATGAAAGAAGGTACGGGTGCGGTCCTGGGAAAAATGCGCGTCGAAGATATCGGCGCGGCACAGCGTCACCGCGAGCGGCAGCGATCCGCCGGTGAGGCCCTTTGAGTAGCAGGCGATATCCGGCGACACATCGGCCTGCTCGCACGCGAACAGGGTCCCGGTGCGGCCCCAGCCGGTCATGACCTCGTCGGCAATGAACAGAACATCCGATGCCTCGCAGATCCGCTTCATCTCCTTCAGTACCCAGGCCGGATACATCAGCATCCCGCCGGCGCCGAGGATCAGCGGCTCGATGATGAACGCGGCCGGCTTTTCGTTGCGGGCCGCGGCCTCGAGCGCATCGAGCGTCGCCTGCTCGTGGCCGGCGGCCGGAAACGGGATAGTGGTCACGTCGAACAATAGCGGCCCGTAGGCCGCGTTGAAGACGCCGCGCGCGCCGACCGACATCGCCCCGATGGTGTCGCCGTGATAGGCGTGCTGCATCACCACGATGCGCGTCCGCGGCTCGCCGATATTGCGCCAGTAGCCGAGCGCCATCTTCAGCGCCACTTCGACGCTGGTCGAGCCGCTGTCGGAGAAAAAGACGTAGTCGAGGCCATCAGGCGCAAGCTTCAACAGCGCGGCGGCGACCTGTTCGGCCGGCTCATGGGTGTAACCGGCAAAGATGATCTGGTTGAGCAGTTCGGCCTGCTTCTGAATGGCGCTGACGATGTGCGGGTGGCAATGGCCGTGGGTCACGACCCACCAGGATGCGATCGCATCGATGATGCGGCGGCCATCCGCGGCATAGAGATAGGCGCCCTCCCCGCGCACCACTTTGGTCATCTCGTCCTGCAGGGCGTGCTGCGTGAACGGATGCCAGATCGGCGATTTCCCGGCGCGCGTCATGGTGCGAAATCAGCTGACTTGAACGCGGCCTCGAACGCCGCGCGCAGCGTGCTCGCGGTCAACGGCGAAAGCCGGGGCAGCCGTCCAAGCCGGCGCACCCGCCCGATTTCGCAAATCACGCGCTCGCTTTCCGGATGGCTCTCGCCAACAAAGGCGATGCCGAGAAGTTCGATGTTGCGATGTCGCAGCGCCTCGATCGACAGCAGCGAATGATTGATGGTGCCAAGCGCGGTGCGCGCGCAAAGCACAACCGGGCAACGCCACCTGGCAAAGACGTCGATATAAAGCGTGGTGCGATTGAGCGGCACCAGCAGCCCGCCGCTGCCCTCGATCACCAGCGCCCGCCCACCGGTATCGGGCACATCGAGCGCATCGACCGCGATGCGGACGCCATCTATCTCCGCGGCATGATGCGGCGAAGCCGGCGTTCGCAGGCGGTAGCGTTCCGGCACGATGCGGTCGTCGGAGAGCCCTCCCAGTCGCGCGACGATCCGGGAATCGGTCTCGCCTTCGAGGCCGGCCTGGATCGGTTTCCAGTAATTCGCGCCGAGCAAATCGGCGAGGCCCGCGGCGAACACCGTCTTGCCGATCTCGGTGTCGGTGCCGGCCACCACGATTCCAGGGCTCATCTGCCTTCGTCTCCGGTCTCCTCGACCAGGGCATTGAGCATCGCGCGCACGTCGTCCTCGCCGACATTGTTGGTCAGGGAAATTCGCAACCGCGCGGTGCCCGCCGGCACCGTCGGCGGCCGTATTCCGCGGATATCGAAGCCGCGCACCTGCATTGCTGCGGCCAGCGCCATCGCACGCGCGTTGTCGCCGACGACATAGGGTACGATCTGCGAGCCCGACAGCCGAAAGCCGCGGCGCGTACCGATCTGACGATGCGCGAACGCGATCAGATCCGTCAGGCGCTGCTGCCGTTCGGGTTCTTGCCGCAGGATCAGAAGCGCCTCCTGCACCGCGACCGCCATCAGCGGAGACGGCGCGGTGGAGAAGATGAACGGGCGGCAGCGATTGACGATGAAATCGCGCAGCACCCGCGTCGTGGTGACGAGCGCGCCGGCCGCCCCCAGCGCCTTGCCGCAGGTATGAACGGCGACCAGATTTTCGCGCCCCTCATAGCAAGCGGTCAATCCGCGCCCCTGCTCGCCGTAGACCCCCGTGGCATGGGCTTCGTCCACCATCAGGAAGGCATCATGACGGTCCGCGATCGCGATCAGTTCCTGCAAAGGCGCGAAATCGCCGTCCATGCTGTAGAGGCTTTCGACCACGATCCAGATCCGCCCCGTGCCGCCCTGGGCGCGCCAGTCGCGGATCGTGGTTTCGACCGATTGCGGATCGTTATGCCGGCTTTCGCGAAATTCAGCCCGGCCGGCGCGTGCGCCTTCGTGAATGCTCGCATGCACCAGCTGGTCGAGCACGAGCAAATCGCCCCGCTGCGGCAGCGTCGTCAGAACGGCGAAGTTGGCGACATAGCCGCTGCCGAAGAAGACCGCGGTTTCCGCGCCGAAGAACTCGGCCGCCGCCGCCTCCAGGCTCTGGTGCTCCTCGCAATTGCCGCGCAGGAGCCGCGATCCGCCGGCGCCGATCGGGGTGCCGGCCTCGACCGCGGCCGATACAGCCCGCCGCATGCGCGGAGCGCTCGCCAGCGCAAGATAGTCGTTCGACGAAAAATCGATGCCAGTACGCGGCTTGAGACTGCGCAGCCGGTCATCGTTTTGCAGGACGTTCAGCGCCGTGACGTAGCTTGAGGCCTTGTCGGCGACGGCTTGGCTCATGGTCCGCTTTCAGGCAAGCGTCAGTCGTGCGCGGATTGCGGCGCCGCCGGTTGCACCTGGTTGAGGCGGGACTTGACACCAAGCCGGTCCAGCAAATTCGCATCGCGGTCGCGTTGCGGATTTTTGGTGGTCAGCAGCACATCGCCGATGAAGATCGAATTCGCGCCGGCCAGGAAGCACAGCGCCTGCAGCTCATCGGTCATGTACTGCCGTCCGGCCGACAGCCGCACCACGCTCTGCGGCATCAGGATGCGGGCGACCGCAACCAGCCGCGCCAGCGCGATCGGATCGGGACGCTCCGCCGTATCGTTGACCGGCACGCCCTCGACCTCGTTCCACAGGTTGATCGGCACGCTCTCCGGATGGCTCGGCAGATTGGCGAGCAGCACGAGCATGCCGAGCCGATCCTCGACCTCTTCGCCCATGCCGACAATGCCGCCGCAGCAAACCTTGATGCCGGCGTCGCGCACACGCGCCAAAGTATCGACGCGGTCCTGCAGCGTGCGCGTGGTGATGATCTTGTCGTAGAACTCCGGCGAGGTGTCGACATTGTGGTTGTAGAAGTCGAGCCCGGCGTCGCGCAGCCGGGTCGCCTGCGCCGGCGTCAGCATGCCGAGCGTCGCGCAGGTTTCCATGCCGAGGTCCTTGACCGCGCTCACCATGCCGCAGACCTCATCGAGGTCGCGGTCTTTCGGATTACGCCACGCGGCCGCCATGCAGAACCGGCTCGCGCCGGCATCCCGGGCGCGGCGCGCGGTGGCAACCACGTCCGCCTGCGCCATCAGTTTCGTCGCCTTGAGGCCGGTGTCGTAATGCGCGCTCTGCGAGCAGTAACCGCAATCCTCGGGGCAGCCGCCGGTCTTGATGCTGAGCAGGCTCGCGGTCTCGACGTGGTTCGGATCGAAATTCTCGCGATGGATGCTCTGCGCCCGAAACATCAAATCCGCAAAAGGCAGGGCATAATGAGCTTCGGCTTCCGAACGGTCCCAATCGTGCCGGACCGGCCCGATATCATGGCTGCCGTTCCGTTTCAGTCCCGCAGCTTGAACCATGGCACCCGTCTCCTGCTTTTTTATAGATAAATTCAATCATTATCTATAATATTGGTAACAGGATTGATGCTATCTGACACCACGTGTGACTGCACCCGTTTTCATGATAGATAATCTATGAAGCCCGCCGACGAGAACACGACTACGGCGGCCCGTATCGCCGTTGCCATCGGAGAGCGGATTATCAGCGGTGCGCTGCCGCCCGATGCGCCGCTGCGCCAGGACCATATCGCCCGGGAATTCAATTCAAGCCACGTTCCCGTGCGCGAAGCGTTTCGGCAACTGGAAGCCCAGCACCTGGTGGTCGGCGTGCCGCGCCGTGGCGTGCGGGTTGCGCCGCTCGACGCCAACGCGGTGAAGGAAATCGCCGAGATGCGCGCCGCGCTGGAGGTGGTCGCGTTGCGTAACGCCGCGCCGGGGCTGACGCCGGCCCATCTGGCCCAAATCGAATTGGCCCTGATTGAAGGCGACAACGCCGAGACGCTTCAGGAGTTCGAAGCCGCCAACCGCGGCTTTCACCAGGCGCTGGTGGCGTCCTGCGCCATGCCGCGGCTGCTGGCCAGTCTCGACGGATTGCAATTGGCCAATTCCCGGCTGGTGTTCGCGATGGCGCGCAATGCCGGCTGGCGACCACGGTCCAATCAGGACCACCGCCTGATCTTGCAGGCGCTGCGAACGCGCAATATCGACCAAGCCTGCAGCCTGCTCGCCCGCCACATTCAAACCATCGAGCGCCTCACCGTCCCCGTGACCTGATGGCGATTGGTGGCTCAGGAGGGGAAATCGGCCGCCTTGACGTGAATCCGGTCGGCATGAAGCGACCAATCGCGAAGCGCCTCTGTTTCGCAGAACTTTTTCTTTGCCAGTTCCTTGGCGTGCCCCTCATTTTCGGCATCGATCTCCAGGGAGCTCTGACAGACTTCCGCCTCCCGGCCGTTCTCGCCGAGCACATCCTTCATGAACCTAACCACAAACCGTGACATGGGACCTCCTGCAGCGTCGACAGCGTCAGACGGGCCCATGTAATTTGAGCGCAGGGCGGAGGTATTGACCGATATCAAAACCTACGCAGTTGTCCGTAGCGCAGGGGATGCTTCTAGCGCGTCTGAACAGTGGCAATGCGGATGCCGAGATAAACGAACAGCCCGCCCAGCCCCCGATTGATCCAGGCGAAAGCTCGACCGGATTTTCGGACCCGGCTGGCGGCGCCTGCGGTGAATACCGCCACGCCAAGGCACCAAAGCGTGCCGTTGAAGATGAAGATCAGGCCGAGCAGCGCGAAAGCGGCGGCCTTGTGCGGCGAATCCGCGGCGACAAATTGCGGCAGAAAGGCCAGAAAGAACAACGCCACCTTCGGGTTCAGCGCATTGGTCAGCGCGCCCTGCACGAACACCAGGCGCAGCGAAATCGCGCCGGTTCCAGTTGCCGCGGCAGCCGCCGGCGCCGCATTCCGTGCCAGCAACATCCTCACGCCCAAGAAGCAAAGATAGGCCGCGCCGGCCCATTTCACCAACGTGAACGCGGCCGATGATGCCGCCAGCAGCGCCGAGAGCCCGACCGCGGCGGCGAACACGTGCAGGAGGCAGCCGGCTTCGATGCCGAGCACCGCGACCACGCCGCCGCGCCACCCGAGCTGCAGGCTTCGGCCGACGATATAGGCCGTGTCAGGCCCGGGCGTAATGTTGAGCAACAGCCCGGAGACGACGAAAAGCCAAAGTTCGTGAATGCCGAGCATGATCTTCCGCCCCTACCAAAGCGGCTCGGGCGTATCATGCAAGGATGGGCGGAGGAAAGTGCTGCTCAGGATCAGTCTAGGCGCCGGCGACCGGCAGGCTGGCCGCCGCAATGGCGACGAGCTGGCCCAGACGGCGTCCGATCCGGGATCGGGCCGAGCGCAGCAATGAACCGAACTGTCGCATGTCGCCTATTCCTGCTGCGCCGGCCGAACATTCGTTCCGGAAAAATGAGCGTTCTGAGTAGATTAATGGGCTCTCTTCGCAAAACTGTCGAGGCCGCGGCAAAAATAGCAACGCTCCCACCGTCCGATCCCGACATGGCAGTAGATTTATTGCCGCGATCCGAGCGGCAATGGAGGAAATCTTCTCCGCGAAAATTGCGCGTGACGAAGATTCGGCCCTGACCACTATCCCGGCGCAAATCCAAACGTCCGCTCAAAGCGCTTGACGTAGGCGGGCCACACCTCGGGATTGATGACGCGCGGCGGCCGCTTGCCGTCGAGCGCGTCGAGCATCTGCTCGGCGGCGATTCTCGCCATGTTCTCCCGCGCCTCCTTGGTCACCCCCGCGGTATGCGGGCTTGCCAGCACATTGTCGAACTGCAGCAGCGGATGTTCCGGCGGCGGCGGCTCCTTGGCCCAGACGTCAAGTCCCGCGCCGGCAATGCGCTTGTCGCGCAGCGCCTGCTCCAGCGCCGCCTCGTCGTGGATGAAACCACGCGCCGTGGTGATGAAATAGGCGTGAGGCTGCATCGCCGCGAATTCGCGCGCGCCGATCATCCCCCGGCTCTCTTTGGTCAGCGGACAGGAGATCGAGACGTAATCCGAGCGGCGCAGC
>NZ_SSNA01000190.1 GCF_004799445.1 Bradyrhizobium sp.
TCACGCGCCGATTGCGCGCCATGGGCATCCGGGACAAGCCTACCGCACCGGCCTCGCCTTGGCAGAATGGCTTTGCCGAACGGCTGATCGGATCGATCCGGCGTGACTGATCGAAAAAAGGGAATTTTGGGCTCAACAGCAGCCGCGGAAGCGGCCTTTGCCGACAGCGTAGCGAGCGTTCTGGCGCTCCACGAAAAATTCTTCGTACGTCATGATCGGCTTGTCCGGATGTGTCTGCCGGCGATGCTCCACGTAAGTCTGATAGTCGGGAATGCCGACCATCAGACGCGCGGTGCGCACCGACCATTCCTTCAACGCCATGAGGTCACGCAAGGTTCACTCCCACGGGCAGGCCGATCTCGATGGCGGTTATCTTCGGATCGCCCAATGCCCGGCGTATGGCGATGACACCGTAAACGATCATGGCCAGCACCACGATGACGAACAGAGCGCAGAGTGTGGCGTCGACGTAATCGTTGACGATGACGCGGTGCATCTCCGCCATCGACTTCGCCGGCGCCAGGATCTTGCCGGCCGCGGCAGCGTCGCCGAACACCCGCGCGTGGGCAACGAAGCCGATCGCCGGTAACGTGCTAAAGATTTTCTGCCACCCCGCCGTCAGCGTGCATATCAGGAGCCATAAGGTAGGCGCGATCGTAACCCAGGCGTAACGCTCGCGCTTCATCTTGAACAGTACGACCGTGCACAGGATGAGCGCGATCGCCGCCAGCATCTGGTTGGAAATGCCGAACAGCGGCCAGAGCGTGTTGATGCCACCCATTGGATCGATGACGCCCTGGTAGAGGAAGTAGCCCCAGGCGCCGACCGCCAGCGCCGATCCCGCCAGGTTGTTTCCCCACGATTCGGTCTTCCGGAACGACGGAATTACGCTGCCGATCATATCCTGGATCATGAAGCGGGCGACGCGGGTGCCGGCGTCGACGGTGGTGAGGATGAACAGTGCCTCGAAGAGGATGGCGAAGTGGTACCAGAGCCCCATCAGGACACGGCCGCCGAACATGCCGGACAGGATGTGGGCCATGCCGACCGCGAGTGTCGGGGCGCCGCCGGTGCGCGACAGCAGCGTCTTCTCGCCGACGTCCTGGGCGATCTGGCTGATCATGTCGGGGGTGACTGTGAAGCCCCAGCCGGAGACCACCTGCGCCGCCTCTACAACGGTGGTGCCAATCACCCCGCTCGGGCTGTTCATGGCGAAATAGATTCCTGGCTCGATCACGGTGGCGCCGATCATCGCCATGATCGCGACGAAGGATTCCGTTAGCATGGCGCCATAGCCGATGAAGCGGAGCTGGCTCTCATTCTCTACCATTTTCGGGGTCGTGCCCGAGGCGATTAGCGCATGGAAGCCGGATACCGAGCCGCAGGCGATGGTGATGAACAGGAACGGGAATAGGCTTCCCGACCAAACCGGGCCGGTGCCGTCGATAAACTTGGTGACCGCCGGCATCTTCAAATCTGGCTGGACCAAGATGATGCCGACCGCGAGCAGCGCCATTGTGCCGACCTTGAGGAAGGTCGATAGATAGTCCCGTGGCGCCAGCAGTAGCCACACCGGCAGCACCGAGGCGACGAAGCCGTACCCGATGATGATCAGCGCCAGCGTCTCGCCGCTCAGATCAAACCATGCTGCGATCGCTGGGTTTTCCGCCACGGTTCGGCCGTAGATTAGCGACGCAAGCAGCAACACGACGCCGATCGCCGACATTTCCGCGATGCGTCCGATCCGGATGAAGCGGGCATAGACGCCCATCAGCAGTGCAATTGGAATGGTGCAGAACACCGTGAAAGTGCCCCAAGGACTGCCGGCCAGCGCCTTAACCACGACCAGCGCCAGCACGGCGAGCAGGATAACCATGATCAGCAGCACACCAACGAGCGCAATGCTGCCGGCAACCGGCCCCATTTCAGAGCGCACCATATCGCCGAGCGAGCGGCCGTCACGCCGCGTTGAGAGAAAGAGTACGGTCAGATCCTGCACCGCGCCGGCGAAGACAACGCCAGCGAGAATCCATAGCGTGCCAGGCAGGTAGCCCATCTGGGCGGCGAGCACCGGACCGACCAAAGGACCGGCGCCAGCAATAGCCGCGAAGTGGTGACCGAACAGCACGTAGCGGTTGGTCGGCACGTAGTCGAGGCCGTCATTGTGTTGGTAGGCGGGGGTCTGCCGTATAGGGTCGACGCCCAGTACTTTTTCGGCGATGAACAGCGCGTAGAAGCGGTAGGCGATGAAGTAGATGCACACCGCAGCAACGACGAGCCATGCCGCGCTGACGTTCTCGCCTCTGCTGAGCGCGACGATCCCGAAAGAAAGCGCACCGAGCGCGATCACTGCGGCCCAGAGTAACTTTGACTGAAGCCCATTTCCCTTGACCGCGAGCGAACTCATGTCTTCCTCCGCATTGCCGGCTCGATAAAATTTATGGCGTCCGGCCCGACATTATTTCCCCGCCAAAAGAGCCCGCGTTGATTCCGATCAAACTCTGAGCAATATAAATGCAGTGCGACAACGACGAGCGCAGCGCAGCAAACAGCCTTGGCAGCACAACACGCTGCGATTGAGCGTCGCGGTATGGGTCAGCACAATCGCCGTAGTCGGGATCGATATAGGCAAGAACTCTTTCTATGTTGTCGGCCACGATGAGCGCGGTGCGATTGTGCTGCGGCAGAAGTGGCCACGTGGCCAGGTAGAAGCACGCTTTGCCAATATCCGCCACCGCGCTGCTGCTGTTCATCCCGTGGGAGCTCAACCGGCCGGAGCCTCTCATCGATATCAAGATGCTGACCGGACGCCAGTTCGGCACCTGCTTTCTCATCATGCTGGTGACAGGCGCGCTCTTGATCGCGACGACGCAGATCCTGCCGCAACTGTTGCAGGAAGAATTCGGCTACGCCGCCACGCTGGCCGGTCTTGCTATCTCGCCGGGCGGCGCGGTGACGATGGTGATGATGGTGGTGGTTGGCCGCCTCGGATTCGTCCAGCCGCGATATCTGATCGCCGTCGGGGCGGCAATAGCTTGTTATGCGATGGTTGACCTGCTCCGCATCAACCCTGATGCAGATTACTGGTACTTCGCCTGGTCACGCATCTATCTCGGAATCGGCTTGCCGCTTATCTTCATTCCGATCACGACCGCATCCTACGATGGCATTTCGCCGTCGAAGACCGATCAGGCTTCGGCGCTGATCAACCTTGCGCGAAATTTCGGCGGATCGATGGGCGTGGCACTGAGCCAGACCGTGCTGGCGCGGCGTGAGCAGTTTCATCAGAGCCGTCTGGTCGAACATCTCGGCTCTTGGAATCCTTTCTATAACGATACATTGAACCGCATACAGGGATATCTGAATGGGCGTACGGCCACCGGCAGCTCATCCGGAACCAGCATGGCCATCATCATCAAATGGTGCAAAGCCCAGCTACACTCCTTGCCTATATCGACGTGTTTGTTGCGCTGGCCGTGATCGCCATGGTGATGGTGCCGCTGGCGCTGACGTTGCGCGCGGTCAACCGGAGCGCTGGTTCGAAATCTGCCCATTAGCATTTTGCTACGCCGCGCCGAGCCGAGCATTGTCTCGATGAAGCCTTTTGCGGATGCCCGCTCGAAGAGCGATCTGTGGGAATGGCCGCTGCTGGCGCAAAGCGGCCGTGCGTGCCCAAGCTGACGATGTCCGCTCCTGGGGGCAAAGCAGACCTCGCGATTACGAGCGCCGACTTCCGAAATTGACCCCATCTCGGACATTGGACCGCGTGACACGGTCTCTAAATCCGATATTGGTCAAATAGCAAAAAAGGCCCGGCAGCCGTGTGGCCACCGGGCAGTCTGGGAGGAAATTCCCAACTTGGGCCCCGGACGACGACGCGAAAGCAATGGTCGCCCAATGCTCACCCTACGGGCAGAGGCCAGCAGCGCATCGCCGAATTTCAATACGACGAAAGCCACCCCATCCAGATGCCGAAGGCATCGCAGATGACGGCGTAGATGAGAACGGCGAACACCAGCGTCCAGCCGCCAAAGTCGTGATAGAGGTTCATCCGATGAGGAAGGCGCAACACAAGGTCTTCTTCAGAGGGCCTTTTTTACGTGCCCGAATACGTAACGATAAGTGCGGCAACTGCCAGAACGCAGCTAACGAACAGCACCAAGAGAACCGGTCTGCCTAAAAGACCGCCTCTCGCCTCGACCGCCGTCTCTACTACTTGTTTTCCATCTTTATGCACTGAAATCTCCTGCGAGAGGCCAACTGCCCGCCCCCTCAGAAAGTTCCTGAACCTTTTGGACCGTTCAACGTTATCGGTCGCACGCGCCGGGTGACAACCGGCCATAACGGGGAAGATGGACGCAGAGCAATTTTGCCGGTTTCTGCCTGCGACATCAACGCATCGGTACGCGCTTACATCTAACCTGTTCCCGGCGCCTGCACATAAAGACCGGTGAAGTCCGAATTGCTCTGTGGCTTCCGATTAGCTGATCAAATTTTCTCTTCTTCCGTTAAAGGGCAGGGACGGGTCCTACTTTGTCGACAACCTGTGCCTGTCGTAAATCAAATCCGAACATATTGGTGGTGCAGCCCGCCGAGAATTGGGCGACAACAAATGTGCCCGGCTAGTTCGACGGCGCGCGAGATCGGC
>NZ_SSNA01000191.1 GCF_004799445.1 Bradyrhizobium sp.
CTCAGGCACGAAGCTGCGTAATATTCAGGCATCATCATCCGGTAAGAAGATCGACCCTTTGTAAGCGCTTCGGCCGCATAGGCTTGACCGCGAGGCCAATCCGTCCCGAGCAATTTGCTGCGGATCACATCGCCCTCCCACTCGTCTGGTCGGGACTTTCGGTTCCGTACGAGTTGCTCGGGAGCTGTCACCTTGATTTGCGCTTCATCCTTTGCGCGGCTCTCAAAGGCTTCATTCACAAGGCGGGCAAAGACGGCCGGAATAAATGCCTTGAAGCCGACGCCTTTGGCGTTGATGGTCGACTGATTGGCGTCGGTGACCTCAACTATCGCGTCCATTTGCGCGCGTAAAAGTCTACCATGGCGCGACGCCGGATCTACGGTCGCGGGATCTGTCCCGGTAGTCTTCTTATATGATTCAAGTGCTTGTTGCAGAACAACCTGACCACTGAGACCCTTGTCGCCGATGTTAGGGTCGTTGATACGGGGCTGGTTGCTGGATATTACCTGGCGGGCGGCGCGGAGCATATCGGCCAAACTCTTGGCGATGGCCGCATCGTCTTCCCCGTCAGCGCGTAAGGGCGCCGCAGAGAGACCAAAAATTACGATCAAGAATATCTTTAGCGCGACTGAATCGAAGGAAAGGGCCCGCTTGAACCATCGGCTCATTTAAGAACTCAGCCTCCCGAATGGCAATCCCATGGGGTCAACAGCGAAAACAATAGAACAATTAATAACAGCTTACCGAGCTACAATCGATGCTTTTTTGATGACCCGGCAGAGCTGGAGCAGGGTTCGTCGGCTCGCGGAGCCTCAAGTCTCTGTTGAGAAATGACGCCAAGGCGGCCTAAAACGGCAAAATCCACGCGACGAGGTGATCGATGAAAGACGCCATCTGTTGCGCTGCGGGAATTCGGACGTGGCAAAGCTAACCTTATCCTCGTCGGAATAAAAGTTTGCTCTCACTGCACATCCAACGAGGATTGAACCCGGGCCAGCCGGATCAGACGCCCGCCATTTCGGATGGCAGTTATTTGATGAGCGTCATCCGCGGCCGAAGGAGCCGCGTTCTTTTGTACAGTCGTGACCGATCGCGATCGCTAAGAGTTCCAATGAGCCACTCACGCGAAGGTTCGGCTACTTCCGCTTGTGACCCAACTTGGACATCGCGGGCGAGATCCAAATGGAAAGAGATTGTTAATTTCGTAGTGGTCTGATTGGGGTGCCATTGATCAAACTGATTTTGATTCGCCATGCAGCTTCTTGCTTCGCGAACGTACCCGTTTATTGATTCTGAATCGCTTGAAGAGCATCAGGCGCGCGATTCGCTTTTCCGAACAGACAACGGCGCGTTTGTACTGCACTTGTCATCTAGCCATACCCCGAATCGCGGCGACCGTCTGGTATGGCTCAATTGCCGTTCCGCGTTGATATGGATCAATAGGACCACTGAGGATTTCGGGACGGAATGGGAATCATGAATCCGGTTGTGTCCTGATTTAGCGAAAGCTCAATTATGCCCATCATATTATGAAGGTCATTGGCGCAATTTCGATTGTCGCTGTCTCCCTGTATTTCTGGGATCAAAATAATTACGGCGGATATTACAGCAGCCACCTGGGTCAGATGATCCGGGCGATAGGAGCAAGTTTCGGCTTCCATTAGGCGGCATTCAATGGTCGAAACTCGGATTGCACCTCGCTACCGCGTCATGAAGGTCGCCAAGATTGAGTTTGGCGCTACCACTATTGATTGCAAGGTCCGCGACCTGTCCCTTACCGGAGCGGCGATAGAGGTACCAAGCCAAGCTGGAATCCCAGAGAGATTCACATTAGTTGTGCCGGACGATGGATTGCATTTGCCCTGCCATGTCGTCTGGCGCAAAAAATATCGGATCGGCGTGGCTTTCGATTAGACCGCCTCAGTTGGCGACCTCTTTCGCCTTTCCAGTCGTCGCCCACGCGGTGCTCGTGTCTCCTCGAACAGTCGACGCAGCCAGTTCAACTAGCTCCAGACGGCGTCAGCCTGTGACATCATGACGGCGTGTGAGGCACTGGTGCCATATCGCGGATTGTCCGTTGGCCGAAATGTTCTGAAGAGCTTGCCTCAATAGCGAGGCAAGACCGCACCAACCCCGGTTCCCGCCCGGTTGCCAACACAGCCGGACGCTGGACGCCGCCCGCTAATTGGATAAAATCTCCCCCGGGGTTGTTGCGGGGGTTGAAAATGAGTTTCATGCAAACAAAGGATGAGCGGCTTTTGGCGTTTTATGAAAATGTTAGGCGGCAGGTCCATCTGGATATTCAAGCGGGTGGTCGATATCGGCTTATTGGTGAGGGCGTGAAACAATATGCCGACAAATTACGCGAGGAAATGGAGCGGCGGAGATTGCGATTTACGCCGATTGATTGGAATTAATAACATTATCTAAACGATGATCGGGGGGTGTAAAATGATCAAGATCAATGAACGCACAACCGCGAACATGGACGTTGTTTTGGAAGAAGTCTGCAGCCACTTGCCACACGGCGGCGATCACGCGAGCCGCAAGCACATTGCGCTAAGACTGATTCAGAGTGCGAAGAAAGGCAATGTAACTCTGGATGGGTTGCGGAATGTGGCTTATCGCGCTCTTTCTGAATTATCGCGCCGCAAATCGGCCTAGCCCGGAGACTGCGATTTACCGCGTTCGACGCCGAAGGGGCGTCACGCGCGCTTGTTTTCGGAGGACGTGACGAAAATAGTCATGCGCGACCGCATTCAACACGGTCGAGACCAATTCATCAGGTTGTAGTGCGTCACGGCGCTTTGCTTTACGCAAATATTCGGCAACATCTTCCTCCAGTTTCAACAAGCTCTCATCATCATAAATTGGCGTTGCCGATTGAAGTCGTTCACGCGCGCGCATGGTTTCGTTTCGTGAGGGCATGAGAAGTCTCCCGAGATTAGCTTTGATTGTTTGATCTTGAAGGTCGTTGCGACCAGATTCCCAAGCCCGATCAATAACGGTCGGTTTTATCGGGATGCCGGTTGAAGTCCGGTTCGGAAGATCGACCGGATAACCGACGGCGCTGTGTCGGGTTCCGGACATAAAGGGGAAAAAGCAGATCGTTCCTGTCACGGAACAACTGGTTTCCAATTTGCGTTTTATTCTCCGTCACAAAGGAGGTTCGCAAATGTCACGCCGACCGCCCTCAACGTATCTCACCGCTCATGAACTAAAACAGATAGCGGCGATCAAGTTCAATGAAGCCGCGCCGACCACGCCGGGGCCAGACCAGGCTAGGTCGGCACACCTCCATCAAAACTTCGACGATTTGAAAGGCTATCTTGAATCGAAGGAACTAGAACCGCCCAAATAAGCGCGGCTCATTGCTCTATTGGAAACCGCATGAAATTGCGTAAGAGCAAATGGTCGGTGGAAGACTCGAGAGAACTCGCCGCAATGGTCGCGGCTGGCGGCACGCCATTCCGCGCAGCGGTTAGGTTGAACCGCAGTATTTCAAGCTGCCAAATTCAGGCACGCAAAATGGGCGTGCCGTTTGAGAATTCAACGATCAGGCGAAAGAATATTTTGGCAAAATGTGCCGCGGCTGAGAAAGCATTGGCTCGCTAGCGAACGATCACCCGGCCCTTGCCCGCACATTCCTTACACGGCGCGGGATAGGTTTTTCGGCCCGGTTTTGGTTGCGCAACGGTTGGAAATCCAGTGCCGTTGCAAGCAGGGCATTTCACTTCGTGCAACTCGTCTTCGACCTTTAATTTCTTCATTAAATATGCACCCCAAAAGGGGAAGCTTACCCGTTTTGCAGTCGCACACCAACGCCTTTGCCGCTCTTGGCCTCAATGCCAGCGTCTTCAATGGCGTGGCGGATGGCTACTTCATTCTCAAGGGAGCCAAGCCGGCTGAAATGCCGGTGGTGCAACCAACCAAGTTCGATCTGGCAATAAATCTCAAGACCGCGAAAGCCCTCGGCTTCAGTGTGCCGCCCCCTTTGCCCGCGCGCGCCGAAGAGGTGATCGAAGGAAAGCGACAAATTCCGCTCGTGGCACGAAACCGACGTGCCGATGCAGTCGCCGTATGTCCGTTGCTAAGGCATGAACGGACCTGCCCCGGAAGCTGTCCGACTTCCGAAAATGACCCGAAGCGGAAGTCGCTTGGTTAATTCAAAATTGAGCACTGGGCGTGGTTTCGGTTGACGTAAGCTGGCCTTACAACCTAACTCTTTGGAGACCTGCTATCGCCCTGAATGCAGGCGCGGAGTGCTATTCGGATACGCCGGTCGGTAATCGCCGGTCGCCTCATAATGAGACGTGTTCGCTTCGGTGCAGGGTCGGAGCCACGCGGTTCGCGACCGTGAGAAGGCGTTGCGTCAGGTGTGGATGGACCGATGAGCGTTACTTCTCTTGATCCTTGGGTCGCCAAAGTGCGGATGGGCATTCTTCTGCTCGGTCTGGCTTGGCCTGCCGTCGTGTTCAACATGGGCCTCGCAGACGCGGATAAATTCACTTGGATGGCTATCGGCGCCAGCTTTATGGCGACGATATTTGCGGTGCCGCTTCTCGCGCTCGCGTTTGTATTCCCGACTTACAAGTCGCGAATAATTGCCGTGCCTCTATTGCTTGCTCTGGTGTTTTGGTGGCTTGAAAGTGGATCATCTACTTACAACGGGCTCAGTCTTCCTCCGCAAATGGGGTTGTGGATCGTGAGCTTGACCGCGCTCGCGATGCTTATCCCGGAGTTTTCAAGCGTCAAGGCGTTCTATCGGAGTGTTTTCCATCGAAAATAGCCCGGCTTATGTATCATTTTTCGAGGCTAACGCGGACGTGGTCGTGGGTATGTTGAGAAAAGTGATCTTCACCGTTCTGGCCATGGCGCTCGCTTGGGGTCTCGGCAACGTACTGTACGAAATTTGGATGTCGAGAAATATTCACGTGCCTGCCGGAAGGGGCGCTCCTGCCGCCGACCATTCATATTCCGCCGAGCACGCAAAATTCCTGTTTTACTTTTTCATGGACGCGTCGGGCGCAATTTGCGGCGTTCTGCTCACACTCGGCATGGGCTGGATGAAAAAAGGAAGGCTCTGGCCAACTTGAAAGCAGCCCGAGATTAGCAAGAAAGGTCGTGCACATTGGGCGAACTGATACTCCACCTGATGTTCTGGGCTTTTGGGGGAATAGGGTTCGCTATTGGAAAATGGATGCTCCCTCGGATTTCGGGCGGTCGATTGGTCATGCTTCCGCTCAAAGAACCAGCGGGCCCAATCTGGCCTTGGAAGCACTTACCCAGCGGACAGATCGGAGTAGAAGCCGTTTCGTTCGCGCTCATCTTGGCTTCGGTCTTTTCCGTCATCGCAATCGCGCTGTTCATTTGGTTTCTCTATTGGTTGTCGCCAGAGAAATTTCTCGGTTCGCCTTAGGCGTGCGCGAGCAGCTCTAGGAGGCCCGCTGCTGGCACGAACCGGACCAACTGGGTCGGTCTGGTGATGTCCGTTGCTCGGGGCAGACCGGAAGTGGCTGGCACATCGCCAAAGTGACGCGAATGACCCATATGCGACATTGTTCTGAGACGGAACTAATGCTCTCATGTGGTACGCAAGCCGCGCGGATCGCCTTATTGGGATGGATGATTTGACCGAGCCACATTTCTTACGTCACCCACCCGGTCTAACGCTAGGCGAGATTGCGGCCTTGACCGGTGCCGAGCTTCAGGATGTCACAAACCACTCGCAGCGAATGACAAATGTTGCGCCGATTGATCTAGCAGAGGCAGGGGACTTAACCTTCGTTGATAACGCGAAATTTGCCAAGGTCCTCACATCGACGCGGGCTGGCGCTGTATTGATAAGCAAGCATTTTCAATGTCTCGTCCCAAGCGGCCTCGACGTATTGCTCACGCCGGAGCCTTATAAGTGCTTCGTGTTGGTGGCTCGCGAACTTTATCCCGACACATTGCGTCCCTCGTCGCTTTTCGAAACAGAGGGTATCGCGTCGGGTGCATCCGTCCATCCCTCCGCCCAACTCGCGAGCGGTGTGACGGTTGATCCCGGTGCTCTAATCGGACCTCGGGCTACGGTCGGCGCTGGAACGCTGATCGGGGTCAACACTGTTATTGGACCAGACGTTCGGATCGGACAGAATTGTGCGATCGGTTCAGGGAGTTCAATCACGAATGCGATCGTTGGCGATCGAGTCATTATACATCCGGGTTGTCACATCGGCCAGGACGGGTTTGGCTACATAATGGGCGCAACGGGGCATCTCAAGGTGCCGCAGATCGGCATTGTCGTAATTGAACATGATGTTGAGATTGGAGCTGGAACGACAGTCGATCGGGGCGGGATTCGCAATACGGTTATTGGCGAGGGAACCAAGATCGACAACCTCGTTCAGATCGCCCACAACGTTGTTATTGGACGCCATTGCATCATAGCCGGTCAATCAGGGTTGAGTGGTAGCGTAACTTTGGGAGACTTTGTAGTCCTCGGAGCCAGAGTTGGTATCCGTCAGCACATTACGGTCGGCAAAGGAGCTCGGCTTGCTGCGAGATCCTCGGTTATGCGAGATGTTCCGGCCGGGGCCCTCTGGGGCGGGTTTCCCAATGCCAAGCCTCTCCGACAATTTCTGCGCGAGGTCGTTACGCTTGAGCAGCTAGCCTCCCCAATCACTAGACTACCGGCGCCTTCAATAGATAAAGCCTCGATCGTGCAGGATACCTCGATACCGGATTAGACGACGAGTTTTCGACTGTAACTTGATGGGCGGCTCAACCGGGGAACTCAGTGGAAATTCTTGCCCTCTGCGTTGGTCCTCATTGGTCTTCACGTGAAGCGCGCGGTTCAAGCAGGTGATCAAATGAGACCCATCACTTCAGTTGTTGGCACTTTTCGGACATGCCGATGCAGTCGCCGGATGTCGGCTGCTGAGGGAGGAACGGACCTACGGCACACCCCGAGCACGACATATCCAAGTTTCGCGCGGGGAGGGCGTTCTACCTTTGCACCTTGCTAAAGCCCATTTAGATGCTGCCCGTTTGGTTTTGCCGCCGAGCCGCTTGGCGTGCGATCTGTCCCATATTGATGTCTCGCAGGATGAGCGGGCTTCGGGCTGACAGGAAGGCCCTCAAATTGGACAGTCCCCCTGGCGGGACGGATTGTTGATCCGCGGGCGCACTGGATTGGACTGCTGATGCAGATAGACCCCCTACATGTTGTCGACGGATTTCTTGACGTCGGCGTCATCATCCGGACGATGGCCATTAGGCGTCGAAAAGTTGGCTAAATACAGCTCTAATTCATCCGGCTTGAACGAGAGAAGAAGACGCAGGCTTGCGCTACTTTCGGTGTGGCCTTACCATATTTTTACTGCGGCAATCGTACCGCGACTTGGGAGTTCTCTAATGGCCTGGAAATGTCCGAAGATTGTTGAAGTTCCCGTTGGCATGGAAATCAACATGTACGCTTGCGCGGCGCGCAAATAATTAGCTTCGCGAACACCTGCTGGGTCCAGGAGCAAGTTTTGGCTCGCTCCTGGAGCTGCAGGGAGGTGCGTTAGAAACCGAATTGCTGCAGTCGTATCCGAGTTTCAAAGCAACGAGAAATCCCTTTTGACCGTATTGGTCCTCGCCGATTCTGGCTTCGACCGCAGTGCGGCATCAAATGCATTGTGAAGATAATTTCCGCTTATGGCGGCAGTTTTAATTTAATCTCGGCGTCGGCTTTTTTGTTCGCCACAATTCTCATTTCAAAAACAATGAAGTATTGTGGGCAGCGTTCCACAAAATGGGCGTCGTGATGCCCCATCACCTCCCTCACGTGTAGCTTTTGCCGTTTGACAACGGTTCGAAGCGGCGCATTCATACCCGTCTTCCCCGACGGCGGGTGGGTCGCCCGTTAGAATTGGGGTATCCCAGGGAGGCATCATGAAGTTTCATTTGAAAACAACGATGGCGTTGCTGACGTTGGCCGCTTGGCCGGCTGCGGCGCAGCCGGCGCCACCGGCGCCGAGCACACTCGAAACATTAGGTGCGATGCACCAGACGGGCAGCACGGCTGATTGGCCGGAGGTGCCGCAGACCGGTGCGAAAGCCGACCAGGTCAAACAGAACCTGACCAAGATCAAGCTGCCGGCAGGCTTCCACATCTCGCTGTACGCGCTGGTGCCGGACGCGCGCCACATCGCGGTTGGACCGCAGGGCGTCGCGACCTTTGTGGGCACGCGGAAATCGAAAGTCTGGGTGGTGACCGACCGCGCGCGCGGCGGTGTGGGAGACGAGGTAAAGGAGTTCGCGCCTACCCTGCCGAAGAAGATACCCAACGGCGTATGCTTCTCGAAGGATGGGTTCCTGTACATCGCCGAGCAGAATCGGGTGCTGGAATATGCCGCGGCCGAGTTCTTCTACGAAAGCGCGGATGTCGTCGCCGGCAACGTCGTTCCGGAAGGTGATCTGATTCCCAAGGCGGACGAGAGCTATAATCACACGGCGCGAACCTGCCGGGTCGGGCCGGACAACAAACTCTACATTCAGCTGGGCCAGCCCTATAACGTGCCGGCAAAGGATAAGTTTGACCTGTACCGTAAAGTCGGCATGGGCGGGATCATCCGCATGGACCGTGACGGCAAGAACCGCGAAGTCTACGCTGTCGGACTCCGCAATCCCGTCGGCATGGACTTCAATCCAAAGGATAAGAC
Source organism: Bradyrhizobium sp. (assembly GCF_004799445.1). Classification (GTDB taxonomy): domain Bacteria; phylum Pseudomonadota; class Alphaproteobacteria; order Rhizobiales; family Xanthobacteraceae; genus Bradyrhizobium. The sequence goes on from NZ_SSNA01000191.1 coordinate 8,691, forward strand.
ACTTTGGACCAACGACAATCAGGTGGACGGCATGGGCGACGATATCCCTCCGGGCGAGATGAACCGCATCACCGCGCCGGGGCAGGATTTCGGCTTCCCCTGGTATGGCGGCGGTCATACACGCACCAACGAATACAAGGCCGATACGCCGCCGGCCAACGTGATCTTCCCGGAAGTCGAGCAAGTCGCCCATGCGGCGGACCTCGGTCTCATGTTCTACACCGGCACCATGTTTCCGAAGAAATACCAGGGTGCAATTTTCTCGACACAGCACGGCTCGTGGAATCGAACCGTGCCCGTCGGCGCCCGCGTGATGGTGACCTTCCTCAAGGATGATGGCCACGTCGCAGGCAAGTCTGAGCCGTTCGCCGAAGGGTGGAACGACAATGGCTATTATCTTGGTCGTCCGGTTGACGTGGCGCAGCTGCACGATGGTTCGCTGCTCGTTTCGGACGATCTGGTCGGAGCGCTCTATCGCATCTGGTACGACGGCAAGTAACACCCTGATCGGGTTGATGGTCCCCTGATACGGGGACCATCACGCTTTCCATCGTCCAAGGTCCGCGAGGGTCAAAGGTGATTTCTGTGCGTCTGAAGACGGTACAGCTTGTGCTCAGCTCACTTACGTCGCTTTCTCTTCTCGCGGCCAGCGGCAGCGTGTGCAGTGCCGGCGACGTAGAGGCCGGCCGTGCGAAGGCTCTGATGTGCCAGGCATGTCACGGCCTCGACGGTCTATCGAAGACTCCCGACGCGCCGAACATCGCGGGCCAGACCGAGCCCTACCTCGTTGCTCAGCTTCAGGCATACAAATCCGGCGCACGTAAAAACGACGCGATGTCGGTGGTCGCTCCGTCCTTGTCAGACAAGGACATCGAGGATCTCGCGGCCTATTTTTCGGCGATCGAGATCAATGTCGTCAAGATGCCGGGTCGATAGCAATTATCGGTTCGGTACATTGACGTTCGACTGCGGGGCGTAC